>NZ_CP011032.1:1275833-1893750 GCF_002310815.1 Pseudoalteromonas tunicata | reverse complement strand
GGTGTATTAAATGAAACCGGTAAAAACCAAATCATGACCATGGGTTGTTATGGTATTGGTGTATCTCGGATCGTAGCGGCTGCTATTGAGCAAAACTTTGATGCTAAAGGCATAGTATGGCCAAAAGCGATTGCACCATTTCAAATTGCCATTGTGCCAATGAATATGCACAAGTCGCACCGTATTCCTGCGGTGGCTGAGCGTATTTATCAAGAGCTTAAAGCTGCAGGCATTGAAGTATTATTTGATGACCGTAAAGAGCGCCCAGGTGTGATGTTTAACGATATGGAACTTATCGGTATTCCACACACTCTTGTGATTGGCGAGCGCAACCTTGATGACAATTGTGTTGAATATAAGAGCCGTAGTGGTGAAAACGCCATGTATAACTTGGACACGGTTGTTGCTGAGTTAATTGCTAAAATTCGTGGTTAATTAATTCATATTGTTAGTCTGAAAAACCGTAGCATTACACTACGGTTTTTTTATGGTTAAATTTTAATGAATACACAAAAACAGTATTACCCTAAGCTAGCCAATTACTTAAATACTGATATAACCCCATAGAAATATTAACAATGGTAATATCTGCTGTATTACTCAATTAACCACTTTATCTCTTTTTCATTCACAGTGAGCCCTGTAGGTAGCAGTAGCGACTGAATTAAGGCCACTATTTCACCCTTTTTAAGTTGCGCCGCGTCTTTGTTTTCTGGGGTATCAAAATACAATAAAACGGTAATAGCGTATTGAGTCGACTTAGCTTCAAGAGTATGACTGACATAGCGAAAGCCCGTCAGGGTAAACGTTAGTTCATCACATAATGCATTAAGCTGTTTGATTACCGCAGTATTCATTTTTTTATCTGTTTTTTTCATAACAATAGAGAGGTCTTTTAGAAAATAAAAAAGCTCGTAATCATTACGAGCTTAAAAGATGCCTAAGGTTAACTGGTTTTAGCGAAAAAGTACCGACTCTTTCTTAAACCAATGAACGCAAAAGGCCATTAAAACACCTGCTAATACCACAGTTGCACAAAAAATCATGCCAACTAATGAATAATCTACCGTACCTTTAAGTAAATCTTTAATCGCAAGGGCCACGTTAGTAATTGGGATCATTGCAGTTTTATAGGTCAGTTCCATATTAGGCATCATAGCAACTAATAACGGCATAAATGCTAACATGGTCAATGGGCCCATATAATTTTGCGCTTCTTTAAACGTCCGAGCATAAATTGAGATAGCCAATACAACAGATGAAAACACAGCAGCAAGGGGGATAAGCATCAACAGAATTAAACTTAAATCCAATATACCTATGGTTCCTACCGCTTCTTTGAGCGCTTTTAGCTCAACAAAATGGCTGATCAAGCTCATCCACACGCCCATACTCACCACAGTTATCAGTGCAGTGGCCAAAGAGCTGGTTAATACGGTTAAAAACTTACCTAAAACAAGCTCAGTACGAGTAACAGGTGTCAGTAATAATGTCTCTAAGGTGCCTCGTTCTTTTTCGCCTGCACCTAAATCAATCGCAGGATAAGTAGCACCTGCAAGCACCAAAGGAATAAGTAAATAAGGGATAAGCGCACCGAGCTTTTCGCCCAAGTTTTCACGCTTATTTGCAGTATCAACTTTTTCAATCTCAATCGGTTTCAATAATGCAGCTTGAGCCGTTTGTTCAACGCCCAGTAAGGAAAAGCGTTCTGCTTGTAATACCCCAGAGAAATTCTCAATAGCTTCTTTTACGCGACTGAAGATAAAGTTGATTGACGATGCATCGTTATACACCACTTGCCATTTACTTTGTTCACCGGCTGCCAGTTTGTCGCGTGGTTCGGTTGGAATAATAATACCAACATCAATTTTGCCATCTCGCACCGCTTGTTTCATTTCCTCTACAGTGGTGTAAACCGCTTCAGTCTGTTTAAAGCTTTTGTGATAAAACATCTCTTGAGCAAAAGAAGGAGCAAATGCTTCATTAGCAATCGCGTAGGTATGCACTTTTTGCTCAGCTTCTAACGTTGCTTGGCTCATCAAAAAACCAATTAAACCAAAAATAATGGGAAACACTAAAATCGGCATAGCCACAACAAACAATAAGGTTTTTTTATCGCGCAATAGTTCGCGCAATTCCTTGAGAAAAACTTCAAACATGGCTTGGCTCCTGCAAAAGATTTAAAAATGCTTGGTTTAAAGTATCACTTTGACCTTGTTGCTTAAATTCGCTCAAAGTGCCATTAAAACAGCTAATACCTTGGTTAATAACAGTGACGCGCTCACACAATAAAGCAATTTCATCAAGATGATGAGTCGAGAAAATCACTGGCGTGCCCTGCTCTTTGAGGCCTTGAATAAACTTAATCACCGTTTGTGTCGTCATAATATCAAGCCCTGTAGTAGGTTCATCGAGCACCACAACTTCAGGGAAATGCACTACAGCACGGGCAATATTAGTTTTTTGTTTCATGCCCGTTGATAAATGCTCGGCTCGTTTATCAACAAAACTGTGCATATCAAGCATATCAAATAGTTCTTCACAGCGATTCTTTACCGATAATTTACTCATACCATGTAAACGAGCAAAATATTCAATATTTTCTTTGGCAGTTAAACGGCCATATAACCCGGTAGAACCCGATAAAAAACCAATTTTTTTACGTGCTTCAAGAGGCGATTTAATCACATCGACACCGTTAATCACTATGTTGCCAGCATCCGGTTGTAAAGCAGTTGACAGCATACGAAGTGTGGTTGTTTTTCCCGCGCCATTTGGGCCTAATAACCCGAGTACTTCGCCTTTGCCGCATGAAAAGCTGACATCTCGCACGGAGTGGAAATAATCGGCATCTTCGCGGGGATCAACAAATTCTTGTTTGTTTTTTTTATGATCTTTGGTGAGCTTAAATTTCTTTTTGAGCCCGAGTACTTCAATCATCATGTATTCCTTCGTTTAGGCCTAAAGTAATCCGTATTGTGATAAAACTGCGGATCTTGATTGTCATCATACCAATTAGGAATGCCTAGAAATGGCATGGGTGATAACTGTTTATTATTTATAAGTACCTGATTATCACTAATATGATTACAAAGTGCATCATCTAATTCCTGGTACTGCTTTTTTAGTGATAAAAGGTTAAATTCACTGATAAGCGGTAAAAATAATACTTTACCAGTGAGCCCTAAATACGGTTTTGTTGCCATTTCGTAATTGGCATGACCAAACATAAAAGCGTTAATTTGATTGCCCCACAAAGCTCGATGAGTAACAAACGCATCTGACCATTGATGCGTTTGCAACAAGACAGGTATTTGCGAAGCCAATAGATCTGTGGGGTCGTAGGTGACTATCACACCACATTCGTCAAATAAGGTAATGGCATTGCGAGCGGTTGAACGCTCAACTAAGCCAAACTCATTGATCTCATTTATATGAAGTTGATTAAGTAAACTTTTAGTTTTTGGAAACAATAACCAAATAAATGCCCCAAATAAGTCATGCCAATTTTCTAACCGAGTTGGCACTTGCCCTGTTTCATAAATAATTTGCTCGTAATAACGGGTTTCGTTGGCTAAATCATCATTGGCAACAAATTTTAACTTTTGCCCGCTAGCAAGCACAATCCCATCTGAGAGTTGATTAAACCACTCAACCGAGGGCCATTCACTGTGAGATGAAAGAGAAAATAATGCGTCAAGATGAGCAAAAAGTGGCACATCAAGAAACGCTACACTCCAATGGGTATCTGCAACAAAGCGCTTGTTAGCGCTGTGTGTTTTGTCAGTCATTGTCAAACCTTGGCTTTTGAGCCATTAATCTAAAAACCGCGCTACTTTACCGCAAAAACTGGTTTGATTTAACTGAAGTTCATATACTAAAGCCAACTTTTTAAGGAAAGTAATTATAATGAAAAAAATATTTGCCTTATCTTTAGTCTCCATGGCGGTTTTAACGGGCTGCCAGAGCACTGGGATTTCAACAGAACAACAAAACATTGCTTATCAAAGCATTAACAGCTCAGAACTAGCTAACCATATAAAAGTGCTTGCCTCTGATGAGTTTGGCGGCCGTGCGCCTTCAAGTGAAGGTGAAACGCTAACACTAAACTATTTAACAGAGCAATTTAAAGCCCTTGGCTTTAAACCAGGTAATGGCGACAGCTTTTTACAAGAAGTGCCATTAGTTTCGCTGGAAGCTGACCCAAATATGACCCTCACGTTAGGTAGCAAGTCTTACCAATATAAACAAGATATGGTAATGGGTTCTAGCCGAATTAGCGCAGGTGAAGCAATTGAAAACTCACAACTGGTTTTTGTCGGTTATGGGATCAATGCACCTGAATATAATTGGAATGATTATCAGGGTGTTGATGTAAAGGGCAAAACCGTAGTGATGCTGGTTAATGACCCGGGTTTTATCAATAAAGATCCTGCCCAGTTTACGGGCGAAGCTATGACATATTATGGCCGTTGGACTTACAAGTTTGAAGAGGCAAGTCGCCAAGGTGCAGTCGGTGCCATTATCATTCATGAAACAGCACCAGCCTCGTATCCTTGGTCGGTAGTTGAAAACTCGTGGAGTGGCCCACAATTTGGTTTTCAAAAAGAAAACAACAATATGGACCGCGTTGCGGTAGAAGGCTGGATCACGGTAGAAACAGCAAAAGCAGTATTTGCCGAAGCCAACATTGATTTTGAACAAGCAAAAACAAACGCGGCGCAAGGCAGCTATCATGTGCCTTTGGGTGATTTAACTGCGTCTGTCAGTGTTAAAAATACCATCAAAAAATCAGTATCGAATAACTTTATTGCCACATTACCTGGCAGCACAAAAAGTGATGAGCACATTATTTATTCAGCGCACTGGGACCATTTAGGCACTGATAAAAACCGTAAAGGTGACCAAATTTATAATGGTGCACACGATAACGCGACCGGTACTGCTGGCTTAATTGAAGTTGCACAAGCATTTACCATGTTAGGCCAACAGCCTGAACGTTCCGTCACTTTTTTAGCCGTCACTGCTGAAGAGCAAGGTTTATTAGGCTCTAAGTTTTATGCTGCTAATCCAATTATCGCACCTAACAAAACTGTTGCTAACATCAACATGGATAGCCTCAATTTACTCGGTCGCGTAAAAGATATTAGTGTTGTTGGCTTAGGTAAATCGGACCTTGATGCACGTTTAGCGGTTGCCGCAAAAGCACAAAACCGCACGATATCAGGCGATCCAAAACCTGCAGCAGGTGGCTATTACCGCTCAGATCATTTTGCATTTGCTAATATGGGTGTGCCTGCTATGTACGCTGGTGGTGGTACACAAGCGCTTGATGATAGTACAGAAAACTACCGTAAACGTATGAGTTTAGTGCTAAAAGGCTGCTATCATCAGCCGTGCGATCGCTTTCGAGATGAATGGGATTTAACTGGCGCTGTGGAAGATTTACAACTGTTTTATCAAGTAGGTTTTAGCTTGTCGCAAGATGGCAGCTGGCCTGCTTGGAATAAAAATTCAGAATTTCAACGCAACAAATGATATTGATTATCATTTAGATCTAAATTATAGTGCACTGAATAATTTAATTCGGTGCACTTTATGGACAGCTCAGTCTCTTATCCCATCCTCACAAATCAACTTTACCAAAAGGCACGAATAAAACGTTCAATTGTTGTTATTGCCGTCTTAATTTTATTTGCCCACCCCGCGACTCATTTATTAATCAAACAAGCTTTAGTTGATGCCTTTTATCAAGTCGCTGTATTTGTTGCTGGCACATTATTTTTATTCCATCAATTTAGCCGTTATATTCCGCAAAAAATAAAACAAAGCTATTGTGATCATCCTTATCTCAGTATCCCATTTGCAGCATTCATGGGTGCACTACCAGGATGTGGTGGCGCAATCGTTATTGTGACGCAATATACCCAACAAAAAGCAAGCTTTGCCGCTTTGGTGACCGTACTTATTGCAACGATGGGCGATGCCGCATTTTTGTTATTAGCAACAGAACCAAAAACCGCGTTGCTGGTTTTATCGGTTTCAATTTGCACCGCGATTGCCACGGGGTTTTTTATCCGTTTATTCCATGAGGATAATTTTTTAATACCAAAACAAACAAACACTTCATTTATAGTAAAGTCTCCCCCTTCTAGCGTAAAACAGCATTATGCGGCTATTTTTTGGCAGTTTGTGCTTATACCTAGTTTACTTATTGGGTTATTAAGTGCGCTACAAATTGATATCGCTGCTTATAGTGAAACGATTTCTTTTATTACACAGTGGTTTGCAGTATTTGCATGTGGTTTTATCTTAATCAATTGGTCATTTAGCAATAACAATGAACCGCTAATTAATACCTCGCCATTAAATGCACCAAAACAAGTTTGGCCAAAAGTCGTTGCAGACACACATTTTGTCACCACTTGGGTCATTGTTGCTTTTATTAGTTATGAATTGATGGTGAATTTTCTTGGACTAGACTTGGCTAATTGGTTACAGCACGGTGTTTTATTTGTTCCGCTTATTTGTGCAATTATTGGTTTATTACCCGGTTGCGGACCACAAATATTAGTCACCAGTCTTTATTTACAAGGTATCATTCCAATCAGTGGTTTAATCAGTAATGCTATTTCTAATGATGGTGATGCGTTATTTCCTGCCATTGCACTTGCACCTAAAGCAGCTTTAGTTGCCTCTATTTACTCAACGGTACCAGCGCTATTTATTGGGTATGGATTTTATTTCTTCTATTAATGATGGTCTTGGGTTTGTTAAATTTTTTTAAACCAAATTTCCTTGCTGCCTTTAATAATTTAACCATACCAAAGCTGGCAAGTTTCAAAATAATGGTCATAGTTTAAAACGTAAATAGTATGTTTTTTAATCACAACTATTGCTTATCGGTAGGAAAAAAGGATGTTTATATGGAATATATTAATTTTGAAAACATCAACGACATCACACTCAAGCTGATTAATCATCAAGCCTCAAATGAGCAAATTGAAGAATACGCAAATTTGTGTCGTAGTTTGTTGCAACAAGCGCGCGTAGAAACGGATAACGCCGTTGAAAGTATCGCAAGGTGGAATAAAATTCGGCCAAATAGATAGGCTGTTTGATGTTAATTATCTAGACAATAAAAAACCCAGTTTCCACTGGGTTTTTTATTGCTGTTTAAATTAGCGCATTGCCATTAACATTTTAGCTGGATTTTCTAAGTACTCTTTCCATAAATTATTAAAGCGCGCAATCGTACCACCATCAATCACTCGATGATCGCCCGACCAACTTACTTGCATAATCGCACGAGAAACCACACTACCATTGACATCAAAACGAGGTAAATGCTGCACTTTGCCAAGCGCGACAATCGCAACCTCTGGCTTATTAATGATAGGCGTAGCGGTTGTACCACCAATTGCACCAATATTTGAAATTGAAATAGTTCCCCCTTTCAGATCATCTGGAGCAACACGTCCTTCGCGGGCGGAATCAGTTAAGCGGCTAATTTCTTGTGCTATATCTATAATACTTTTTTGCTGACACTGCTTGATATTCGGTACTAATAAACCAATTTTCGAGTCGACTGCCATACCGATATTATGATCAGTAAAATAAGTCAATTCGGTACATTCATCGTTAACTTGACTATTAAGTACCGGGAACTCAGTGATCGCAAGCGATAATGCTTTTACAAAAAAAGGCATCATGGTTAATTTAACGCCTTGATCTTGGTATTGCTGTTTAAGCTGCAATCTTAAATCAATAATTTGTGTTAAATCAATTTCATCACTGAAGGTAAAATGTGGAATAGTGGTAACAGAGGCCATCATTTGTTTCGCCATAGCCGCTTTAATACCGCGAATTGGCTCAACTCGTGTTGCATTGCTTGAAACTACTGCTGGAACTTTAGTCTCGACTGATAGCACTGACTGGTCTGGTTTTGGTAAAGAAAGATAGCGTTCGATGTCTTCTTTGAAAACACGGCCATTTTTGCCGGTGCCAGGTACTTCAGATAAATCGACATCTAGTTCACGCGCACGTCGCCTTACGGCTGGCGATGCTAATGCTTTTCCTTGAGCAGCCTTAGTCACCTGTGCCATGGTATTTGGATTGCCGGCGACCACAACTGGCGTAATCTCAGTGACAATTTCACTTGGTTTACTTTGGCTTAAGCGCATTTGAAAGATTGGACTGTGCACTTTCGCTATTTCACCTTTTTGGTAATACAGCTTTTCGACAATACCACTGTATTTGGCTGGAATTTGCACCAATGCCTTATCTGTCATTACATCACAAACAGCCTGATCTTCTTCGATTTGCTGTCCTTCAGTGACTAACCAGTCAACAATTTCGCACTCCACAATACCTTCGCCAATGTCAGGTAATATAAAATCTTCTAAAATATCAGATTGCACCGCTGTGACAGCGGAAGTATCGGGCAAATTGATTTCGGGTTCATTCACTTGCGAACCATCAGCAACCGACATAGCAAATAAGGGAGCGTGAACCTTCGCAATTTCGCCTTTTTGATAATACAGCTTGGCAATCACACCTGAATAAACTGCTGGAATTTGCACCAGTGCTTTATCAGTCATTACGTCACAAATAGGTTGATCTTCACTAACGGTATCACCTTCTGCAACGAGCCATTCAACGACTTCACATTCAACAATGCCTTCACCAATATCAGGTAATATAAAATCTTGCGTCATGAATAATCCTTAAAACGAGACTGATTGTTTAATCGCACTGAGCACTTTTAGTGCATCGGGTACATATTCTTTTTCAAGAGCCAATGGGTATGGCGTATCTAAACCACAAACACGTAAAATTGGCGCTTCTAAATGCAAAAAGCAATGTTGTTGGATCGTTGCAGCAATTTCTGCCCCAAAGCCATTAGTAATTGGCGCTTCATGACTAACAACTAAACGCCCAGTTTTAATAACTGATTGTGCAACTGTTTCTCTGTCCCACGGTAAAATACTGCGCAAATCAATAATTTCGCAGCTTATACCATCTTGCTCAGCCAATTTAGCTGCTTGCTCAATGATTTCCATCTGAGCACCCCAAGCGAGTAAAGTGACATCTTTGCCCTCTTTAACGACTTCGGCTTTACCTAATTCAATGGTGTAATCTTCAGTTGGCACTTCACCAATAGAGGCACGATACAAACGTTTTGGTTCAAAAAATAATACTGGGTTATCGTCTAAAATAGCAGCACGCAGCAAGCCTTTCGCTTGATGTGGATTACGAGGCACCACAATTTTAATGCCTGGGGTGTGTGCAAAATAAGCCTCTGGCGATTGAGAATGATATAAGCCCCCAGCAATACCACCGCCGTATGGAGTACGAATAGTCAGTTTACCAACATTGAATTCGTTACCACTACGGTAGCGAAACTTGGCAGTTTCATTAACAATCTGATCAAAAGCTGGGAAAATATAATCAGCAAATTGGATCTCTGCAATTGTTGGCGCACCAAATGCGGCTAAACCATTAGCAAAACCCAAGATACCTTGTTCAGTTAAAGGAGTATTAAATACGCGATGTCTGCCATAACGCTCTTGCAAACCAGATGTTGCACGAAAAACACCACCAAAATGACCAACATCTTCACCGAAAATACAAGCATTTGGATGCTCGGCCATCGAAATATCCAGCGCAGAGTTAATTGCCTGCAGCATGTTCATCTGAGCCATTATTTAATTCTCCCTGAAGTGGTAGGATAAGCCTGTGGATGCGCCAAGATATGCTGTTTTAATTCGTCATATTGTTCAACTAATAATGGAATTGGCTCATCGTAAACATCTGATATCAAACTTTCTAATGCTGGTTTTGCAATTTTTTCAGCCACTTTCACAGCTTCGAGAATACTCTCTCTGATTTTTTCTTTTTCGCTTTCGTCAGTCGCTTCATCAAGCCATTCTTTTGCAATTAACCATTTTTTGAATCGGGCAATTGGGCAATTAAGCTGTTGAGACGCTTCTTCTTCTTTTGAACGATAACCTGATGGGTCATCCGAAGTCGAATGCGCACCGAGGCGATACGCAATTGATTCGATTAATACTGGCTCACCAGTAGTAACACAAATTTTACGGGCTGCTTGGGTTGCAGCAAATACAGCTAATGCATCAGCCCCATCAACACGAATTGTTTTAATCCCGTAGCCTACGCCGCGCGATGCAATACCATCACCTGCAAATTGTTCATCAGCAGGGGTTGAAATAGCATAACCATTATTGCGGGCGAAGAAAATAACCGGCGCCTTTAGCACTGCAGCCATGTTTAAACCGGCATGGAAATCACCTTCAGACGCGGCACCTTCACCAAAATAACAAATAGTAATATTGTCGATTTCAGAACCAAGCTCGCCAGTCTGTGGATCAATATGCTTCAATTTTTGGCCATAGGCATGGCCACTTGCTTGTGGAATTTGAGTGCCAAGCGGCGATGAGATAGTCATGTAATTTAAAGCGTTCGAACCATAGTGGATTGGCATTTGTCTGCCTTTACCCAAATCACGTTCGTTTGAAAACATTTGGTTCATAAACTGTTCGAGGCTAAAACCACGATAATGTAACGCCGCTTGTTCGCGGTACTGCGCCATGATCATGTCATCTTGATCAAGTGCTGCAGCACTGGCTGTCACCGCAGCTTCTTCACCTAGGCACTGCATATAAAAACTGATCCGCCCCTGACGTTGCGCAGCTTGCATACGCTCATCGAGCATACGGATAAAACGCATAGTGTGGTAAAGGCGAAGTGCTGTTTCTTGATTGATGTCTGGCACTGTTGCGCCAGGATAAACGTCACCATTTTCACTTAATATTTTAAGTGTTGGAATATTAAGCGCATGACCATCAATAAATGAAAGTTCATGGTGAATATTCAAGGACACGTTATTGGGATTCGTCATAACCTTCCTACTCTGTTGTTGTGCAGTCGCTACATTATTATTAATTTGTTGAGTTGCCGTTTTGATAGAACTGAAAAATTAATTCATCAATCTGACTTTGAATGAATAATTCAGTTAATCTACAAAACTAAAATTATTTATTCGTTCAGTTAGCGTACTAAATGTGTTTAAAACTGCACTGACTTTACGTTAACGTAAACGGATATTCAACTAATTTTAGTTGAACATCCGTAGAGTGTGGAAAGTTTTTTATACGAGGTTTTCGAATTGACTAAGTGGGATCACAGTTAAAACTGCTCGTTGACCTAATGCAACGTTCGCATTAGGAAATATAACAGCTTCGCCTTCAACTTCAGCGAAATATTCAGTTTTGCCGTCAGTTGCAAGTAAGGCTCCTTTAGTGAAGCCAGTAAAATTCTCGACATCTTCACCAAAGCTAAAACTAAATTTTTCTTCTGTACGGTTAATTGCACGATGTACTTCAAACAACTCAAAATCTAATAGATTAAATTCCGGATATTGAACTTCTTTTTGGCTAATTAATGCAGTCAAACTCTGCTTACACTGCATAAAACGACTCATATCATTGTGACCAAATGGTTTTACTTGTCCAAGCTCCACCGTAAACGCATCAGCACCAAATTGATGTGATGAATAATAGCTAAACGTCGTCGCAGCGGATTTCATCATTAATACGGTATTGACCCCGCACGCTAATAAAAAACTCAGCTGTTCATTTTTCCACGGCTTGCCATGCAAAAATGGATAAACAGCAAATTTTTCATTTTTTGAGCCTCGAATAGCCGTATGTAAATCATAATGATAACGACGACGCCCCTCTTGCACCGCATTGTAAAAATCAGCAACGTATTGTTCTAATTTAGCCGCGCGTAATCGTTCATTATTTGCGGGTGCTTGAGTATGGGCACCACTAAATAAACGGTTCAAGTTTTCTTCGACAAATCTGTCACCAATATTAATGGACGCAGGATTGCCAAAAATAAACATTACTCGCTGTGTAAGTTCGAGTTCTTCAAGCAAAATTGCTTTTATAAGTTCGTCACATATCTCAATGGGTGCTGTTTCATTACCATGAATTGCACTTGAAATGATAATGTCTTTATTAGTCTCTACCAATGGTTCAAACTGGATAACACCAGTATCGAGGATAGCTACTTTGGTGCCATTTTTTAATGTAAATTGGCTTGCTGCTAAATGCCATTCATGTTGACGTGAAAGCGATAAGAAATCGCCATCAGTTTGTAATTGTGTGAGATACATGGAACGTCCTTTGAACAAATTTTGGATAACAAAAAGGCGGTCTAAGCCGCCTTTATAATTTTATTGAAGATTAGCTAATCACTGAATCAACCAGCGCACGCGCTTCTTTTTCAAGTAATGCTAAATGCTCTTCACCTTTAAATGATTCTAAATATATTTTATAAATATCTTCGGTACCTGAAGGTCTTGCTGCAAACCAGCCATTTTCAGTCACAACTTTCAAGCCACCAATGGCTGCGCCGTTTCCAGGAGCATGAGTAAGCTTAGCTAAAATAGGATCTCCAGCAAGGGTTGTGGCGGTTAAATCGCTTGCTTGTAATTTTCCTAACTTTGCTTTTTGCTCACGATTTGCTGCAGCATCAAGGCGACGATAAATAGGCGCGCCAAACTCTTGCTCAAGCTCACGATAAAGTTCGCTAGGTGTTTTACCTGTCACAGCGAGAATCTCAGCAGCTAATAAACCTAAAATAAAGCCGTCTTTATCAGTATTCCACACTGTGCCATCTAAGCGTAAAAAAGAAGCACCAGCACTCTCTTCGCCACCAAAAGCAAGTGTGGCATTTGCTAGGCCTTCAACAAACCATTTAAAACCAACAGGTACTTCCTCAACTTGACGGTTATTACGTGCAACAACTTTATCAATCATCGCACTTGAAACCAGTGTTTTCCCTATTTTTGCTGATGCTGGCCATTGTTTACGATGTGACAGCAAATAATCGATTGCAACAGCTAAAAAGTGATTTGGGTTCATCAAACCGTCAGCGGTGACAATGCCGTGGCGGTCATAATCGGGATCATTACCGATACCAATATCGAATTTATCTTTAATCGCAATCAAATTAGCCATCGCATACGGTGATGAACAATCCATACGGATTTTACCGTCTTTATCTAGGCTCATAAATCCAAAAGCTGGATCTACAATGTCATTTACAACAGTAAGGTTTAATCCATATTTTTTTGTGATCACTGGCCAAAAATGAATACCTGAACCACCTAATGGATCAACACCAATGCTAATACCTGACTCAGCAATTGCTTTTAAGTTAATCACATTTTCAAGATCATCAACATAAGGTGTTATTAAATCTTGATATTTTACAAACCCAGAGCGAGCGGCTTTTGCAAAAGGAAATATTTCAACTTCAACTAAATCTTCAAGTAACAGATGATTGGCTCTATCTTCAACCCATTTAGTAATATCTGTATCTGCAGGGCCACCATTGGGTGGATTATATTTAAATCCGCCATCTTGCGGTGGATTATGTGATGGTGTTACCACAATGCCATCGGCTAATTCATGTGGATTCTTTTGGTTATGTGCCACAATCGCGTGGCTTATAACAGGCGTCGGGGTGAAATCATCATTTTCTTGAACAATGACTTGGACTTCGTTGGCAACAAGGACTTCAATCGCGGAATTAAACGCAGCTTCTGATAAAGCATGGGTATCTTTACCTAAGAACAATGGACCAAAAATCCCATTCTGGCGACGATAATCACAAATAGCTTGAGTCACAGCCAAAATATGCGACTCGTTAAACTGAGTATTAAATGAACAACCACGATGACCAGAGGTACCAAAGGCAACTTTTTGCTCCGGAAACTCTTCAACATCTGGTTCATTTAAATAATAAGCCGATATTAATTTTGGAATGTTTACTAAATCTCGCTGCTGCGCTACCTGTCCCGCTCTTGGGTGAATTGCCATTTTCTTTCCTTATAAATAATCGCGAATAATTTCAGCTTGCTCGTTAGTGTAGCCTAATGATATTGCAACTTCGTGTAACATCATCTTTTTACGAGTGGTATTAGAATTAGTCATAACCCAGTAAGTACTATCGGGGATATTCTTAGGGTTCATGCTATTGCCCCCTTCCAATAACTCTTCTTTACTACTGGCAAAATAGACTCGATCGCGCCCTTTAATATCAAGCACAATCTTAAAATCTTTTTTATGCGTACGATAAAAAGCAGCCAAAATAAATAAGAAGCGGCCAACAGCGCCTTTTTGCATCGCTAGTTCTTCTTTATTTAGAATGTTAAACACATTTCCTTTATATGGCACTACGGCTTGTGGCTGTTGCTCTGGTAAAACATCATCTTGGATAATTGTTTCAACCGGTTCAGCAATAGGTGGCAAAGATTCTGACTGGGATAAATTTAATAAACGACGCAATATTTGTGAAGCACTCTCACCAATACTTTGAGTATTGCTTGCAATGTACTGATATAGCTCGTCATCTATTTCTATTTTTTTCATGTTTTTCCTATCTGAGATGCTATTTCAATTAGCTCAATCGTCGATAATTATATCCTGATTTTAAATATTACTCTATGGTTTGCTTTTTCTAATTTGGATGGGCAAAATGTCGCCCAAATTATTGGCTTAGGATAGAGATGACATTACATTATCAACAATTTGGCGCAGGTGCTGATGTTATTATTATTCACGGTTTGTTTGGGTCTTTAGAAAATCTCAATGTTATTAGTAAAGCGCTGAGTAATCATTACAAAGTGACTGCGATTGATCTTCGAAATCATGGGCAATCACCACACAATGAGCAAATGAGCTACGCTGCAATGGCGGATGATATTTTTGCATTAATGGATGAGCTAGATATAAAACATGCTCACTTTATTGGCCACTCTATGGGTGGAAAAGTAGCAATGCAATGTGCACTAAGTGTCGCTGAAAAAGTTGATAAACTAATTGTGCTCGATATTGCCCCTGTTACGTATCAGATACGTCGCCATGATAATGTGTTTGACGGCTTGTTTGCAGTGGCTGAGCAACAGATAACTGACAGAAAACAGGCTGATGAAATATTAGCGCAGTCAATAAATGAAGCTGGTGTACGCCAATTTTTACTTAAAAGTCTTATTAAAGGTGAAAATGGTTATCAGTGGAAGTTTAATCATACAGTTTTAAAACAAGAATATGCTAATATTCTCAGTGCGCCTACTGGGGTTGCTTTTGACAAGCCGACCTTGTTTTTAAAAGGCAGTGAATCTGACTATATAGATGCATCACAAAGGCCGACATTTTTGTCACTATTTCCAAAATGTCAGGCAAAAATTATTCATGGTACCGGCCACTGGCTACATGCAGAAAAACCGACAGCAGTAAATAATGCAATTACTGCTTTTTTATTGGGTTAGCGCACTAAATAAATAAAAGTTTTTATGCTATAGTGCCCGCCGTTTGTTTGATAGGTCGAAAATTGTGCTCAGTAAACTAATCAATGAATTCGAAACATTAGGCTTATATTTTGCCCTAGCTGGTATTTTCTTTTTTATCGGCATGGCAATTCAAGATGTTTTGAAAAAAGGTGACGTACCTAAATTTGGTCGTACCATTGTATGGCTAGTATTATTCCTAGGCTGCTCAGGCTTTATTGCTAAGGGCCTAATTCAGGTGTTTTGGCAAGGCGCTGGGGTTGGTTAACGATGGCCAAAGCTGAAACAGATAGAATTACCATTGACTTATTTGAAGATGATAAACGTCCAGGCAGACCAAAAACAAATCCTCTGCCAAGAGATTTACAGCTTAAGGTCAATAAACGTAATCAACTTAAACGTGACAAAGCACGCGGTTTAAAGCGAGTGGAATTTAAAATTTCATCTGAACTTTATCAAGCCTTAAATGATATGGCTGACGCGCAACAAATCAGTCGCAGTGCTTTGATTGAAACAATTTTGCAAGAGAAACTAGCTTTAGATAGATAAAAGGTTAATAGATATGGCAAGCGTAGGCATATTTTTTGGAAGTGATACCGGTAATACCGAGCATGTAGCTAAACAAATCCAAAAAGAACTGGGTAAAAAATTAGTTGATGTATTTGATATCGCTAAAAGTAGTAAAGAGCAAATCGCTGAATTTGATTTATTGTTATTCGGTATTCCAACTTGGTATTACGGTGAAGCCCAATGTGATTGGGATGATTTTTTTCCTGAACTTGAAGAAATCGACTTTGATGGCAAGTTAGCTGCTATTTTTGGTTGTGGTGATCAAGAAGATTATTCAGAATATTTCCTTGATGCTATGGGTATGGTTCGTGACATCGTTGAGAAAAAAGGCGGCGTGATCATTGGTAACTGGCCAACAGCCAGCTATAACTTTGAAGCATCAAAAGCACTTGTTGATAATGACCACTTTGTTGGTTTAGGGATAGATGAAGATCGTCAACCTGAGCTTACTGAGCAGCGAATTAAACAATGGTGTAAGCAAGTTTACGAAGAAATGTGTCTTGCAGAGTTGGAAGATTAACAGTAGATTAAAGCAAACTAACTTGTTAGTTTGCTTCCATTTTATTTTGCAGTAATAGTTTGTCGTCGTGTAACAACTAGTTTATTTTGCTGCCATAACCTGAATCGAGAACGGAATTAATGTCAGATCATAACTTAGAGTTAAAAAAAGCCGGACTAAAGGTAACATTACCGCGTATTAAAATTTTGGAAATTCTGCAACTACCAGAAAACCAACACATTAGTGCAGAAGATGTTTACAAAGTTTTACTAGAGAAAGGTGAAGAGATTGGTCTTGCTACCGTTTATCGAGTATTAAACCAATTTGATGATGCGGGTATAGTATCACGCCATCATTTTGAAGGCGGTAAATCAGTTTTTGAATTATCGGGTATTACCCACCACGATCATTTAGTATGTTTAAAATGTGGTAAAGTGGTTGAGTTTGAAGATGATCTAATTGAAAGTCGTCAAATTGAAATTGCTTCGACCAATGGTATAAAACTTACCAATCATTCTTTGTATCTTTATGGCGAATGTGAAGATACTGCAGCGTGTAAAGCCTTCTCTGACAGTAATAGTTAATTATTTTACTGATTAAAAAAGCTCCTTTTAGGAGCTTTTTTAGTTTAAGGTAATTAATAAGACACTCGTCTTATCAATTATTTTCCCACGTATCACGTAATCCAACTGTTTGGTTGAAAACCAACTCATCAGATTTATTATCACGACAGAAATAACCTGTACGTTCAAATTGATACGATTGCTCTTTAGCTGCCAGTGCTAAAGAAGGCTCAAGTACTGCATTTTTCACAATTACTAAAGAGCTAGGATTAATAACTGTCGCATAATCTTCAGCAGTTGCTGGGTTTGGCACGTTAAACAAGCGATCATATAATCGAACTTCTGCGTTTATACCATGACTTGCAGACACCCAATGGATCACGCCTTTAACCTTACGGCCATCAGCTGGATTTTTACCTAAAGTCTCAGGATCGTAACTACAGAAAATTGTTGTAATATTTCCCTGCTCATCTTGTTCGATTCGCTCTGCTTTTATTACATAAGCATTACGTAAACGAACTTCTTTACCCAAGACTAAACGTTTAAATTGTTTATTAGCTTCAACTTTAAAATCATCAGCTTCAATAAAAAGCGTTTGAGTAAACGGTAGTTCACGATGACCCATCTCTTCTTTATTTGGATGATTCGCTGCTGTCAGCATTTCGACTTGATCAGCAGGGTAATTCTCAATCACAACTTTCACTGGATTAAGAACAGCCATCGCACGACCAGCAGATTCATTTAAATCTTCACGAACACACGCTTCTAACATGCCCATTTCGACCATGTTTTCTTGCTTAGTAATACCAATACGTTTACTAAATTCACGTAATGAAGAAGCTGGATAACCACGACGACGAAGACCAGCAATGGTTGGCATACGCGGGTCGTCCCAACCATCAACATGCTTATCTTCAACTAAACTTTGTAGTTTACGTTTTGACATCAAAGTATATTCAAGATTTAAACGAGAAAACTCAATTTGCTGTGGGTGACAATCGATAGAAATATTATCAAGTACCCAATCATATAAACGACGGTTATCCTGGAATTCTAATGTACACAGTGAATGAGTGATCCCTTCAAGCGCATCAGAAATACAATGCGTGAAATCGTACATTGGGTAAATACACCATTTATCACCGGTTTGGTGATGGTGAGCAAAACGAATACGATAAATAATTGGGTCACGCAATACCATGAATGAGCTGGCCATATCAATTTTGGCACGTAAAACACACTCACCCTCTTTAAAACCGCCTTCTTTCATTTTTGCAAATAAAGCTAAGTTTTCTTCAACACTTGTATCACGATAAGGACTGTTTTTACCCGGCTCGGTTAACGTACCGCGATACTCTCGTGCCTGCTCTGGTGTTAAAAAACAAACATACGCAAGGCCTTTAGTGATTAACTCAACTGCATAGCCATACAGTTTGTCGAAGTAGTTTGATGAATACTGAATGTCGCCATCCCACTGAAAACCTAACCACTTTACATCTTCTTGAATTGAATTTACAAAGTCGATATCTTCTTTTTCTGGGTTAGTATCATCAAAACGTAAATTACATTTACCCTGGTAATCTTGTGCAATACCAAAGTTTAAACAAATTGATTTTGCATGACCAATATGAAGGTAGCCATTTGGTTCAGGTGGAAAACGAGTATATGTGCTAGTGTGTTTTCCTGATGCGAGATCTTTATCGATAATAGTACGAATAAAGTTGCTTGGGCGATGTTCAATTTCCGCCATGGAATAAGTTTCCTCTGAGTGTTTTGCAAAAAAAATACTGCGCCATTATTGCAAATCTAAAAGGTTTCGAACAGGTTTAATCACATAATTACAGAGATATTTGTATAACTTGACTCAATAAAAAAGGCTACGTTAGTAGCCTTTTTTTAGATAAAACAAACTGATTACCAGCCTGTTTTCTCTTTAAGTGCTTTACCGATGTCAGCAAGTGAACGAACAGTTTTAACACCTGCAGCTTCTAGCGCTGCAAATTTCTCAACTGCTGTACCTTTACCGCCAGCGATGATTGCACCAGCATGACCCATACGCTTACCTTCTGGTGCAGTAACACCAGCAATGTAAGATACAACTGGTTTTGTAACGTGTGCTTTGATGTATTCAGCAGCTTCTTCTTCTGCTGTACCACCGATTTCACCGATCATTACGATTGCTTCAGTTTGTGGATCTTCTTGGAATAATTTTAATACGTCAATGAAGTTTGTACCTGGGATTGGATCACCACCGATACCAACACATGTTGACTGGCCAAAACCATAATCTGTAGTTTGTTTAACGGCTTCGTACGTTAGAGTACCTGAACGTGAAACAATACCTACTTTACCTGGTAAATGGATATGACCAGGCATGATACCGATTTTAGTTTCGCCTGGTGTGATTACACCTGGGCAGTTAGGGCCGATCATGCGAACGCCTGTCTGCTCAAGTTTAACTTTCACGTCAACCATATCTAAAGTAGGAATACCTTCTGTGATACAAACGATTAGTTCAATACCTGCATCGATTGCTTCTAAGATAGCATCTTTACAAAATGGTGCTGGAACATAAATCACAGAAGCAGTTGCGCCTGTAGCATCAACAGCATCACGTACCGTGTTAAACACTGGTAAACCTAAATGCGTTTGACCGCCTTTACCAGGGCTTACACCACCAACCATTTGTGTACCATAAGCAATTGCTTGCTCAGAGTGAAAAGTACCTTGACCGCCAGTAAAACCTTGGCAAATTACTTTAGTATCTTTATTAATTAATACAGACATTATTTGCTCTCCGCAGCAGCAACTACTTTTTCAGCAGCATCAGTTAATGATTCAGCAGCAATGATATCTAAACCAGAGTTTGCTAATACTTGACGGCCTAATTCAGCGTTAGTACCTTCTAAACGAACAACTACTGGAATTGTAACGCCCACTTCTTTCACTGCACCAATGATACCTTCGGCAATCATGTCACAACGAACGATACCACCAAAAATGTTAACTAAAACAGCTTTAACATTAGAGTCAGAAAGGATAATTTTGAATGCTTCAGCAACACGTTCTTTAGTTGCGCCGCCGCCAACATCTAGGAAGTTAGCTGGTTTTCCACCGTGAAGATTTACAATGTCCATAGTACCCATTGCAAGACCAGCACCGTTAACCATACAACCAACATTGCCATCTAATGCAACGTAGTTAAGTTCCCATTGTGCAGCTTGTGCTTCACGCTCATCTTCTTGAGAAGGATCGCGCATTGCACGGATTTTTGGTTGACGATATAACGCATTACCATCCACACCAATTTTACCATCTAAACAATGTAAGTTACCTTGCTCAGTGATTACTAATGGGTTGATTTCTAATAATGCAAAGTCAAAATCGTTGAACATTTTAGCAAGACCCATGAAGATCTTAGTAAATTGTTTCATTTGATCTGGGTTTAAACCAAGTTTAAAACCTAACTCGCGCGCTTGGTAAGCTTGTGGGCCTACTAATGGATCGATAATAGCTTTATGAATTAACTCTGGAGTTTCTTCAGCAACTTTCTCAATCTCAACACCACCTTCAGTAGAGGCCATGAACACAACTTTACGTGAACCACGGTCTACAACAGCGCCAAGATATAATTCATTCGCGATATCAGTACAGCTTTCTACTAAGATTTTAGAAACTGGTTGGCCATTAGCATCAGTTTGGTAAGTAACTAGGTTTTTACCTAACCAGTGCTGTGCAAACTCTTTGATTTCTTCTTTAGTCTTAACTAGCTTTACACCGCCAGCTTTACCACGTCCGCCTGCGTGAACTTGAGTTTTAACAACCCACATATTTCCGCCGATTTTATCAGCAGCTTCAGCAGCTTCTTGAGGAGTGTCACAAGCGAAACCCTCAGATACAGGTAAACCATATTCGGCAAACAGTTGTTTTGCCTGATACTCATGCAAATTCATGATGTTTTATCCAATGTTTTTTACTAAAAGGGCTAATTATTAAACTAATAATCAACCATCCCAAATTGCGCAGGTAGTATAGATCTGCAAGTGTTACAATGAAACACCTTACCCGCAAACAGTCATAAAAAAAGCCGTGAATAGGTATCACAGCTTGTTTTATAATCAAATTCTATTACACATCAAGTAATAGACGTGTTGGATCTTCTAACAACTCTTTAATTGTTACTAAGAAACCAACTGATTCTTTACCATCGATTTGACGATGATCATAAGAAAGTGCCAAATACATCATCGGAAGTATTTCAACTTTACCATTAACAGCCATTGGGCGATCTTGGATTTTATGCATACCTAAGATAGAAGACTGTGGCAAATTGATAATTGGTGTTGATAACAACGAACCAAATACGCCACCATTAGTAATAGTGAAGTTACCGCCAGTCATGTCGTCCATCGTAAGCTTACCGTCACGACCTTTGATTGCTAAATCACGAATACCTTGTTCAATTTCAGCAACTGAAAGTTTGTCACAATCACGTAATACTGGAGTGACTAAGCCACGTGGAGTAGAAACAGCGATGCTGATATCAAAATAGTTGTGATAAACAATATCATCACCATCAATTGAAGCATTAACATCTGGGAAGCGTTTTAATGCTTCAGTAACCGCTTTAACATAAAAAGACATAAAGCCTAAACGAATACCGTGACGCTTTTCAAATACATCTTGATACTGCTTACGAAGATCCATGATAGGTTTCATGTTTACTTCATTAAATGTAGTAAGCATAGCAGTTGAATTTTTTGCTTCTAGTAAACGATTTGCAATTGTTTTACGTAAGCGTGTCATAGGTACACGTTTTTGTGTACGACCTGCAAGTGCTGCCGGTGTTGCCACTGGCGCTGAAGTTGCCGCTGGCGCTTTTAAGAATGCATCAACGTCTTCTTTAGTCACACGGCCACCTTTACCAGTACCTTTGATTTTGCTTGCATCAAGGCCTTTTTCCGCGATTAAACGACGTACTGAAGGAGTTAATACATCTGAAGCACTATCATCGCTCGCAGCAGCTGCAGGAGCGGCACTTGGTGCAGGCGCTGCAGCTGGCGTTGCTGAAGCAGTCGCACCAGCAAGTAACTTACCAATTAACTGTTGACCAAGTACAGTTTCACCTTCGCCATGAAGTTGTTCACCCATTACGCCATCGGCAGGAGCAACCACTTCAAGTACTACTTTATCTGTCTCGATATCAACTAAATTTTGATCACGGCTAACTGCTTCACCTGGTTTTACATGCCAAGTTGCGATGGTAGCGTCTGCTACTGATTCTGGAAGAACTGGAACTAGAATATCCACTGCATTACCTTCTGATACTGGCGCCTGAGCCACAGGCGCGGCTGTTTGTTCTTGTGCAACAGCAGTCGCGTCACTTGCGCCGATAAGCGCAATAACTTGCTGACCTAAAACTGTCGCACCTTCTTGTTGAGAAATTGAAGTAACTACACCGTCTTGTGGTGCAACAACTTCTAAAACTACTTTGTCTGTTTCAATATCAACCAAGTTTTGATCTCGGCTAACTTTATCACCAACACTGACATGCCATGTGGCAATTGTTGCATCTGCAACTGATTCTGGAAGTACAGGTACTTTGATTTCGATAGTCATCTTTATCCCTTTGTGTCGATATTGAGCGCCGCAGCGATGAGTGCATTTTGCTCTGCGGTATGAACAGACATATAACCACATGCTGGTGAAGCGGATGCTTTACGACCTGCGTATGATAGTTTTGCGCCTGCTGGAATTGCATCAACAAAATGATGTTGAGAACAATACCAAGCACCTTGATTTTGTGGCTCTTCTTGACACCAAACAAACTCTTTTACATGTTGGTAATTTGCCATTAAATCCGTCATTTCTTTGTGAGGGAACGGATAAAGCTGCTCAACACGTACGATTGCAACATTGTTTAATTCTTTAGCACGGCGTTCTTGTAATAATTCGTAGTACACTTTACCACTACAGAAAACCACACGATCGACATTCTCAGCTTTAATATCATCAATTTCACCGATGATATTTTGGAATGTACCATCAGCTAACTCTTCTAAAGAAGACACAGCAAGTGGATGACGTAATAATGATTTTGGTGTCATTACGATTAATGGACGGCGTAGTGGACGTACCTGCTGACGACGCAGCATTGCATACACTTGTGCGGGTGTCGAAGGAACACATACTTGCATATTGTGATCAGCACAAAGTTGTAAGAAACGCTCAAGACGCGCTGAACTATGCTCAGGGCCTTGACCTTCGTAGCCATGCGGTAACATGACAGTTAAGCCACATAAACGACCCCACTTTTGCTCACCAGAACTTAAGAATTGGTCAAATACTACTTGTGCACCATTTGCGAAGTCACCAAATTGGGCTTCCCAAAGAACTAACGTAGTTGGCTCTGCCGTAGCATAACCATATTCAAACGCAAGCACCGCTTCTTCAGACAACACAGAGTCGTATACTTCAAACATACCTTGGTTTTCACTGATATTTTGCAGTGGCAGGTAAGTTGTAGCATCTTTCTGATTATGAACAACAGCATGACGATGGAAGAAAGTACCACGACCTGAATCTTGACCTGTCATACGGATTTCTGTACCAGTGTCAACCAAAGTTGCATATGCTAGTGTTTCAGCCATACCCCAATCAAGCGGTTTTTCCCCTACAGCCATCAATTTACGGTCATCGTAAATTTTTTGGACTCGAGATTGTGCTTTATGACCTTCTGGAATAGTTGCGATTTTAACAGCAAGCTCTTTGAGTTTATCGATGTTTACTTTAGCGTCGTAAGGTGTGTCCCAATCGTGACCAACAAACTTAGCCCAATCAGAAGAATGCTTAGTTTCTGGCGCTATCTCAGAAACAACGCAGGTGCCGCCATCTAAACTATTGCGATAAGTATCAGCTAAGTGCGAGCTTTCCTCTAGAGGTATAACACCTTCGGCAGCAAGCTGTTTTGCATATAGTTCACGAGGAACTGGATGCTTTTTAATTTTTTGATACATCAATGGCTGAGTTGCACTTGGCTCATCAGCTTCGTTATGGCCGTGGCGACGGTAACATACTAAATCAATTACCACATCACGCTTAAATTGATTTCTAAAATCAAGCGCGATATGTGTTACTAATGCAACAGCTTCTGGATCATCCGCGTTAACATGGAAGATTGGCGCCTGTACCATTTTAGCAATATCTGTACAGTACTCTGTAGAACGCACATCTTCTTTTTTAGACGTTGTAAAACCAACTTGATTATTCACAACTATTCGAACTGTGCCACCGACACTAAACGCACGAGTTTGAGATAAATTGAATGTTTCTTGCACAACACCTTGACCCGCAATGGCTGAGTCACCGTGAATAGTGATAGGCAACGCTTTTGAACCAGTATTGCGACCTAAACGGTCTAAACGAGCACGTACTGAGCCCATAACAACTGGGTTAACAATTTCTAAGTGTGATGGGTTAAACGAAAGCACCATATGCACATTACCACCTTTGGTAGTAAAGTCAGATGAATAACCCATATGGTACTTAACATCACCAGAACTGCTTGATTTGATTTTACCCGCGAACTCATCAAACAACTCAGATGGGTTTTTACCCATGACGTTAATTAAAACATTTAAACGACCTCGGTGGGCCATACCAATTACAACTTCTTCTTGGCCGCTTTCACCTGCACGATGGATCAGTTCCTTAAGCATTGGAACAAGAGAATCACCACCTTCCAAAGAGAAGCGTTTAGCACCTGGAAATTTAGCACCAAGGTATTTTTCAAGACCGTCTGCGGCTGTTAAACCATGAAGAATACGTAATTTGGTTTCATTATCAAATCGAGGTTTAGAATGAACTGATTCTAAGCGCTGTTGTAACCAACGTTTTTCTTCTGTCGACGTAATGTGCATATATTCTGCACCAATCGAACCACAGTAAGTTTTTTGCAACGCGCTGTAAAGTTCACCCAAAGGCATAGTATCTGTGGCAGATGCGAATGAACCGACATTAAATTCACGGTCAAAATCTGATTCAGAAAGGTCATGGTAAGAAAGTTCTAAGTCGCGGACTCGTTCTCTTTTCCATAAATTAAGTGGATCTAAGTTAGCGTTTTGATGACCGCGAAACCTAAATGCATTGATAAGTTGCAATACCTTAACTTGTTTTGCATCATCGGCATTTCCACCAACTACCGCCACTTCTCTGTGCTTGTTTTTTGCAAGCTGAACAAATTGTGCTCGGATTTCAGAATGTTTACTTTCGACATCGACCCCATCTACCTTTGGTAATTGGTCGAACATTTGACGCCATTCTTCTGATACAGAAGTGGCATCGTCTAAGTACGATTCGTACAGATCTTCTACATAAGCAACGTTACCGCCGTTTAAGTGAGAAGACTCTAGCCATGCCTTCATTACACCTTCGTGCATTTATATGCCCTTTTCTCTAGCGCAGAAATCAAAATAAAATTAAAGCGCAATAGTTAAATAAATCAATATTTAACTATTGCGAAACCCAAATAACTAGCAATTAAACCGCGCGGTTTAAAAGCATAGATTTAATATGTCCAATCGCTTTTGTTGGATTCAAACCTTTTGGACAAACGCTGACACAGTTCATGATACCGTGACAACGGAAAACACTGAAGGCATCATCTAAATCAGCTAGACGTTCTTCAGTCGCTGTATCACGACTATCAATTAAGAAGCGATAAGCATGTAATAAACCTGCTGGACCAATGAATTTATCAGGGTTCCACCAGAAAGATGGACATGATGTTGAGCAACATGCACATAATATACATTCGTAAAGGCCGTCTAATTTATCACGATCTTCTACTGATTGGTAACGTTCACCTGCCGCTGGCGTATCATTAATTAAATAAGGCTTCACTTTTTCATATTGAGTGAAAAACTGAGTCATATCGATAATTAAATCACGAATAACAGGCAAACCAGGTAATGGACGAATAACGATGGCTTTATTGCTACCCTTTGTCAATTCAGACAATGGTGTAATACAAGCAAGACCATTTTTACCGTTCATGTTCAAACCATCAGAACCACAAACACCTTCACGACAAGAACGACGGAATGATAATGTTGGATCTTGCTCTTTTAATTGTAAAAGAGCATCCAAAACCATCATGTCACGGCCTTCTTCAGCCTCAAGAGTATAATCTTGCATTCTTGGGGCATTATCGATATCAGGATTATAACGATAAACAGAAAATTTTAACGTAGCCATTGTTTATCTCCTAGTAAGTACGTGCTTTAGGTGGGAATGCTTCACGTAAAGTAGGTGCAAAGTTTACGTCACGTTTACTCATTGATTCTGACACTGGATTATAAATTGAATGACATAACCAGTTTTCATCATCACGTTCTGTAAAATCTTGACGGGCATGTGCACCACGAGATTCAGTACGGAAGTTCGCAGCTACAGCTGTTGAGAAAGCAGTTTCCATTAAGTTATCTAACTCTAAACACTCAATACGAGCTGTATTAAAATCAGATGACTTATCATCTAAACGGGCATGTTTTAAACGCTCACGGATTTCTTTAAGCTCAGCTAGACCTTGCGCCATTGCTTCACCTTCACGGAATACAGAGAAGTTTAATTGCATACACATTTGCAGATCTTTCTTGATCTGTACAGGATCTTCACCTTGACCAGGTTTTGAAGTTTCCCAACGATTTAAACGAGACAGAGACTGTTCTAGATCAGATTCAGACGCTTCACGACCAAATTCTTTATCAGCTAAATATTTACCTAGGTATAAACCAGCTGCGCGACCAAATACCACAAGGTCAAGTAATGAGTTACCGCCTAAGCGGTTTGCACCATGTACTGATACACATGCAATCTCACCAACAGCGAATAACCCTTCAACAACTGTAGAGTTGCCGTTTGCGTCAATGTTTAACGCTTGGCCATTTACATTTGTTGGTACGCCACCCATTTGGTAATGACATGTTGGAATTACTGGAATTGGTTCTTTAGCAGGATCGACATGCGCGAATGTTTTTGATAAATCACATACACCAGGTAAACGAAGGTTAAGTGTTTCTTCACCTAAATGATCAAGTTTTAGCTTAATGTGTGGACCCCAAGGGCCGTCACATCCACGACCTTCGCGGATTTCAGTCATCATTGAACGAGCAACAACGTCACGACCAGCTAAATCTTTAGCATTTGGAGCATAACGCTCCATGAAACGTTCGCCATCTTTATTTAAAAGATAACCACCTTCACCACGACAACCTTCAGTAACTAATACACCAGCACCGGCAATACCTGTCGGGTGGAATTGCCACATTTCCATATCTTGCAGCGTTACACCAGCACGCGTCGCCATACCAACACCGTCACCAGTATTGATGTGCGCATTGGTTGTTGATGCGAAAATACGGCCGGCACCACCAGTTGCTAAAACAACAGCTTTAGATTTGAAATAAACAACTTCACCAGTTTCGATTTCAATTGCAGTACAACCGACAACCGCACCGTCTTGATTCTTAACCAAATCAAGCGCATACCACTCAGAATAAACGTTTGTTTTATTCTTAACATTCTGTTGGTATAGACAATGTAACAAAGCGTGACCCGTACGGTCAGCAGCAGCAGCGGTACGAGCCGCTTGCTCACCACCAAAATTCTTAGACTGACCACCGAATGGACGCTGATAAACACGTCCATTTTCAAAACGAGAAAACGGTAAACCCATATTTTCTAGTTCTGTAATCGCTTCAGGGCCTGTTTTACACATATATTCGATAGCGTCTTGGTCACCGATAAAATCAGAACCTTTAACTGTATCGTACATGTGCCATTCCCAATTGTCTGGGTGTGAATTACCCAAAGCAACTGTGATACCACCTTGGGCAGAAACAGTGTGTGAACGAGTAGGAAATACTTTAGAAATTAAGGCACAAGTTTTACCAGACTCAGAAATTGATAGCGCCGCACGCATACCAGCACCACCGGCACCGATTACAACAGCATCGAATTCACGGACAGTATAATTCACTTAAACACCCCACAATACAAATAAGCCAACCGCAACATATGCGAAAGCCATTAAATTCAAAACAAAGCTCAAAATTGCGCGAAGTTTTGCACACTTAATGTAATCAGTCAGCACTTGCCATAAACCGATACGAGTATGAATCATCATGCAAACAAGCGCAGCCAAAGTGAATACTTTCATTGCAAGGTTTGCAAACAAACCTTGCCAAGCTTCAAATGTGACTTCAGGGGTAGCTATAAAATAGCCAAGAATAAATAATGCATATGCCGCTAACACTAGCGCCGTTGCACGTAATGAGACAAAGTCTTGTACACCATCACGCTTTAAAGAAGCTTGATTTAAAACCATATCCATACTCCTGCTGCTGCAGCTAATACAATCCAAAGAGCAATGGCTGCTTTGGCGCTAGCGTTGCCTGATTCAAGCTCTTCCCAGTATCCCATTTCCATAATTAAATGACGGAAACCGCCGATTAAATGATAAATAAGGACAGTGAGTGTGCCCCAAGCAATGAATTTTGCAATAAAGCCATTAAAAAGGCCTTTAACAAACTCAAAACCTTGAGCTGAAGAGAGTGATTCTGACCAAGCCCAGATGACGAAAGTCAAGGCGAAAAACAATGCCACACCCGTAACACGGTGAAGAATTGAAGCCTTAGCTGTCGCTGGCATTGATATAGTCGATAAATCTAGATTTACAGGTCGTTGCTTTTTCACAGTTACTTGCCCATCTGACTCTTTAAAGAGTCCAACTATTATGTTGTTGTCAACCCACCCTTTTTAGAGTGGAACCATCAAAGTTATTTGCTATTCCCAGGTGACGAACCTAAGATAAATCAGTCAAATTCACTTAAGACGTAGCGGTGTTAAACCTACCACAGTATATATAGCCACTGACCATATTACAATTCTTGTTTAATTAGAGCGGCTTGCGAATTAGCCTTTGGTATAATATTTAATCTCTACAGAATATTTATTATGCATATGTGCATTAAAATTGACTTTCATAGTGGTTTTTACGTTAAAATGAACCTAACGTGCTTATAATCAGTATAATAACTAACAATCAGAAATTGTTATCAAAGGAGAGTATTTAGATGGCCGACAATAAAGCCACAGTCCATATCGATGGTCTAGACCCAATTGAGTTACCAATTTATTCTGGAACAGCTGGTCAAGATGTTATCGATGTCCGCACATTAGGTGCACATGGCTATTTCACATATGACCCTGG
This sequence comes from Pseudoalteromonas tunicata, assembly GCF_002310815.1. Lineage (NCBI taxonomy): Bacteria > Pseudomonadati > Pseudomonadota > Gammaproteobacteria > Alteromonadales > Pseudoalteromonadaceae > Pseudoalteromonas > Pseudoalteromonas tunicata. The sequence continues at coordinate 1,864,465 of NZ_CP011032.1, read as the reverse complement.
TTTTATGTCAACAGGCTCTTGTGAGTCTTCAATCACTTATATCGATGGTGCCAAAGGTATTTTATTACACCGCGGCTACCCAATCGACGAGCTTGCTCAAAATTCACATTATTTAGAATTGTGTTATTTGTTGTTAGAAGGTGAATTACCGACTGAAGAACAAATGACTTTATTTGCGCGTGAAATCACAACAAATACAATGATGCATGAAAAAATTGCATCATTCTTCCAAGGTTTCCGTGTAGATGCGCACCCTATGGCTATGCTGTGTGGTGTGGTGGGTGCTTTATCATCATTTTATCATGATGATATTGACATTAATGACCCAGCTCAACGTAAAACCAGTGCAATTAAATTAGTTGCTAAATTACCGACAATTGCGGCTATGGCTTACAAATACACCATTGGTCAACCATTTGTTTATCCACGCAATGACTTAACTTACGCAGAAAACTTCTTACATATGATGTTCTCAGTCCCTGCTGAAGAATACAAAGTAAGTCCTGTACTAGCAAAAGCGATGGATCGTATTTTCATGCTTCATGCTGATCATGAACAAAACGCTTCTACTTCAACAGTTCGCCTTGCCGGCTCATCAGGTGCAAATCCTTATGCCTGTATCGCAGCTGGTATTGCTTCTTTATGGGGTCCAGCTCACGGTGGTGCCAATGAAGCATGTTTGAACATGCTTGAAGAAATTGGTTCTGTCGATCGCATCGACGAATATGTTGGCAAAGCAAAAGATAAAAACGATCCGTTCCGTTTAATGGGATTTGGTCACCGCGTTTACAAAAACTTCGATCCACGTGCAACGGTAATGCGTCAAACATGTCACGAAGTACTTGCTGAGCTAAACATCCAAGATCCATTATTAGATGTTGCAATGCGTCTTGAGCAAATCGCACTTGAAGATCCATATTTTGTAGAGAAAAAACTATATCCAAACGTTGATTTCTACTCAGGTATTATCTTAAAAGCAATTGGTATTCCAACAAACATGTTTACTGTTATTTTTGCAATGGCACGTACTGTAGGTTGGATCTCACATTGGGATGAGATGTTATCTCAACCAGGTCATAAAATTGGTCGTCCGCGTCAATTATATACTGGTTACACTAAACGTGAATTTGTTAAAACTGAACAGCGTTAAGTTTAGACCTCTGAAAAAGCCGCTTTATGCGGCTTTTTTTATTTCCCTTGCCATACGCACTAAAAACCTTAAAATGGCCGTTTTTATTGGCTAGAAGAGCTTGTTTAGATGCTATCTCCTGAAATGCTTCGTGATGACTTCCCTATTTTTTCATCCAGTATAAACGACAATTCGCTCATTTATCTTGATTCAGGAGCGACATCACAAAAACCAAAACAAGTCATTGATCGTCTCAATCAGTTTTATAGCCAAGAAAACGCCAATGTTCATCGTGGTATTCATTTTTTAAGTGAAAATGCCACCCGAAATTATGAAGAAGCAAGAGTTAAACTTGCCAACTATTTAAACGCAAAGAGTAATGAAATTGTATGGACAAAAGGCGCGACCGAAAGCATTAACTTAATTGCACACGGATTGTCGCATTTATTAACGTCAGCCGATTCAGTCGCCATTTCTGCGTTAGAACATCATGCGAATATCGTTCCTTGGCAGCAAGCATGCGAGAAAACTGGCGCTAATTTAATTATTTTACCAATAAATGAATTAGGAATATTAGATCTAGCGCAGGCAAAAATATTACTCGAAAAGTATCAACCTAAAATTTTAGCGCTTAGTCATGCATCCAACGCCTTAGGCAATATCCAACCCATCGCGGAACTCATTCAATACATCAAGCCATATAATACAATTAGCGTCATTGATGGCGCACAAGGTTTTTTACATCTGCGACCTGACATAAAACAGATTGAGTGCGATTTTTATGTATTGTCAGCCCATAAAGCGCTTGGGCCAACTGGGCTTGGTGCATTTTATGGTCGTTATGAATTACTCTGCCAAATGCCTGTGTATCAGACGGGTGGCGAAATGATCAAACATGTCAGCTTCGAAAAAACAACTTTTGCCCTGCCACCGGGCAAATTTGAGGCAGGTACGCCAAATATTAGTGCTGTAATTGCTTTTGCTACGGCTCTTGACTACTTACAGCAATTAGAACACCAAAAAGTACAACAATATGAACAATCTTTATTTCAGTATCTCGTATCTGAACTACAACGCATTGATGGCATAAAATTATATGGTGACTTAAAAAATAATATTGGTACGCTGAGTTTTAATTATAAAGAAGAACACCCTTTTGACATTGCAACCTTGCTTGATCAATTCGGCGTAGCGGTTCGCTCAGGGCATCACTGCACACAACCATTGATGCAGTGTTTACAAGTCACTGGCACCGTCAGGGTAAGCCTTGCATTTTATAACAATAAAAACGATCTAGATTTATTTATTAATGCCCTAAATTCAACGATTTCAATGTTAGAGTAATTATGCAATCTCATTATAATACCACCAAAACAAAGCTTATTTCTTTACCAAGCTGGCAAGATAAGTACCGAGAAATCATGCTCCTTGGTAAAACCTTGCCTCTTTTACCTAATGAGTTGAAGGTTGATAATGCCAAGGTGAATGGCTGTGAAAGTAATGTTTGGCTTTATTTATCACTTGATGAAACAGAAACCACACTTTTGGTTGTATCCGACTCAGATACGCGAATAGTAAAAGGACTGATTGCTTTAATTGTAAATTGCTTTAATGGCTTAACCCCAGCACAAGCCCTTGAAGTTAATATAAGTGAAGAGTTTGAACAAATGGGCTTATTAAAACATTTGAGTCCATCAAGAGGAAATGGGATCAAAGCGATTGTGGCGATGATCCAACAATACTGTGAAAATTATTAATTAACGCAAGCTAAATGAAGTAAACCTGTTACCTTATTTATTTCGTTGTTGTTTTTCTAGGTATTTTTTTATCGCTTTTGACGCTGCAAAAAAGCCAAAAGTCCCAGTTACCATAGTTAAGGATCCAAAGCCATTTGCACAATCCATGCTTAATGAGCCATCGGCTTGCTGTTTAGCTTGGCATACACTGCCATCAGCCATTGGATAGGTTAATTGTTCGGTCGAAAAAACACAGTCAACACCAAATTTACGTTTTGGGTTATCGCTAAAATTATACTTTTTACGTAATAAATAACGCACTTTTGCTAATAATGGGTCTTGAGTGGTTTTTGCCACATCACCGTATTGAATTTGACTCGGATCGCTTTGCCCACCTGCGCCGCCAGTGGTAAACACGGGTATTTTTTGCCGTTTACAGTGTGCAATAAGTGCCGCTTTTACTGGTACTTGATCAATACAATCAACTACATAATCAAACTCAACCAAGTGCGTTGTAATATTATCGAGCGTTAAAAAATCATCTATTAAATGCACTTGGCAATCAGGATTTATCGCTAAAATCCTCTCTTTCATGGCAACTATCTTTTCACTGCCAATGGTTGAGGTTAATGCATGGATTTGTCTGTTAATATTTGTGGTGCAAATATCATCGAGATCAATCAAAGTAATTTGACCAACACCGCTTCGGGCAAATGCTTCTGCTACCCAACTACCTACACCACCAATGCCTATCACGCAAAAATGTGCTTGAGATAACCAAGTTAATTGCTCAGTTCCGTAGACGCGGCGAACACCGCCAAAACGGTTATCATATTCAGGGGTCATGTTATTCATCTTAATAAAGTGTTACCAGTCAAGTGACCATGGCTGTGACCACTCTGCAGTCACCGTTTGGCACTGAGCCGTTAAATATTGCTCACCAAAAGTCGGGGCAAGAAAAACTTTGATATGTGTGCCATGCCAATCAAACCAAAGTGCCATTGCATGCAAATAAGTTCGATCAGCTTTAGTTCCGCCATATAATTCATCGCCTAAAATTGGTGCTGAAATACTCTTTAATGCCACACGTAATTGGTGAGTTTTACCACTAAATGGTTTAAGTAAATATCCCCTTAAACCTGGTGATACCGAGATTGAATAAAAACGTGTGATTGCCGGATTTTCTAGGGATGTCATCAGTTTATAAGCACCACGGCGAGCTTTCACCATATCCCCTTTAATCCAACCTTGTTTCTTTTTAGGCTTTTGGTCGGACAATGCTAAATACACTTTATTAATCAATTTTTGACTAAACATTTCGGTAAAACGTGCAGCCGCTTCGCTACTTCGCGCTAAAATTAATAGCCCCGAGGTCAATTTATCGAGGCGATGTACTGAATAGAGTTTTTCTTGGCAAAGCTGCTCGGCCAGCACCACAAAACCCGCTTGTGTTTCACTATGGAAACTCATCCCAGCTGGCTTGTTAAAAATATAAAAATCAGTATGTCGATAGACAATTTCAAGCATGCTGTTTAAACACCGCTCTGACTCTTTCTAAATCTTCGATAGTATCAACGCCCGCTTCAGGCACTACTTTTGCCTGCTCAACTTTAATGCTTCGACCGTGATATAACACACGTAGTTGCTCTAGCGCTTCAATTTTTTCAAGGGGGGATGGGCTTAATTGAATATATTCTTTAATAAATCCAGCCCGATAAGCATAAATACCAACATGGCGTTGGTAAAAATCACCTATTTCTTCAACCACCTCTTTATTTAAAAAACGTTCTCTGTCGTAAGGAATAGTTGCTCTTGAAAAATAAAGTGCGTTGGCAAATTTGTCACTAACCACTTTGACCGCATTTGGATTAAGTGCTTCTTCAACAGAGTCAATCGCAACACTCAACGTCGCCATCGGGGCAGTTGACTGAGCCAGTAATTGAGCGACTTGGCTGACATTCTCAGGGGCAAGTAAGGGCTCATCACCTTGCACATTTACAACAATAGTCTCATCACTAAGATTCAATAATTCAACCACTTCAGCTAAGCGTTCCGTACCTGATTCATGGCTATCTTTAGTCATTAAAACCTGAGTAGTAAATTTTTGACATGCTTCAAAGACAGCTTGGTGATCTGTAGCTATCACTACATTTGTCGCACCACTTTGCATTGCTTTTTCAAACACATGTTGGATCATCGGCTTACCCGCAATATCAGCTAATGGTTTTGCCGGTAAACGAGTTGAAGCATAACGCGCAGGAATAATAACTACGAATTCCACTTTTCTACCTCATCATGGCCAAGCTCTCTTGCTTCATTTTCTAGTAGCACCGGAATATCTTCACGAATTGGGTATGCTAATTTTGCTTGTGTACTGATAAGCTCAGCATTTGCTTTATCGTAGCGCAATTTGCCTTTTGTTACTGGGCAAGCAATTATTTCAAGAAGTTTAATATCAAAGGCCATGAATGATCCCTTTTTTAAGTAAGAGTGAGGTCAATGCAACTTTTGCTTGCTCATTGAGCTGTGCATCAACTTTTAAATAATACCAATCTGGTTTGGCAAAAGATGTGCATTTCACAGCATCTTTTTCTGTCATATAAATTGTATTTTGTGAATAGTGTTCAAAATCCGCAGCACTAAAATGATGATGATCACGAAAATGCACTCGTTGGTCGATACGAACACCAAAATCAGTCAAGCTGTTTTCAAATCGCTGTGGATTACCTATCGCCGACATCGCAATACCCGCGGGGTAAGGAGCATTGAGCGGCTGTTGTTGTTTAACACAATAGAGCCCTGTTGCAATCAGCTGATAATGCATTGCAGCGCAACCCCCATTCTCAATTACTAAGTCGACAGTTTTTAAGCGACGGGGTAATTCACGAAGTGGCCCCATTGGTATTAAAAAACCATTACCAAAGCGCCGAGTTGCATCAACGATGCAAATCTCAACATCACGCTTCATTTTATAATGCTGCATACCGTCATCAGAAATAATGACATCAGGTTGAAAATGCTCAATTGCAAATTTGATATTATCAACTCTATTTGGACCGACAACAACAGGCACACCAGTGCGTTGATGAATTAATACAGGTTCATCACCCGCTTGGCTTGCGATAACATCACTGGTAACATTTAATGGATAATGACTACTTTTTGCCCCGTATCCACGACTGATCACCACAACTTTTTTTTGCTGTTGCATCAAATATTCACACAGCCAAATGACCATTGGAGTTTTACCATTACCCCCAACCGAAATATTGCCAACGACAATCACGGGTACATCAAAGTGACTCTGCTTTAACCAATTAAAACGATATAAAGATTTACGCAAAACACTTATAAACCAAAATAAAATTGCCAATGGGAACAGCAACAATGTCCAACCAAATGGCCTATACCAGCTTCGCTCTACACTGCTCACATTGATTCGCCCACTTGCATTTTAACTAATGACGCATATGCGCCCTCTTTAGCTAATAATGTTTGGTGATTACCATGTTCAAGCACTCGGCCATTATCTATAACATAAATACAATCAACTGCTTCAATGGTTGATAATCGGTGGGCAATTACAATTGATGTTTTATTTTTCATCAAATCTTCAAGCGCTAATTGAATCAGCTTTTCTGACTCAGTATCAAGCGCTGAAGTCGCTTCATCTAAAATCAAAATAGGCGCATCTTTCACAATAGCACGCGCAATTGCAATACGTTGACGCTGTCCACCTGACATCATGACACCATTTTCGCCAACCATAGTATCTAAGCCATCAGGTAGGTCTTTAACAAACTCCCAAACATGCGCCTTTTTAGCAATTTCGATTAATGTTTCATCATCTATTGGCTTAGTTTGGCCATAACAAATGTTATTACGAATGGTATCGTTAAATAAAACAACTTGTTGTGAGACCAAAGCAAATTGGTTGCGTAAATCTTTAAGTGTGTAATCTGGTAACGGCAAACCATCTAAACAGATAGCCTCTGGATCAGCAATGTCATAATAACGTGGCAATAAATTCGATAACGTCGATTTACCAGATCCTGAGCGACCAACAAAAGCCACGCTTTGTCCTGCGGCTATTGATAAAGACATATTATGAAGTACGGCTTCTTCTTTAAGAGGATAAGTAAACGTTAAATTTTTAACTTCAATGTGGCCTTTTGCACGAGTGAGTGCAACTGTTCCCTGATCTTTTTCAAGTTCAGTATCAAGGATTTCAAATACGCTTTGTGCCGCGGCTACACCCCGTTGTAAATCGCTGTTCACATTAGCAATTTGTTTTAACGGACGTAGCATCAGCATCATAGACGAAATTAATGCCACAAAAGTACCCGAACTAATTGAATTGATCATCGAAGGCATTGCAATCACAGCTAAAATAACCGCCATTGAAGATGCAGCTAGGATTTGAATCACCGACACACTCAATGCCTTGGTTGAGTCCATTTTCACACGTTGGCGACGGTTGTGATTATTAATTACCGCAAAACGGCTAATTTCTTGTTGCTGACCTCCAAAACCATGGATCACTTTATGACCTTTCAACATTTGCTCTGAGCTACGAGTAACATCTCCCATTGCAGATTGAATTGTTTTAGATATTTTACGAAATCGTTTAGAAACGACACTGACAACGATTGCAACAAAAGGCGTCACTAACAAAAATATTAACGATAATTTCCAGCTTGCTTCAAACATTACAAACAATAAAAACACAACATAAGCACCTTCTCTGATCAGTACTAATAGCGCCTTGGTGATCGCTTGTTGTACTTGCTCGGTATCATAGGTAATTTTTGAAATTAGATTGCCACTTGAATGATTATCATGAAACGCAACCGGTAAATTAAGAATATGCTCAAACAGATTTTGCCTTAATTTTGTGACGACTTGCGAACCTACATAGCTCAGGCAATAACTCGATATAAAATTAAATACACCACGAAAAAGAACCAATGCAATCACAACATAAGGAGCAGCACTGAGTACGTCGGCATTTTGCTGGTTCAGGCCTTCATCAATAAAAGGCTTCATTAACCGAACAAAAAGCGCATCCATAGCTGAATAACCGAGCATGCCAATGACGGCAAAAACAGCAACAAATTTAAATTCACCGATATAGCTAAATAAGCGTTTGTATATTTGAGAAGGATTTGGAGTCATTTATCTATTCTTTTGCTAAAATCGATGGCTATTGTATCCTCGCACTGGGTAAAACCCAAACTCAATTCGTTAAAAACCAATATCTTTGTTCTGTTCGGGCTGCAGTAAACTGTAATTCATCTGGTAAAATTTTAACCGTTATCCCACCTAACTGTGCTGTTTGCATTTGAATTGCTCCCATATCGTGATAACGCAACTGAACAGTGGAATGTGGCATATCCCAGCGACTCCAACGCGCATTGGCATGAATAATATAAGATGGCTGTAATTGCCTAATAAACAACTCACTTGATGAGCTTTTACTGCCATGGTGCGGACTTATTAGCAAATCAGCTTTTAAATTGGGATACTGCTTTATCAGTGCAAGTTCAGCCTCTTGATGAATATCACCCACGAGTAATGCCGAAAATGAGCCATCGGTCACTTGCACAATACAGGAGTTATTATTTCTGATCCCTCGAATAATGATTGGTCCAAGGATATTTATGGTTAAGCCCATAAACGTGTGGGTTTGTGGGATACAAAATTTTGGCTTGCCCTCAACATCGATACCAAATAATACTGTATTGCTCAATCCAACTGTTTGCCAATAGTCTAAACCACCGGCATGATCGTTATCGGCATGACTAATAATAGTTTGTGTAACCGTTAAGCCATGCGCTTTTAAAAATGGATAAACTTGTGATTGTGCAACACTATTACCACTATCGAATTTGGCGCCTAAATCATAGACTAATGCTTGTTTATTTTTACTGATCACTACACTAAGCCCATGCCCAACATCTAGTGTTGTAATTTGCCAACTAACTTGTGTAATAAGATTGCTTTCAGACAGCAAGGCTACAATAGGCAGCCAAACTAAACGATGTAAGATAGTAAAGAGTAAAAAGGACCCAACTAAATAAATCAAAATTACTTGCTGCCAAGAAACAAACCCTAACTCAAGCCAGTACACATCCAATGACAACGCTAAAAAATACTCCATTACTGTTGATAATACTTGGTCAAACAACATTAAAGGCGCAGACATCCCAAATAAAAAGGCTACTAAGATGAGCACTAATAAAAGCGGTAACAAAATACTAAAAATGGGTAATACGATGATATTTATCAACATACTGGCTAATGACACACCAGAGAAATAAAACCAACTTAGGGGCAATAAACCAAAAAACAAAGCTAATTGAATAGCAATTAATAACACTAAGGTCCGGCGCACAGTAACAAACACAATACTCAAATTACCAACAATTCGCCGATAGACTAATAAAATAATTACAACTGCAATAAATGAAAAATACAAACCAGGATTCAATAACTCAAATGGATTGAGCAATAAAATGACCACCAGAGCCAATGTTAAAGCAGACAAACTGATATAGCGCTTTTTACCCCAATACAACATCACCAATACACTTAGCATGACAAATGCACGTAGTGCCGAGACCATAAAATCACTCAACCAAACATAAATAAACGCACTGAACAAACCGAAGTAACTATAAAAACGATTTAAATTAAGTGTTTGAGTAAGACGAATTGGTAATGCTAAGGTAAACCATTTCGCGACAAAAAATGCTGCCGAATATAATATTCCGATATGCAGACCAGAAATAGCTAGCATGTGACTTAACCCAGCCAGTTTAAACTGTTCTTTCAATTTAGGGCTTAGTTTTGATTTATCACCGAATAATAACGCGTAATACAATCCCTGTTGTTCAGTATGTTGCACGACTTGTTGTAGCGCATATTTTAAGCTTCGACTTAAAGCAGCTTTTGTATGCTGTGTGATGTGTTGACCAATAAAATACCCTTTAACTTTTGTGCCCTGATAAAATGCGTGTAATTCATAATTTGGCAGCTTAGTATTTCTATACTGGTTGTAAGGTTTAAGTTTTGCTACAACGCTAAACGAATCTCCGACCTTAAGATTTTGCTGATATTGGTAAATGGTTAAATCACCGTATACTTTTTTTAAAGGGCTAATGAGTTGATGATTTAATGAAGTGAGTTTCACTTTACAAAAAGCTTTTTCGTTTTGTGGCACAATTTTAAGTACTGTCGCGGTGATTGGGTATTGCGCACCACGAAAATATACTGGCAAATACCAGTTATAAACCACATGGTAATAGGACATTACATAACAAAATGCCAATAATATAGCTAAACAGCACGTTCTAAATTGCTCATAAAACACGCTGATACTCACTGATAGCAGGATAATGACAAAAAATACTGGCGTATTGAAAAAAAACAGCGACAATACACAACCAAAGACAAATCCATAACTGATTTGACTAAAAGGGAACGATTTAGCACCATGCCAAAAAAAATAATTCAACGCTTTTTACCCGATCATAAAAAAATTAAAGAGAATAAAACGTTAAGTATTTTTGGTGATGTCTTGCACGATGCCAATTTATGGCATTTAAATCGTCGCTCCGCACGAGGTGCATTTGCGGTAGGTTTATTTTTTGCGTTCATCCCTGTTCCCTTCCAAATGCTGCTTGCAGCAGCAGTTGCCATTCCTTTGCGAGTTAATCTTCCTTTATCGGTTGCACTTGTTTGGCTTACTAACCCTCTAACGATGCCACCGATTTTTTATGGCACTTACCTTGTTGGAGTCGCAGTATTGGGCCATGAAAAACAAGAGTTTGCTTTTGAGCCAACATGGCAATGGCTTCAAGCGAGTATTTCTAGTATAGGTCCTGCTTTTATTGTTGGCTCATTATTATGTGCAACAGTGGCATCGATTGTGGGGTTTTTAGTGGTAGATGTTTTATGGCGTCGCTCTGTACGAAAAGCGTGGTTAAATCGCCACAAGAAATAAATTGAATCGAACTATGATAAAACCATTTTAAGTAACGCTTAAGATGGTTTTTTTATTTCTAAAAATAAATCGCTCAACAGAAAAAGATGATAAGCCTATATACTGCTTGCTCAAGACATTACAGAAAATAAATAACCTCAATAATAAATCTATTTCAGGCTAGCAATAAATAACTTGGATATTTATTTTCAATTCAATATATTGATAAATTTCTTATCCATCACATCAGGTTAAGTTGAGTAACTGTTAAACAGACAAACCAAAGGCTTAAATAATAAGGGCTAATTTAGAATTAGCCCTTATTAGATTATTTTATAATATATTTTAGCGACGACGACGCCAAGTCACTAAAGGGAATAACAAGAAACTTAACCAAGCTAAACTGCCACCTTGTCTTTCATATGGCTGCTGCACAGTGGGCGGGCAACTTTCAATCGAACCCGTGATAGGTGTTAATTTTACTGGCACAACAATACTTTCGAATTCTTCTTTTCCTGTTGAATCAACAGTCACTTGGCCGAGCGAGTCGCGCTTTTTAACTGTTTTAGTTGCAGAGCCAATAATTTCATTATTGTCATTAATCGCAATAGCCTCACCAACTACATAAGGATACGCTGTTTTGCCATCTGTATCATAACAAGGTAAAAAGTTATTCACATTAGTGAAAGTATTGCTATTGAGGTCATACAAAAAGCCTTCTCTACGGCGATTTGAAGAAGTACTCGTTTCAACTTCCCCTTCACCCACAATAAAACCAGCATTATTTATATCATGCGCAGTTGAACTTGAACTTGAGAAAAAGTCAGTTGGAAACACAGTTTCTGATGTTGCAATATTATGGTAGAAAAACTTAGTGCGAACAACGCCACTAATTAACTGCGTGTGATAGCCAGTAATAATATTATTATCATTAATATCAACGGCTTTACCAGATAACCCACGATAGTATTTATCTTGAGTTACAATTGGCGTTACAACCCCATTATTAAAATAAACAGGTTGTGATACCCAGCCATTGTCCTCTTTCCAACGCATATCAGAATATCCAACAGCGATACCTGATGAATTTACACCCAAAGCGGAACTTCGAAATGCATTCCCTTCATCTTCTTTAGGTGTTAAAGCTAAACCTAAATTTTCAACGCTGGTTACATTTAAATTACTGTCTAGACGCCATAGTGATGCACGTCTATCAAACAAAGGTACATCCGCTGTTTTAAAGCTCCAGATACATACTTCGGTAGGTTCATCTTTATTATCACAGTTATCGTCAAGGTTTTTTTGACGATCTTCAGGAATACCAATTGAACTGTCGCCAACAACGACATAACTACCATCAGTGAGTTGTTTGATGTCTGTTGCGATAGAAACACCGCCATGAGTGTCATAAATAGGCGATAATGCGGTTTGCTCGCCAGATGCTGAAATCACCAAACCACGCGCTTCAAAATCACGAACAAAATAAGTTACTTCGTCTTTACCCTCAGGGGTAAATGTGATTTTACTATAAGGTGAGGTACCCCAAGCCGCTTTTACACCGTCTTCGGTAATAGCAGTATAATAGTTAGTTGTTGAGCGCGTTAAGCCATCAAAATCAACAGAGGGTATATCAAATAAAGTGACTTCATTAACTGGACTTGAAAAATCGACTGCAATTTGGTCAGAGATTTTTTGCCATTTTGGGTCACGATTACGTGACTGAATAACGCTCATTACAAACGTCAACGCATCGGCATTAATAGTGCCATTTTTAATATCATCAAGGGTAAAAGTGATTGTTTTGTTAATCGACTCTTCGTATTTTTTTTGATTGTTATAAGCCGTTTTAAGCGTTGAGTCATCATAATCAATAATCTGATTATCAATTTTCAGACTAAACTCACCACGAGTAACACCAATGGCTTCACCATTATTGTTAAAGGCTGTGACATACCCATGTTTTGCTGTTTCTTTAGTGCCTAATTCTTCTAGTTTATATGTTGCAGCCCAAACATTTGGCGCTAACAAAGCTGCTAACGAAGCAGCTAATACTGTATATTTCATTCTACATCCCTACTACTGATTCTGTAGTTGTTCTAATTCTTCCCAGCGTTCAAACGCAGCTTCGAGCTTCGACTCAGCTTGAGATAGTTGATTTAACATCTTACTTGTAAAGTCACTGTCTTGTTTGAAAAAGTCAGACGAGTTTACGACTTCTTGAATCTTGCTAATGTCATCTTCTAATTGTTCCATTAAAGCAGGTAATTGCTCTAACTCTAATTTCAATTTATAAGACAACTTATTCGTTTTTTTCTCAACCGGTTTAACAACTGTTTCCGGTTTATCAACAGCCTTTACCACATCTTTATATTTAGCTTCTTGCTCTACAAGTTGCTGTTGATATTCTTCATAATCTGAATAACCACCAACAATTTCCGTTATTTGGCCATTACCTGAAAAGCCCCAAACACTGGTACATGTATTATCAATAAACTCACGGTCATGACTGACCACTAATACCGTGCCTTGATACTGGCCTAAAATATCTTCCAATAATTCGAGTGTTTCGACATCCAAATCATTAGTAGGTTCATCTAAAACTAAAATATTTGAGGGTTTTAAAAATAGTTTTGCTAATAATAAACGATTTTTTTCACCCCCCGATAATGCTTTTACCGGGGAACGTGCACGTGCTGGCGGAAATAAAAAGTCTTGTAAATAGCCAAGTACATGACGATGACGACCGCCAATGAGAACTTCTTGTTTACCTTCTGCAACGTTATCTTGCACTGTTGCTTCTTCATCAAGCAATGCACGGTATTGATCAAAATAAGCAACCTCTAGATTGGTGCCCTGCTTAACAGAACCCGAAACAGGTGCAATTTGGCCAAATAACAATTTTAATAATGTCGTTTTACCAATCCCGTTAGGACCAACTAAGCCGATACGATCACCACGAATGGCGAGCGTTGTAAAATCTTGTACTGTGACTTTATCGCCATAGTTGTGGCTTAAATTAATAGCCTCAAAGACCAACTTACCTGAGCGCTGCGCAACTTCAATATTAAAATCAGCTTTGCCTAGTTTATCAACACGTTGTTTACGCTCTTTTCGTAAATCTTTAAGGGCGCGTACACGCCCTTCATTACGAGTACGACGTGCTTTTATACCCTGGCGGATCCACGTTTCTTCTTCAGCCAAGCGCTTATCAAATAAAGCATTTTGGGTTTCTTCAACTTTTAAAGCGTGCGCTTTTTGTTCAAGGTATAACTCATAATTACCTGGGTAAGATACTAACTTACCACGGTCTAAATCAATAATGCGCGTTGCCATTGAACGAATAAAGGCACGGTCATGGGAAATAAAGATGATCGAACCACGATATTCTTTTAAAAATTGCTCTAACCATAAAATACTTGCCATATCCAAATGGTTAGTCGGTTCGTCTAAAAGTAGTAAATCAGGCTCACTGACTAAAGCGCGTGCTAGCGCGACTTTTCTAAGCCAACCACCTGATAATGACTCTAACTTAGTATCAGGATTTAACTGTAATTTCGTTAAAATGAGTTTGATTTGTGTTTCAAAACGCCAAGCATCATTACTTTCTAACTCATTAGATAAACGCTCTAAACGATTGAGTAATTTGTCAGAGCATTCCGTTTGTAATTGAATGCTTAAATGATGAAAATCGATAAGTAGTTGTGCAACACCTGGCAAACCCGCTGCGACATAATCAAATACCGTACCAGTCGCCCCTTTTGGAGGATCTTGCTCTAAACGAGCAATTTTTAAACCATTAACTTGGTTAATATCACCTTCATCAAGCTTGACTTGGCCATCAAGTACTTTAAGTAAGGTTGATTTACCGGCGCCATTTCGACCTACAATACAGACGCGCTCATTTGTTTCTATTAATACATCCGCACTATCAAGTAACGGGTGGGTGCCATACGCAAGTTTGGCAGAGGTAATTCTAATTAAATCCATATTATTTTAGTACTTCTTGAATTTGCTGAGGATTAAACGGCCACTTTAATAGTGCTTGAGTTAAACAGTTTTGAGCAACCGGAATGTCACATTGGTATAAGTTCATCATCGCCTCATCATCCACTATATCAATACAATTGACTTCTGCTGGACTAAAGAAATGAAGTAATAATTCATACGCTTGTTCGCACAAATGGCAACCTTGTGTATGATATAAAACAACCTTATGCATAAGTGATTAACCACGAATTATGGATATTTTTATTACGGTTAAAATCAGGTGACAACGTTTGATCGGTAATATTTTTAGCTTTTAAACCAAGCGCTTCGAGTGCCTCCTGATCAATTTTAAAACCACGTTTATTATTAGAGAAAAGTAGTGTTCCCGTTGGGCTTAAAATGTTTTTAACCCAAGTAAATAACTTAATGTGATCTCGTTGAACATCAAACGCATCTTCCATTCGTTTCGAATTCGAAAAAGTCGGTGGATCAAGGAAAATCAAATCGTATTGACCCGTTGCATGCTCTAACCACTTTAGGCAATCCGCTTTTTCAAAATGATAACGCGCATTTTTAAGATTATTTAAAGCAAAATTCTCTTGCGCCCAATCTAAGTAAGTTTTCGACATATCAACGGTAGTTACTGATTTTGCGCCGCCTAAAGCAGCATGAACTGACGCAGAACCGGTATACGCAAATAAATTTAAAAAGCGTTTATCTTGGCTATTTTGTTGAATATAGCGACGTGCCAAGCGGTGATCTAAGAATAAACCAGTGTCTAAATAATCATGCAAATTTACTTTAAATTTAGCGCCGTATTCAGTCACAGTAAAAGACTCATTACGTTTGGCAAAAGATTGATATTGGGCATCACCTTTTTGACGTTTACGTTGCTTAACAACCACTTTATCGGGGTTAATCTCAAGCTGTTGACCAGTTAAGAAAATGACATCTTGTAAGCGTTTATGTGCGACTTCTTCATCAATTTGTTTTGGTGGTGCGTACTCGTACACAATAACGTGATCAAGATAAACATCTACAGCCACATTATATTCTGGAATATCGGCATCATATAAACGATACGCTACAACTTCATCTTTTTTAAGCCACTTTTTAAGTGCTTGGTTATTTTTCTTTAAACGATTACCAAAGGCTTCAGAGGCTGGATAATTTAGCCCAGTTTGTGCTTCTGATTGCTGGACTTGCTTTTCATCAAGTAAATAATTATTTAATAAACAATCAATTGGACCATTTTTAAATTTATACTGTTTGTGTTTAACCAGTTTGAGTAACTTTAGTAAGGACTCATCCGAACCAAACATAGAAACATGCCAATTAGCAAAATGTTGTTTAAGACCTTGGCCTAAAAGACGATACAAACTGATTAACTCTGCCGTCCCACCTAAACGCTCACCATAAGGTAAGTTAGAAATAACAACACCAGGGCGTTTAGCTACGGCTTTTAATTTAGTTGCATCACCTTGATCTAAGGTAATGATTTGACCAAAGCCAGCTTTGCGACAGTTATCTTTTGCTTTACCTAATACATGGCGGTCAACATCATGACCAATAACATATAAGTTAGGTGAAGTTACCTGAGCTGCAAGTAGCTCTTTTAATTCTAAAAATTGAGCTTCTTTAAAACCAGGTAACCGCTCAAATGCAAATTGTTCACGTTCTAGGCCCGGCGCTTCATTACGCGCCATAGAAACGGCTTCAATTAATAAAGTTCCTGCACCACAACATGGATCATAAAGAGGCTGTGTAATGTCAGTGAGCCAACCACTGCGTTTTATCAATGCAGCCGCTAAATGTTCTTTGATTGGAGCTTTACCTTGTGCGGTACGATAACCACGTTGCGAAAGCGATGGGCCTGAATAGTCGATATAAAGATTAACTGTTTCACGATTTAAACGAGCAACAACACGAACATTAGGTTCTTGTTTATCAACATTTGGTCTCACTTCATACAAATCTTGGAAATAATCAACTATCGCATCTTTAACTACTAAACCTGCAAATTGAGTATTTTTTAATTCCGCATTAGTACCAGAAAAATCAACTAGAAAGGTCTGCTTTGGCCCAAAATACTCTTGCCAAGGTTGAAAACGTGCAAAGTTATACAGCGCTTCTTTATCTTTAATAGTATCTTTGCTGGCAATCAGCATCATAATTCGAGTAGCAAAACGCGATGATAAACAAATTTTTTGGGCAGTCAGCGTATCTGACTCAAAGGTGACAGAACCAACTGTTAGTTTCAGTACCGAAGCACCTAATTGTGTTATTTCATCTTGAAGAAGTTGTTCGATACCAATCGAAGTGAGTGCGATAAATTGCAAAGTTATAACCCTGTATACATAATTACGCAGAGTATAACATAGACAACAGTAATATTAGTGTATCTCTAGGCGCGTTTTTTTACAGAATTTCGGATATTAAGTGGATAGATACGATCATTTAATACGCGGATCACTTCAAATTGTTGCAGCGATAAATTCTCATCAAGTTGATAGTTTTTTTCTAGGTTCAGACACAAGGAAGCTTGTTCAGTATGATCAACAATTAAAAACTGCCCTTCAACCATTTTTGACTGTAACAAAACAATGGCTTCAGTGCTTTGAACACTACCTGTGTAACTTTTAAAAAACCAACTTTTGGCTAATACAGGTTTGAGGTAAAACTTAGCAGCAGTGGCATTAATTGCAATTTGACAAATTTGAGCCTGATTCCAAAGCTCAAAAGAAGCAAGGTAGCTCGATACTTGTTGATAAAAATCAGCATCTCTTAGGCTAAAATGAGGGTTTTCTAGAACGTCATCGGTTAATAAACGAAGTTTAAATGGAGTACAAAACTCCATTTCGTCACCGAGATCGAGCATTAAGCACTTATTTGTTGGACAAGCATACCAATTCCATTGTGCTGACGCCTGTAACATTTTACAACCCTAAGATAAACAAGACTTAGGGATTATAAGAGCTTAATGCAAGATATAAAATATTTTTTTAGAATAAATTGAAAAGGATCAATGTTTTAAATTACTGATCCTTATAACGCATTAACGATCGTTTTGATCATTGGTGGCCCTTGATAAATAAATCCAGTATAAACCTGGATTAAAGAAGCGCCAGCATCAAGTTTTTCTTTCGCCGATTGCGCACTGTCAATACCACCAACACCAATAATCGGTAATTTATCACCAGTCAAACGTTTAAGTTCCTTGACAATATGAGTCGACTTTTCACGTACCGGGCGACCTGATAATCCACCCATTTCATCTGCATAACGTTGACCGGTAACAGCACTTCGCTCAAGTGTCGTATTCGTTGCAATAACGCCATCAATATGGTTTTTAACAAGAGAATCAGCAACTTGCCCAATTTGAATTGCATCTAGATCAGGGGCGATTTTTACCAACATTGGGACATGCTTGTTATGATGTGCAGATAAGTTAAGTTGTTCGTTTTTCAAACTTGATAATAAATCGTCAAGTGCTTCACCATACTGTAAATCTCTTAAACCTGGTGTATTAGGCGAAGATATATTAACGGTGATATAAGATGCATGTTCGAATACTTTACGCATACAATGAATGTAATCATCCTTACCCTGCTCGTTTGGCGTATCTTTATTTTTGCCAATATTGATCCCTAAGATCCCTTTATAACGAGCGGCTTTTACATTTTCTATTAAATAATCTACGCCACGATTGTTAAAACCCATACGATTAATAATTGCATCAGATTCTGGTAAACGAAAAATACGTGGTTTGTCATTACCTAATTGCGGTTTAGGTGTCACAGTACCGACTTCAATAAAACCGAACCCCATTTGTGAAAATGCATCAATACATTCGGCATTTTTATCAAGACCGGCTGCAAGGCCAACTGGATTTTTGAATTCTAGACCAAGAAACTGAACTGGCTTGGGCGCCAACTCTTGTGTCCAAAGATGATTAAGAGGTGTATGAGCAAAACGTTTTAAATTGTTTAAGGCAAAATTATGAGACCACTCGGCATCACAAGAAAACATAAAACGGCGTGCTAAATCATAAAACATGTAAACCCCTTCATTTAAAATAAAAAACCCCAGTCAGACTGGGGTATTTTATAGGGTTTTTAATTATTTGGAAGAGTCACAGTTATGACTCAACAACATTAATTCACGTAATGCGACTGAGAACTTCGCAAAATCATGAACTTTAGTTGTTTTAAACTCAGCAAGCATTTGTTGCCATCTGCTTAATAAGCCTTCGTGCTCTGTCATCCAACTATCGATAAGGCTATCAACGTCACATACATCTTTACTGCAGCTATTTAAAACAACAGCAGCTAACGAACGTTGTTGCCAATCAAGCTCTTCACGGTAAGATGCACGTGCAAGCGCTTGCCAATGGTTTGCGACCGGTTGAATAGTGATTTGATCTAAGAACCAATGTAAACCCATACGTGCGCCTAGTTTGAAGTAGGTATCCGCAACAAGACTAATTGAACGCTCAGAATTTTTCGCAACTTGTGCTAAATCCATCACTGAGAACAAGCTTGAAAGCTGTGCAATACGTTTAGCTAGTGGAACTGGTACACCTTCAACTTCAAGTGCTTTAGCTTCATCATTTAGTTTTGCAGACTCTTCTACCGACATATAATTTATTAAGTTTTCACTTAAATCTTTAAAGGCTGGTGCGTAGAACGCTAGTTTATGCTCAATTGTGAGTGCTTTATTTCTATGACGTAAGAACCAACGAGTTGCACGACGAACTGTTCGACGTAATTGATACAACATTTCTGTTTGAACAATTGCTGGAATAACATTATCAAGCGCTTCAATTTCTTGCCATGTTTTTGACATCTCAAATACACCGCTTGCCATTGAATAGCACGTAACAACTTCAGCTGCAGAACTACCTGTTTCTTCCATCATACGAATAACGAAGTTAAGACCCATATCGTTGATGATGTTGTTCGCTAACTTAGTCGCAATGATTTCAGAGCGCAGTGGATGATTATCCATCGCAGCATTGAACTTATCACGTAATGGTACAGGGAATGCATTGACCAACAATTGACGATAATATGGATTATCTGTGATTTCTGGTGTTACTAACCATTCTTTTAATACCATTTTTGCGTAAGAAACCAGTACTGATAACTCAGGGCGAGTTAATCCTTTACCTGCTGCTAAACGTTCTGCTAACTCATCATCTGATGGTAAGAACTCAATAACACGGTCAAGTTTACCTTCTTTTTCAAGTGCATGGATAAAACGGATTTGCTCTTTTAAGGTTGAAGTACCTTTTAATTGCGTAACCGAAATAGTATGGGTTTGACGATAACAATCACGAAGTACTAAACGCGATACTTCATCAGTCATAGAATAAAGTAATTCATCACGTTGTTTACGCGTCATGTCGCCTTGAGCAACTAAACTATTTAACAATATTTTGATATTTACTTCATTATCAGAACACGCTACGCCACCTACGTTATCAATGAAATCTGTATTAATGCGACCGCCTTTAGCAGCAAATTCAATACGACCTAATTGTGTACAACCTAAGTTACCACCTTCACCAAATATTTTAGCGTTGATGTCAGAACCATTTACACGTAATGCGTCATTAGCGCGATCGCCAACATCCGTCTCGTGTTTTGCTTTCACATAAGTACCGATACCACCATTCCAAATTAAATCAACAGGCATCATTAATACCGTTTTGATTAATTCACTCGGTGACATAGCAACTTTTTTAGTGCCAAGCATTTTTTTCATTTCAGGTGTAAGCGTAATTGACTTAGCTGAACGTAAGAAAATACCACCACCTTCAGAAATTAAATCTTTGTTGTAATCATCCCATGTTGAACGAGGTAAATTAAACAAACGCTCACGCTCAACCCAAGAGGTTGCAGAATCTGGATTAGGATCGATAAAGATATGCATGTGGTTAAATGCAACTTGTAAACGAATATGTTTAGATAACAACATACCATTACCAAATACGTCACCCGCCATATCACCTATACCAACACAGGTAAAATCAGTGGTTTGACAATCGATGCCGATTTCACGGAAATGACGTTTAACAGATTCCCAGCCACCTTTTGCAGTAATAGCCATTTTCTTATGGTCATAACCGACTGAGCCACCTGATGCGAAGGCATCACCTAACCAGAAGTTGTATTCATCAGAAATACTATTTGCGATATCAGAGAAGGTTGCGGTCCCTTTATCTGCAGCAACAACTAAATATGGGTCGTCTTCATCATGGCGAACAACATTAACTGGAGGAATAATTTCGCCCGCTAAAATGTTATCTGTAATGTCTAATAAACCACGAATAAAGATACGGTAACATTCTTGGCCTTCTTTTAAGAATGCATCACGATCACTTGGGCTTGGTGCTTGTTTACATACAAAGCCACCTTTAGAACCAACAGGTACAATTACCGTATTTTTAACTTGTTGAGCTTTTACTAAACCTAATACTTCAGTACGGAAATCTTCACGACGATCTGACCAACGTAATCCACCGCGAGCAACCTTACCACCACGTAAATGAACACCTTCAACACGTGGAGAATAAACAAAAATCTCGAACGCTGGTAATGGTAGTGGCATATCTGGAATTAAATTAGGTTTAACTTTAAACGAGATATACGATTTTGGATCACCTTGCGCATCAACTTGATAGTAGTTGGTACGAATTGTTGCGGTGATTAAATCAACATATGAACGAATAATACGGTCATCATCTAGATTAGCCACATTATCAAGAGCAGTATAAATTTCAGAGGTTAGCTTTTCGCATGCTTTTTCAGAAAATTTATTTTTTGGTGAGAATTTTTTGTTAAATAATTTCACCAATTGAATTGCGATATCTGGATAATGTTCGAATGTACTTTCGATATAGTTTTGTGAGAACGTCACACCAATTTGACGCATGTATTTAGCGTAAGCACGCATAATCGAAGCTTCGCGACCAGTTAAACCACCGGCAAGTACTAAACGATTAAAACCATCATTTTCTAAACGGTTATGCCATACATTTGTTAACGCTTTTTGGAAACGAACTGAGCTTTTATCAAAGTCAGACACGTTTTTAGTTAACAACATGCTAAAGTCCATCACCCAGTTTATTTGGCCATCGCTGGTTTTAACTGCATAAGGCGTTTCACCAATCACACGCAAACCAAAATTTTCAAGCATTGGCATCACGTCAGATAAATGAATTGGTACGTCTTTATGGAACAAGCTTAAACGAACCATATTAGAGTTCGATTCTTCTTGTGGACGATAAAACAACATTTCTAAGGTGTTGTCATCATTCAATGCTTCTAATTTTTCGATATCAACGACAGCGGCACTTGGTAAAACTTGCTCTTTATAAGAACTAGAAAATGCACTTGCGTATTTACGGATCAGTTCATTACCACGGGCTTCGCCAGCAACTTCTATTAAGGCAGAACCAAGTTTGTCTTCCCAAGTACGGGCAGCTTCAATTAAATTATGTTCGATGTCTTTCACATTATATTCGATATTGTTGTCGTCCAGTCTCACTGTGTAGTGAGTACGGGCTAAAATGGATTCAGAGAAGAAAGTTGTAAACTCAACTTTTTTTGATGTTTGGAATGCACGTCCCAAGATCTGTTGCGTTTCACGACGAAGTGCCGTGTTATAACGCTCACGCGGTACATAAACCATGCAAGATAAAAAACGACCATAGACGTCTTTACGAACAAATAAACGACACATATCTCGTTCTTGTACTTGCAAAACACCCATAGCAACATCAAGTAACTCAGTTTCTTTGGCTTGCAATAACTCATCACGTGGATACGTTTCTAAAATATTGAGTACCGCTTTATAGGCATGAGTTCCTTTAGCAAAATCAGATAATTCAAGAATGCGATTGATTTTACTTTTTAATACAGGGACATCAGCGGCGCTATTGTTATAGAAGTTTGATGAAAATAAACCAATAAAACGGTCTTCACCTATAACATTACCTTTGTTATCAAAACGCTTAACACCGATATAATCGATATACGCAGGACGATGAACGCGTGATACTGAATTTGTTTTAGTAAGGATAAGTAAATTATCGCTATGTGCTTCTTTACGGGCAATTTCAGGTAGGTCAGATAACAAGCGGACCTTTTCTTCCACTGAGTTTTTCATCATACCCAAGCTTGAGCCTGTAACACCTTTTAATTGGTAATCGCCTTGTATAGGTAATAAATCGTATTGGCGATAACCCATCAGCGTAAAATTATCACGTGCTAACCAATCTAAGAATTCAACAGTCTCTTGAATTTCATCAGCACTGTTTTTACCTTTACGATTTGGAATATCTTTGGTTACTTCAATTAACTTGCCTTTAATTGCTTGCCAATCTTGAACCGCAACCGAAACGTCCAATAAAACAGACTCTAACTCAGCAGCAATCGAAGCGATGGCTTTTTTATCAGTTTGGCGGTCTATTTCAATGAAGAAAACTGTTTTAGTCGAACTTGAATCCTGCTCACTTTTCAATGAAGTAATACCCGAAATTGTGTTATCGGCATTACGTTGGATTTTGAGTGGACAATGAAGTAATAGGTGAGAGGCAATATTTTCACGAATAAGGGCCATTCTTACTGAATCTACTAAGAAAGGCATATCTTTTGCGATGATTTCAACGATTGTGTGAGAAGAGTGCCAACCGTTTATTGCAAGCTCTGGGTTAAAAACGCGGATCAGTACGTCGTCCGATGTATGTCCCTCAAGAGAGTTCCATAAACTCAGTACTGCACCATATAAATCACTGTCGTTACGTCTTGCCAAATCCTCTTTCGACATGTTGCTGTACAAGGTTTTGGCGAAATTTTCAACGAGCGACACATTTGGAGCATGCACTTTTTTTTGGATTAATTTACAAACATTATCCAACAGTACTGAGGTGTGACCTTCGTTTCGTGTCATTATGTGTTCCTTATCTATACCACCTGTGAACGGTAGCTATTGTACAGCCATAAAATTAGCGTGGAGTCACCGCGAATTCTAACTCTTTTGCGACTGATATAAATAGTTTTTTTCGGCCAATGACTTAAAATTTCAAACCGTTGGCCAACTATTCACAAAATATAGATATAAATGGCCTATTATGGCCATTTCTTAACACAATTATTCACTATTTTTTTTATTTTCAGGCCATAACAATGTTCCAATTGCAGGCAAAATAAGTATTGCGGCCAACATGTTTACTAAAAACATAAAGGTCAATAATATTCCCATATCAACTTGGAACTTAAGATCTGAAAATACCCAGGTACTGACACCCACCGCAAGGGTGATCCCTGTGAATAACACTGCACTACCACGTTCCACTAACGCATTGCGATATGCTTGCGTCAGTGACATACCTTCACGTAATTGTTGACTCATTGATGATAAAATATAGATACCATAATCAACACCAATACCCACACCTAAAGCGATAACAGGCAATGTAGAAACCGTTAACCCTATTTCTAAATGCACCATCAGCGCTTGTGCAAGCGTTGAAACAACATACAAAGGTAATACAACAGCGATTGTGGCTCTTACAGAGCGAAAACTCACTAAACATAACGCAATTACGGCACCATAGACATAAAGCATCATAGGAAGCTGAGCAGCGGCAACAGATTCATTGGTTGCAGCCATAACACCAACAGGGCCTGATGCAAGCTTAAATTGTAGCTCATCTGTTTGCTCTTCTAACGAATAACGTTTCACCGCATCAATTACACGCTCAATCGTTTCAGCTTTATGATCCTCCATGAAAATAATCAATGGCATCACACTACAGTTACCATCGAGTAACCCAGAGCTTGTCTCTACACGAGAAGTTGCTTGTACCAGTGAAGAAGTATTACGTGGCAAGGTTTGCCATTTCAAATTACCTTCGTTATAACCGGCATTAACAGCTTGGGCCACCGAGCTTAGCGAAACAATAGACTGAACGCCTGCTACATTTTCCATGCGCCATTGAAACCGATCGATGCGATCCATAGTATCGTGAAAAGTACAGGCTTCTGGTGAGGCTTCGACCAATACCTTTAAAATATCAACAGTAATGGTGTAGCGATCTGTGATTAAAAACGTATCTTGGTTATAACGCGCATCCTGATGTAATGATGGCGCACCCGCATGCAAATCCCCTATCCGCATTTTTTGCGCTTGCCACATGCCAAGCCCAAATAAAATAACGGTAAAGAATAAGATATAGCGTGCGACTTTTTTATCGGTTGCTTTAACCAGGATTTCTCGAAAAACATCAAACTGCGCTGAAGAGCCCTGTTTTGAGGCTATTTTTTTCTCAGAAATATAAGAGGCAAGAACAGGCAATAATACAAGATTAGTAAAAATAATAACCGCAACACCGAGACTGGCAGTAATAGCAAGTTCACGGATTATTCCGATATCAATAGAAAGTAGTGTCAAAAAGCCTACCGTGTCAGATAGCAACGCAATTCCACCAGGAATGAGTAAACTACGAAAGCTCGCTTCTGCGGCCATTTTACTGCTAAAACCTTCAGTCACTTTTTTACCAATTGCGTTGATCATCTGAACACCATGACTCACACCAATCGCAAACACTAAAAAAGGCACCAAAATAGACATTGGGTCGAGGCCAAAGCCAAGTTGAGACAATAAACCTAACTGCCAGACAACAGCAATAAGCGAACAAACTACCGGTAAAATAGTCAAGGTTAAGCTTTTACAAAACAACCAAACCATGACAAAAGTGAAAGCGATAGCTATTAGGAAAAACAGCACGACACCTTTAGCACCATCAGCAATATCACCAGCCATTTTCGCAAAACCAATGATATGAATTGATACATTATCAGTGGTAAATTTACCGCGAATTTCAGTTTCTAATTTGTTTGCAAGCGCAAGGGTATCAAGTGGCTCTTGTGTACTAGGATCAACCTCCATTAACTGAGTGGTAACCATGGCACATGAATAATCACTGGCAATCATGCGACCAACAATATTTGCTTTTTCAATATTTTCTTTTACTTTGGCAAGACCCGCTTCATCAGGCACAAAGTTAGCAGGAATAATTGGACCACCGGCAAAACCATCTTCGACCACTTCAACAAATCGGGCACTTGGTGAAAAAATTGATTGTACTAAAGGTCGATTAACTCCAGGTATAAAGTACAACTGATCATGGACTGATTTTAATTGAGCAAAAAACTCAGGATTAAAAATATCTCCTCGTGCATCACACACTGAGATAAGCACACTGTTAGCACCACCAAACTGCTTTTCGTGCTTTAAATACACTTTCATGTATTCATGATTTAGTGGGATATTTTTATTAAAAGAGGCATCAAGCTTGATCTGACTCGCTTGAAACATCAAATAACAACTGGCTACAATAAACAGTAAAATAACAGATAAACGATGACGGAATACAACTGACTCAATCCGAGTTAACAACCTTTCCATTTCTATTTTAACTCCTCGAGTTTAATCCCAACTTCACTGGCTAAAACGAGTTTGTTGCCAAGTATAGCGCCCGAAACCAGTGCTTTAGCATCATGAAATTGTTTTACTTTTAATTGATTTTCAACGTAATGAACCATTACACCATTATTAGCCAGTAATAATGCGCCTGTATTCGTAACAATTATTTTATTGATGGTAGCATGGCTACTATTATCGAGAGATTGCCAGTTTTCACCTTGGTCAGTCGATAGAAAAACATTTCCACGTAAACCAGCAGCCAACCAATCGCCATTGATTAATTCTTTGACATCAAAAAAAGAACCCGGATAAATTTCATCTAACCGTTCCCAAGTAATACCAAAATCTAGGCTGGTTGCCAAAAGACCTTGCTCACCCACCATAATAAGTTGATCTTTAGTAGCAGTAACTTGATTCAAATGTGGCAAAATCGCTTGAATTTCATTTAAATAACCCTCTGGGTTAGTTTCTTTTAACTCAGCAAGAAAATCTTTATCTTCATCAAATAATAACGATGTTTGAAATTCAGACTGCCAGTGCATTCCACCATCACGGGTGCGATAGAATAAACCATAAGCACCAATAGCAATGCCATTGCTTTTATCTTTAAACAAAATATCTAGCAAAGGCTTATCAAGCTCAGGTTGATTGTGCTGTATTTGCCAAGTAAGCCCACCGTCTTGCGTTGCTAAAATAGTTGCATCATGCCCTGTGGCCCAGCCATGCTCAGCATCGATAAAAAAAACTGACGTTAATAAAGTTTGCACAGGCACAGCAGCCTGCAGCCAAGTTTCACCATCAGCACTTGTTAAAATCACTCCATGCTTACCTACTACAACTAACCCTGCGTTAGTTTTAACTATATCAGTAAGCAAGGTTTTATCTGCTCTTGGGGAGATCACAGCGGCTTTTGGAGAAAGATCATTGGCAAAGACGCTAATCGAGCAACACAATAAAACAATATTTAGTAAAAACTTCATATATAAACTTGACCAAAAAAAACGGCCCTTAACGGGCCGTAGAGTTTATCTAAGACCTTCTCTACGAAGGGCGTTGGACGTAAATTCATTATCATTAAATGACTGAGAAAAATCATACATTTTCTCTTCATTATCTAAGCCAATCGCTAAGTAACGACGTGAATTTAAATCATGGTAAACATCTAAAGTACTCCAGTGTGTCGGTACTTCATAATAGTTAACACCATGGGCCATCGCGACACGATACAGTTGATCACGGTTATCGTATAAGTCTGCAATGTGGATTTGCCAGCTATCTTCATCAATGAAAAAGACGCGTTTTTTATAGATATGGCGAGTACTTTCTTTTAGATTCGCCTCAACCACCCAAACGCGGTGTTTTTCATAGCGTACATAGTCAGGATTAATATGACCAGGCTTCAAAATATCTGCATACTTTAATTCATTACTGTGTAGCTTGTAGCTATTGTAAGGAATATACATCTCTTGCTTACCTTTTAACTCCCACTTGTAACGGTTAGGTGAACCATTAAACATATCGAAGTCATCCGTTGTACGCAAACTATCTGATGCTGTACCTGGTGCGTCATAAGCAACATTAGGAGCACGACGAACACGACGTTGGCCAGTATTGTAAGTCCAAGCTTGGCGAGGTGTTAGAATTTGGTCCATTGTCTCATGTACTAACAACGCAGTACCCGCAAGACGTGCAGGCTCCGTTACAGCTTGTTTGAATTTAAACAAGATATTAGATGCTTGTAATGATTCAGGTGTTGCTGTTGGCTCAGAATACTTAACTAATAGCTGCTCATCAAAACCAACCATGTTGTAGTCGCCAGATGCAGTTGGAGCTGCTTGACCACCAAAACGTTGAATTGATAAACCTCGATAACGTAAAATATGGTTCCAAATTACTTCAAGGCCCGTTTTAGGGATTGGGAAAGGAATACCGATAGCGGTATTTTTAATTCCATTACCTTCTTCTATTAGCTCAGCATTAACTGAATACTGCTTTGTTGCATCATAAATAAACTGTGGGTATGACGCACTTCTACGAGTTTGATACACATTCATTTTGAACGTTTCTGGATATGTTTCAAACATCGCAATTTGACCCGGCGATAAAAGTGATTTGTATTTATCTAAATTACTTTTATCAATTGTAAATTGCACTGCGTCTGCTTTAAAAGGATCTGGGTGGTGCATGCCAACAGTATAATTTTCTGGCGTTTTAGTAATGCCGCCTTCCCAAGAAGGAATTGAGCCATCTGCATTGCCCGCCTTTTCAGCACCAAGAGGTGTTAAATCAGCACCTAAACGCGCAACTTCCTCTGGCGTTAATTTAGCCATTGCAGCACTTGAAGCAAATAAGCTACAAAGAGCAACGGCGATTAGGGTAGGTTTTTTAATCATATATATACCCTTAGATAGAATATTTAATATTGAAAGAAACATAATCACGATCAGCGAAATTATTTGTTTGACCACCACCCCAGAAACTGTTGTAGCTAAAATCTACCGACCATGCGTTTTGATAATTGAAGTTCATATTAATACCCAATGACTTACGATCTTCAACAAATAAGTACATAGGATCTGGTGTAATACCGTTCACATCATGAGAGAAAACCACACGTGGTGAGAAGTTTACGCCAGAGAAAACATTGTTGTAATCCCCTTTTGCCACTAAGCGATAACCCCAAGCAGATGCTGACGGGAAAGGATTAGTTTCAACACCATTAGAAACAGCTTGGTGTAACAAGGTGTAGTCTTGGCCAGCAACACCAACCATAGTGCCTGAGCGACCAGTACCAGCAACATTTAAGCGCATTTCATCATACGAAGGCATATCATTGATGGTCACACCACCAATCTCACCTAATAATGCCCAGCTATCAGCACCTAAAGACGGACCAAATAAATGGGTTGCAGTAAATTGTAATTGCATCGTATCAGATGTGACATACCCTTTTGCAATTGAGCCTGGCGCAACCGTTTCAATTTGAGAAATTTCAGCAAACTCAGGGCGAATACCCGCAACAGCTAGTTGCTCTGCCATACCTGCGTATAACAACTCTACGTCATCAATTTGCAGTGGTTCATCTTGGCGATAAGCAAATTCACCGGCAAAGGCTGTATTTCCAACATTAGTATTAAAACTCAAACCAAATAGTTTGATATCTTCTGGGTATTCTAAAATTGCTTTGGTAAATGCACCTAGTTGAGTGACATTATCTTCAGTAATTTTAGTCGTCGCAATCATATTTAAATCTTTAGCTAAAGAAGCTTGAGTAAAATCAGATGCTTGACCAGAAATCAAAGGGCGACTGCTGTGGTAATTAATATAGTAGAGTGCAAATTCAGTATCGTTTAACTCAGGGGAAAACCAACCTAACTTAACACCAAATTGGCCTGAATCACTTGGCTCTTTAATCCCTGCATCACCCTTGCCTTTTAAAGCAACTTTTGTTGGGTAAGCAAGATACATATTGGCAAGTAATTTTTGCGCAGCTGCACTTTGCGGTTCAATTCCTTGTGCTTGTAGGGCTGCGCCCCACTGTGCATACAAAGAATTAAGATTGGTTGTTAAATGTTCTAAATCAATATCAGGATTTGAAGTAAAGCCTAATTGAACATTACTTTGATAACCGTTCACAGAAGCAAAGTCATTGGTAGAGAAATAAGTACCAGTCACTGGTAACCGTGTTTCATTCCACTGATATTGATAATAAGCTTCTAAAGTAAGGTTTTCTGTTAAACCTAATGAAGCCCAAACTACGCCTACTGGGATAAACGCTTCTTTTAATTCAGCACCAGGTGCTTTTAAACGATCAATATCAACGGGGTTAACATTGATACCATGAGAAATAAGCGTACTTTCACCCCAGTTAACAACTTGCTGACCGATACGAATAGACAATGGATTTTGACCATCATTTAAATCAAAGTCAGCATAAGCAAATGCATCAAGTAAGCGTAAATCTGTACAGACTTGCTCTTTGGCTTGTTTATCAGCGCATGGATCTACTTGCTTACCAGAAGTAGGATTAGAATATGCGCGGTCCCCATCCATCAACTCTAAATCATAAAAATACATGAAACGAGTAAAGAAACCGAAATTATCTTTTCTGATATTGAGTTCGTGAGTGCCCTTTAATAATTGTGAAAACGTATCACCTTTATCAAAGTTTAAATTACCCGCATCACCATTATTGGAATAACTGCCAGGCTGCGCCCAAACATCCGATGAGGAATAAATTGTATTATATGCTGCGTTATAACCAGTCCAATCAAAACGTGGATGGTTACTTTTACCAATTTGCGCAAAATCCCTTTCTTCTACTCGCATGCTTGCGCCATACGAAAATGTAGAGTCAAAAGTTACGTCAAATTCACCGAGTTGAAAACTAGCGGCTGAAAGGTGTTGGCTAGAAAAAGCCAGACAGGCAGCGGTAATTCCCAACGCTAGCTTATTTTTGACAAAAAGAGGTCTTTTTATCATTTTATCTCCCCCTTGTAACGGGTCACTTAGTGATCAAGTTATTGTTTTTAGTGTGCTTGTAACAAAAGAAATCATTACAGTTAATTTCCAAGGTTTCAAGATACAAATTATTTTTATCGTTATTCAAAATGTATTTTTAACATTGGTCTGACATCGTACCAGCTAATTTATACACTTGAAAAGCTCATAACACAAAACTCTTTTAACAAAAACGTAACTTTTTTATCGTTTTATCAGATTTTTATGTCTTCACCCTATCTTTTCTAAGCTAATGAATTGATGGGTTTCGGTTAACCTTAGTCTATATCTTCCTCGGATCCCAATTGATGTGATAAAAGGTCGAAATCGTTCAGCAGGTAACCTTATTTTTTTCCCCTCATCTGAGGTCACTTGAATCTGTTTAATCGTGCCATGATAATAACCAAGGCACTTTTCATAACTTAAATTAATAGTAAAAAAAAATTCAAACATGATGTTTATTTCAATGCATTTGTTACTTTTTCAAAAAGGTCCGGACTTAAATTTTCAAGCTGTTGCAATCTGTCTAACTGCTTTTTAACCAACTTTTGCCTTGTAGTATCAAGTTTTTTCCAACTCATCAAAGGCGTTATCATCCGAGATGCATTTTGTGGATTAATCTTATTAAGTTGAATCAATAAGTCTGCTAATAGTTGATAACCAGAGCCATCAACAGCATGAAAATATTGACTATTAAATTGTGCAAAGCTACTGACCAACGCACGCACCCTGTTTGGATTGGCAATATCGAAATGAGGATGCTGATATAACTGTTTGATATGCTCAACAACATTAGGCGCATTTAACATCGCATTTAATGCAAGCCATTTGTCCATTACTAACGTGTCTCGTTGCCATTTTAGTTCAAACTGAGCAAGCATTGCCGTTGCAAGCGAATGATTGGCCAAAACCAGGGCTGTTAACGCAGCAAGGACATCGGTCATATTATCACTATCACATTGAGCTTGAAGTATTTTATCAATTTCATCTGTAGCTGTTTTGGCAAGGTAGTAGATACACATACCTTTGAATGCTCGCTGACCTACAGCTAAGGCCGTTAGTTGTCCGCCATCGTTTTGTTGACGATATAAAGAAATAAAATCAGCCTGAAGCGCAATCGATATTTGCAGCTCAAATGTTTGTACTACCGTAATTATTTGATCTACGGGGATAACTGTAAATTGTGATGCGATGGTATCAAAACTTGGTAACTTTAAGAGTTCAGAAATTAGCTGTTTATCTAATTGTGGGTGGTTCACAATCCACTTTAATAACTGCAGAATTTCGTATGGCAGGCTCTGCTCTTGGGTATCTTCAGAATTAATGGCGTGCTTTATATGTTTTATAAATAAACTTTGCAAAGCGTCCCAGCGCGAAAAATCACTGGTTGCGTGACGTACAATATTGATTAGCTGCTGATCATTGTATTGAAAATCAAGTGTACACGGCGCTGAAAAATCAACCAGCAAAACAGGCGTTGGTGCGCTTTTAATCGAATCAAAAATAAAGGTATGAGACGCTCCTGTCAGATTGAGCACCGAAGAAATTGGCTTACCCTGATGTTGCAATGCTAATAAATCACCGTTTTCATCAAGTAACTCAATAGCAAATGGAATATGTAAATTTAGTTTTTCTTGCTCATCGGCTGTAGCTGGATGATTTTGGTTAATTGTCAAATGATAGCGCTGGTTTAAACTGTCATACTCTTCTTTAACTACTAAATTTGGTGTACCCGATTGACTATACCAATGTTTAAACTGCTCAAGATTAATACCACTTGCATCGCTCATTGCACTGACAAAATCGTCACATGTCACCGCTTGACCGTCGTGACGGGCAAAATAAAGATCAATCCCTTGTCTAAAATTGTCTTTACCTAACAAAGTATGGATCATCCTGATCACTTCAGCCCCTTTATCATAAACAGTAACTGTATAGAAATTATTCATTTCTATCACTTTTTCAGGGCGAATGGGATGTGCCATTGGACCTGAATCTTCAGCAAATTGATGAGTGCGCATCACTTTAACGGCTGCAACTCGATTGATACCACGCGAACCAAGATCAGAGCTAAACTCCTGATCTCTAAATACTGTTAAGCCTTCTTTAAGTGATAACTGAAACCAATCTCGACACGTTACCCGATTACCCGTCCAATTATGAAAATACTCATGGCCAATAATGGACTCAATCATATGGTAATCTTTGTCTGTTGCTGTTTCTTGATTTGCTAATACGCACTTGCTGTTAAAAATATTAAGACCTTTATTTTCCATCGCGCCCATATTGAAAAAATCAACTGCAACAATCATGTAGATATCAAGGTCGTATTCTAAGCCATATACTTCTTCATCCCATTGCATTGCTTTTTTTAAAGATGCCATGGCATGAGAAGATTTATTTAAATTACCAATATCAACAAACAACTCTAATTTTACTTCGCGACCACTTGAAGTGACATAAGAATCGGTCAATACATCAAACTGTCCCGCAACTAAAGCAAATAAATAGCACGGCTTTTTATAAGGGTCTTGCCAAACAGCAAAATGCTTCCCATTTTCAAGTGTGCCACTGGCAATTTTATTACCATTTGAAAGCAAATATGGAACCGTTTGATCAGCAATAACTTTAACTTCATAGGTTGCAAGCACATCAGGTCTATCAGGAAAAAAAGTAATTTTTCTGAACCCTTCTGCTTCACATTGCGTGCAATATGCCCCACCTGATAAATACAAACCTTCTAACGAGGTATTTTCTAGCGGGTTTATTTCTGTAATTATCTTTAGTTCATATTCATCTGCATCATGATGAATAATTAGCAATTCATCTTTTTGACTAAACTCAGTAAATAATTGATTATCTATTTCAATCTCAATGAGATTAAGTTCAACGCCATCAAGAATAAAATCCAGCGCCGCTTTATTGCAACGTTTTACTTTTGATATTGCAGTGACCCTGGTGTGTGTCGGTTCAAGTTCAAATGTTAACTTGATATCTTCAATCGTAAAATCAGCGGGTTGATAATCTTTAAGATACTTTGCTTGTGGCAATGCAGACATAAAATCCTACTTAGGAGCCATTGGCTCCATTAAAACTAATTAGAAAGGTGTTTAGGCGTAATTTTTAAAATCTTAATCCCTAAGTAGGCATATATCACTGCAAGTACTGGATTGATCAGATTAAAAAATGCATAAAACGCATAATCGAGTGGGCTAATTGCAAGTACACCTTGCATGTATGCCCCACATGTATTCCAAGGGATCAAAGGACTGGTGATTGTGCCACCATCTTCTAAGGTACGAGATAAATTTACATTATCGAGGCCACGTTTTTCATATTCTTTTTTAAACATACGACCGGGCATAACAATCGCCATATATTGATCGGCAGCAATCATATTTGTACCAATACAAGTTGCGATTGTCGCAGTGATCAAAGAACCGGTGCTTTTGGCAACTTTTAAAATGCTTTTGACAAAAACTTCAAGTAGACCCACTTTTTCCATCACAGATCCAAATAAAAGCGCAATCATAATGAGCCATGTTGTATTCAACATGCCCGCCATGCCACCGCCGCTTAATAAACTGTCCATGCTTTCATCACCGGTCTTAATCGAGAAACCATCAAAAAAAGCAGTCCATACTAATTTAGTTGCACCGACTAAATAACTATCGGTCGATGCGATTTGCGCCGCAATTAAATCATGCTGAAAAATCAACGCCCAAACAGCACCTAAAACAGCTCCAATTGCAACCGCAGGAAATGCAGGCATTTTTTTAAGCGCTAAAGTCAATAAGGTTAATAATGGTACCAACATGATTAGACCAATATTAAAATGACTTTGTAAAATCTCATTAATTTCATTAATACGTGATGCTTCGGCAACATCTGCGGCGTTAAAACCCATGAATACGAAAATAACCACCGCAATAAAAAAGCTCGGTACGGTAGTCCAAAGCATATGATGGATATGGTCAAATAAGTTAGAGCCGGCAACAGCGGGCGCTAAATTGGTTGTTTCTGATAGTGGGCTAAGCTTATCGCCAAAATAGGCACCTGATATAACCGCCCCTGCCGTAACAACTTGATCTAATCCAAGCCCAGTTGCCACTCCCAATAAAGCAACACCGATTGTTGCAGCTGTGGTCCAAGAACTTCCAATACTCATCGCTACAATGGCACACAAAATACAACTTGCCGCATAGAACCAACTTGGGTTGATAACTTGCAGACCATAATAAATTAAGGTTGGCACTGTCCCTGATAGCAACCAAGTGCCAATCAAAGAGCCAACCATAAACAATATTAAAATTGCACCGAGTGATAAGGTGATCCCCTTGATCATCGCCTCTTCTAAAACAGCCCAGCTAAAACCATTTTTTAAACCAATCAATAGTGCTATTGCGGTAGAAAATAATAGCGCGATTTGATTTGGGCCACTTGAGGAACTATCACCAAATAAATATACCGAGCCGCCCAAAGAGCAGATTAAAAATAGCACTGGTAACAGTGCATCAAATATTGTTGCTTGTTTAGTTTCTTGCACCTAAGGCCTCTCACTGATTTGAACGGGTAATAGTGATTATTTCGTTTGTTTATTTATTATCGCTATTGCCAATATAGATTATTTAGACAAATAAAGTGTTCAGTATAACAAAGTATTTGAAGGATAACTGTCTAATACTTAAGCGTTTAAAGAATAAAGGGGAATAAAAAAAGCGCCGAAGCGCTTTTTTTATTTTTTTGCATATCGACCATATTTTATATAATCGGAGGTGATTTGTGCTGTTTCTTCCAAGAATGGGTCAAGCTCACTAATTATTTCAGGTACATCATCTAATTTAGCAATCTCAGGTTGACCCAATCTTTTTAAACGTTCGTTAGTACGTTGGAGCGCGATTTTATCGTTATCATCACGCTCTGTAATTCGTTGCTTTTCTATTAGAGAAATTCTTTTACGATTTTTCTCTTTTTTATAACGCTCGATATCATCAAAAACATAATTAAACTCAGGTTCAGTTTTTATTCTCTCGTCATGTTTCTTTTGTAAAAACGTAATTGCAGGGGCTAAATCAGCAAGCGAGCTGTATTTTGCATTGGCAATATGATCCCAAGGTAATGCATTATCTTCTTGGCTTTCACCCCACTCTGCAGGATCGATTGGTGAAGGCAATGAAATATCGGGGATCACGCCTTTGTGCTGTGTACTACCGCCATTAATACGGTAAAACTTTGCAATAGTGTATTGAACACTACCTAATTCATTATCGTATAGGTCGTAATTACGCCCTAGACCACGATGCTGTTGCACTGTACCTTTACCAAAGGTTTGCTCACCTATAATCACTGCTCGACCATAGTCTTGCATTGCAGCAGCAAAAATTTCAGATGCAGAAGCACTATAACGGTCAACTAAAACAGTAAGTGGGCCATCGTAAAAAGTAACACCATCAACATCTTTTTGTTCTTCAACGCGACCATTTAAAGTATGAATTTGTACAACAGGGCCTTGGTCGATAAATAAACCAGAAAGTTGCGTTGCTTCATATAAAGAGCCACCACCGTTTTGACGTAAATCGATGATAATGCCATCTACTTTTTCTTCTTTTAGCTTAGCGATTTCTTTTTTCACATCCGCTGAAAGATTGTTATAAAAACCAGGAATATCGATAACACCAATTTTTGTATCTAATTCTGTGTACTTAGGCGTAAAGACCGATGCTTTCACCGCTTTGTCTTCTAATCTAATTTTGTCACGAATGATTTCAACAATTGATGGTGTACCGTGAGCGTCAGCACCTTTTAGATACTGAAGACGAACGGTTGTGCCTTTTGGACCTTTAATTAATTCAACTACATCATCTAAACGCCAGCCAATGACATCAACAAATTTGTCATCACCTTGAGCAACACCAATTATGCGATCATTTGATTTAATTTTTTCTGACTTATCAGCAGGGCCGCCAGGGACCAAGCTACGGATAACTGTGTAATCTTCGTCATAACCTAATACAGCGCCAATTCCTTCAAGTTCAAGATCCATATCCATCTTGAATTGTTCAGCACGGCGTGGTGATAAATAAGACGTATGAGCTTCGATGCTACGAGCAAACGAATTCATTGCAATTTGAAAGGCATCTTCGCTATTAGTTTGAATCAATCTTTTTAACGTATAACTATAACGCTTTTCTAAAACTGTTTTAATTTCTGACCAATCTTTTCCGGTTAGCTTTAAACGTAATGCATCATATTTTACTTTTTGACGCCATATTTCATTTAACTCATCGGTGGTTTTAGGCCAAGGCAAGTCTTCACGATCAAATAGGTAGTCATCAGCTTTATCAAAAGTCATTTCATTTTCGAGTAATGCTAACGAATATTGATAACGCTCAAAACGGCGTTTTAAACTCAGATTAAATATATCAAAGGCAAAATCAAGCTTACCTGTGCTTAACGCATTATCGACAGAGGTTCGATATTTCTCAAAACTATCAATATCTGATTGTAAAAAAACACGGCGGTTATAATCAATCGATTCGATATAACGGTCTAAAATTTGAGAGGAAAGCTCATCATCTAGTTGGATGAGCTTATAATGAGCACGAGTAAAAAAGTTTGTCACCCTTTTGCTAGCGGTACTATGTTGACTTTCTTGTTTTAAAACAGGTAAATCAGCGAACGTAAAAGTGTCTACTTTGGCAAAAACATTAAATGCCAAAAAAGCGGCTGCAATAGGAATGAGTTTTAACTTTTTACTCATACATCATCTCCTTAGATTGAATACAGACTATCTGCCTTAATTTTAACCTGCATACCAGTAGCAAGAACTACGTGAATCTCTTCCTTATTGATTTGCGTAATTGTACCGTTAACTAAGGCCTGGCCTAATTTAACTTTTACTAAGGCGTTCACTTTGATATTTTCAGCTGGTAGCGCTTCTATTTTTGTACTACGTTTTGCAGGTTTGTCTTCTTTAGTCTTACTAGGAGCTACTTTAGTTCCTTTTGCTGCAGATGTATCTGCGTTAAAAGGTTTCTTTTTGTAAGATTTTTTGTCAGCGTCAGGTTTTGGACGTTGTTGTTTTTTACGCTGTGCAAATTTAGCACGGCTTTCTTCTAATGCTTTAACTGCGTGATCAATATGTTCTTGCTCAACTTTTTCACAGTCATTACCATCTAAATCGATACGAAAAGCATGTTTAGTCACAGCTTCAAGGTAACGCCAATTTGAAGTATATTTACGAAGAGCT
The DNA here is from genome assembly GCF_002310815.1 of Pseudoalteromonas tunicata. Taxonomy (NCBI): domain Bacteria; kingdom Pseudomonadati; phylum Pseudomonadota; class Gammaproteobacteria; order Alteromonadales; family Pseudoalteromonadaceae; genus Pseudoalteromonas; species Pseudoalteromonas tunicata. Next base: position 1,826,387 of record NZ_CP011032.1, on the reverse strand, counting down.
TGACGAACTTGTGTTTTACTAACACGTTCATCACCTTCGATACGCTCAGCGACATCTTTAAAAATACCGACTTTTAAAGGCTTAATACCTTCTTTTTCAAAGAAACAGTTTGGAAACTGCTCATATAAGTAACTTAATACTTCGGTAACATCTTTTAGCTTGTTAATGGTGTCCATCATAAAACCTTTAATCACATTTTCTCATCAAGTGATGTGAAAACATATTGTTTAACCCAATCGATCAATTCTTCGAAGTCAGCTTCAATGATAGCAGTGTCACCACGAAGAAAATCCCAAATACCAGAAATTATCTCTTCAATTGTTTCGCACGGAGTGTCCTCAGGAATTTCTTGCCAAGCAATATGAATGAGTTCATTCAAATTTTCGGCAACCTGTTCTTCATCCCCTTCCCAATCACCCACATCGTGACTAGAATGCAAAAAATCTTGAACGTTTAATAAGTCTTTCATTAAAGTTGTTGCTCAAACAGTCGTATTAACGCTTCAAGCCCTTGCTGATCTTCTAAGTCAAAACGTGACAGTTGTGGGCTATCAATATCCAATACCGCCACTACTTTACCTGATTTGTGTACAGGGATCACTATTTCCGAATTAGAAGCTGCATCACACGCTATATGGCCATCAAATTGGTGAACATCCGCAATGAGTTGTGTTTCATCCAGAGCTGCAGCAGTACCACATACTCCTTTTCCCATTGGGATCCGAATACATGCAGGCTTACCTTGAAATGGGCCTAAAACTAATTCTGAGTCAGAATCAACTAAATAAAACCCAGCCCAATTAATATGCTCTAAGCTCATAAATAAAAGAGCACTAATGTTTGCCATATTGGCAATTACATTAGTTTCACCTGAGATCAAACCTTGCGCTTGTTGATTTAGCGACTGATAGAACGTATTTTTATCCATACGATACAACTTTTAAAAAATCATACAGTCGCTTAAGGTACTCTTTCGAGATAATAAATGAAACCTTTAAACGTGAAAAAATAGTATTTTTCATCGCTCTTTCTCACTCATTGACTATTTCTCAATCAAGTCAGCATCTATTGACTACAATTTTGAATTTAAATCATAATTTCTGAGGAGTTGTTCTTCGAAGTGTATATAAAAATAAACCAGCAGCGAATAAAGACATAACCGTATTAACTAAAAATATCTCCCCCATATTTGCGCTTAAAAAAGCCGAAAATACAGCGCCTCCTAACATGCCTACAGTTAAAATACTGGAGTAAGTTACTTTTTGGCGTTTTGCTAGATACAAATACAGCGGTACAACACACACAGCCATCGTTAGTCCGACAATATGCGCATTTGATAATGCAGTCATTAGAATACTAAAAAATAATTTACTATCGGCATTTTCAATACTTAAGCAGTAATAGATACCTATTACACTTCCAATAATTAGCGGGGATAATAGCGAAAAAAGAATACTTTTTAAAACAGATGATTTCATAGATTGCTCACTTTACATCAATAATTACTTGAGCATGACTGAGCTGATTGAATTTGAATACTCGACCAAAGTAGCAATTTTAAAACAGAAAAAACGAAAAAACCGCATTAAATGCGGTTTTTTCGTTTTGTAATAAGTGGCGGAGAGATAGGGATTTGAACCCTAGATAGGCTACAAACCTATGCCGGTTTTCAAGACCGGTGCAATCGACCACTCTGCCATCTCTCCGTCGTTTGCTTTACAGCAAAATTTTTATTTAAGTCGTTATTTTCCAACCACTTAAATTAAATAAGTGGCGGAGAGATAGGGATTTGAACCCTAGATAGGCTACAAACCTATGCCGGTTTTCAAGACCGGTGCAATCGACCACTCTGCCATCTCTCCGCTGCGGTGTGCATATTAGTGAAGTGATTTGCTTTTGTGAAGCATTTTTTTATTATTTTTGTTTGAGTGCTCAAATTTCGACTCATTTGACCAATAACACAACAATTTACTGTGTAAAATTGAACTCTGTTAAGTTTTATTCATCAAATAATTGACGAACAATCGGCTTTTATTGCTCGAGCGTGAAAGTATTGTTAGTCTAAGCACTGTTCACATAACACTATGAAACTGCCACAGGAACGAGTTTCAAACAAGGAGTCCTATTATGGGGTTTAATCATACTTATAGTAATGAACGTTCTGTTCATTCTGTTGTAGAAACGAATAAAGTTTTACGCAATACCTATCTTCTGTTAGGCATGACATTAGCATGTAGTGCTGTAACAGCCGGGATCTCAATGGCTTTACAACTTCCTTATTTTATGGGGTTGGTGTTTAGTATTATTGGGTTTGGTTTATTGTTTGTTGTAAACAAAAAAGCCGATAGCGCATCTGGGATTGGTTGGATTTTTGCTTTTACTGCCTGTATGGGCGCAGGCCTTGGCCCATTATTAAACCACTACGCTGCAATGCCAAGTGGCCCCATGTTAATAATGCAAGCATTAGGCTCAACTGCATTAGTATTTTTTGGCCTTTCGGCTTACGCTATGACCACTAAGAAAGACTTCTCTTATCTTGGAGGATTTTTAACAGTTGGTTTATTAGTGGTAATCGTCGCAAGCTTAGTGAATATCTTTTTAGGTAGTAGTACAGTGTTTCTAGCCGTAAATGCTGCTGTTATCTTCATTATGTCTGGTTTTATCTTGTTTGATACAAGCCGCATTATTAATGGTGGTGAGACTAATTATATTCGCGCCACTTTGTCGCTTTATTTAAATATCTATAACCTGTTTGTTTCAATCTTGCAGTTATTAGGTTTTGCAAATAATGATTAATTGCTAATTTCTGTTAAACTAGCCTCGATTATTCGGGGCTTTTTTATAGGTGAAATTTGGCCAGTTTTGTACTTTCGCTACACAGTAGCCCATCTCATAGTAATTCTGTGATTAATCTGGTGCAGTTTGCAAACACATGCTTGCAGCAAGACCATGAAATTAAAGCTATTTTTCTTTATCAAGATGCAGTTTGGCATGCCAGTTCAAATTTTATGATCCCCACTGATGAATATCAGTTTACAGCGCAATGGCACACATTAAGTGATGCAGCCATTCCGTTGCTTTTATGCGTGACAGCTGCGGAAAAAAGAGGGTTAGATTTGAGTAGCTGTAGTCCATTTCAAGTAGCCGGACTTGCTGAATTTGCAATGACGGCTGCAACAGCCGATAAATGGGTGCAATTTAAATGAAAAATGTATTGGTGATCAATTCAAGTAGTCCATTCTTACATTTAAATGGACGCGAAGCACTCGACATGGCGCTCATTTTTGCAGCAATAGATCAAAATGTTGCCCTACTCTTTCGAGATGCAGCGGTTTTGTGTCTTAAAACCACACAACATCCTGAGCAAGCTCATTTAAAAAATTATTTTAAAACCCTAAAAACACTTGAGTTATATGATGTTGATCAACTCTATGTCTGTGAGCAGTCTCTGAAAGAATTTGGTCTCAACCCTGATGAATTATTACTTGATGTTGAAATATTAGATTCAGATTCACTTCATCGTTTATTTAAACAATACGAACACATAGTAACATTATGACCCTTCATATCTTTAACCAAGCACTATCAGCTATTGAATTAAATAAAGTAAAATCTTTAATTAACGAAAAAGATACTCTGTTACTGACTCAAGATGCGTGTTACAGCGCAAAGTATTTTAAGTCGCTTCATTGTGAGCAAATGCTCCTATTAGCAAGTGATGCACAAGCTCGACTAAATCAGGATGAACTTGTTTCTCTTAGTTTAATCGAATTTTCTGACTGGGTTGAACTCACCCTAAGTCATCAATCTATTATTACGTGGTAAGCATGCTAGTTTTTAAAGAACAAATGATAGCAACCGATAAAGAAGGTTATCTACTTAACTCTGATGAATGGTCTAAAGAATTAGCGCCTCATATTGCCATGCTTGAGCAAATTGAATTAACAGAGCCACATTGGGAAGTAGTGATGTTTGTGCGAGACTTCTATCTTGAATTTAATACCAGCCCAGCCATTAGAATGCTAGTCAAAGCGATGGCAAAAAAATTAGGTGAGGATAAAGGAAACAGTATTTATTTGTATAAATTGTTCCCTAAGGGCCCCGCTAAACAAGCAACTAAAATAGCTGGTTTACCAAAGCCCGCTCGCTGCATTTAACTTTTATTTTAAAGCACTTTTCATAGCAAAAAAGCGCCAATGGGCGCTTTTTTATTGATGGTGAGGCGTCATTATTTACTAATAACGGTTACGCCACCCATATATCCTTGCAATACTGTAGGCACTACTATTGAGCCATCAGCTTGTTGATAGTTTTCTAAAATAGCAACTAACGTACGGCCAACCGCTAAACCTGAACCATTTAAGGTATGTAATAATTCTGGCTTTTTCTCGCCTTGACGACGAAAGCGTGCTTGCATACGACGAGCTTGAAAATCAACCATGTTTGAACATGATGATATTTCGCGATAGGTATTTTGTGCAGGTAACCATACTTCAAGATCATAAGTTTTAGCTGAACCAAATCCCATATCTCCGGTACATAAAATAACTTTACGATATGGTAATTCAAGGGCTTGTAGAATTTGCTCTGCATGCCCTGTTAATTCTTCAAGTGCTGCCATTGAGTCTTCTGGTTTTACCAATTGCACTAATTCTACTTTATCAAATTGGTGCTGACGGATTAAACCACGAGTATCGCGGCCATAGCTGCCCGCTTCACTACGAAAACAAGGTGTATGAGCAGTTAACTTGATTGGTAAATCTGCTTCATCATAAATTTCATCACGCGCGCAGTTTGTTAATGGCACTTCAGCTGTTGGGATAAGACTAAAGCCATCTTGTTCAACACCATCGTCGTTAACTAAGCCTTTGGTATGAAATAAATCTTCAGCAAATTTTGGTAATTGACCAGTTCCGAATAAGCTGTCTTTATTAACTAAATATGGTACGTACATTTCTGTATAACCATTTTTGTCGCTGTGAGTGTCTAGCATAAACTGAACAAGTGCGCGGTGCATCCGGGCAATTTGACCACGCATAACCGTAAAACGTGCACCACTTAATTTAACACCAGCTTCAAAATCAAGCCCTTTGTTTAAGCTTTCACCTAAATCAACATGATCTTTTACTTCAAAATCAAACTGTTTTGGCGTGCCCCATTTTAGTACTTCAACATTGTCTGACTCGTCTTTACCTGATGGTACAGAGCTATCTGGTAGGTTTGGTAATGACGCAGAGATATCATGTAATGTTGCAAGAATTTGGTCCTGAGCAATTTTCGCGGCATCAAGTTCATCACCTAAATGACCGACTTGCGCACGTAAAGGTTCGATATCTTCACCACGCGCCTTTGCCTGACCAATGGCTTTGGAGCGAGTATTACGTTCATTTTGCAAATCTTGAGTTTTGATTTGTAGCGCTTTACGTTGTTCTTCTAACGCATTTATTTGAGCAACATCAAGCGTGAAACCACGGCTCGCTAAACGTGCTGCGGCCTCATCAATATCTTGACGTAAGTATTTTGAATCCAACATGTTTTATTATTAACCTTTTTGCAAAACTAACTGTATGCCCAACCAAGCAACAAAAATACAGCAAACTAAATTCAATGTGACATTTAAACCCATTTTTAACCATTGTCCCTGCTGCATCAGCAGTAAAGTATCAAGGGAGAAAGTCGAAAATGTAGTTAATGCACCTAAAAAACCAATTCCAATTAAGCTTTTGGCAGGGCTAATGGCGATAATTTCTTTTTCAATTAAGCCATACAAAATGCCCATCATTAACGAACCCAGAATATTAACTGTCAAGGTGCCAAAAGGGAATCCCTTACCGAGAAGTTTTATCATTGAGTCGCTAATAAAATAGCGTAAACACGCCCCTGTTGCTCCGCCCATCGCAATAAAAAAATACAGTTTAATTGCTGTCATAGCGTTTATTTTCACTCTGATTATTTTGACTGGCTAAGTAATCCAATTTGTCTTTAATTTGCTTTTCAAGCCCGCGATCTGTTGGCTGATAGTAGTGTTTGGTTTTAAGTATTTCAGGGAAATAATTTTCACCTGCAGCAAAAGCACCCACTTCATCATGCGCATAACGATACTGCGCACCAAATCCGAGCTCTTTCATGATTTGAGTCGGTGCATTTCGTAAATGTTCAGGTACAGGATAACTTGGCAAATGTGCTGCATCGTGTTTAGCCTGATTAAAAGCGGTGTAAACCGCGTTACTTTTAGGGGCTGAAGCGAGATATAATGTTGCCTGCGCGATGGCTCGTTCGCCCTCAGACGGTCCAACTCGTTGAAAGATATCCCATGCATTAAGTGCCACTTGCATCGCGCGAGGATCGGCATTACCAATATCCTCAGTTGCAATAGCAAGTAACCTTCTGGCAACATATAAAGGATCCCCCCCACCCGCTAAAATACGACAGTACCAATAAAGTGCAGCATCGGGCGCAGATCCCCGAACAGACTTATGAAACGCAGAGATTAAATCGTAAAATTCATCTCCACCTTTGTCGTATTTTGCAAAATGACTGGGTAATACATGCTCAAGCACTTGGCTATCAATCACTTTTTTACCAGCAATGGATTGCGCTAAATCTACGGATTGTTCGAGTAAATTTAACGCTTTTCGAGCATCCCCTTGCGCGGCTGCGCACAACGCCCCTTTGGCTTTTTCATCCATGCTTATTTGCAATGTAGAAAGTATTGGGTCTTGTATTAAAGCCCGATTAATCACTTGCAATAAATCATCATCTGTCAAAGATTTTAAAACATAAACACGGGTGCGAGATAAAATAGCGTTATTGAGGGCAAAAGAGGGGTTTTCAGTTGTCGCTCCGACAAATAAGAATGTGCCATCTTCTATGTGTGGTAAAAAAGCATCTTGTTGCGACTTATTAAAGCGATGTACTTCATCAACAAATAAAAGCGTCCTTTGCCCATGTTGGAGCGAATTTTTTGCCTGCTGGACACTTTCACGAATTTCTTTCACGCCAGCGGTTACCGCTGAAAGTTGAATAAATTGTGCGGTTGCATGATGTGCAATCAGTTGCGCTAGCGTCGTTTTTCCGGTGCCAGGCGGGCCCCATAAAATCATAGAATGGCAATGGCCACTCAAAATAGCCTGATATAAAGGTTTATCTTGTGCCAATAAGTGCTGTTGACCGCAATATTCGGCCAATACATTGGGTCTCATTCGCGCCGCTAATGGCCTAACATCAGGGGCGAAATTAAAATCGAAATTACTCACCTTGACTTTGATCGTCTACCGCAACCCCTTCAGGGATTGTAAATTGAAACAGGCTGGCATCTAAAGGGGTATTAACTTTATTTTGCTCAAAATCAAACTGCGTTTGCTGACCAGTAGAATCTAAAATTAAGATTGTTTTAAAACCCAAGCCATTACCATCAAATACGAGTGTTAACTTCTCAACTTGGCTTTGTTGACCAAGTGCAGGCGTCAGTTCATAACTGCCATTAACCGCTGTCACATTATAATTATTCCACAAGCTCATATCTTGATGATGAGTTAATAAAACAAACGGCGTGCTATCAATTAAACTCTCGGTATTCATGATGGTCACTTGTTCAGCGAAAGCATCAAAAAAATACGTTTTTTCGCCGTGTGACACTAATAAAGTATCTTCTTGTTGCCAACGCATTTGGTTTGGTTGCTGCAACTGTAATTGCCCTTTAGCATGTTGCAGAGGCTGCTTTTGCTCATCAAACACGGTTTGCTTAAAATGGGCATCAAAACTGGTTAATTTGCTTAATTCTTTTTGTAAATCAAGCTTTGCGTCAGCCAATAAAAAAGGGCTAAAAAACAACATTGAAGACAATAATATTTTTTTCATTTAATACCTTAACTAATGCGCGCCATTATTTGGCGATAATACTTCGCGTGTCCCGTTGTGACCTGGCGAGCTTACAATTCCGGATGCTTCCATTTGTTCGACTAAACGAGCGGCGCGGTTATATCCGACTCTCAAACGTCGTTGTACACTTGACACCGAGGCTCTGCGGCTTTCAATAACAAATGCAACAGCTTCGTCATACAGCGGGTCGCTTTCGCTGTCGTCACCTTCTGCTACTTCACCCGGTAGCAATACTTCGTCACTGGCATCACCATTTAAAATTTCCTCAATATAATTTGGCTTACCGCGCGCTTTCCAATCATTCACAACCGCATGCACTTCGTGGTCGTCAACAAATGCACCATGAACACGAACCGGCACGCTTGTGCCTGGCGGTAAATACAACATATCACCCATACCTAATAAATTTTCGGCCCCTTGCTGATCTAAAATAGTTCGAGAATCAATTTTAGAAGACACCTGAAACGCCATTCGAGTTGGAATATTAGCTTTAATCAAACCAGTAATTACGTCTACCGATGGACGTTGTGTTGCGAGCACTAAATGGATCCCTGCCGCACGGGCTTTTTGGGCGATACGGGCAATCAGCTCTTCTACTTTTTTACCTACTATCATCATCATGTCGGCAAATTCGTCTATCACAACAACGATTGCAGGTAACTTACCAAGTTCCGATGGAAACTCCGCCATACTATCTGATTGCTTAAACAGAGGATCTAAAATGGGTGTACCTGCAGCAATCGCATCCGCTACTTTTTGGTTGTAGCCTTTTAAATTTCTAACACCAAGTGCTGACATTAACTTATAGCGGCGCTCCATCTCACCAACGCACCAACGCAATGCATTTGCAGCCTCTTTCATATCGGTGACCACTTCACACAACAAATGCGGGATCCCCTCATACACTGACAGTTCCAGCATTTTTGGGTCAATCATAATGAGGCGCACATCTTCAGGAGTCGACTTGTATAACAAGCTAACAATCATCACATTAACGCCCACTGACTTTCCTGAACCCGTGGTACCAGCTACAAGTAAATGGGGCATTTTAGCTAAATCAACAACGACAGGCACACCAGCAATATCCTTACCTAGCACCATGGCAAGAGCTGACTCGTTTTCTTCAAATTTAGGTGCGCAGATAACTTCAGAAAGTCTCACTACTTCACGGTATTTATTCGGCAATTCAATGCCAACGTAGGTTTTACCTGGAATAACCTCAACCACACGTACACTAATTGCAGATAATGAACGGGCTAAATCCTTTGATAAGCCAGATATTTTTGACACCTTAATTCCAGGAGCTAGGTCAAGCTCAAAACGGGTAACAACAGGGCCTGGATAAACGCCAACCACTTTAGCTTGCACTCCAAAATCGAGTAATTTTTCTTCAACTAACTGAGAAACAGCATCTAGTTCTTCTTGCGAAATAGGATTCATTTTCTTATCTGGTCGGTCGAGCAAATCAAGCGTCGGTAAACGGCTCATTGGCGGCTTTTCTTCAAGTAACGCTTCGAATTTTTCTTTTGCTGTTTGTGGCACGTGGGCCTGAGCTTTAACCGCAGGCATAGGTACAGCTTCAGATTGTTGCATCTGTGTAACTGGTTCTTGAAAATGAGAGACCACGGGTGATTGCTCAGAATGATGTAACTCATCTAATGCATTGAGGGCTGATTTTGTATCAATCGGCTCTTCATCAACCGCGCTAAACGATAAATCATCGTCCAAAAAGTTATCAAACTCTTGGTGGGCCGGATGCTGTAAACTTGGTTCCACACTTTCATTTTGCCAAGCAGAAGGAGCCAATTTAGCCGCAGCTTTTTGTTCATCTTTATTATGTGACTGAGGTTCTGCTTTAACCTCTAAAGCTGGTTTTTGAGTATTTTCAATGCGATGCTGAGCTTTGGCTAACTGATAATCTTGCCAACGCGCAGGTTGACGGTGCAACCATAACGCTGCTTTGACCACTAAACCACCTAAATAATCGACAAACTCAACCCATGAAATTCCTGTTAACAGGGTCAAACCGGCAAAGAAAAAACATAACAATAGAATGGTCGTACCAGTGAAGTTAAAGGCAGGCATCATAGCGTTCGCTATAACATCCCCAACTACCCCACCGGATGAAAAATAAAAAATATCATCAAAGTTAATACTGCTAATTGCTGATGCCGCACTGACAAAAAATACCATACCTAACAGGCGTAAGCCCAAGGTCATGTAATCAAGTTGCAATAATTTATGTGGTTTTTTAAAAAACAGATAGCCAAATAATTGAATCGCCGCAGGCACAAAAAAAGCGAGCCAACCAAAGGTAAATAATAAAATATCTGCGAACCAAGCACCGGCCGTACCGGTGATATTCTTGACTTTAATAAATTCACCGGTTTGTGACCAAGAAGGATCGGCAGGATCAAAACTAATTAAAGCACATAAGATAAAAGCAGCCAAAGCTGTGCTTATAATCAAACCCGTTTCTAATAATCTTTGCACACCATTTAGGCGCATAGTCTGTCTATCCCCATGCATTTATTAACTTTTATTCTTATCATGATACCTTATCAGGAAATGGCTTACCTTGCACCGGCTTTTAACGGTGACATATCCTCGTTTTTGACTTCTTCCATCACAACATAGGTACGGCTTTCACTCACTGCAGGCAATGTTAGCAAGGTATCGCCTAACAATTGTCGATAAGCAGCCATATCTGCAACACGTGTTTTTAACAAAAAGTCGAAATTACCTGAAACTAAGTGACATTCTAGTATTTCATCGTGCAACTTTACCGCTTCACTAAAATCTTTAAACACATCCGGTGACGTTTTTGTTAGTGTTATCTCAACATAAACTAATAATGACGCACCTATTTTTACAGGGTCTATAATCGCTTTATAACCTCGGATAAATTTTTCACGTTCAAGCTTTTTTACACGCTCTAAACACGGTGTTGCACTGAGCCCAATTCGGCGTGCAAGTTCAACGTTCGAAATTCGAGCGTCTTTTTGTAATTCCGATAAAATTTTTTTATCGATACGGTCTAATAGATGAACGCTTGACTCTTTAACCATACAAAACACTACCAATTAACATTTAACAGGATTAATCACTAGATTTTAACTCAAAATCAGTGAACAAATAAAGCATTTAACTAATATACTAGTCGAATACAAAACCATGTTCAAAGAGGCATTTTTATTATGATTATCGGTGTACCTAAAGAAATTAAAAACCATGAATACCGTGTAGGTATGGTACCTGGCAGCGTGCGTGAGCTAATTAACCACGGTCACAAAGTATTTGTTGAGCACAACGCAGGTATTGGCATTGGTTTTACCGATGATGATTATCAAGCAGTTGGTGCAGAAATTTTAGCTACTGCTGCTGAAGTATTTGCTAGCGCTGAAATGATCGTTAAAGTGAAAGAGCCTCAAGCTGTTGAGCGTGCAATGCTTCGTGAAGATCAAATTCTTTTCACTTATTTACACCTTGCTCCAGATTTACCACAAACTGAAGACTTAGTGAAAAGCAAAGCAATTTGTATCGCTTACGAAACAGTGACTGATGCACGTGGTGGTTTACCATTATTAGCTCCTATGTCTGAAGTTGCTGGCCGTATGGCGATTCAAGCTGGCGCTCAAGCACTTGAGAAATCAAATAACGGTCGTGGCATGTTATTAGGTGGTGTTCCAGGTGTTGAGCCAGCTAAAGTTGTCGTTATCGGTGGCGGTATGGTGGGTGCAAATGCAGCACAAATAGCTGTAGGTATGGGTGCAGATGTTGTTATTTTAGACCGTAACGTTGATGTACTGCGTCGTTTAGATGCACAATTTGGTAACAAGATTAAAGCGGTTTATTCTACTGCCGATGCGTTAGAAAAACACGTTCTTGAAGCTGACCTAGTGATTGGTGGCGTATTAATTCCAGGTGCTGCCGCACCAAAATTAGTTACCGCTGATCATATCAAACGTATGAAGCCAGGCTCAGCAATCGTTGATGTTGCAATTGACCAAGGTGGTTGTATTGCAACGTCAAAAGCCACCACACATGCTGAACCAACATTTATCGTTGATGACGTTGTTCATTACTGTGTTGCGAACATGCCAGGTGCTGTACCGTTAACATCTACCTTTGCTTTAAACAATGCTACATTACCTTTTATCATCAACTTAGCGAACAAAGGCTATAAAAAAGCCTTACTTGATGATGTACATTTCCGTAACGGATTAAACGTTTATAAAGGTCATGTAACATTCAAAGAAGTAGCTGAAGGTTTCAACATGCCTTATGTTACTGCGTTAGACGCACTAAACGCATAATTTAAAGCTCCCATAAAAAAGCAGCCTAGGCTGCTTTTTTTGTTTTAACGTTTTATTTGAATTAAATAAAACGTTTGATAATAAAATCAACTTTGACGCGTTTAGCTTGTCCTAAAATCTTTTTAACCGGATCTGGATAGTTATCAATTGTTTCAACATCAGCATAACTGGTCAACTGAGTGCAATGCGCTAAAATTTGCTGCTTTTCTTTTTCTAAATCAGGCTGTAACAGACCTTCTTTATCAGCTAATAAAATACCATTTTCTAAATCTAAGCCCCACGCTCGTGGATTCAAATTATGGCCTGTTAGCAAATGCAGTTGTTTATCGACACTTACGCCTTTTAAATGAAATGAATTATTATCATCTTTCCAAAGATAAACATTAAGTTGTTTAGATTCTATATACTGATGTTTACGCTCTAAAAAACGATGCAAAATGGTTTCATATAAATAAGGTAAGGCGCCAATTTTACTAAAGGGTTCTTCTGGCGGAAGATAAAAATCGTTGGCGGTTTTATCACCGACCACGATCGTCACTTTAACGCCCTGCTTTAATTTTTTTGCTAAGGTGCGAAGTAAAGGCGCAGGAAAATTAAAGTACGGTGTATATAAAATCAGTTCTGATTGAGCTGATTCAAACAACTGCTTAATAGTTCGGTTAAGTTGATTACCACGGCGAGCTAGTCCACAAAATAATCGCGCTTTAATTTTGCCATCAACTGCTGAATTAACATTCTCATACTGAAATGTTTTTAAATGCTTCACTAACTGCTTATGTGCTGCTTTCATTTCAACTAAACGCGGAATAGGACGAAGATCGAGCCGCGGCACAGCATCACTTTGCACAAAATTTTGCTCTAAAAATCCAACCATCGCATCAGCAAGCTTTTGTTGCTTTAATATAAAATAGCGATCAAGGCGATAACGTTGTTCTTGCTGTAAATACACGTTATTTAAACTAGCACCGCTGTATAACACGGTATCGTCAAATACAAATCCTTTAGCATGCAGCACCCCAAAAAGCTCTTTTGCTTTAACAGGCACCCCAAATATTTGCACATTCGAATCAAACTCTTTGGCAAAGTCGAAATAAAATTTAGCATTGCCCTCTTGTGAAGAGGCACCTATTAATCCTCGTTGCGCACGGTGATAATCGACAAAAACTTTGACTTCCATTTTCGGATTAGCTAATGAAGCTTCATGTAATGCAGTTAAAATTTCGCGGCCTGCTTCATCATCTTGCAAGTACAGTGCCGTTAAATAAATGCGGGTAGTTGCTTGCGCAATTAAAGAGAGCAAGCGCTGCTTATACTGCTTCGCACTAAAAAGCACTTCAATATCTGTTGAATTTAAACCAAATGCGGGCATTTGCTGCCATAAAACGTTTTGCACTGAATAATACCTTTGCTTACATAACTGTTTGTATTCAAACTATGATCAACAACATATCAAAAAAAATGCAGCGGGTCATGAAATAAAGTGAAAACCCTGTACAGCCGTTCAAATATAATACAATTATCAAGGGTCAGTTCAGTATTTAAGTACACTAATTTGCACACCCTGCTAATTTTACAAAAAAAGAATTTCGTAAAAAATTTTACATCCGCCTTGTTTTTCATAAAATCGGGCGCATTAAATCAGCCATAGGCAATTAGGAAACATTTCAATGAGCACTGCAAAACACTGTAAATTACTTATTTTAGGTTCAGGTCCTGCTGGATACACGGCTGCAGTTTATGCAGCACGCGCAAATTTAAATCCAGTTTTAATTACGGGCATGCAACAAGGTGGTCAATTGACCACAACAACTGAAGTTGAAAACTGGCCTGGTGATGCGCATGGCTTAACAGGTCCTGCATTGATGGATCGCATGAAAGAACATGCTGAGCGTTTTGAAACTGAAATTTTATTTGACCATATCCACACTGTTGATGTTAAAAACCGTCCATTTACTTTAACCGGTGACAACGGCGTTTATACCTGTGATGCGCTTATCATCGCCACAGGCGCTTCGGCAACGTATTTAGGCCTAGAGTCGGAAGAGAACTTTAAGGGCCGTGGTGTGTCTGCTTGCGCAACCTGTGATGGCTTTTTCTATCGCAATCAAAAAGTAGCTGTTGTCGGTGGCGGTAATACCGCGGTTGAAGAAGCGCTTTATCTATCTAATATCGCATCAGAAGTACATGTTATTCACCGTCGAGATTCATTCCGCAGTGAAAAGATTTTAGCTGAGCGCTTAAAAGACAAAGCGGCTAATGGCAATGTTGTACTACACCTAAATCGTACATTGGACGAAGTATTAGGCGACCAGATGGGTGTTACCGGGATCCGCATCAAAGCAACAGATTCTGATGCCACTGAAGAACTTGATTTAGCAGGTGTATTCATTGCTATCGGTCACAAACCAAATACTGATATGTTTGTTGATCAACTGGAAATGAAAGATGGCTACTTAGTTGTGCAATCGGGTTTACATGGCAATGCAACTCAAACCAGTGTTGAAGGTGTTTTTGCTGCAGGTGATGTTTGCGATCATATTTATCGTCAAGCTATCACATCTGCGGGTACGGGTTGTATGGCTGCGTTAGATGCTGAACGTTACTTAGATAACCTCAAAGCCTAACATGAAATTCAAGCACTTATTTTTACTTAAAATAAGTGCTTTTCCTCCATTACAAAAATCTGTCCAAGCTTTAGGGTTTTGTTATCATTAACATTACAATACCCAACAAAAGCAACTATGAATCGCATTTTATATCAGCTGTCAAACCATACTGTTGAATTTCCAGATCCTACTCTTGCATTGGAAGATCCTGATGGCTTACTTGCTATTGGAGGAGATTTATCAGCCACTAGACTCATTAACGCATATCAACATGGGGTCTTCCCTTGGTTCAATGATGACGATCCCATTATGTGGTGGAGCCCATCTCAGCGAGCCATTATCGAGCTTGAAGAGTTTCATGTTAGCCGCAGCCTAAAAAAAAGCTTAAACAAGCACCCTTTTAAAGTATTCATCAACCGAGATTTTGCAGAGGTGATGTATCAATGCCAGCGCCAACGCATTCACCATGAGGGTACATGGATAAGTGATGAGATGTTAGACGCTTATACAACGCTTCATAAAATGGGTCATGCCCACAGCATTGAAATATGGTTAAATGATCAGCTAGTTGGTGGATTATATGGCATTATGTTAGGCGCTGTTTTTTGTGGTGAATCAATGTTTCATACCATGCCAAATACTTCTAAGCTTGCAAGTTGGGCCTTAGTTAATTGGCTTAAAAGAAACCAAGGCGCGTTTATTGATTGCCAAGTACTTAATCCACATACTGCATCGTTAGGAGCTAAGGCCATCTCAAGAGACGAATATTTATCGCGATTATCAACCCAAATGACTCATATCGACCTTAAACGTATGTGGCAAAGCCAAGAGCTAATAAATATATATGAATACTAAAATACCTATTCGACTCGGTTTAAGCCAACCACTCCCTTGTAGTTATTTACCAGAGCAAAATGAGCAATTACTCGTTGCAATGGACGAAATTTGCTTTAACCCAATTTATTTTGAGCAATTGCTTGCAATGGGATTTCGCAGAAGTGGCGATCAGGTTTATCGCCCACACTGCCCCAGTTGCCAAAAATGTAAACCTCTTCGCGTTTTATGCTCCCTATTCTCGCCTTCAAAGTCGCAAAAAAGAAAGATTAATTACGCAAAAAATCATTATCAAGTCAAATATAGTCATATCGTCAAAGATGAATATTTTACGCTTTACGATCGTTATATCAGAGTTCGACATAACGATGGCTCGATGTACCCGCCAGATAAAAAACAATATGAGAGCTTTTTGCTTTGTAGCTGGTTACCCATTACCTATATTGAGTTGTGGTGTGAGGATAAACTAATTGCAGTTGCAGTGACTGATCAGCTACCTAATGCAATGTCTGCCATTTACACCTTCTTTGATCCCGAACACCAGCAAGCTGGACTTGGCGCTATCATGATCATGGAACAGATAAAACTTTGCCAACAAATGTCCAAAGCGTACTTGTATTTAGGCTTTCAAATTGATGAATGTGCAAAAATGAATTACAAAAATCAGTATAAGCCGCATCAAATATTCACTTTTGACCACTGGCAAGACAATTAATTTACAAATATCCACTCTGTCACTTTACTTATGGCATGGTTTTGGGCAAAATCTGCACCTTCAAACAGACTAAGAGGTGTTACGCTAAACATGGCGAAAGAAGACGTAATTGAAATGCAAGGTACTATCCTTGACACTTTACCAAATACTATGTTCCGAGTTGAGCTTGAAAACGGTCACGTGGTTACTGCTCATATTTCTGGAAAGATGCGTAAAAACTACATCCGCATCCTAACAGGTGATAAAGTGACTGTTGAAATGACACCTTATGACCTTAGTAAAGGTCGCATCGTTTTCCGCGCTCGTTAAGCACCTAAGAATTGATCCTTCTTAGCTTCGGCTAAATGATTAATAAAGGTTCAAATTAGACTGACGGTTTATAGTGAGCCAGCTGCCTTGCAACTGGCTTTTTTATTTACTCTCTTTTATTGAGTCTTTTTTATAGATTCACTCTGCACTATCAATTTTTACATCAGTGGCTAAAAAAGAATGACATACTTGATTACGTCCGGCTTTTTTCGCTTTATAAAGTGCTTCATCTGCCTGTTTTAATAAATGCTTTTTACATTGCCCTGTTTTTTTATTATTAAAATTAAGCAAAGCTGTCCCCATACTTAAAGTGACATGATCCGCAACAGCAGATTTTTGATGTACTATCGCAAGCGTTTTTATTGCTATCTGTATTTTCTCTGCAATCAAAATTATTTCATCTTCAGAGCTATGACTGAGCAGGACTACAAATTCCTCACCTCCGTATCGGGCTGCTAAATCAGTACTGCGGGTTATAGTTACTGCTAGTCCTTGTGCAACAGCTGTTAAGGTCTCATCTCCTTTTTGATGCCCATAAAAATCATTGTAAGGTTTAAAATAATCAATATCACATAAAATAAGCCCAACTTTAGATTGACTACGCGCCGCATTTTGACATGCTAACTCAAAAGTAGTATCGAAGGCTCTGCGATTTGAAATACCTGTAAGTGCATCAACGAGTGAAAGTTTTTCTAGCATTCTTTTTTGTTGATTTATTTTATCAACCAACAAATTAAAATCATTTACCAGCTGTTTTATCTCCGTAAACTTTCTCTGTGCTGTTAGTTTTACCAACTTATTAGCTAACAGCATCTCATTAATAGCACGAACACCTCTGCTTGCTGGTTCAACTAAGTAATAACGAACAAATAATGAAATGCTAAAACAAACCAAGCCAAGTAATGCTAAGGTCAATAAAGCATCTCGATTGATTAACTTCGGAACCCCGCTAAAGTTATGCTCAATAGTCAATAAAACAATCGGTTTCCCCATATGGTCAAGCAAAATACGTTCTCGCTGCTTGGCAACTTTTTCACCTTGTAAGCTACCTTTTAACGCTAAATAATGCTTATTTCTATTAGCATTTGATATAAAAGATGCAGTTAATTTAAGTTGTGAGAGTTCAGCTAACGTAACAAATAAGTTGGGGCGTAATTTACGGATAAATAATAATGCACCTACATCTTTGTCAGATTGATTTGAATAGCGCACCATTGACGACGAAAACATCATGGGGCCTTCAGAGGTGGTAATAAAGCCTGATACATGTCCGCTATGATCTTTTTTTCTATAAGGTAGTATATTTTGATTGCTGGGATTAGAGATTAAATCGAGCTCAGGAATTTTAAAACTTGTTCGCGTTTTATAATCATAACCTTTAGCAAAATGAGACTGATAATTTAAATCATAAAAATAAATGCCATCTATTTTTAGAGAACGAAAAGTATCGTCCTGTAAATTATCGATAATAAAATCTTCATTACTATTTTGCATAAAGGTATAACTGTCATTCCAAACTGCATAATCATGATTAATGATGCTTAAGAAACTCATTTCTTTATCTAAAGCTAACTTTAATGTCGATAACTCACGGTTTTGATAGGCAGTAATAAACGTTTCAATTGCAGGAAGGCTAAAGAAGTAACGATAGCTGAGTAGCATCACACTTACTAAACAAAATAAAAATAGTGCAGCTAAATAAGAGAATCGCTGAAGTGACATGCACTCGCCTTAACATTGAATTCTTTTATAAAAATAGGATATTTCTGCAAAAATGTAAGTTTATATTTTGGTCTGCATATTGAACAGGTGCTTAAGTGTACGTCTGCTAGGTGTGCGCTAGGCTGATCGCCTGTTTATCAAGAGCGATATCATATTGATTGTTGATTAATTCAAGTACAAATTCACTGATCCCAGAGCTTGGTATAATTAAATACACATGTTTTTTGGCTCGAGTAAGCGCAACGTAAAATAAACGCCGTTCTTCGGCAAACAAATAATCATCTTGTGGTGGTAAAAAGGCATCAAAGATCAGGTTGTGATTTTGTTTAGCCGGAAAACCGTATTTCCCTTCACTCAGGCCTACCAGTATCACATAATCAGCTTCTTTTCCTTTACTACTGTGCACAGTATAACTTTCAATTATAAGGTGTTTAAAACGTTGTGTTAACAGACCCATTTGCGCTGCGTTTGGTAGCAAGAAACTAAAACGCGCTAATATATACACACTTGCTTTCTGTGTTTTATCAATAAAGCTCAGCGCATCAATAATGGCTTGTACGTTAGCATTTTGCTTTTCAGTATTAAAATCTGTGATGATGGTGACGGAACTATGCGATTGAATTACTTTAGAGTTAAGTTCTTTTTTCATCTGAGCAGGATTTTGCATAACAAATCGATTCGCTACTTCAGCTATTTTATTATTAAAGCGAAATGTTTGGTCTAGATTAACCGTACAACTTGCACCAAAATAACGCTGGAATTGTGTAATAAAATGATGATTTGAGCCGCTAAAACGATAAATTGATTGCCAATCATCTCCAACTGCAAACAAAACACTACCGTGAGTATTGTCTCTGAGCGCTTTTAGTAACTGTGCCCTAGGCTCTGAAATATCTTGAAATTCGTCAACTAGAATATGCAACCAAGGTGCTTTAAATTTACCTGTGTGTATCATGTTGTGCGCTTGAAAAATCATATCATCAAAATCAACTGCCTGTTGTTGATGCAGTTTGCTCTGATAAGCATCTATTAAAGGTTTTACCAGCATGAAATAATGCTCGAGGGTAGCTTGTGTGCATTTATCATCAAAATACTGAGGTACGCCAGAAAGCGCGCTCGCAGCTGAGCGGATCAGATCAAATAAGCCCAGTACATGGGTTTGTAAATTTACAAAATCGCTGTGACTCAGCAATTGGTCAATAGTGGTTTTGTGAGAAAAACTCTTTTTAGCCTCCATATTTACTTGGTTAAGTAAATCTATTACCTGTTTTTTATAACTTAATTGTCGATTAATTAAATAATGAAACTGTTCTGTTAACCATGATTTTCTTGTAGCTGCATCGGTTGCAAAAACACTAATGTTTGGCATAACCCCTTGCACTTGGTTGATGATACTAAGTGCTAAGCTATGAAATGTCGCGCATTTAATATCATGACGTTGCAAAGAATTTTTAAGTCGTAGATCCATTTCTTGTGCGGCATCTTTACCATAAGCGAGCATTAATATTTGGGAAGGTTTTGCAAGACCGCTTTGTAATAAATAACCAACCCGCCCAACCATCACACTTGTTTTACCACTGCCAGCACCCGCTAAAACCAGATTATTATCATCATTTATTACACATGCTTGGCGTTGTTTAGGTGTCATAGGATGGCTGTTTTGCTTGTCAAAAAACAATTTGTATCGAGTAAGCTCATTTTGGACAAAATAGGCTCGAAATTGACGAGTTTTCTGCTCATCCAGAGGGTAAAGCGTATCAAGCTGTTTAATGCTTGCAACAATGTCTTGCGACAGAGTCATCTTGTCAGCGAGCCCAAGCCAAGTACTCGCTAACTGGCTAATTTTATGTTCTAAAGATGGTTTTTCGCTGCTTTTAAAATACCGTTTTGTCAGTTGTTGCGTAATATCTCTAAGCGATGTGTTTAACTTTATCTGATGAATATTAATCCAACAGTCTAGCAAAGCTTGCTGATGTGTTTGCTCTGAGTCATATCGTAACCATTTAAAACTAAAGGTTTGTGCTGCTGTTACTAAAGTTAAACGCCCTCCAAACCAACTGGTTTTAAGAGTTATAGGCTTAATGATGTCACACCATGCAATCGTTTGCGATTGGTTGCCTTGTAAGATTGTCACTGTCATGCTGTTGTAAGTGATAACCCGATTATTTTTTTGCAACAAACTGACAAGCTGATGACTGGTTATTTTAGGCTCTGTACTGACTGCAAGCATAATTTTAATAAGGGATAAAACGCGAGATTATACGCAACTACATTGATTTGTCGCCTAACAAATACATCATTGATCCAAACACTTGTTGGTTCTAATAAATACAATTTAATTTTGCTACCAATTTCATCGCCCAATGCTAAAATCCTGTCGCGCTTATTATTGAGAAAATAAAGAAACTTACCATGGTATTCAAAAACACTATTGTGATTATTGCTTTTTTACTGCTTGCACTGCCAGGATTTAATTCTGAAGCAACATCCTACAATACCTTGGTCACGATGCAGGCACAAAATCAGACCGATGCACCAGCTTTACAGGCCGTAGCGCCTACACAATATGCCTACCAGGACCAACTTCATCGAGATACACCACGTGGAGCGTTAGCAGGATTCATTAATGCTGCAATCAAACGAGACTACCAGCTTGCTGCTTTGTACCTTGATTTACGTTATTTAGCCGAAAACAAGTTGAATCAATCAGACACTGAGTATGCCCAACAATTACACGCCATTTTAGAACGTAATATTTGGATAAATTTAGAAGATATCAGTGATTCTCCTAATGGCATGCTTA
Organism: Pseudoalteromonas tunicata; assembly: GCF_002310815.1. Lineage (NCBI taxonomy): Bacteria > Pseudomonadati > Pseudomonadota > Gammaproteobacteria > Alteromonadales > Pseudoalteromonadaceae > Pseudoalteromonas > Pseudoalteromonas tunicata. The sequence goes on along the minus strand of NZ_CP011032.1, from coordinate 1,805,202 downwards.
ATGATCAACAGCCAGAATATCGTGACTTATTTGGCCAAATAGAAGTCAATGGCCACGCAGTGACACTATGGCTACAAAAAGTACCCGATCAACAACTTGGCACAATTTGGAAAATCTCTAATGCAACGTTATCAAAAGTACCCAAGCTATATCAAGAATTAGGCTATAGCCCTATTGTCGAGTGGTTTATTCGCTACGTGCCCGATGGCTATTTATTTAAAATAAATTTATGGGAATGGGCGCTGCTACTGAGTTACTTTGTCAGTGCATTTATTATCACTCTGCCGGTGACTTGGTTATTTAAGTGGTTGTTACTTCGTAGTCAATATCAATTCAAACAACACATCGCCGCTATTATTACGGGCCCGCTTCGCTTATTTTTAACCTTGTTAATTGATAGAGCATGGCTTGCCAATACTACCTTGTCGGCTCTTGCTACTGAATTGGTCAATACTGGCGTACTTTTTGTACTAACCATAATGTGGCTAGTCTGGTCTTTGATCAGTTTATTCCAACACATGTTACGAGAACATCTAATAAGTAAAGGAAATAAACAAGGGGCTTCTCTACTTCGGCCTCTAATCAATTTTGTCAAAGTCGTGCTATTAATTTTAGCCATTTTAATTTGGCTTGAGCATTTAGGGTTTAATGCCAGTGCGATTTTAGCGGGTATGGGCATTGGTGGCATTGCCATCGCATTAGCATCGAAGCAATCTATCGAAAACCTGATTGGTACCATGACACTTTATTCAGCTGCGCCAATAAAAGTAGGTAATTTATGTAATTTTGGAGGGATGCGAGGCACGGTTGAAGAAATTGGTTTACGCTGCACCCGAATAAGAACATTAGATCGCTCAGTGATCCATGTACCAAATGCGAAATTAGCCGAAATGGAGATTGAAAATATTTCTGAGCGTGAAAAAATTCGTTTTAAAAGTGATATTCGTCTTGATTACGCGACAACCTCGGCACAATTAAAAGCCATCACCGAAGACATTAAAACAGTGTTTGAAGCGCATGAGTTGGTCGACAAAAGCCCACTGCGAGTGACATTTAAGGGTTTTGGTTTACATGGCTTAGAGGTCAATATTTTTGCTTATTTGGCGACCACCAGCTTACCAAAATATCAATTAGCGGCTGAGCAATTACAATATGACATCATGGATATTGTGGCAAAACATGGCTCAAAAATAGTGCCTGTAGCGCCATACGCTCAAGCGTAGATGATGCTAAGGCCTGTTTTGCCAGGCCTTAGCATCTTGGTCTTTATATTAGAGGCTTACTTTTGGCAAAATGTGACCGTCAAGGCGCCTAATCCTTGATATGAAATAGATATTTTCTCACCAAGGGGAACATCAAGTACTCCAGCATAAGAGCCTGTAATAATGCTATCGCCCGATTGGATACTGATCCCTTTTTGATGTAAAAAATTAACCAGCCAGTAAAGCGGTGCTTTGGCGTTATTATTTTGATGTTGCCCGCTAATAATCTGTGGGGGTTGCTCACCACATTGTAATGCTATGGTCAATTCACTCACATGGCCTTGCTGACTAATGTCGATGGCAGGCCCTATCACTAAACCTTGATTAAATAAGCCATCTGCAAATAACTCATAAAAACTGCATTCTGCGGGCAGTTCAAAGCGGCCACCAATTAGCTCCAAACCTAAATGTACAGAGCCTATTGCGGCATCGATGTCATCATTACTGATATTTGACTGCGCTGCGAGCAAAGGCTTGTTAAAAACAAACACTAATTCCGGTTCTATCCGTGCAGTCCCCGTATTTGTCCAAACAGCAATTGGGGGCACATCTAGGTTTAAAGAAGATAAATCATAGACTTCGCTTGCAAAAATCGGTGCCACAACTTGTTTTTCTGCGCTCGGTAATAGGCATTTCCATCCAGCGACCGAATCCTGATGGGTTTGACACCAAGTTGCGCTCATCGCCGATTGCAACTCAAACGCACTCGTTAAATTACATAATAAGGATGGAAGTTTAAGTGATGGGCCCTTTAAGCCAAGGGTTCTTCGCTCAACAAGCGTATTTATCAATGCATCTGTGGTGCTTTTTATTACCGGCTCTAAATTTGCTGCCATAAACTATCAACGCCTTTCGTTATATCAATGGGTTATAAATACATACAACTAAAATAAAAAATCTACATTGAGCAAATTACTTCGTTTCCTCAGAGCTTTTTATCGGTGTGATCTGTAAATTAAAGTCACGCTGATAAATATTTAATGCTTCTTGCGCTTGTGCGTGGTCAAACGCTTCAAAGTGAAATTTTTTGATAAACAGTTTAAAAGGATCAGTTTTAAACAAGGCATTTATTTTCGAAATGACATACTGACCTAGTTCAGATCGGCTACAGACAAAAAATCCGGCCTGATAGGCCCCAACATCGCTGATATTTCGGCTATACAAGGTTGTTTTTTGTCCATTTAAAAAATCGAACGCCGTCGCTCGATAATCAAAAATAAAATCAAAACGCTTTTTTAATAGCATATGAACAAGCTGATTATGATTCTCAAGACCAGATATAAAGATTAAATTTGGGTTAAGTCGATCTTCAGCTGTTAAAGTCTCTCCATAATAAGAAGGAACAAGGCCAACACTGTGTTCCTTAATTAATTCGTCAATTGATACTGTCTGGGGCAAATAGTTAAATTTTGGATCAATAAACAGAATTTTGCGCTCTGGAAAAATACTCGATGGATAAGCTGAAAAAATCATTTTTTGTTCACGTTGGGCACTTTTTAATACGTTGTAAGTACAATGATCCGGTTCTGATTCAATAAGTTTTAAGGCTCGTTCAAGATTTGATTTGTAACTATCGAAATTGATTGACGAGGCCAACGTGGCGTTTAGCAACATAAAAAGCTGTTCTTCAATGGGCGAAACTTCATTGTCATCTTCATTATTAGAACGAGAGATGAAAAAAACACTTTTAAACTCAGTTAATCCAGTTTCTATTGTTGAAATTGCCATGACTTGAGTACTAATAAAATTGAGCCAAAACAAAAACAGAAATGCTTTATTCATTAAGATCCTTTTAAGTATCTTTTGATTGCCAAATAATTACTTTATTTTCTCTTGTAAGCTGTAAATACTCTTTAAGCGTTCAAACCAAAATGGGGCTCCTAAAGAGATAAAAATAATGCAAACAAACATCCCCACTAAGCGCGATAGCAGTATTTTCCAGTCTAAACTCCCGTCTTTTAGCGGGTAATAATAGTGCGCACCTTTAGCAAAAATTGTAAGTTCAATAACTTGAGCTTGTATCAGGTGGTTTGTTAGGCATGCAATTTCAACATCTTTAAAATCTTTTGAAAGTTTACATTCTGCAACTAAGGTTTGGAAATTAACCTCGGCGCTAGATTCAAGGCTTTGTTTATATCCCGTTTCTAATAGCGAAAATGCATTTAGCTGCATCACAAAAGATAGAATGAATGAAAAAAGTAATGCACTGGCATGAGTTTTACGCCGATAGCGCCCTTTCATTTCTAATTCTAAACGAGCAAAACTCAGACTAATCTCGTTTTTTAAATCGCGCTCGACATCATAACTTAATGCCACATTTTTCTTTACATAAATCAATGTAACTTGTTGTAATTCTTGCAAACTAATATCGCTTCTCGCGTATTCAAAACCTAATGATTGGAAAAACGAATGTCCATTATTTTGGATCATTGGGGTTAGAAGCTGATGGTAAACGTCAGCTAAGTTTCGCTGCCAACAAATATTTTCCTCTGCTTGATTAAGCGTTAAATGCTGCTCAGCATAAGAAGTAATTTTATAACTCAGTGCTGTAAGTCCTAACCTAAGATTTTTTTGTCGCCAATGGCGCATTTTTTGGAGCAGCTCAACCAGACTACTTACAATCAAACTAAATAATAACATGACGGCACAAAACAGTAGCAACATCCCTATTAAAGTTAAAATCATCTTTTAAATCATATCCCTAGAATTTAAATAAAGTTGAAAATACCAAGTGTCTAAACTCACCCCATAAATCAGACCTAAGCATTTTAAGTTAATATTACAAATGATTACAGTTAAGTTTAGATTCCACTGTTATTGACACACAATGTTTGGCAAAATTAACACAAAGCAGAGAGCTTGAGGTATTAAAGGACTAACAATAGCGACATCAGGTTAGCCCTTTACTACTTTTTAGGAACTCTCATGTCAAACAAACGCCCAACGATTGTAATTGTAGGTGGTGGCGCCGGTGGTCTTGCGCTTGCAACACAATTAGGTCATAAATTAGGAAAAAAACAGCTCGCCGATATTATACTGATAGATAAAAACCGCAGCCATATTTGGAAACCTCTTTTGCATGAAGTCGCAACAGGTTCTTTAGATGCCGATTTAGATGGCGTTGTTTATAGTGCTCATGCCGCAAAACATCATTATCGCTTTGTATTAGGCACTTTGTTTTCACTCAATAATACTGCTAAAACAGTCTCTTTGGCTGCCCTATATGATGATGACAACCATCTAATTTTACCCGAGCGTACGCTAAGTTATGACAAGTTAGTTTTAGCCGTTGGGAGTGTCAGTAATGACTTTAATACCCCAGGCGTAAAACAGCACTGTTATTTCCTCGATTCTAATCAGCAAGCTGAACGTTTTCAGCATGCCTTACTCGATAACTTTACTCGCATTCATCATACCGAAGAAGCCAACAAAGCATTAAAAATTGCCATTGTGGGGGCAGGTGCTACCGGCGTTGAACTCTCTGCTGAGCTTTATCATGTAACAGAATTACTAAAAGTCTATGGGTTAACCAATATGACAGCTAATAAATTACATATTAGTTTAATTGAAGCAGGGCCCAGAATACTCCCAGCACTTTCAGAGCGTATTGCAAATTCCGCGCGAAGGGAGCTAAATAAAATAGGGGTTCATGTACTTGAAAATACCCAAGTAAAAGCAGCCAGTGAAACCGGGTTTGTGACCCAACATCCAGAGCCAATAGAAGCTGACATTATGGTGTGGGCTGCAGGCGTAAAAGCCCCTGATTTTATTAAAGACCTAAACGTATTTGAACTTACACGTAATAACCAAATTAAAGTAAATCCTTTTTTACAATCAACAGTTGATCAAACCATTTATGTGATTGGTGATTGCTGTGCCTTTATCCAAGCAGATGGAAGCCAAGTACCGCCAAGAGCACAGTCTGCTCATCAGATGGCACAATGTGTTAAACTAAATTTAATTGCTGAATTTGAGCAATACCCTCTTACTGAATTTAATTATCAAGATCATGGCTCGTTGGTGAATTTGTCCCGTTTTAGTACTGTAGGCAGTTTAATGGGTAATCTGACAAAAAATAGCTTTTTTATCGAGGGAAAAATTGCACGAATGATGTACATTTCGCTCTATCGGATGCATCAACGTGCTATACATGGTGTGTGGCGAACAATGGCTTTGTGGCTCAGCGAAAAAATGCTGCGCATAGTGCGACCAAAAATGAAACTTCATTAATATTGAACTGATTAAAACAGAAAAATCCAGCTATTAAGCTGGATTTTGCTTTTGATCACTTTAGTAATTTAATTATGGCTTCGCGTCTATTGTAAGGGTTACACCACTTGCAGCACTATAACCATAGAGGCTCATAAACCAGGTTCCCGTCTCTGGACGAGTAAAGGTGCATACTTCGTTATTACCATTTTTAAATGGTCGACACTGGTATTGATTACTACTTGGCTGAGTCCCCGCATTAACATATAAGTCAACATCCCCTGTTCCACCACTGATGGTAACCGTTAATTCACTATATTGTTGAGCAAGAACTTGTGAAAAATGTAACCAATTACCACGACCGACTGATAAATTTGGCTCTACACGATTGATAGGATCATTCCCCGGGATAGACTCGGAATATTTACCCAGTAACGTTACACCGCTTATGTCATTCCACGCCTCAACCATGACATGATAAACACCTGCTTGCACTGCATTAATAGTACACGTTTCATTACTCGTGGCTGTGGTGCTTTTACAATCGAAGTTATTAAGCGTTGGTTTTTGGCCAAACTTTACATATAAATCAGCATCACCGCTGCCACCTTGTGTGGTAAAACTTAAATTACTAGCCCCTATGGGGACCGTTAAAGTAAAAAATAACTGCTGTTTAGCTAATGCAGTCAATCCCGTTTTAGGAATAGAATTGGTTAGTTCATTATCAGGCTCTGGCGGCTCAACAATCTCACCCGTTTTAGCCATCTCAGCTGCATAGGCAACCGCCAATTTGGCAAATTTTATTCCATGGCTGGCATCAAATACGCTGTCTGAACTGGTATGAATGCGATTGTTGATATCAGCCATCGATGATTCAAATGGCATCGATGCCGGATAACCGAGGTTATGCCATGATGCATGATCTGAGCAGCCATAACCACATTGATCAAATCCATAATTAATCGTCGGAAAGTAAGTATCAAGTAATTGGCTCATAAACTGATTTTGCGCACTATTAGTATAATCGGTCATAAAAACAATATCGTTAGCCGAACCATGATTTCCGGTCATATCAAACTGCGCTACACCAATTACATTTTTACCGCTGTCTTTAAATGATTGGGCAATCGCTTTAGAGCCTCGAAGACCGACTTCCTCTGCTGCATAACCAATTAATTTAATGGTCCGGCTCGGTTTATAGCCACTTTGAACGATTGCTTTGAGTGTTGCTGTCACTACCGCTATCCCAGATGCATTATCATCCGCGCCAGGAGCGCGTCCAGCCGTAGGGTTAGATTGATTAATAGAATCTAAATGGCCACCAATAACAACTATATCTTGCGCCGCTGAGGTGCCTGTTATTGTTGCAATAACCGACGGTTGTGACCAAGTATGATTAAACAACTCAATACTAATATCAGAGCGAGAGCTTGCTACACTTTGCCAATGATTTTTTAACCAGTTTGCCGCATCTTGCCCCGTTTGCTGAGTGTAATAACGATTATGGTAGTTACTCAATTGCGTTACTGTTGCAGTTAAATCGGTTTGATTTAATGAAGCAACCAATGCATTAACCGTTGGCGCATTATCAATGCTATAACCATTAAAATTTTGCGGTGTCACCTCACTCACCATTTGATTATATGCAACTGCAGCTTGATAACTATCATGAGCAATAAAGCCTGCACAGCGGTTAAATTCACTATGCATAACCGCACTGAGTTCAGCTAAATTTTGCTCATTAATATTCATTATTCTACTGTCTTGCAAGCTACTAAACGATAATAACTCCGAAGGCTGATAGTCTTTGAATAAATGTGGAAGTTGTTTATTTACAACAGGCACAGCATCTTTGCCTATGGTGATCCATACATCATTTTCTGCATAACATACTTGAGTCATTAGCAGCAAAGAGATTGAAATACATGATTTTTTTAACATATTAATTACTCAATAAAAAAAGAGGCTTTACGCCTCTTGCCATTTAAAAGATGATTAGTTCGCTTCGATGGTCAAAGTGACACCTGATGCTGAGCTATACCCTCTTAAATCGATATACCAAGTACCCGCAGCCGGATTAGTGAAGGTACATGTTTCTGAGTTACCATTTTGATATGGACGACAATCATAATTTGAAGTGGTTGATTGGCTACCTTGTGTGACATAAAGATCTGCATCACCGCTACCACCTGAGATTGTTACCGTCATAGTGTTATAGCCTGTAGCTAAATCTTGTGTAAATCGTTGCCAACTATTACGAGCAACTGAAACATCATTATATGTTTTATTAATTGGCTCATTATCGTTACCACCAGATGTGGTATAGCTACCAGTAAGTGTCACATTACTAATCGCATTCCAAGCCTCAACCATTACATGATAAGTACCTGCTTGCGCCGATGTAATGTCACAGTTTTCTGTGCTCGTTGCGTTGGTGCTACTGCAATCAGAATTTTGTAATGTTGGTTTGCTGCCATATTTAACATATAAATCTGCATCACCTGAACCACCACTTGTTTGGAAGTTCAAATTGCTTGCTCCTGCTGGCACATCTAAAGTGAAAAATATTTGTTGTTTTGACGAACCAGAAATACCTGTATATGGCACACCGTTTTGAAGTTCTGTATCAGGCTGCGTCACGCCACACGGACTTCCTGAAGACACTGAAGAGTTAACGCCAACAGCATTAAGCGCTGCTTTTACATCATCAACGTCAAACCCCAAGTCACACGCTGCATCCATTGCACCGCCACCAGCCTGATCCCAGTTTACATTTGCCGACCAATATTGTTGGTTTGCTTTAGCAAACACTTTAAATGCTTTTTGTGTATTCCAGCCGGATTTGTTCGCAAGCAAATAAAAAGCTTTATTAAACACACCTGAACTGTGATGTACATCCATGCCCGAAGAGTAATCAGATTGATGACCAATAGAGCGACCATCTTTAGTAGGGTCATCCATATAACGTAATGCACCGTTACCTTTAAATATTTGTTCACCCACTAACCAATCATTGGTGCCATTCATATAATTTTCAGCAGCTTCCCCCGCCATATCAGAAAATGCTTCGTTTAAGCCCCCTGATTTACCTGAATAAACTAAACCTGAATTTTGTTCAGTAAAACCATGACTAACTTCATGGCTTGAAACATCTAAGCTTACAAGAGGATAAAAAGTAGTCGCACCATCACCAAAGGTCATTGCCGTGCCATCCCAGAAGGCATTTTCGTAATTATTTTGATAATGCACACGCATTTGCAATTGGAAACTCAGAGGCGGCGTACCTACCCAATCGTTATACATATTGTAAACAACGTTACCGAAATAATGAGCATCATTAAGGGGCGAGAAAGCACCATTGATTTCTCGATAGGTATTTTCAGGGCAAGTAAAACTATATGCACTGCTACCGCTGGTACCATTATTTAAGTTAATGGTTTTTACATTTGGGCTATTCATCACGCAGCTATTACCCGATTGGGTAACATTTAAGCTACCAAAATCTGTACCATAAAAATACTTACCCGTTTTCTGGTTACCACCAGGCCCTGTTGCATTTGCAGTTTGCAAGTTGTCATATTGATATAGAATTTCACCGCTAAACGCATCAATGATCATATAAGGGCGTGAAGGTTTTGAACCGTGAACAACATAACTAACTTCATAAACCAGATGCGCTTTACCTTGAGGATCTACCCAAATTGCAAGGCGCGTTTTTTTATCTTTTTTATCTTGCTCTTTAGCATCGGCAACACCTTCAATTGAACTCAATTGGCCCGCAGACATAGCCATTTTTTCGTTAATAAATGGATTAACCGACGGTACATCTTGTTCAATACCTTTTACAATTGCGCCATTTGCATATTTAAAAGCACCGTTTGAACGATAAGATAAAATAACATCATCACCAATAACCGGTATGCCTTGATAAAGTTGTTGGTATCGAATTGTGGTATCGCCATTAGCAGAAACATAATGCTTACGTGGTGCGAGTGTATCGTGTGCACCTAACCCTAATAGTTGTGCTTGTGGTGCACTCAGCGCTGCTTGACTAAGCATAGGCATAGACAATTGTGAATTTTGATCACGTAAAAATTGTCTCTCGGCCGCGTGAGCTCCGACGGTTGCTAAGACGCACGCACAAACCATGCTTAATTTAAATAGCGTTTTTGAATTCATTCTGTTCTCTCCAAATTGTTGTCGTTCCCGAAATAGTGGGAATATTGTTATATTTAGAGCCTTAAATTCGTTCTCTGACACTGCATAACCAAAGAGTTTAAGTTAAAATAGGAACATAAGACTCAAAAGCAATCCTAGTACCCAATTTACATTTATCAACTTTTTATTTACAAAAAATTAACCATATTGATTTAATTAATTCAACGGCAGAAAAAGCTAGGTTCGACACGATAGTAGGAACTTAACAGAGGTTTAATTCTATGGAATTTGTATTGAATTATTTACAAAAGCAACACTTTTCCACCCTAAATAAGAAACAAGATGAAACTATGTAACTTTGCCACTGTTTTAGATAAGAGATTTACCAACTTATTGAATTAAAAATAAATACTCAAGCTATTCATCTCTAGGTATTGATTTTCAAAAATAACAACGTTGATTGTCGCGTCAATAGTAGGTCAATTAAACATTAACATCGCTTTAGCGTTGAAAATATAGACCTGAGAAAGATTTATTATCCAGTATTGAGGTTAACTTAATAACGATAATCAATTTTCAAATCAGTGAAAAAATCTGAAGAACCTATGGTTGCAAGCGGGATTTTTCCATAAAATCCAGAGTGATTTACCTACCCCAACACAAGTTTAGGAAAAAATAAATCAGCCTTACGAATTCATAAAACACTATTTGGGATCGATTTAGTATTCAAATAATATAGAGTTAGTCGAGGAGCTTAAATACTAAATTACCAGTATTTAAAAGGGTTTTTCGCTAACACAGCGAAAACGGATTGAGTGCTCAAAATATATACATTTATCTTCAAAATATCAATAAAGTTACATTTAAATAGAATTTTTTTGACAAAAAAGCCCAATTTAATATTGGGCTTTTTTAACTGTACATAATGTTAAACATTAAACAGTTTCGAGATTGCCTTCGAAAGTAAAATCAAGTTTATCATCTTTTAGCTTAATTCTTACCGTACCACCTTCTGAGAGCTCACCAAATAAAATTTCATTGGCTAATGGTTTTTTCAAGCGCTCTTGAATAACTCTTGCCATTGGCCGTGCGCCCATTGCTTGGTCGTAGCCCGCATTGGCAAGCCATTGACGCGCTTCGTTGGTAAGCTCTAAACAGACTGATTTTTTATCCAGCTGAGCTTGTAATTCAACAATAAACTTATCAACAACTTGTAAAATCACCTCTTCGTTTAGATGGTTGAACCAAATAATATTATCAAGTCGATTTCTAAACTCTGGTGTAAAGGTTTTATTAATTTCAGACATTGCATCATGTGAATGATCTTGTTGTTTAAAACCAATCGACTTACGAATTGTTTCTTGCACACCCGCATTTGTGGTCATTACTAAGATAATATTTCTAAAATCAGCTTTTCGACCATTATTATCTGTAAGTGTGCCGTGATCCATTACTTGCAGTAAGATATTAAAAATATCTGGGTGAGCTTTTTCAATTTCATCAAGTAATACAACAGCATGTGGTTGTTTAATAACAGCTTCAGTAAGTAATCCACCTTGTTCAAACCCCACATAACCTGGGGGCGCACCAATCAAACGGCTAATAGCATGTCGTTCAAGGTATTCAGACATATCAAAACGGATAAGCTCAACACCCATACATTTAGCAAGCTGCTTAGTAACTTCGGTTTTACCAACACCCGTGGGTCCTGCAAATAAGAATGAACCAATTGGTTTATCTTCACTTGATAAGCCAGACCGAGATAATCTAATTGCAGCAGTTAATGCATCAATCGATTCGTCTTGGCCAAATACCACCATTTTTAAATTACGATCAATATTTTTAAGGGTTTCTTTGTCAGATGAAGAAACACTTTGCTGAGGAATACGCGCCATTTTTGCAATAATTTGCTCAATATCTGCAACACCTATCGTTTTTTTGCGTTTTGAAGCCGCAAGTAAACGTTGGCTTGCACCCGCTTCATCAATCACATCAATCGCTTTATCGGGTAAATGACGCTCGTTAATGTATTTTGCGCTTAGTTCAGCAGCAGCACGTAAGGCTTTTTGAGTATAACGAATGCCATGATGCTGCTCATAACGTTCTTTTAAGCCGTTTAAAATTTTAGTTGTATCTTCAATTGAAGGTTCTGCTACATCTATTTTTTGAAAACGACGCACAAGCGCTCTGTCTTTTTCAAAAATATTTTTAAACTCACCATACGTTGTAGAACCCATACAGCGTAACTTACCGCTCGACAGTAATGGTTTAATTAAATTTGATGCGTCCATTACACCACCCGATGCCGCTCCTGCACCGATGATGGTATGAATTTCATCAATAAATAAAATTGCATCAGGTTCTTTTTGCAGCTGTTTTAATAACATTTTAAAACGTTTTTCAAAATCGCCACGGTATTTGGTACCCGCAAGTAATGCCCCCATATCAAGCGAATAAACAACGGCATCTTGAATAACTTCAGGCACATCTTTGTTGATGATGCGGTATGCAAGGCCCTCTGCGATTGCCGTTTTACCAACCCCAGCTTCACCTACTAATAATGGATTATTCTTTTTACGACGACAGAGCACTTGCACTGCACGCTCAACTTCTAAGTCACGACCGATCAAGGGATCAATATGACCTGCTTTGGCTTCTTTATTTAAGTTCGTTGTAAAGTTAGCTAACTGATTATTTTCATCTTGTGGAGACTCTAACGCCTCATCAGACATTTCTTCATGATCTTCATCATCATGGTGAGAATCTAGCTTTGATATTCCGTGAGAAATAAAATTAACAATATCCAAGCGTGTAACGTCATTTTTCTTGAGTAAGTAAACTGCTTGGCTTTCCTGCTCACTAAAAATTGCCACTAAAACATTAGCACCTGTTACTTCATTTTTACCTGAAGATTGAACATGAAAAACAGCTCGTTGTAAGACGCGCTGAAAACCAAGTGTTGGTTGTGTTTCTCGTTCTTGTTCTAATTCTGGAATTAACGGTGTTGTTTCATTAATAAAATCAGATAATGAAGCTTTTAAATTACTCAAATCAGTACCACAGCCAGTTAAGGCTTCAATAGCAGCTGGGTTATCGAGTAAGGCTAATAATAAATGCTCTACCGTCATAAATTCATGACGACGTGATCTCGCTTCGCGAAAAGCGGAATTTAGGGTGATTTCAAGATCTTTGTTTAGCATAGGCAACTCCTAACAGCTCAGATTTGTCTCTGGTTATACCTGCTCATAACTACAAAGCAGTGGATGCTCATTATCACGTGCGTATTGATTGACTTGAGCGACTTTTGTTTCAGCAATTTCTGCAGAATAAACACCACACACTGCTTTACCCTCATAATGAACTTTGAGCATAATTTCTGCCGCTTGTTCACTTGTTTTGTTAAAAAATTTCATAATGACCTCAATGACAAAATCCATTGGGGTGTAATCATCGTTATTTAAAATTACATGATACTGTTTTGGCGGTCGAAGTTTTTGCTTCTCATTTTCCCGAACGGTATCGATTAAATCTGACTCTTTTAAACCACTCATAATATTAATATAGTCATCTCATTGGTTCTCAAGCAAACTCGAGAAAGAAAAATAATTAAAATTTATTTGATTAAAAAAACAACCAAAAAACACTTGACTGATTGTACAATTAAACTACAGTCGTTATGAACATGGTTACTCGCTAACCAGTTTACCAATTAATAGTTGTTTAGAATAACTAAATTAGTCAACTTATAGAAGGATGTAGAAGTATGGCTTGCGGAAAAGTCAAATGGTTTAATAACGCCAAAGGTTTTGGGTTCATAGTTGCTGACGGTCGTGAAGAAGACATCTTTGCTCACTTTTCGACAATTGTGATGGACGGTTACAAAACGCTAAAAGCGGGTCAAGATGTGACATTTGAATTGCAAGCGGGTCCTAAAGGGCTGCACGCAACCAATATAGAACCTAATGGAGATCTGCTGCAATAGCAGTATCACTCTGAACACTTTAAAGCGGGTTATCCCGCTTTTTGCATTTTTAGATATTTATCTTTTTCAAAGCAAAATATGCCTTTTCTGTTATGTCAGTTACCTTTGAGTTATACCATTCGATAATAAGCCAAACCTGTTTTATTTGATATTGCGCTGATATACTGCGGTTCGAAATTTTGCATTACGAATATTGTCTGTTTATTGATATATTTTCGTATCAAAGAGAAATATGGTCATGTTAAGCCTTTAAAAATCAGCTTAACGCCCCCATTGACTTAGTCGTAAAATGAGTTTCAATAAACAAATTGCATTGTTGATTAAGGCGGACTCGCCCAAACTTTAGGAAGAATGATGACTACAAAAACATCAAAAATCATATATACCAAAACTGACGAAGCACCAGCTTTAGCAACATACTCGCTGTTACCAATCGTTCAAGCATTCACAGCAGTATCTGGTGTAGAAGTTGAAACACGTGACATTTCTCTTGCAGGTCGCGTAATCGCAAATTTCCCTCAATATTTGACTGAAGAACAACGCATTGGCGACGCACTGACTGAGCTTGGTGAATTAGCAAATACACCTGAAGCCAATATTATCAAACTTCCTAATATCAGTGCTTCAGTACCACAATTACAAGCGGTGATTAAAGAGCTCCAACAAAAAGGATATGCACTTCCTAATTATCCTGAGGAAGCGAAAACAGACGAAGAAAAATCAGTTAAAGCAACCTACGATAAAATTAAAGGCAGTGCTGTAAATCCTGTACTTCGTGAAGGTAACTCAGATCGCCGTGCACCAGGGTCTGTAAAGCAATACGCAAAAACAAATCCACATTCAATGGGCGCTTGGTCTAAAACATCACAATCTCATGTTGCAAGTATGAATCATGGTGACTTCTTCGGTTCTGAAAAATCAGTTACAATTGATGCGCCAACAACGGTTCGTATTGAACATGTTGCAACTAACGGTGAGACCACAGTATTAAAAGCAAGCACACCGCTCTTAGCTGGTGAAGTGATTGATGCATCTACTTTAAGTGTAAGCGCATTACGTGAGTTTTTAGAAACTGAAATAAACAATGCAAAACAAGAAGACGTTCTATTATCGGTGCATTTAAAAGCAACGATGATGAAGGTTTCTGACCCAATTATTTTTGGTCATGCTGTTACTGTTTTCTTTAAAGATGTATTTGCTAAACATGCTGATCTATTTAAACAATTAGGTGTTGATGTAAATAACGGTCTTGGTGACGTTTACAGCAAAATCCAGACGCTTTCTCCAGAGCAACGCGCTGAAATTGAAGCTGACATTGCAGCGGTTTATGCAGCTCGCCCTGAGCTTGCAATGGTAGATTCTGATAAAGGGATCACTAATTTACACGTACCAAGCGATGTCATCATCGATGCATCGATGCCAGCATGTATTCGTTCATCAGGACAAATGTGGGGACCAGACGGTCAGTTAAAAGATACTAAAGCGATTGTTCCAGATCGTTGTTATGCTGGTGTTTACCAAGCAACAATTGATTTTTGTAAAGAGCATGGCGCATTTGATCCAACAACCATGGGCAGCGTACCAAACGTTGGCTTAATGGCACAAAAAGCGGAAGAATACGGTTCACACGATAAAACATTTGAAATTGCATCTGCGGGTGAAGTTCGTGTAGTCGATACAAATGGCACTGTATTATTACAACACTCTGTTGAAGCGGGTGATATTTGGCGCATGTGCCAAGTGAAAGATGCACCAATTCAAGATTGGGTAAAACTTGCTGTTAATCGCGCTCGTTTATCAAATACACCGGCTGTTTTTTGGTTAGATGCAAACCGTGCACATGATGCTGAACTGATCAAAAAAGTGAATGCCTATTTACCAGAGCACAATACTGATGGTTTAGAGATTCATATCTTAGCACCTGTTGAAGCAACTAAATTTTCACTAGAGCGTATTAAACAAGGTCTTGATACTATTTCAGTGACTGGTAACGTTTTACGTGACTATCTAACTGATTTATTCCCAATTCTAGAGCTTGGCACCAGTGCTAAAATGCTATCAATCGTTCCATTAATGAATGGTGGTGGTTTATTTGAAACTGGTGCAGGTGGTTCAGCTCCTAAGCACGTGCAGCAATTCGAAAAAGAAAACCATTTACGTTGGGATTCTTTAGGTGAATTTTTAGCACTTGCAGCTTCACTTGAGCATTTAAGTGTCACTGCCGGTAACTCAAAAGCAAAAGTTCTTGCCGATACGCTTGATTTAGCAACCGCTAAATTCTTGCAAGAAAACAAGTCACCTTCGCGCCGTGTGAACGAGCTTGATAACCGCGGTAGCCATTTCTATCTTGCAATGTATTGGGCACAAGAATTAGCAGCTCAAACTACTGATGCGGAACTAGCTGCGATTTTTGCAGCACCTGCTGCAGAACTTGCTCAAAATGAAGCGAAAATCGTGTCTGAACTAAACTCAGCTCAAGGTGTAAGTGTTGATGTAAACGGTTATTACCTTCCAAATGATGACCTTGCAAGTCAAGCAATGCGCCCAAGCGCAACGCTTAACGCAATCATCGATAAAATCTAAATAAGTTACTTATTCGATTTTTCAGGGCACTTCGGTGCCCTTCTTATTTTGCCAAGTTATAATCCGTTAATTGAATACCTAATCGAGCAAGCCATGCCCTCACCTGTTAATAAAACCTCGTCACAAAAACGAACTAAGCCCTTTAAAAAACCAACTCAAGTTGCTAAAAGCGAGCAAAAAATTGTTTTATTTAACAAACCATTTGATGTCTTATGCCAATTTACTGATGAAGCAGGTCGACAAACATTAGCAGATTTTATTGATATAAAAGATATTTATGCCGCAGGCAGATTGGACAGAGACAGTGAAGGCTTATTAGTATTAACAAACGATGGTCAACTTCAAAATAAACTCGCATCACCTAAACATAAAACCAGTAAAACCTATTGGGTGCAAGTTGAAGGGATCCCAAGTGCAGAAGCGATTAAATCACTATGCCAAGGTGTTGAGTTAAAAGATGGACCAACCTTACCCGCGCAAGTTGAGCTTATGCATGCCCCTGATATTTGGCCGCGTAATCCACCTATTCGTGAACGAAAAAATATTCCAACCTCATGGTTGTCTATCACACTTACTGAAGGTCGTAATCGTCAAGTAAGACGAATGACTGCTCATATTGGCCATCCAACACTTCGTTTAATTCGCTACCGAATAGGCCACTGGACTATTGATGGTATCGAAAATGGTCAATTCAAAAGTGTAGCTAAGGGCTAATGTATGCATAAACCCAATGTCACTGTTGCAGCTGTGGTTCAATACCAAGATCAGTTTTTATTTGTTGAAGAAAAAGATAAAAGCTTAGGTAATTTAGTCATCAATCAACCCGCGGGCCACCTTGAGCTTAACGAAACATTAATTGAAGCCTGCCAACGTGAATTATTTGAAGAAACCGGCTTACAACTGAGTCCTTCTGGTTTTATTGGTACATACCGCCATCTTGCAAATAACGGCACTGACTATCTGCGATTTTGCTTTTATTTCAAGCTCGAAGAATTATCGCCATTAAAACCAAACGATCCTGACATTGTTCGTGCTTTTTGGGCTACTCTGGCGCAAATCGAGCAATCTGTATTTCGTAGTCCTTTGGTTTTGCGCTGTATTTTAGATTCTCAGTCTCGCCCGCTTATCGCTTTAGATTATATTTGTGGCTAAATTGCTATAACTTACCATTTAGCCAACCTCAATTGCGTGCTATAATGTGCGCCTTTAAAAATCATTAGTTAGTATCAGTATGAGTGATAACAGTAACATCAAAGTCATTGTCGGTATGTCCGGCGGTGTGGACTCTTCAGTTTCAGCCTATTTATTAATGCAGCAAGGTTATCAGGTTGAAGGTCTTTTCATGAAAAATTGGGAAGAAGATGATACTGATGAATACTGTGCTGCGGCCGATGATTTAAAGGATGCGCAAGCTGTATGTGAAAAATTAGGGATCCCCCTACATACAGTTAATTTTGCCTCTGAATATTGGGACAATGTATTTCAATACTTTTTAGAAGAATACAAAGCGGGTCGCACCCCAAATCCCGATATCATGTGCAACAAAGAAATAAAATTTAAAGCATTTTTACAATTTGCTGCAGAAGCACTGAATGCTGATTTTATTGCCACAGGTCACTACGTGCGTCGTGAATTACGTGGTGATAAATATGTCATGATCCGTGGCGATGATGATAATAAAGACCAAAGTTATTTTCTTTATACCCTAAGCCATGAGCATTTAGCACAAACGCTATTCCCAGTGGGTGAAATTGAAAAGCCAGAAGTTCGCCGCATTGCTGAAGAACAAAATCTCATTACCCACGATAAAAAAGACAGTACGGGTATTTGTTTTATTGGTGAACGTAAATTTAAAGATTTCTTGCAAAAATTCTTACCTGCACAACCGGGAAAAATTGAAGACACCGATGGTAATGTTGTCGGTGATCACGAAGGCTTGATGTACCATACACTGGGCCAACGTAAAGGGTTATTAATCGGCGGTATGAAAGAAGGTTCTGGTGAACCTTGGTATGTGGTCGACAAAGATTTAATCCGTAACGTGCTTGTTGTTGGCCAAGGTAAAGATCATCCACGTCTTTACTCGAATGGTTTAATGGCAAATCAGCTGCATTGGGTTGACCGTGTTGGTCCAAAAACAACTCTTCGCTGCACAGTCAAAACACGTTACCGTCAAACCGATTTACCTTGCACCTTGTTAGTCGGTGATGATGGTTATGCGCGCGTATTGTTTGACCAACCAGAAAAAGCGGTGACGCCAGGTCAATCGGCTGTTTTTTACTTAAACGAAGTGTGTTTAGGTGGTGGTATTATTGATTCGGTGATCAAATGAGCATGACCTATCAAGTTATGGCACTGGCAGCGATGTGCCAAGTGGCTAAAAATGTTCAAAAAGTAGCGCAATATGGTCAGGTAAATGATCATGACTTTAATTTGATGCTATTGAGCCTTATTCAAACCGACCCACAAAGCCCTGAAGAAATTTACGGTTCTTTTGGTAACTTGCGCGAAGGTTTTCGCCTTGTTGTACAACAACTTGAAAGTGGCCAAGAAAAAGATGTTGAAATGGTTAAGTACGTCGGTGGCCTTATTCAACTCGAGCGCGCGCTGAATGCAAAACCACAGCAACTTGCATTACTTGCAAGTCGCCTAGATGATATCAAGCGTCGTTTAAACCACTTTGAAATCAATGATGAAACCATCATTGCTAGTTTTGCCGATATTTATGCTGAAATTGTCAGCCCCTTAGGCCAGCGTATTCAAGTATTTGGTAAACCAAACTTACTTGAGCACAAGCCAATACAAAATAAAATTCGTGCCCTATTACTTGCTGGGATCCGCGCTGCGGTTCTTTGGCGTCAAATGGGTGGCAAACGCCGCCACTTTTTTTTGGCAAAAGGTAAAATTGTTACAACTGCAAAATCAATGTATTAACTAAAGATCTTACATTATTATTAGGAGCTATTATGGAGCTTTCAGCGTTAACCGCTATCTCCCCTGTTGACGGTCGTTACGGCAGCAAAACATCAGAACTTCGCAGCATTTTCAGCGAATTTGGTTTAATCAAATACCGTGTAACGGTCGAAGTTCGTTGGCTACAAGCACTTTCTCGTGCAGAGGCGATTGCTGAAGTTCCTGCGTTCAGTGATGAAGCAAATGCACTTTTAGATGCAATTGTAACTAACTTCTCTGAAACTGATGCAGCGCGCGTTAAGGAAATTGAGCGCACCACTAACCACGACGTGAAAGCGGTTGAATATCTTCTAAAAGAAAAAGTAGCTGGTAACGCAGAACTTAATGCGGTGAATGAGTTTATTCATTTTGCATGTACTTCTGAAGATATCAATAACCTATCTCATGCATTAATGTTAAGTGAAGCTCGCTCTAACGTTTTACTCCCATACTGTGATCAGTTATTAGATGCAATTAAAGGCTTAGCTTCAGCATATCAAGCAATGCCAATGATGACTCGTACGCACGGTCAGCCAGCTTCACCTTCAACGATGGGTAAAGAAATGGCTAACGTGTATGCACGTTTAAAACGTCAACGTGATCAAATTGCCAACATTGAAATGTTAGGTAAAGCAAATGGTGCTGTGGGTAACTACAATGCACATCTAAGCGCCTACCCAGATTACGATTGGCATGCACATGCCGAAACCTTCATTACTGGTTTAGGGATTACATTTAACCCATTTACGACACAAATTGAACCTCACGACTATATTGCTGAGTTATTCGATGCTGTTGCACGTTTCAATACTATTTTGATTGATTTTGATCGTGATGTTTGGGGTTATATCGCATTAGGTCACTTTAAACAAAGAACAATTGCGGGTGAAATTGGTTCATCAACAATGCCACATAAAGTTAACCCAATTGATTTTGAAAACTCTGAAGGTAACTTAGGCCTAGCAAATGCTATTTTTAATCATCTAGCACAAAAGCTACCTATTTCTCGTTGGCAACGTGACTTAACGGATTCTACCGTTTTACGTAATTTAGGTGTCGGTATGGGTTATGCGATTATCGCGTATCAATCAACACTTAAAGGTATTAGTAAACTTGAAGTGAATGAAGTCAAATTACTTGAAGAACTAGACCAAAACTGGGAATTACTGGCAGAACCAATTCAAACGGTTATGCGTAAATACGGTATTGAAAAACCATATGAAAAATTAAAAGAATTAACGCGTGGTAAACGTGTAAATCAACAAATTATGGCCGATTTTATTGATGGTCTTGATTTACCAGCCGACGTTAAAGTTGAAATGAAAAAACTCACTCCGGCCAATTATATTGGTTGTGCTATTGAGTTAACCAATTCATTATAATCAACACCTCACCTTCTAAAAGCGAAAGGTTGCCTTTCGCTTTTTTTTGCTCTAAAGCGGGATATATTCATGTTTCAATTGTCGATTAATGACCTAAGCCAAGCCGAATTTTTAAGCCAATACTGGCAAAAAAAACCTTTATTAATTAAACAAGGGTTTCGTAATTTCCAAGACCCTATTTCACCTGATGAATTAGCTGGTCTGGCACAAGAAGAATGCATTGAGTCTCGGATCATCACAAATACAAATGACAAGTGGAAAGCGCATCACGGTCCATTTGAAGAATTTGATTTACTCACAGCAACCCATTCAACATTATTAGTCCAAGCAGTTGATCATTGGCATCCTGATTCGGCGCAATTACTTGAACCATTCAGATTTATTCCAAATTGGCGTATTGATGATCTGATGATTTCATTTTCAACGCCAGGTGGTGGTGTTGGCCCGCATTTAGACCAATATGATGTTTTTATTATCCAAGGTGAAGGGAAGCGTCATTGGCGTGTTGGCTTAGCAGAGCAATCACTTGAGGAAGTAATCCCATGTAAAGATTTACTGCAAATAACCGCTTTTGAAGCAGTGATTGATGCCGTATTAGAACCTGGTGATATTTTATATATTCCACCAGGTTGCCCACATGAAGGTTACGCAGTTGAGAATGCACTCAATTACTCTGTCGGGTTTCGCGCGCCAAATCAAATCGATATGCTCTCATCATTGAGTGATTATTTAATTGATCAAGAATTAGGTAAACAACGCTATAGCGACCCAGCTATTGAAGTGCCAAAATCGATTGGTGAGTTAAAAGCCAATGAATTTGAACAAATAAAACAATTGCTGTTAAAACAAATTGAAGATGAAAGTAGTTTAAAACTTTGGTTAGGCCAATTTTTATCTACCGCTAAACATGATATGGATTTAATTGCACCTGAAGACGCCTACACTACAGATGAAGTACTTGGACTTATTGAAGAAGCAGGCACAGTGTTTTATCGCATTGGTGGACTGCGCGCAATCTATCAAATTCAAGCAGAAAATATAATTTTAAGTATCAACGGACAAAATTATATTCTTCCAATAGATCAATTAGATGATGCAAAATTGTTAACAGATTTCCCATTAATGACATCCGACCAGTTAAAAAGTTCAATGGAAAGCCCTATTTTTATCGATACCTTGACTACACTTATGAACGAGGGTTATTGGTTTATCGAATAATGTGAGGGTTTCCATGTCTTATCATGTTCAGCAAGTTAATTGGCATAATAGCAATAAAATACTAAGAGCGTTACGCGAAAAAGTATTTGTTTGTGAATACCACATTCCGCAAAATGTTGAATTTGATACGTTAGATAGCCTAGCAAAACACATTATTCTAACTAACGAAAACGATGCGGTGATTGCAACAGGACGCTTAAGTGACGATGGCTTAATGAGCCGTGTTGCTGTGCTGGCAAGTCACCGCAATCAGCAAGTGTATCATTTAGTATTTAGTTACTTAGTTGAAATTGCAAAGCAGCAAGGGATAAAACAAGTATCGTTTAACTGTATTTTGCAAGAAACAGAACGGTTTTTAAACGCGGGATTTACCGCTCAAGGCCATGTTTTTATGGAAGCAGGGATCCCAAGACTGCGCTTGAGTTGCCCTGTTTCAAATTTTAATCCTGAGCCATTTACTTTGGTTCATTAGCCCAAAGCTCATCTTTCTCGTAAAACTCATATAAACCATGAGCACGGTTTATCAGTAAGTTTGCAAAATCAAGTTGTGTCTTATCACGAACACCAGCATGAACAATTTGATCTGCCTTTAATTGCCACTGCAGTGAAAAATAACGAATTGCTTCTCGCGCCGTAGCAGCTGCAGATATTTCAGCATGATCAGTCGGTAAACGCCCTGCAATGACCCAATAAGTTCGACCATTTTGCGCTTTGATTTTCCACACCGCAAAAAAAGGCGCTAAATAACGACTTTCTTTATCAAAAATAGACTGTGGCACAATACCACGCTCAGCTAGATGTTTTTGTGAGCTCGCTAATGTATCGCGCTGCCAATTAGCAATTTGTTGTTCTGTTAATTGTTGTTCTTGTGTTGCTTCACTCATCACTTTCCCCTTTTAGCGTTTTCGCTACTCTAAGATGTTATCAGGCTGTTATCAAGTAATTGCAGCTATTGAACCATACAATACAGCGTGTTTGCTCAGTATCTAAACAAATCGCTCAATTACTGAGAGGTATTGCTTTCCTTCTTGAGTTATCAGTGAGTTCAAATGGCTTTAACGCCTTTAAATCTCTTAAATATTATTGGCCCAGCACCTTAGCAGGATCGATTCGACTTGCCTGCCACGCAGGGTAGATAGTCGCAATACTCGTCATAATAAAAGTAACCAGTAACGTGACCGCAATATCAGAAACGACCAGCTTTGAAGGTAAAAATTCAACAAAATAAACCCCCGCTAGCACATTTGTACCTGATAATTGATTCCACCATAAAAAGATATCGGGCAAGCTTAAAGCTAAACCAACACCAAGCAATGTGCCGCCAAGCATCCCAACAAACGCTTGAAACATACCATGGAGCATAAATGTCATAATAATCATGCGATCAGTTGCCCCCATGGTTTTTAAAATAGCAATATTGCTTTGTTTTTCTTTCACTTCCATCACTAACGTCGAGACGATGTTAAAGCTTGCAACGGCAATAATTAAAAAAACCACTAAATAAATAATCGTTCTGACCATTTGGATATCTTGATACAGGTTGCCTTGGCTACGAAACCAAGTATTGACATAAACATAGTCATTTAATTCACTGCCAATAGACATCGCAGTACGGTGAGCGTTAAAGACATCATATAATTTCAACCGTAAGCCCATAACTTGATCTGCGCTTAAATCGAGTAAGTCTTGTGCTTGAGACAGATGAATTAAACCTGTGGAATGATCGACCGGGCCACCCATCGCAATTTGGCCCACCACGACCAAACGCAACTTTTTAGCCGCAGCAAGGTGATCACTTTTAGTGTTTAAATTAGGCAGGAGTACCGTAATACTGTCACCGATGTTGACACCTAGCGCTTCAAAAATTTGCTTACCTAAAATTATTTGCCCTTTTTGCAGGGCTTGAAGTGGTGTTGGACTAATGAATTTACCAATATCAGAGACTTCAGTTTCAAAAGCGGGATCGATTGCACTGACTTCGACTGCTTTTAATTCATTTTTAAACTGGGCCATGCCATTGAGTTTAATAAAAGGCGATGCAGCGGCAACTTCGCTATGATCTGCAAGTTGTTTTACTTTGCTTGGCCAATTATTAATTGGGCGATTAGGTGCTTCATATTCAACATGAGGTACAACTGCAAGTAAGCGTTCAACTAGTTGCTGCTCAAAACCATTAAAAACAGACAGAGCAACAATCAGCACCGCAATACCAAGCCCTATCCCAGCGCTCGACGCTTTACCAATAAAACCGATAAAACCATTATCGCGCTTGGCTTTTCGAAAGCGCTGGCTTAAAAAAAGACTTAAATTCAAGCGATTGCCTCTTGAGTCTGAATTTTGAGCACCCCATCGTCTAAAAATGCTGTTTTATTAAGCTTGGCAGCAAGTTCCAAATCATGGGTCACAACAATAAAACTAGTTTTTAACGATAGATTAAGCTCTTGAATTAAATTATAAATATTGAGAGCATTTTGTTTATCTAAATTACCGGTTGGTTCATCAGCCAAGACCAAATCAGGTTCACTCACTAACGCACGAGCAATCGCTACCCGCTGCCTTTCACCGCCTGAGAGCTCTGATGGTTTATGGTTAATGCGATGGCCAAGACCAACACGCTCAAGCATGGCACTGGCTTTTATTTTGGCCTGTTCTGCTTTCATTCCACCGATTAATAACGGCATAGCCGTATTTTCAAGCGCGGTAAATTCCATCAGTAAATGATGAAATTGATAAATAAAACCAAGATGTTGATTACGAAACTTTGCTTGAGCATTACGACTAAGTTGACTGATATCTTGTCCCATAATGGTCATAGAGCCACTTGAAGCGTTATCTAAAGTCCCCAAAATATGTAATAACGTACTTTTACCCGAGCCTGAGCTGCCGACAATTGCCAATGTTTCGCCTTGCAGCAACGTCAGATCGACGCCTTTTAAAACATGAGTACTTTGATTACCATCTTGATAAATTTTATCTATGTTTTGACATTGAACAACACATTTACTCATACCTTAATACCTCTGCTGGGCGAACTCCTGCCGCTTTCGCGGCTGGATACAGAGTGGCCAAAAAACTCATTGCTAAACTGGCCACAAAAATGATTGCAAGTTGATCTGGTTCAAATAACACAGGCAATGCAACCCCACCTAAAAAATGAATACCCACGGCTGATAAAATTGGATTAATATTCGCGGCCAACAACAATCCTAAAATGCCGCCAATTACAGTACCAAATACGCCGTTATAAAGACCTTGTACGATAAACACAATTTGAACTTGGCCCGGTGTTAGGCCTATGGTTTGTAAAATTGCCACTTCAGACTGCTTTTCACCTACCATCATGATCAGTGCTGAGACAATATTAAATACCGCAACTAAAATAATTAGGCCTAGTAACAACGACATAATTCGTTTTTCCATTGCCACAGCGCTGAATAGTGCCCCTTGAACACTGCGCCAATCTGTAACATTAAAACCGTCAATCAATTCGGGATGACGTGTTAATAATTCGTCGACTAAAAAAGCATCATCTAGTTGAATGGCAATATCGGGGATGGTATTTGCATCTTGTTTAAGTAAACGCGCAACATATTCACCGCCCGTGAATGCGATAGCCGTATCAACTTCTGAGCCGGTCGAAAAAGTCGCCACCAAAGTAAACAAGCGCTGGCTAGGAACACGCCCTGCAGGAGTGTAATTGGCCGCACTGGGTACAAGCACTCGTATTTGCTCGCCCACCCGCAATTGCAATTTACTTGCAAGATACTGACTCATTGCAATGCTGTAGCGCTGCTCAAACAAGGCTTGCCAGCGTCCTTGCGTCACTGTATTAACAATGGCTTCAAATTGGGTCGGTTGATACAACCCTTGTAACAAAATTGGCCGAATATCGGCACTACTTTGCAATAACGCCTCAGCTTTAATATAAGGTGCTATCGATTTTATCGGTGATGTCGCCTGCCATTTTTCATTAAAAGCAGTAATTTCAGCCAGGCTTTGATCGTTTTTTGCTAGGGTTAAATGCGGAATATAACCGAGCATGGTCTGTTTCAGTTTATCTTCAAATCCATTCATTACTGAAACCACAGTAATGAGGGCCATTAAACCCAGACTTATGCCAGTGATCGAAAAAAAAGAAATGAAAGAAATAAAGGCGTTGCCTTTGGCTGCGCGACTATACCGTAAGCCAATAAACAAACTAACAGGTTGAAACATGCGTATAAAATCCTGTGTATAAACAAGTACAAGGCAATAAGATTTGATTCTAACATTAAACTAATTCTAAGCTCACTAGTTAAAAGGCGCTAACGTGTAAAATTGTGTAACACACCTCTCGTTTACTGCCATTTGCCCGTATGAAAAATTATTTAGGCTTTAATGCACATTTTTACAGTGCTCTGATCAGTCGTAATTTTTGGTCTGATTTAGCTCCAAAGACTACCATCATCGAGTAAGGGTGTTAAAATGCCCGCGCTTTTATTCTAAGAGGTAAGAACATTGTCATTTCAACGGTTTAAAAAATTAAGTATTAAAGGCGATTTATTTGGTGGTGTCACCACTGCGATAATTTCTTTACCGTTAGCACTTGCGTTTGGTGTGGCATCTGGAGCAGGCGCTGAAGCCGGCATTTGGGGCGCTATTTTAGTCGGTTTATTTGCCGCTTTATTTGGCGGCTCAACATCGCTTATCTCTGAACCGACCGGCCCAATGACTGTTATTATGACAGCCATTTTAACCACTATGGTGGCAAAATACCCAGAACAAGGCGCAGCTATTGCCTTTACAGTCGTTATGATGGCTGGCGCATTTCAAATTTTGCTTGGTGCACTCAAACTTGGCAAATACGTTACTTTAATGCCTTACAGTGTTATTTCAGGTTTTATGTCTGGCATTGGTGTGATTTTAATTATTTTGCAACTTGCACCTTTACTTGGGCACGCAGCCCCTGCTGGCGGTGTGCTTGGCACCATCAAGCATTTACCAGACATTATATTAGACCTTCATTTTGCAGAATTACTACTCGGTGCCATGACGCTTGGCATTTTATTTTACCTACCTAAAAAATATCGCCGCTATGCTCCACCTCAATTAGTCGCATTAGTCTGCGTCACGTTAGTGTCAATTATTTTATTTGATCATGATTCAATTCGTCGCATTGGTGAAATTCCAAATAGTTTGCCCGCGTTAGTTTTTCCGGTTTTCACCTGGGATTTACTGACCACCATGTTAATTGATGCCTTAGTCCTTGGGACCTTGGGCTGTATTGATACATTACTGACTGCTGTTATTGCTGATAGCTTAACGCGTACCGAGCATGACTCAAATAAAGAGCTAATTGGTCAAGGCATTGCCAACATGACTTCTGGATTATTTGGTGCACTGCCTGGCGCCGGTGCAACAATGGGCACTGTTGTTAATATCCAAGTTGGGGCACGCTCACCGCTCTCGGGGATCATTCGGGCTCTGATTTTAATGCTAGTTGTTTTTGTTGCTGGCAGTTTGACTGAACCTATCCCTATGGCGGTTTTAGCGGGTATTGCTGTTTATGTAGGGCTTAATATTTTAGATTGGAGCTTTTTACAACGCGCTCATAAAGTGAGTATTCAACAAACAATTATTATGTACGGTGTAATGTTTTTAACTGTGTTTGTTGATTTGATTGTTGCTGTCGGATTAGGCGTCTTCATCTCCAATGTATTGGTGATAGAACGCCTAAGTCGCGAGCAAGCAAAAAACGTCAAAGCTATCAGCGATGCAGATGACGACGACGTGCCTCTGACCCCAACACAACGTAGCCTTCTTGATAAAGCAAATGGTCAGGTTTTATTCTTTTACTTATCGGGGCCTATGATTTTTAGTGTCTCCAAAGCAATCACCAGACAACATAGTAGCGTCAGTCGATATCAAGTAATGATCTTAGATTTAAGTGACGTTCCTATGATTGATATGACCGTTGGACTTGCTCTTGAAAATGCAATCAAAGATGCCATTGATGCACAGTGCCAAGTTATAATTTATTCGCCAAATCCAGATGCAAATGACAAATTAAAACGGCTACGGGTTGATGAACTCATTCCTTCTGCGCATTTTGTTGATAGCCGTACGGCAGCATTAAAATTGGCTTTATCTAAATTAGAAAGCACACCAGAGTTCAACATTTAATTAACAACTAATTGAATTTGGGCTTGACCTATCAGTGATTTTGCCAATATTGTGTACGTCCAAGCAAAGGAGTACACATGTTGGCTTTTAGAAACACTATTGCAGTTTTTTTTATCATTGCATGGCCTCTTAGCGCCTCTCAAACTATCCACTTTGTTGCTGAAGAATTACCGACTTTTCATTATTACGATGCCAATCATGAAGCTAAAGGTGCATTGGTTGAGGTAATAAATAGCTTAATACGCCATACGCCTTTTCAAGCCAATATAGAATTAATGCCTTTTGCCCGCGCTTACCATTTAGCTCAGCACCAACCAAATACATACTTATTCTCGGTATTAAGAACTCCTAATAGAGAAAATCAATTTAGTTGGATTGGGCAAACCTATAAATCGACCGCCTTTTTAGTTGGCATGAAAACCAACAAAATACAGTTAACTAGCTTAGAACAAGCCAAACAATATACCTTAGGTACTATCAGAGGTTATTACAGTGAAACATTTTTAAAGAATAATGGCTTTGAAGAAGATAAAAATTTAGTACTGAGTGTTAACTTTGACTCAATGTGGCATCAATTATTTAAACACCGTATCGATTATGTCCTTACTAACAATATTGCGCTAGAGCGTGAATTAAAAAGTGCTAATTTGTCTCCCTATGAAATAGAACAAAAACTAGCTTTGGTCGATTTTCCTCATGATTTATTTATTGCCACCGACTTAAATTCAGACCCAAATATAAATAGCCAACTAGCAAGTGCGCTTGAGACCATAAAAACCAATGGAGAGTATCAAGTAATTTTAAGCAAATGGCAGTTGCAACCATAACAAAAAAGTCATTTTTTCATCAATTTCTATCTGTAACTCCAGCAGCTTAGACTTTTTCAATTTTAATGTGTAATTTAACCTAACAATCATACTTTTTATCTTGTTATTATTTCGTTTTTACCTGAAAAAGGTCAATATTCAGGTAAATAGAACTTTGGATTTAGATATGGATAATTCAATAAAAGAAAAACCGAGTTTAATAAATCGATTTTTAAACTCAATCGAACGCATTGGGAATACCTTACCCGATCCTGCCATGATATTTTTAATGGCCATGCTACTCATTTGGCTATTATCTGCCCTATTTTCCAATACCCAGTTTGATGCCATAGATCCGAGAACAGGAGCACCTATTGTCATTCATAACTTACTCAGTGGCGATGCGTTAGCTTCATTTTTATCCTCAATGGTTAAAACTTTCACTACCTTTGCACCACTGGGTGTAGTGCTTGTTGCCATGCTTGGTGTTGGGGTTGCTGAGCACTCTGGTTTTATCAATACCAGTTTGAAATTAATGCTCAAGCGTATCCCTAAATTTTTATTAACTCCCTCTATTATACTCATCGCGATTGTCAGCCATACTGCAACCGATGCAGGATACGTATTAGTTATTCCATTAGCCGGGGTTATTTTTTATGCCATGGGGAGACACCCCCTTGCCGGTATTGCAGCGGCGTTTGCCGGTGTTAGCGGTGGTTTTGGCGCCAACTTTATTCCATCAGGTATTGACCCATTACTACAAAGCTTTACGCAAAGTGCTGCCCGAATTATCGATCCTGAAATTATTGTAAATCCACTAAATAACTGGTTTTTTGCTTCAGCATCGAGTCTATTTATTGTGCTCTTAGGGTGGTATATCACAGATAAAATCATCGAACCTCGCTTAGCTAAAACAAAAGTGGATGGTGATACCAATGAACTGCCATCGTTTGATGAAGCAACTCCGCTTGAAAAACGTGGCTTTATAATTGCTGTTTCAGTGATGCTAGCCGGCATTGCCCTACTTGCTTATACCTCATCTTTACCAAACTCGGCGCTTCGCAGTGCTAATGGTTCGTTAACTGAATTTAGTGCGCCACTGATGCAATCTATTGTGCCACTCATATTTTTACTGTTTTGGATCCCTGGTGCTGTTTATGGTTTTGTCACCGGTAGCTTCAAATCAAGTAAAGACATGATTAATGCGATGAGTAAATCAATGGCTTCGATGTCGTACTATATTGTTATGGCATTTTTCTGTGCGTTATTTATTGCGGCATTTGCTACATCAAACCTAGGTGCCTTAATGGCAATCGAGGGAGCTGAAGTATTAAAAGCACTTGCATTACCAAGTACGGTAACCATAGTTGGGATTATTTTCTTAACCGCATTTGTGAATTTATTTGTTGGTTCAAGTTCTGCAAAGTGGGCGTTACTCGGCCCAATTTTTGTGCCTATGTTAATGCAATTGGGGATCTCACCTGATTTATCACAAGCGGCTTATCGCGTAGGTGACTCTAGTTCTAACATTATCACGCCGCTGATGCCTTACTTCCCGCTCGTTGTGGTGTATTGCCAAAAATATGTTAAAGATACTGGCATTGGAACCCTAATTTCGCTGATGTTACCTTATTCAATTGCGTTTCTGATTGGTTGGACTTGCTTTTTACTCGCTTACTGGGCAATTGGAATTCCACTTGGCTTACAAGCTAGTTATCAGTATTAATTAAATCAAAAAAAAGGGCTAACCGCCCTTTTTTGTTTTATATCACAGCTTTTTACTATAAATGCTTGGTGCCAAATATCTTATCACCAGCATCACCTAAACCAGGAATAATATACCCTTGCTCATTCAAATGGCTGTCTATCGCTGCGGTTAACACAGTAACGTCTGGATACGCTTGGCTGACTTTTTTAATCCCTTCAGGTGCTGCAACTAACACCAAAGCTTTTATTGAGGTGCAACCTGCTTGTTTGAGTAAATCAATCGTTGCTATAAGCGAGCCTGCAGTTGCAAGCATTGGGTCAATGATAAACGCTGTGCGCATCGCCAAATCTGGTACTAACTTTTCGAAATAAGAGACTGGTTCTAATGTTTCTTCATTACGGTAAATACCCACTACACTGATTTTTGCGCTAGGAATAAGCTCTAGTACACCATCGAGCATGCCAATGCCTGCGCGTAAAATAGGCACAACTGTCAATTTTTTCCCGCTGATCCGTTGCCCTGTCATTGGCCCATTCCAACCTTGATACTCAAAAGTTTCAAGTGGTAAATCTTGGCATGCTTGATAGGTTAATAAGCTAGATATTTCATTACTAAGCTGGCGAAATTCGCGAGTACTTATATCACTATGGCGTAATAAACTCATTTTATGAGCAATGAGAGGATGCTCAACTAACTGTACAGTCATACTGTATTCCTATAATTTTGAACGGGTAAAGCACAAAGGCTAGTATGGCAAAAGTGACAGCACCAATAAAGTTTGTGCAAGATAATAACTGACCAATACCACACCATGAGAATAGCGCCAATTTTTTACAAAACGAGAAAAACCCAGCACCGAATCTGAAAACATAAACAGCACGGCCCCGATTAAAGCCATGCGCCCTGCTGTTGTTGACTCAAAGGCAAAATAAAAACTACTCGCGGCAATAACCATCAGCTGTAGTACCGAACCATAAGCTAACACCGCCCATTTTAATGAACCCGCTTTTGGCCAGACTTGTGACATATAAACAGAGCCAATGATCAATAAAGGAATTATAAAATAAAACTCTAAGGTGAGTGATGTATTTGTTGTAAACCAAGCGATATAACATAAGTGCGCAGCAAAAAAACTTTGTAATCCTGCTAAAAATCGGTCTGACTTTAACATTAAAAAGATATCACCTAGTAAAGAAAATCCAAGAGCGACCAATACCAGTAGGGTTAAAGGTTGTGCGGAATTATATAAACTGAGCGCTAAAGCAATAATACTTAAGGTTGTTAGCGGTTTAAAAATATAGCAAAGCTTCCAATATGACTTATGATCAGCCCAGATATGAATAACAGCCAAAATGGTTGTCAAAATAAAATATAAAATCATGATGTTAGCTTTATTAGAGTAGACATCCTAATTGTAACAAAACTTATTAACAGGCACAAAAAAAGCGGCACTAAGCCGCTTTAATCTAGCTTAACTGCTAATACTTAGAAGCTATAAGCAACTTGAGTATAGAAGAAACGACCAATATTATCGTAACTTGCAGTTCCTGCGCCTGTACCATTTGTAACACCTGGTAAATCACGGTCAAACAAGTTATCAATACCCACAGTAACTGCTACATTCGAATCGAACGTATAACCTGCACTGATGTCAGTAACTACGTAGCTGCCATATGACATAATATCAGATGGATCTGGGTTTGTTACTAGGTCTTGCGCACTGTTTAAGTCCACTGCACTTAAATAACGAGTTTTCCACGTACCATTCCAGTTATCACGTGAATAAGCAACCGTGAAGTTATGCTGCCACTGAGCTTCACCCACAGTACCTGCATTTTGTTCAAAATCGTCAGGGTTATTTTGGAATGAGAATGTTTTACGCGATTTTAAATATGTACCAATTAATTTAGTCTTAAATGCACCACCAAAAGCATCAAAATCATAACCTAATTCAAAATCAACCCCTTGTGCAGTTTGAGCTGCAACGTTTTGGCTGATAGAAGTAATTAACTTAAGTTCTTTTGTGGCTGTATCACGTTGAATAAGCTTACAGAACTGATTATCGATACCATTTGAGGCGTCAACACAACGGTCTAGCACATCTTGGGCCGATACAGCTGAAATTGCATCATCAATATCAATTGACCAGTAATCCACAGTTACGACAAAACCATTTATAAAGTCAGGCTCATACACTAAACCAGCGGTAAAACTAGTTGACTCCTCTGGTTTTAAATCTGGATTACCGCCATTTAGACCTTCAATGCTAGATGCTGTAGCAGTAGGATCAAAATCAGCCGGAATACCTAATGCAGCACAGTTAGCAACACGAATAGCTGATTGCGCATACTCTGCACCACATGGATCGTTTACACGGAAATAGGTTTGGTTTTGTGGGCCAAATAATTCACCGATATTCGGGGCACGTAATGCGATTGAATAAGTGCTGCGAGCGCGCACTTCATCATTCACTGTCCAATCAAGACCGGCTTTCCAGCTTGTTGCTGAACCAATTGAGCTGTAATCAGCATAACGAATAGCAAAATCAAATACTAAATCTTGGATCAAGAATTGATCAACCAATAAGGGAACCGTTACTTCAGCAAATACTTCTTTAACATTAAACTGGCCGTGCTCTTCTTGTAATGCATTTAAGAATGTGGCGCCCGTTGCTGCAAACTCATCTGGCACACTGTCACTTTGCTCTTTACGGTATTCAACACCCGCGGCAAAACCAACAAAACCTGCTGGTAAATCAATTAGGCTGCTGTTAGCAATACTTGCATTAAATACGGTTTGTTTAATCGTTGATTCAGAAACAGAGCTGGTATTAAACCATGCTTTTGCCGCATCGTTTACCGCACCGTAACCAAAAATACTGGTTGGTACACAACCCGCTGCACGTGCTGCAACATCACGACATACCGCTTGACCATCGACTAATACCGCATCAATACTTTGCGCAAAGTTTTTACGAATTAGATTGTTGTAGTTAGTTTGAGTCAGCTTAGTTTCACCATGCAAACCATAAGCTTCAAAGCTCCAATCATCATTCATGAAACCTTCAACACCTGAAACAATTCGCACTGTTTCACGCTCATTATTTTCAATACGACGGCCTGCATCTTTGTTAAAACGATGAATATCAATCGAATCTAGGCCATTATTATTCATCAAGGCACGTAAGCTGCTATCAATATAGGCGTTATCTTTTTTGATATTTAATGCAGAACCATATTCAAAAAATGATGGTTGGCCCACACTGTCACCTTGGCTGTTTACATATTTGGCATCAGCATACGCAGAAACTTGGTCAGTAATGTCGTAGTTAGTTTTAACGTTTACATTGTAACGCTTAAATTCTGGCTGTAAGTCACTATATTCAACCAAATTTAAAATTTCACAGTTTGTGCAACGCCCCCACTCACCATAAGTAGTACCCAAATTTTGTGGGCGTACAGAACCATCCGGGTTAAAGATATACCAATTTACATTGTCACCATCTTCTACGTAAAAGTTACCTGCGATTGAACTATCGTACCAACCCGTATTTGCTACGGTAATACGATCTGGAATGCCATCATGGATAGTATTACCATTTTCATCTTTTGAGTCTTTATTGGCAGAATTTTTAACTTCCATATAAGGTGTGCGTGTTTGGTCACGCTCAGTAGCATTAATTGAATTTTGACCTGAAAATTCTACTGCAATTGCTGCATTACCACGACCATCTGCGTAATCAGAACCATAAGAAAAGCTGAATTTATGATTTTTGTACGGGCTATCTTCTGCCTTACCCGCAGTCACGCTCACGTCTAATCCCGTGATGTCTTTTTTCAAACGAAAGTTTACAACACCCGTTACAGCATCGGCACCATAAACAGCTGACGCACCACCGGTAATGATTTCAACAGACTCAACCCAAGCAGTTGGAATAGTATTAGTATCAACTGATGCAGAGCCTGCACTACTTGAAACATGACGTTTACCATCAACTAAAACCAGTGTACGGTTTGCACCCATGCCACGTAAATCAAGTAAGCTTAAACCTGCAGTACCAATATAATTACCTGAATTTGCAAGTGAATAAGTATTAGCAAGCGCAGGTAATTCATTTAATGCTTCACCTAAATTCATTGCACCTGTTGCTAAAAGTTCTTTACCGCTAATAGAAGTCACTGGTGATGGCGCAATTGCACCTTCACGTAAAATACGTGAACCCGTTATTTGAACACGTTCGATATTGGCTTCGGCTTCAGCGGCAAAAGTCGTTGTGCTGGTTGTTGCTGCAGCAATAGTTAATGACGCAAGACTAAATTGGATAGCGCGAGCTATTGAAGTTTTTTGTAACATAATTCCTCGAATAAATAACAAGTGTTAAATAATAAATGCAAAGTTGTTAACTTTAAAATGCTAATTTTATTGATTAAATCACCCTTATACTGGGTATAAATATCTTACATTAAAATGCGACTTTACTAGATTTAAATGCACTTTTTTTAGTTTAATTACCATAAAAAAGATTGAAAAACACACAGAAACATATCTAAACTGCTTTACTATAAAAACTTCTGATTAATTAACAACCAAAAACCATCAGAGAAATTTATTTCCATTTGTTAATTTTGAAAATAAATTTCTTATATTATTAGCCACAAAAACACTACATTAATTAACACATCACTCAAAATTAGCTTAGATTATTGACAATATTATTAACTTATTAGATTAAAAAAGGATATAAAAGCAGTTATAAAGTTGTAGTCATATGGTTTTTTGTAAATAAAAAAACAAAATAAAAACCAATTATTAACATTGTAGATAATTTATCAATTAAAATACTATAACCTCAACAAGATGATTAACCTTAACCCTAGCTAAAAATTTTCTAACGCCATGAATTAAAGATAAATATCAAATAGTCTCTTGTAAAATCATGGATTGTAACCAACAAAATTGCGGATTTAATCGACAAGGGTGAATCTCTCACTCATCATTAAAATAAAAATAATGTTCAAAATAGTGAATTGAGCCAGCTTTATTATTCAAATTTCGTGTAAATGGTATTAAATAACCTCAATAATGGATAATAATTTTTTGCAATTATTTTCATCGCTAGCAGCCTTCAAAACCGCTAGCTAGAGATGAAAACTTAGATATTTACTTCTAATTGTATGTATTGCTAAACCTCTTATGCAGAAATGAGGTTAAATAAGCATTTAAAAATGTATACCTTTTTTATTTATCAGAACAGATGGGTATTTATTCAAGCTATCAGCTGATAAAACGATGGCTAAACACAGTTAAAGTAAATTATGTGTTATAAATTAATATAATGTGACAAAGATTGGATATAGCTAGAAATGGTAGGGCTATTTAAGGCTTGGGTTACTTGGGATTCAAAGTAACCCAAATATTAACTATTGCTTTAAACCTTTTTCGAAAAATAAACAGGTTTGATTAATGAGGTGACTGAGCTCTTCCTCGTTGACTTGATGTTGCCAACGAATAGCTTGATCCCAAAATGTCATTTTTTTGATCCCACCAAAAAATAACGAGGCAGTTAGCTTTGCATCAAATAGCCCAAGTGCACCAGCAAGCTCTGCTTGTATAAACCAGCTATGTAAACCTTGCTCACACCCTTTAAATTGCTCATCGAGCCTTTTGGCCCTACTTTCAGAGCGCATTGATTCAATTATAACTATCTTTGATAAACGCATATAATCAGGATCGGCCGATAAACCTATCGATAATTGCGCAAGTTGTTTTAGCTGCTCACGCACGGGCACGTCCGATTGATATTGCACTTCGGGCAAGTTTGCCAAGCGTTGAAATAATAAAGCAACAACCGCATCAAATAATGCATCTTTTGATGAATAGTGTTTATATAATGTACGTTTAGAAACGTTTGCTCGAGTGGCAATCGCTTCCATTGTCGTGGCGACCATGCCTTTTTTTGCAAATTCCGTTATTGCAGCGCATAACACATCGTTATGTTTATCGACGCTTCTAACCATGACAGCCCCTTTTTAAAAGTGTGGCGATTATAACAAATAAAAAAAAGAAATCTTGTTAATTTGTATACGGTATCGTTTACCTTCTTCTTATAAGCGTATACACTATCGTTTACTTTGTCGACTTAACGTTCAAATTTATCTGGAGCTTTTATTATATGAATTCAGTTACACAAGTTCGTCCTCGTACGCTACTCGCTTTGGCCATGGTGGGTCTGCTAAGTGCGTGCTCCGAACAAGCGCCAGCACCAGCTCATTCGATGCCACCAGCTCAAGTTACTGTATTAGAAGTAAAACCTACTACAGCCTCTTTTACGATTGAACTACCTGCAACCTTAACAGGTTCAAAAGAAGTCCAAGTCCGCTCTCGTGTTGCCGGTATTTTAGAATCTCGCAATTTTGCTGAAGGTGAACGCGTTCAAGCAGGTCAATCACTTTTTACCATCGATTTACAACCGTTTAAATTAGCCTTGTCTTTAAGCCAAGCCGATTTACAAGGTGCTAAAGCTAGACTTGCTCAAACTGTTCGCGAAGTTGAGCGTCTTAAAACATTACGTGCAGAAAAATCAGTATCACAACGTGATTATGATACAGCAGTGTCAGATTATGAAATCGCTCAAGCACAAGTAAAGTCGAGTGAAACTCGCTTACAAGAAGCTGAGTTGAATTTACAATATGCGCAAGTTCAATCACCAATTAAAGGGGTATTAGGCCGAGAGTTTGTTTCTGAAGGGACTTATGTTCCTGGTCCTGAATTATTACTCACGCAAATCACTCAACTTGATCCTATGTTATTACGATTTGGTTTTTCAGAGCGTGAGCAACTGCAAATGCGTGATGATGTTACCACAGGTCAACTCACCTTACCCAAAGATGGTCATTGGAAAACAGACATTCAATTACAAAATGGCCGCGCTTATCCGCTTTCAGGTACGGTTAACTTTAGCGATGTACGTATAAATCCAGCAACCGGTACAAGCGAATTTCAAGCCGTTGTGCCAAATCCAGATTATCAACTTCGCTCAGGTCAGTTTGTTAAAGTAATTCTAAGTGGTGCAGAGCGTAATAATGTCTTTGTGATCCCACAACGTGCAGTACTTGATAATGGTATGGGTAAATTTGTTTATCGTTATATCAGTAATGAACAAGGCCAAACGATTGCAAGCCCAACACCAGTAGAAGTAGGTGAATGGACTAAGTTCAACCAAGACCATCAAGCCGAAAATAGTTGGATTATTCGTAAAGGCTTAAATGCTGGCGATAAAGTAATTGTTGATGGTGTCGCTCGGATTTTCTTCCCTGGCATGCCCGTTCAATTAGCCGCCACAGATAGCGCTCACAAGGAATAAATATGTTTTCTCGTTATTTTATCGATAGGCCCATTTTTGCCTTTGTGATTTCAATTGTGTTGGTGCTTGCAGGCCTTGCGGCCATGCGTGCCTTACCCATCGCACAATATCCTGAAATCGCTCCTCCCGTTGTTCAAGTAACGGCGGTATATCCTGGCGCGTCGGCTCAAGTGCTTGAGCAAACAGTTGCTGCACCAATTGAAAATGCCATCACAGGTGTGGAAGGCATGATGTATATGTCATCAACATCAACCAGTTCAGGTGTCACAACCATTGAAGTAACCTTTGAGATTGGCACTGATGTTGACCAAGCTGCGGTAAATGTAAATAACCGTGTAAAACAAGTAGAAGCGCGCTTGCCCGAAGAAACCCGCCGCCAAGGTGTGATTGTTCAAAAAGGGTCTTCGAGCTTTTTACAAGTACATGCGTTTTATTCACCGGATGGTAGTCGTGAGTCATTGTGGACATCAAATTATGTCACTATGAATATTCTTGATCGCATCAAGCGTATTCCTGGTACGACCAACGTACAAATTTTTGGTGCCAAAGATTATGCGATGCGTATTTGGCTGCGCCCAGATTTAATGAGCCAGCTTAAAATTACAGTTGATGATGTTACCCACGCGGTACGTCAGCAAAACTCGCAATATGCGGCAGGTAAAATTGGCTCAACACCAACATCGTCAAGCCCACAAGAAATAGTCTACAGTGTCACTGCACAAGGTCGATTATCAACTCCAGAAGAGTTTGCTAATATTATCGTTCGTGCCAATCCTGATGGCAGTAATTTACGTTTAAAAGACATAGCGCGTGTTGAACTTGGCTCAAAAGACTATGACTTTGAAGGTACGATTAATGGTAAGCAAGCTGTCTTACTCGGTATTTTCTTACAACCTGGCGCTAATGCGTTAGATGTTGCGGCTGAAGTAAACCAAACCGTTGCTGAAATTAAAGAGCAATTCCCTACTGGCTTAGCGCATCTTACACCATACGACACCACGCGTTTTGTTGAAGTATCCATTCGAGAAGTAATGAAAACCCTAGTAGAAGCCATGGTATTGGTATTCTTAGTGGTGTATTTATTCTTACAAAACTGGCGTGCCACGTTAATTCCAACCCTTGCAGTGCCAGTATCATTACTAGGCACATTTGCGGGTCTTTATATGCTTGGCTACTCAATTAATACCTTAACATTATTTGGTATGGTGCTTTCAATTGGTATCGTGGTTGATGATGCAATCGTTGTGCTTGAAAACGTTGAGCGTTTAATGCACGAGGAAAAACTAAGCCCGCGTGATGCTGCCATTAAAGCCATGCAAGAAGTAAGTGGTCCTGTGGTCGCAATTGTATTGGTTCTGTGTTCGGTATTTGTGCCAATTGCATTTTTAGGTGGCTTAACAGGCGAATTATTCCGCCAATTTGCGATTACTATTTCGATTGCAGTCAGTTTGTCTGGAGTCGTTGCACTGACCAT
Source organism: Pseudoalteromonas tunicata (assembly GCF_002310815.1). NCBI lineage: Bacteria > Pseudomonadati > Pseudomonadota > Gammaproteobacteria > Alteromonadales > Pseudoalteromonadaceae > Pseudoalteromonas > Pseudoalteromonas tunicata. The sequence goes on along the minus strand of NZ_CP011032.1, from coordinate 1,765,943 downwards.
GACACCAGCGCTATGTGTATTAATCTTAAAACCTGAGCATAAACAAACGGCTGGATTTTTTGTTTGGTTTAATAAACGCTTTCATGCCATGACAGGTGGTTATGTTAATGCGGTAAGCTTTTTTGTTCGCCGCGGCATTTTAGGTTTTGTGCTTGTTGCTGGCATGGTGTTCATTACCATAGGATTGTGGCAAAAAACGCCTGGCTCGTTAGTACCTGATGAAGACCAAGGTTTCTATATTTCAGCAGTCTTTTTACCTGATGGTGCATCGCTTGAGCGTACTGAAAAAGTAGTCGCAGAAGTGATTGCAGCAGCAAAATCAAATCCAGCTAATGAAAATGTCATTGCTTTTACTGGTTTTGACTTTATTGGTGGTGGTTATAAAAGCTCGGCTGCAACCTTGTTTGTGACGCAAAAACATTGGGACGAACGTCAAGTTACCTCGCAGCAACTCGTTGGTGAGTTGTTTATGAAAACAGCTTCGATTAAAGAAGCCTTAGTGCTTGCCTTTAATCCACCACCCATTTTTGGTTTAGGTAGCACAGGTGGTTTTGAGTTTTATATTCAAAACAAAGGCGCTGGCGGCCCTGAAAAGCTTCAGCAAGCCATGGGAGCCATGATGGGGGCTGCGCAACAAAGCCAAATTGTTTCAGGCATTCAAACCTTGTGGCGCCCAAATACACCGCAGCTCAAAGTAAATGTAGACCGTGAACAAGCCCATGCAATGGGAATTGAACTCAACGATGCATTTAGCGCCCTTGCGGGTACTTTAGGTACAGCTTACATTAACGATTTTAATAAGTTTGGTCGTGCTTGGCAGGTATTAATGTCGGCTGAGGCTGAGTTTAGAATGTCACCTGAGGACATTGGTCGCATTTATGTTAAAAATAAACAAGGCGATATGGTGCCGATTTCAGCCTTTACCAGCATCGACCATAGCCGAGGCCCAGATAGCTTAAATCGTTATAACAATTTACCTGCGGTTAAATTATTTGGTAATGCAGCACCAGGATACAGCTCAGGTCAAGCGATTGCTGAAATCGAACGCTTAGCCAAAGAGGTACTTCCAGCTGATATGACCTATGACTGGACAGGCACTGCCTTTCAAGAAAAACGCAGTTCTGGTACCACCGGACTTGCGTTAACGCTGGCAGTTATTATGGTGTTCTTAATTTTAGCCGCCTTGTATGAGCGCTGGTCTTTGCCATTGTCAGTATTACTTGCCCTACCATTTGGTACGTTTGGTGCGCTGATTGCCATTTGGATTGCAGGCATGACTAACGATGTTTATTTCCAAATTGGTTTAGTTACACTGCTTGGTCTTGCCAGTAAAAATGCCATCTTAATTGTTGAATATGCGCTAATGAAGTACCAACAAGGTTGGTCTGCAAGTGCCGCAGCACTTGAAGCGGCTCGTTTACGTTTTAGACCTATCATCATGACCTCACTTGCATTTATTTTAGGCGTTGTGCCTTTGGTATTAAGCTCTGGTGCCGGTGCAGGTGCCCGCCATAGTGTTGGAACTGGGGTGATGGGCGGTATGATGGCCGCAACATTCTTAGCTATCTTTTTTGTACCTTTGTTCTTTTATTGGTTAACCCAACGTCGTTTGTTTGAGCCTCGTTCAAAAACGGAACTACAAGCAGAGATAGTTGAGCATCATAAAAAAGAACACGTTGAAATTGACTAAAGCCAATTTTTAAACAAAATAATGATTAGTCTTAAAGAGCAGGCAAAATGCCTGCTCTTTTTTTTAATTTTTAACGTATTGAGGTGTTTAACCTACCGTGTTTGTATAAGGTAACTGTACTAATACAACTGTGGGCACGTTCATAGGCCGATGAAATCAGTTTTAATCAATTGGCCAAATCCTTTACACTAAGATTTCGCGCTACGTGTTTATCTTTCACCTTATTAAGGACTTAATAATGGAAAATCAATTCATAAAATCAAAGGCAGCTATCGCATGGGGTCCAAATCAACCTTTATCTATTGAAGAAGTTGATGTTATGTACCCAAAAGCTGGTGAAGTATTAGTTAAAATTATCGCCACTGGTGTTTGCCATACCGATGCATTTACCTTATCGGGTCAAGATCCTGAAGGTGTTTTCCCAGCAATTATGGGTCATGAAGGTGCAGGAATTGTTCATGCAATTGGTGAGGGTGTAACAAGTGTTGCTATTGGTGATCATGTGATCCCACTTTACACCCCTGAGTGTGGCGAATGTAAATTCTGTACTTCAGGAAAAACAAACTTATGCCAAAAAATACGAGCAACTCAAGGCAAAGGCTTAATGCCTGACGGTACTACGCGTTTTTATAAAGATGGCCAACCTATTTTTCATTATATGGGTACCTCTACATTTTCTGAATACACCGTTTTACCTGAAATCTCACTTGCAAAAGTAAATAAAACCGCCCCACTTGAAGAAATTTGTTTATTAGGCTGTGGTGTCACAACCGGTATGGGCGCGGTAATGAATACCGCTAAAGTAAAAGCGGGCGATACAGTGGCTATTTTTGGTTTAGGAGGCATTGGCCTTTCTGCCATTATTGGCGCACAAATGGCTGGTGCCAGCCAAATCATAGGGGTTGATATAAATCCATCAAAATTTGAACTGGCGAAAAAACTAGGGGCGACTTTATGTATCAATCCAAAAGACTACGATAAACCGATCCAAGAAGTGATTGTTGAATTAACCGATGGCGGAGTCGATTTTTCATTTGAATGTATTGGTAACGTCGATGTGATGCGCTCTGCACTTGAGTGTTGCCACAAAGGCTGGGGTGAATCTGTGATCATCGGTGTTGCCGGTGCAGGACAAGAAATCTCAACCCGCCCTTTCCAACTTGTAACTGGCCGTGTATGGCGCGGTAGTGCTTTTGGAGGCGTAAAGGGTCGCTCTGAATTACCACACATTGTTGAGCGCTATCTTGCTGGTGAATTTAAACTGGACGATTTTATTACCCACACCATGGCACTTGAACAAATCAATGAAGCGTTTGATTTAATGCACAGTGGTGAAAGTATTCGTTCTGTTATCCATTTTGATCATAAATAAACGGTCATGTTATGAGTGAATTAACCTTATTAAGTGAAAATAAAGTGGCGGGGGGTTGGCATCGCCAATTTAAGCACTATTCAAATACACTAAATTGCGAGATGCGTTTTGCTATTTATCTGCCACCAAAAATTGAACTCGGTCATCGCGCACCGGTGCTTTATTGGTTATCGGGCCTTACGTGTACTGATGAAAACTTTATGCAAAAAGCGGGCGCCTTTAAACGTGCAGCAGAACTTGGCATGATCATCGTCGCACCCGATACCAGCCCTCGGGGTGATGGCGTACCTGATGATGAAAATCAAGCCTATGATTTTGGTTTAGGTGCTGGCTTTTATGTCAATGCGACCCAAAGTCCATGGCAACAGCATTATCAAATGTACGATTACATCGTCAAAGAGCTGCCCGATTTGATAGAAGCAGAATTTGCGGTTACACCACAGCGTGCGATCAGTGGGCATTCAATGGGTGGTCATGGTGCGTTGATGATTGCACTTCGAAATCCAAGGCGCTATAGCTCTGTCAGTGCGTTTAGTCCAATTTGCAACCCAAGTGATTGCCCTTGGGGAGTAAAAGCTTTCTCTGGGTATTTGGGTGATGATAAAACGAATTGGTTAAATTACGACAGTACACATTTAATCAAACAGATTTCGCACCATGATTTTATACCTGCGTTAGTTGACCAAGGTGAACAAGATCAGTTTTTAACTGCGCAGTTGAAACCTGATGCGTTAATTCAAGCGGCGCAGTTAAATAACTACCCATTGGTTTATCGAAGTCATCCAGGATATGATCATAGCTATTATTTCATCAGCAGTTTTATTGATGATCATTTAGCGTTTCATGCTGAGTATTTTAATTAGCCTCTATTCTGGTTAAGAGATTTACCAACGTATTGAATTAAAGGTAAATATCTAGCCAGACATAAAACAAGAAAAAGGCCAATTAAATTGGCCTTTTTCTTTATATAATATGAACTTAGATTATAACACTAAACTAACGAGAGTAAGAAAGTCCTTCAACTGCGCGCATAAATTTATTACTTGCCTCTTCCATCGCAGTTAATAGTTTAGCGGTTAAATTCTCATCCCCCTTGCGAAAAGCAGCCACTAAATCCAAAGCCGTTTTTTGCATTGTTTTTTGTGGTTCATTCAATTTCTGCAATGCCGCTGAGTGAGTATTATTGCCTGATTTATTTTGGCTCGTTTCTTTTAACCAGTCCGAACCTTGATTTAACATCGCATCATCAGCCTTATGATTTAGGCCCGCTAAAACACCATAAATTTGCGCTTTAAAAACAAAATGATCCAGTGTAATTGCCTGACTTAAGCTTGCAAGTGAGGCATCAACAATGGTGGTTTTCATTTTGTTGCAGCTTTTGATAATTGCCGAGTAGTCAGTATTGAGTTTTTCAATACCACTTGATAACTGGGTATTACTATGCTGAATGTCATTAACAGAACTCACGGTTTCAGTCGTATTATTAATAATTTTATTTACTAACTCAGCCACTTCATTGGCTGAAGTATTGGTATTATTGGCAAGTGCTCTTACTTCATCAGCGACCACACTAAATCCACGACCTGCTTCACCCGCCCTTGCCGCTTCAATGGCTGCATTTAATGCAAGTAAATTGGTTTGATCTGAAATCTTAGATATAGTCGAAACAAAGGTATTGATGCTATCGGCCATCACAGATAAACCCGAAATATTATCATTCATGCCACCCATTTTGGCGGTAAGACCTTGGATCCCCGTTACTAAATGGCTTAATGACTGGCCAGATTCATCAAATAATGCATCCATTTTATTGCCTGCTTGGCTTTCGTGCTGAATTGTTTGATATGAATTTGCCACTGCTTCTCTTAAAATCTCGATGTACTTAAACGACTCAATCATGGCTTTTAATAAAGGCTTAGTGATTGCAGCGGCCTTTTTTTTGTTGAGTGTGTCAATTTCATCTTGCAGGGTATCAATTTGCTGCTGCATCTCTTTTGTTAGTTTTGTTTGTTGTTTTACTTGTTGCTCGAGTGTTTGATTTGCATTTTGTAACGCCTGAAATTTAGATTGGAGAACAAACATAATGGTCCTTATGGCAAAAGAGGAAAAGCCCTTGATAGGTTATAGCATGAAGTATAAAAAAAACCTCTCTGATCTTAATTTAATCTCAAAATAACGTTCTGATGTAACAATAAAAAAGGAGCAAAAGCTCCTTTTTTATATTTCTTATTTACCGCTTAACCATTTTGCTTTTTGACTTGTTTATATTTAGCGATAACTGACCAGGCTTCAAGCATCACTAAAACGCAAACTATTAGCACAATTGCATCGATGATCACCAATAACCAATTGCCTTGTTGGTAATATTCTGCAAGTTTTAATAAACCAGCAAAAAATGCCATAGTTAAAACAAATACCATTGGAATAAGGGTATATTTGGCTGGTTTGCCCATTTTAATTAACATAACTGACAGCACCAACAAAGTTAAACTCGCGAGGATTTGATTGGTCGAACCAAATAAAGGCCAAATAATCATGCCACCGGAACCTGAAGAGCCACCTGCACCAAATGCTAAAAGTAAACAACAGGCTACCGCCAACAATGTCGCCACCACACCATTTTTAATCCATTTGATGTCATAAATATCACCCCACTCTTGGATGATATAACGCTGTAACCGCACGCCTGAGTCCATCGTCGTACCCGCAAACAATACCACCATTACGGCTAATAAAGTTGAAGCAAGTTCTTTTGGAATACCCCAGCCGGCCTGAATAAGATTCGAACCACCCGTAATAAATGCCCCAACACTTCCTGCACCTAAGTGACTATATACTTCGTGCCACTCAGCAGGTGATAGCGCTAATGTAACACCACTTACGGCCACAATGGTAATGAGTGCTAAACAGCCTTCGCCAACTGCGCCTAAATAACCAACAAAACGTGCATCAGTATCTTTATTGAGTTGTTTTGAACTCGTGCCCGATGAGACTATACCGTGAAAACCAGATACTGCACCACAGGCAATAGTCACAAAAAGAAGCGGAATAATACTTGGAGTATCAAGTGCCATTTGGGTATTAAATGCAGGTGCGGTAATGTCTGGCATAAACATAAAGACCGCACCATAGAGCAGTAATAACCCCACTAATAGTTGCACACCATTAATAAAGTCGCGTGGTTGTAATAAGACCCAGACTGGCAATAAAGACGCAATTGCGGCGTAAATAAATAAAATAATAATCCAATTGGCTTTATCGCTCAGACCAAACATTTCGCTTGGTAACGCAAGTGGCATCGCACTACCGGCATACACACTCAAATACAGTGCCACCACACCAAATAAACACAGCATGATAATATTGAAATTGCGATGTAATAACTGACCAATTATAAGTGCAAATACAATGGCAGCCCAAGCAGGAAGGACTGCGGTGGGTTGGCTCACAAAAGAATTAGCAATGACCACACCAAATACCGCATTGACCATCAGTAATACTAAAAACACCACAATCATAAATAATGATCGAGTGCGTTTGCCAATCACAGATTCAGACAAAGCGCCCATCGATTTACCTTGATGACGACTACTGGCCCAAAGTGCGCCCATGTCGTGAACACCTGCAAAGAAAATTGTGCCAAACACGACCCAAAGTACCGCCGGTACCCAACCCCAATACACCGCAATTGCAGGGCCTACAATCGGCGCGGCGCCTGCAACTGAGGTGAAATGATGTCCCCAAAGAACCAACTTGTTCGTTGGGACAAAATCAACGCCATCTTTTAAACGGTGTGCGGGGGTAATGATACTGTCATCCATTTGGAAAATTTTACTGGCTATAAATTTCGAATAGACGAACCAGCCAAACAACATTCCAACGATGCCAAATAATACAATAGCAATAGATTGCATTTTGATATTCCTTTTTTGCTAGATCAGTAGCTTCAATCGTTAAGTTATTATTAGTATTACAACGTCTTAACTACTTTATCAGCTTTTTTGTTGCTCATCTGTTACTCAAAAGTCGTAGATCAAAAAAAACTGTAATTAAATTACAGTTTTTTTATAAAGAATAGCGTGAAAACCTATAAAGAAAGTTTAAATCCTTGCACAATAATTTGTAATTTTTTAGATAAATCGGTTATCTCTTGGCTTGAATTTGCAGTATGTGCAGCACTGTCCGCTGAACGCTCCGAAGCATGGGCAATACCGATAATATTTTGATTAATATCTTCGCAGACACTCGACTGCTCCTCAACAGCAACAGCCACCTGATTATTCATATCATTAATCGTACTGATCATCGCTAATCTATCGGTTAAACTACTGCGTGTTTGTGCCGACAATTGCACTGAATTAATCGCGCTTGCCGTATTATCAATCACCACTAAACCATCATCAGCGGCTATTTTGGCTTCGGAAGCTGCTGTCGCTGAACCAGAAGATAATTTCACAACCTCTGAAATACTGTAGGACATTTCATTTATAGCGGTGGCAATTTGCGAGGTACGTTCACGTTGGTCGTTAACCGAATCGTTTGTGGCTTGTGCCATATCATTCGACTTTTGAGCTGCTTGAGTGATCAAACTGCCATTGTCCACGATACTAGCAATAATTTTTTTAAGACTTTCAGACATGGTCGATACTGACTGGTAAATCCCTATCGCTTGGTATTGGTCAAATTTTTGTGTTAAATCACCTTTTGCAATACGCGCCGTAATTAAAGCAATCTCTGTCGGCTCTCCACCTATCGGTTTACGGATCAAAAGAGGTAAATACACTGCAAACATAACCCCCAAGATTAAGGCAATAATTGACACGAGTTGAACTAAAAACTCCATTTCATTGGCAGTAACTTCAACCACAGGACCAAGCGTATCTTGCTCAGCCTTAATAGAGGTTTTTACCTGTTCCAATAATTGTGTCACATCAGGGCCAATCACATTTAATTTTGAGTTAATAATGTTATTGCGATCAATGATTGTTTGTTCGATTGACTGAAGTGCATTTTCATATTGAGAGTTAAGTTTCATCAACTCATCAAGCTTGGGATCAAACGCAGACATATTTGTGATAAGCCGTATTTTACTAATTACTTTTGGTACATTGATATTGAGTTCCAAATGAGCCCGCTTTGCATCTTCAGCTGCGTTTGTGACTAAAAATTTAGTAACAAATAAACGCCCCAATAAAAAAGACTCCTGTAATTTAGCCAGTTGATATAATAACGCGATATTGTCTTTATGATTTTGGTCAATCAAAGCAGTGATCATCACTCTAATTGATTTGCCAACTGGGTCGAGCGTATTGTCTACCAAAGCATGGCGTTGATTAATAAGCTCAATAACTTGATAAAATGACTTCTCATATTCAGTTATCAACTTATCACTTTTGTTTACAAGCTCAGAGCGAGACGGATCGGTTATTAGCTGCTTGGCTTTGAGTAAAATATCATTTTCAACACGGATTTTTTCTTCAACATCGCTTAGAAGTTGGCTATTAGCATTATCATTTAAATACTTAATAACACTGAGTCGTATCACTAATAAGTTTGCTTGTAGACTAGAGGCTAAATTAGTCGCGCGCGCTAAAGCACGATAATCCTCGATCCCTTTTTGTGCGGTACTGAGTCGAAAAAACTAAAAATAGACACAATCAACAACAAACCAATAATCAAACCGAATGACATTCTGAGTTGATTAGCTAATTTCAATTTTGCAACAAATTGCATCGCCATTACCCTCTTTTTACGAATAAAATGAGTTTAGTTCAGCAATTTGTGTAATTCATGTAATGTGAGAAAAAATCATTTTTAAAGTAAGATATTGCCTCAAATTCATCCTGCTCAATCGATATTTTTTCGCGCAACAAACTCAAGTACCGTTGCATTAATACAAAAACGTCTTGCGCCATTTGGGCCATCTTCGAATACATGACCTAAATGAATACCCGATGTTTTTGAACGTAATTCGACGCGCTGCATACCAAATCGATTGTCTGCACGTTCAATAACACTATCAGGCACGGCTTGAGTGAATGAAAGCCAACCAGTTCCTGAGTTAAATCTGTCTTTAGTATCAAATAATGGCGCGCCACTTAATTTATCAATAAATACGCCATCGGGTGTATTTTTAAATATTTCATATTCTTTACAAAAACGTCCATCGGTTCCTTCATCAAATGCCACATTAAATGCTTCACTTTTACCGAGTTTAAATAGGCCAAGTAAACGATAAAATTGCCCAGAGTCTAAATAACCTTGGCGACCCATCACCTCCTGACCATCTTCAATGAATAAAATAGTCGGTGTTGCCCATGTAGGGGTTTGAATATTTAAACCATCTAATTCATTAGCAAAGCGAAAATGCAGGGCAATACTACCTTGGTAATCATTGAGCACATCTTTTTTTAATTTTTCACAGTAAGGGCAGTATCCAGCAGATTCAACAATCACGATGTGTTTGCCCTGTAATAAAGCAGCGTTTTGGCGAACTGATTTTTCATCTGTGCTAGGTGCAAATTTGACCCCCGTACTATGATCTGGACAGTAGCCGTTTGGATTTTTAACCAAATAATCTTGGTGATAGTTTTCAGCCGGAAAAAACGTTTCAAGTGGTTTGATATTAGTTTTAATTTCACCATATCCTGCCTGAGAAAGTAGTGTTTGATAACGTGTTTTAATTGCTTGTGCAATGCTTAGCTGCTGCGGTGATGTTGTTAAAATAGTAGAGCGGTATTGGGTGCCAATATCATTACCTTGACGATTTAATTGTGTTGGATCATGCCCTTCAAAAAAAGACTCAAGTATTTTAGTTAACGAAATCTCATTACTATTAAATGTCACTTCAACGACTTCAGCATGATTGTTAGGATCGTTTTTATATTTTGCTTGTGTAATTGTCCGATAATTTGCTGCAACGTTACCGTCAGCATAACCCGACACAGCATCAATCACCCCAGGGATATTTTGATATCGTTTTTCTGCGCCCCAAAAACAACCTGCACCTAAGACTACTTTTTCAATATGAGCTGTTGCAGCCATACTTGTTTGCTCTTTGGCCGAAATAGTAAAACTCAATAAAGCGGTAACAAAGTATGCAGCGAGTAGCCCATACTTTTTCTTGTTTATCAAAATCATGTAAACCTCATAAAAATCGGTATATTGTGCGTGTTAATTAATAAGACCGTATTAAATTGGCTAAACTTTCAAATTCGTGCTAGCAAAATTAATTTGATACGGTTAATAAAACCAAAATGTTCAACGATAAAATACCAATAAAAATAAACAAGCGTTTAAATCTGAACTAACCTCAATAACAGCAATTCTCATTTTTATTTCAATATGACTGCATTCAATTTTGCTTATTGTTCTTTTTATGGTGCACTGTTGTTGGTGGCAATACTAAACGGTATAGCCCTTGCCAACGAACCTGATCCAAAAGATATTAACCCGCTTGAAATTTCGTTTTGTTACGAAGATAAAGAGCTACTGCCATTTTTTACTGGCTACGGTCATGCCCCCCCAGAACAAATGCCCGGTGCATCTATTGAAGTTTTAAACAAAGCATCGCACGACCTCAACTCATTTAACTTCAAATTTGTTCGTAAACCGTGGAAACGCTGCTTACAAGATTTACAAAGCAATAAAGTGGACGCTCTAATAGCCAGTTATTCTCCTGAACGAGATCCAATTGGCGTATACCCAAAACAGAATAATAAAATTGATTCATCTTTAGCGATGAATGCACTTGGTACTTGCTTTTTAGTGCACAAAGATTCTGATTTTAGTTGGGATGGTAATGCATTTAAGTCTGAAGAAGCCAAAACATTAGCTGTTCCTGCCGGTTACTCTATTATTGCGCGGTTAAAAAATCTGCCAATACAAATTCATCAAACAGATTCTGCAGCTACCTCTCTTTTGATGCTAAAACAAAAACGTATTGATTTAGCCTTAACCCTTTGCAGTATTACTGAGCAACATACCTATTTTCTAGACAGACGTTATCACGACCTAAAAGTGCTACTGCCACCTTTGGCTGTTAAAGATGGTTTTTTTGTGGTGTCGCAACAATTTTATGAACAAAACCAAGCACTCACTTGGCAAATTTGGCGCTATTTAGCCAAAGTGAATGCGCAGGATATTTATCAAAAATATTTAGAAGGTAAAATACAAGATTAAACAGGGTTTAAACCTAATTCTTTTTCCATGTAGTATTTTATCCCTGTCGTGGGATATTGATGCAATTGATGAACGACTTTATAACCACACTTTTCATAAAACGGTTTCGCCTGAAAATCCAAGGTATCAAGTAAAACATAACGACAACCTTGTTCTATTGCTTGTTGTTCAATCCGCGCTAATAACTGCTCCCCAATTTTTTGACCACGCAAACTCTCATCAACCCAAAGCCAATTGAGCATAAACCAATAACCAAAAGCAATACCACTTGCACCACCTTGCATCTCATTTACCTGACGAGTGAACGTCACTGCTATGGGGGTACGCTTATTAAGGCCAAAAAATGGCGAGTTAAAGGCTATTATTTTTTCACGTAAAGACACTGCAACCAGTTCACTGCTTGCTTCATTATGTATTTTAAATCCCATGGAAACGCTACGTTTAAATTATTTTTTGCCATGCTAAAGACCTGTTTAAACAAAGTAAAGCGATGCTTTAAGCTAGCTATTTTGATTACTGCTCGCTAACATAAAGAAAATCCTATAAATAATCTTGCTGCTGAGAAACAACGCTATGTCTACTGCTAAAGTTGATCTTTTTAACCAATATTTTCAAATTGATGAAACTGTTGATGTTAATTTAAAAACCATTGCAGATCATTTAGTGCCTATAGACAATGATGCGCTCGAATTACGTATTCCACCGCTGTTTAAACTCGCCAATGAAGTTAATGCCCTTGAACAAAGTGCCCTACGACCTTTACGCCAATTGGGCGACCTTGCTGAAGAGCTGGCTCAATTTTTAAAGGCCCAATCTCGTAAAATCGATTTAATCATGGCCCATATTTTAGCTACTGAGCATCAAGACGAGCAAAAAACGCAAGCCCACTCTTTTGGTGGTGGAGGTTTAATTCTTAATGATTTAGCAGATCATTCAATTGGTCAGCAATTTTGTACCAAGATTTTTTTACACCACGAAGCCGCAGCGGTATTTTGTTATACCGAGGTCATTTTAAAAGAACCTCTAACACAGGGTTGGCAATATACCATGGCTTTTAGTCGTATTCGCCCTGAGGATCAGGAGCTCATGGTACGCGCAAGTTTACACAGTCAATCACGACAATTGCGTAAACGTCGTAAAAATGAACAAAATTAATACAGTTAATAGCGTGGCAGCTGTTAAGTACGACAAAAAGGCTGACAGCCAAGCATGAAGTGCTAAAATATCTGCCTATTTGAATTTGTATGAAATCCCATGAGTTATACACTTCCTGCAGAATGGGCATTGCAAGATGCCATTATGTTTACATGGCCCCATAGCGAAACTGATTGGGCGCCCATTTTGGCTGACGTTGAGCCGGTTTATTTAAATTTATGCCGCCACATTTTACGCTATCAATCGTTAGTTCTTGTTGTCCATAGTGAATCTGAACAAGCTCGCGTGCGTGCACTGTTATGCGAACAACAACTTGATTTAAGTAAAATACAGTTTGTTATCACCCCATTTGAAGATACCTGGGCACGGGATCATGGCCCAATTACCGTTACTAATGCCCACGGGCAGTTAAAATCACTTGATTTTACTTTTAATGGTTGGGGCAATAAATTTGATGCAAGCCTAGATAATTCAATCAATCAAGCGGTATTTGCTCAGGTACTTAATCCATTAGCACAATCAGAGCAGGTTAATTTTGTACTTGAAGGCGGTGCAATTGAATCTAATGGCCAAGGTACTTTATTAACCACTGGTAGTTGTTTACTCAATACCAATCGCAATCCGCATTTAACACAAGCGCAAATCGAACAACTGCTGAGCGACACACTTGGTATTAGCCATTTTTTATGGGTTAATCACGGTCACTTAGAAGGCGATGATACCGACAGCCATATTGATACCCTAGTGCGTTTTGCGCCTAACGATACGCTCGTTTATGTTTGTTGCGATGACCCTAGCGATAGCCACTACCATGAACTTGAACGTATGGCTTTAGATGTTAAAGCACTGCGAAAACCCGATGGTACAGCCTACAACCTAATTAGCTTACCGTGGCCAAGTGCAAAATGCGCCGCAGATGGCAGTCGTTTACCTGCTACCTATGCCAATTATTTGATTATTAATGGCGCCGTATTAGTGCCAACCTATCAAGATAAAAATGATGCGTTTGCCCTGTCGCAAATCGCCAAAGCATACCCTGAACATGAAATTATTGGTGTTGATTGTTTACCACTAATTCATCAATTTGGTAGCCTACACTGTATTTCAATGCAATTACCTAAAGGCTTTTTGAGGTAACCCAATGAGTAAATTATTACCCGTTGCCCTAGTGCAACACAGCAACAGCACAGATTTAGCCCATAACTTTGCTAAAACCCAAGACGGGATCCGTAAAGCGGCTGCCCAAGGTGCTAAATTAGTGGTACTGCAAGAGCTCCATCGCAGCTTATATTTTTGTCAAACCGAAGATACCGAACGTTTTGATTTAGCCGAAACCATTCCTGGGCCAACATCAGACTCATTAGGCTTATTAGCAAAAGAGCTCAATGTGGTGATCGTATCATCAATATTTGAAAAGCGTGCTACGGGCCTCTACCACAACACGGCTGTTGTCCTTGATTCGGATGGTACAATTGCGGGCAAATACCGTAAAATGCATATCCCGGACGACCCCGGTTTTTATGAAAAATTCTATTTCACCCCAGGTGATTTAGGCTTTACACCCATTCAAACCTCAATTGGTAAACTGGGTGTTTTAGTGTGTTGGGATCAATGGTTTCCTGAAGCTGCACGCCTTATGGCAATGGCGGGGGCTGAAATCTTAATTTACCCAACAGCAATCGGTTGGGATACAACCGATGACATTGATGAACAAACTCGTCAATGTGATGCATGGGTTATCTCACAGCGCGCTCATGCGGTTGCCAATGGGGTACCCGTTATTAGCTGTAACCGTGTTGGTCATGAAAGTGATCCAAGTGGCCACAGCGAAGGTATTTTGTTCTGGGGTAATTCATTCATTGCAGGCCCGCAAGGCGAAATCCTAGCTCATGCTAGTGCAAAAGATGATGAAATATTAACTGCAATACTCGATTTAAAGCGCAGTGAAGATACCCGTCGCATTTGGCCATATTTGCGTGATCGTCGTATCGATCATTATCAAGATTTGCTAAAAATTTACCGCGACTAATACACGCGCCATGACAGCATGGCAATTGTTTTTTCAATAATAATAAAAATGGGTGCAGCTGCGCCCAGCTTAATGGAGTTTTAAATGGCATTAACACAATGGGCACAATTACCTTGGATCAAATCTGCAAAAGACAAGATACATTGGGGTCAATTGCCAGGCAGTGCGCTGAGCATCGCCATCGCACAAGGTGTTAAAAGCCATAACTCCTTAGTGGTGCTTGTCACCCAAGATACGCCAAGTGCTCTGAAACTAGAGGCAGAACTAGAGTATTTATTGCCAGAGCAAAGTGTGATGGTTTTCCCTGATTGGGAAACCCTGCCTTACGATCACTTTTCTCCGCATCAAGATATTATTTCGCAGCGTCTGGCCACCTTAAACCGATTAAAACAAAGTAAAACCGGTATTTTAATCCTCCCGGTAACTAATTTAATGCTGCGCACCTCGCCACCAGAATTTATTTATGGCAGCACGTTATTATTTAAAAAAGGCGATAAGCTCGACGCCCATCAACTGCGCACTAATTTAGATGCCGCCGGTTATTTAAATGTGCAGCAAGTAATGGAGCATGGTGAGTTTGCCATTCGAGGCTCATTGGTCGATATTTATCCGATGGGCAGTAAAGACCCTATTCGTCTTGATTTATTCGATGATGAAATTGACAGCATTCGATTATTTGATGTCGAAACCCAACGCTCCAGTAAAGAAATCAGCCACATCGATTTAATGCCTGCCCATGAGTTTCCGACGCGCGAAAAAGACATTGAAACCTTTCGTATTGCCTATCGCGAAAAGTTTGGAGCCAACAGCGCCCAAGACTCAATTTACATGCAAGTCTCAAAAGGTGCTTGGCCTGCCGGTATCGAATACTATTTACCGCTGTTTTTTGATCAATTAGCCTCAATTTTTGACTATTTACCAAGCGATGCAGTGGTAATGACGCTTGGTGATATTGAGCACAGCGCTAAGCAATTTTGGCAAGACGTTAATAAACGTTACGAAAACCGCCGCGTTGACCCACTTCGCCCGCTGCTTGAACCTAAAGCACTGTATCAACCCATTGAAGAGCTTTTCTCAAATATTGGCAGCTTTGCGCGTATTCAGCTCTCTTTAGCAAAATTGGGCACTAAAGCAGGCCATAGTAATTTAGGCGCCGAATTGATTGCTGATATTCGGGTTGATCATCAAGCTAAAGCGCCATTTGCTGCAATTAGCCAATATTTAGTGCAGCAAAAAAAGCTCAAAAATCGGGTGTTATTTTGTGTTGAAAGTGAAGGTCGTCGCGAATCACTGCTGACATTATTTAAACCCGTTGGCATAAAAGTGACCACCGTCAGTCATTTTGAAGAATTCAGCCAAAGCAGTTGTGATGTTGCTCTACTTGTTTGCCCACTTGAACAAAGTGTATTTCTTGCTGGCAAACCAGCACTGAGCATTATTACCGAGCAAGAATTACTTGGTGTTAAAGTTTCCCAGCGCAGAAGACGCAAACATAAATACGAAGCCAGCCAAGATGCAATTATTCGTAATTTGGCGGAGCTTAAAGTGGGCCAACCAATTGTGCATCTTGATCATGGTGTTG
The DNA here is from genome assembly GCF_002310815.1 of Pseudoalteromonas tunicata. Classification (NCBI taxonomy): domain Bacteria; kingdom Pseudomonadati; phylum Pseudomonadota; class Gammaproteobacteria; order Alteromonadales; family Pseudoalteromonadaceae; genus Pseudoalteromonas; species Pseudoalteromonas tunicata. Next base: position 1,749,934 of record NZ_CP011032.1, on the reverse strand, counting down.
GCCGTTATCAAGGGCTGCAAACCCTCGATGCTGCTGGAGTGCAAACTGAGTTTGTCACTATCAGCTATAACGGCGAAGCCAAACTCTACGTGCCAGTTTCTGCGTTACATATGCTCACTCGTTATTCGGGTGGTGAAGAAGCAAGCGCACCGCTTCATAAACTCGGCTCTGATGTATGGGAAAAAGCCAAGCGTAAAGCCGCTGAAAAAGTACGTGATGTTGCCGCAGAGCTACTTGATATCTATGCGAAACGAAAAATTAAACTCGGCAATGCCTTTCGCCATGACAAAAAAGCCTATCGCCAATTTGTCGATACGTTTCCATTTGAAGAAACAGAAGATCAAAAAAATGCCATTTCGGCGGTACTCACTGATATGCAAAGTCCACAAGCGATGGACCGTTTAGTCTGTGGTGATGTCGGTTTTGGTAAAACAGAGGTTGCGATGCGCGCCGCCTTTGTGGCGGTCAATGAAGGCAAACAAGTGGCTATTTTAGTGCCAACGACGTTATTGGCCCAGCAACACTTCGAAAACTTTAAAGACCGTTTCGCTAATATCGCCGTTGAAGTCGAAGTATTATCGCGCTTCAAAACCACTAAAGAGCAAAACGTGGTACTTGAAAAGCTCGCCAATGGTCAGGTTGATATCGTAATTGGCACTCATAAACTCATTCAACCGAGTATAAAATTTAAAGATTTAGGCTTATTGATTGTGGATGAAGAGCATCGCTTTGGTGTGCGCCAAAAAGAAAAAATCAAATCGCTGCGTGCCGATGTTGATATTTTAACGCTCACCGCCACCCCTATTCCGCGTACACTCAACATGGCGATGAGTGGGATGCGCGATTTATCCATTATTGCCACGCCACCAGCCAAACGTTTAGCGGTAAAAACATTTGTGCGTAAAGGCGAAGATGATCTCAAACGCGAAGCTATTTTGCGTGAAATCAAACGTGGTGGCCAAGTCTATTATTTACACAATAACGTTGAAACCATTGAAAAAGTCGCAGCCGATTTAGCAGTTTTAGTACCAGAAGCAAGTATTACCACAGCTCATGGCCAAATGCGTGAAAGTGAACTTGAGCACCTAATGGCCGAGTTTTACCACAAGAAATACAATGTATTAGTCTGTACCACCATTATCGAAACCGGTATTGATGTGCCAACCGCTAATACCATCATTATTGACCGCGCCGATAAACTTGGTCTTGCACAACTGCATCAATTGCGTGGACGTGTTGGGCGCAGCCATCACCAAGCTTATGCGTATTTACTTATTCCAGATCCAAAAGGCATTTCAAAAGATGCGACAAAACGTCTTGAAGCCATTGAATCGCTTGAAGACCTTGGAGCCGGTTTTGCGTTAGCGACCCACGATTTAGAAATTCGTGGTGCCGGTGAATTATTGGGTGATGATCAAAGTGGTCAAATTCAATCGATTGGTTTTACCTTATACATGGAAATGTTAGAGCAAGCCGTCGAAGCGCTCAAACAAGGCAAAGAACCAACGCTTGAGAATTTATTACAACAACAAACCGAAGTTGATTTAAAAATCTCTGCATTATTGCCAGATGACTATATTTTTGACGTTAATACACGCTTAAGTTTGTACAAACGTGTGGCGAGCTGCCACGATGCTGAGCAAATTGATGAGTTACAAGTAGAGCTAATTGATCGTTTTGGCATGCTGCCTCAACCGGCTAAAAATTTATTTGCCATCCAAGGGCTTAAATTAGAAGCACAAGCACTTGGGATCAGTAAAATAGAAGCTAATGCCAAAGGTGGTTTTATTGAATTTACCGCTAAAACCAAGGTAGACCCTCGTTTTATCATTGGTCTTTTACAAAGTAATCCAAAGGTTTATAGAATGGAAGGCGCAAATAAGTTACGATTTAGCATCGAAGAAGCCGACTCGCTCGCAAGGCTTCAATTAGTCAGCGCCATGTTGCAACAATTTGCGCAAAAGGTTAGCCATTAAATGAAATTACGTTTTTTACATCTTTGTTTTATCGGTTGTTTAGTGCAAAGCGGCCAGCTAATGGCCCAGAGGTGGTTTGAAGCTGAAATTATTTTATTTGAGCAAAAGGCCGATTCAGAATTAAAAGAAGACTTTTCGTTTACCTTAAACACCATTGATGTAAGCAAAGCGCAATCTTTGCAAATTGACCAATTACAACAAAATGGTCTTGAAAACTGTCTTAGTCAACAAAATAAGGTACTCAAACAAAATGAGTTTTTATCTCAGCAACAGGTTCTTCAATCTGTTGATTGTGATCCGAATACCGATTATTTAAGCCAGCTCGAGCGTGTGCCACTCAACATTCCAGCGCTTGAGCAAGATCATCAAGATTTTAACTACTTGCTTGCCCCATCACAGTTACAATTTAACGATGTGATCACTCGGTTACGTAACCAAGGGTTAAAACCATTGTTACATACTGGATGGCGTTTTTCAGAAGCACCCGAGAAACGTGCCCCCACTTATCGCCTGATTGCAGGGAAAAATTTTTCTGCCAATTACGATTATCTAGGTTTTTTACGCGCAGGGGCAGTATCAAGCCTCGGTGGTGAACGTGCGATTGTACAAGACAATCGCTCAGATTTAGCCCCCTTTTTAATCAGCAATTCAGCGCTACAAAACAATGATGACAAAAAAGAACAATCCACCTGGCAGCTAGACGGTACGATTAAGCTGTACGTGCAACATTATTTGTTTATTGATGCCGAATTTAATTTCAGAGATGAAGATGGCCAATTATTACAACTCAATAATGCCCACTTTCAACAATTTCGACGGGTTTATAGTGGCGATGTGCATTACCTTGACCATCCAAAATTTGGCATGATCATTCAAATTCGCCGCTTTAAACAATAAACACTAAGGAACAACAATGAAAAAAGTATTAACCATTGCAGCCATTACGCTGTTACTTGCCGCTTGCAGTAAAGTGGATTTAGAGCACTACGAAAAAATTACTGTCGGTATGGATAAAACTGAAATCGAAACCCTACTAGGCAGTGCCGATAAGTGCGAAGAAAAAACCCTTCATACCAATTGTATTTGGGGCAACGACAGCAAAAATATTGCCGTAACCTTAGTATCAAATAAAGTGACCTTGTATAGCAAAAAAGGGTTTTAATCCTGACCTTTTCGGTTAAGTCATCTGATTTGAAAAAGAGCTATATGGCTCTTTTTTATTGCTTTTAATCTGAATAATAAAATTGTCTTGTCTATTACAGCGCTGTCAGTAAAGTAATCGAACAATAATAACGAGAGGTTTCTTTAAATGCATAAACATGGTCACACTTTTTATAAAGCCCCTATTGCCTTGGGCGTGCTGTTTTCGTCGTTTTATCTGCACAGTGCAGATTTTAATGAGAAATCAATCAGTCAGTTACACGCTTTAGTAGAGGGTAATCAAGCAAGCTATCAAGAAATCAATCAGTTTTACCTTGATGCTATCGCCAAAAATAATAAACAAGGCTTTAACCTTAATGCTGTGATCAGTATCAATCCCCATACGCTTGAGCAAGCCAAACAAAAAGATTTACTGCGTAATCAAGGCCAAGTTGTAGGCCCTTTATTTGGTATGCCCATCATTGTTAAAGACAATATCAATACCCTAGATGGCATGGCGACTACAGCGGGCGCTTTAGCATTAGCTAATAATTACAGCCAAAACGATGCATTTCTGGTTGAAAAACTCAAACAAGCGGGAGCGATTATTATTGGTAAAGCTAATTTAAGTGAATGGGCCAATTTTCGCTCAAGTATTAGTTCAAGTGGCTGGAGCGATGTTGGCGGTCAAGCTAAAAATCCTTATGTGCTTAACCGCACGCCCTGTGGTTCAAGTTCAGGCTCTGCGGTCGCAGTGGCTGCAAACTTTGCAGTTGCAGCAATTGGCACTGAAACCGATGGTTCAATTACTTGCCCTGCTTCACATACGTCTTTGGTTGGCATAAAACCTAGCGTTGGGTTAATTTCTCGCAGTGGCGTGGTGCCCTTGTCGGCCTCACAAGACTCACCTGGACCCATGACGCGCACCGTTGCAGACGCTGCGCTGCTTCTTACTGTACTTGCTCAACCAGATCCCAAAGAAGCCACCTTCGCAACCCACCCAGGTTATATCGATTATCGCCAATTTTTAAAACAAGATGGGCTCAAAGGTAAACGAATTGGTATTGCTCGCAATATCAGTGATTTTAATGCTGTCAGTACCGCTGCATTTAACCAAGCCCTTAGTGTACTAAAAGCCCAAGGTGCGATTATTATTGATAATTTGGAGTTACCAGACCAAGAAGCGTTATCTCAGGCGGAGTTTGATGTATTGTTATATGATTTTAAACATGACTTAAATCAGTATTTAGCGCAGACACCTAAAGAGGTATCTGTTAAAACACTTGAGCAACTCATTCAATTTAATCAATCAAATACAGATTTAACTCGCTTTAACCAAGCTTTGCTCACGATGGCAAACGAGAAAACCGATTTAACCTCACCTAACTACCAACAAGCTCAGACACTGATAGAACTAAAAGGCCGTAAAAATGGGATTGATGCCTTGATGCAAGCGCATCAACTTGATGCCATTGCAGCCCCAACCAATAGCCCTGCTTGGGTAATCGATACCATCAATGGTGACCATTTTGCAGGTGCAAGTTCAGCACCATCAGCCATTGCTGGCTACCCGCTCGTCACAGTACCAATGAGCTATCATCATGAATTACCTTTGGGTATTTCATTTTTTGGCACTCGATTAAGCGAAGGTAAACTGATTGAAATCGCTTATGGCTTTGAACAAGCCAACCCTATTAGACAAGCGGCTAAGTTTATTCCATCGATAGATTAAATTTTTTAACGCTCAAAAGAGCGATGCAAGGCATAAGTACTTAAGTGCCCAGACTGTAGCAAAATAGTTACAGCTGGGTGCTTGCTTCTTCGGTTTAATGTTTAAAAAATCGTACTACACCATGTTACACTTTTATCAAGCTTGCCATCCCCCTGAAAGCTTAAGAGAACTGCAGTTTGACTACGTTTTATTACTTAACTCAAAGTCATAAAACGTCGTTTATTCCCCCCTCTGACGGCTTGGCTGTTTACCTCATGATACAACCTTGTTGTGGCATAACTCATATCACTTTGTGAACACTAAAACTGCATTAATTATCTATTTTTTATGGAGATATTTTCATGAGCAACATCCTCAAGGTGCCTCATACCCTGATTTTATTATTAGCTATGATGGTCACAGCGCTAATTGCGACTTGGCTTGTACCACAGGGATTTTTTGATACCACACTGTCGGAATCTGGTCGCCAGATGGTGGTAGCAGGTACCTATCAAACGGTAAGCGAACGCCAATACCTCACACCTTGGGATTTATTAACCGCGATCCCTCGAGCCTTCGCTGCAGCGCAAGATGTTATTTTCTTTGTTTTAATTGTTGGTGGGGTCTTATCCATTGCCCGTGCAACTGGCACCGTAGATGCGTTAATTGGCCGTTTACTTGAACGCCATGGCAGCGCGCCACAACGTTTAATCTTTATGGTGGTTTTTTGTTTTGCTCTTGCCTCTAGCACCATAGGCACAGCGGGCGAATACATTCCGTTTGTAATTATCTTGGTGGCTCTGTGTAAGGCGATGCGTCTTGACGCCATGACAGCTGTCGGCATGATAGTTGCCGGTTACGGCATTGGTTATGGTGTGTCTGCATTTAACCCGTTTACCGTGCTTATCGCGCAGCAAATAGCTGAAGTACCCGTTTATTCTGGAATTTGGTTGCGTTTAGCGATATTTGTTCCATTTGTACTCATTGGTTTTCACCATGTATGGCGCTATGCACAAAATGTTGCCAATGATCCAAGTCGCTCAATGATGATAGGCGTACCCTGTATTTTAGCCGACAAAGCCCAACCTGATTACCCCGCGCTTAATTCTCGCCATAAACTCATTTTAAGCAGTTTTATCCTTGTGCTATGTATCGCTGTTTGGGGCATTGCGACGCAAGGTTGGTATTTGTACGAATTAGGTGGTGTGTTTATCGCTTGGGGAGCATTGATTGCAATCCTTGGTCGCTTAAGTGCGGATGAAACCGCAGAACGTTTTATCGAAGGTGTATCAGACTTAGTAACAACCGCTATTTTAATTGGTGTTGCCCGTGGTATTGCATTGATTTTAGAAGATGGTCAAATATTGCATAGCCTAGTCCATGGAATGTCTTTACCGCTTTCATATGTGAGTGCTGAAATTTCAGCTGTTGGCATGCTAGTAATTCAAACTTTACTCAATACCTTTATTCCGTCAGGTTCAGGCCAAGCCTATGTCACGATGCCTTTAATGGCTCCGCTTGGTGATTTAGTTGGCGTCCCACGCCAAGTTGCGGTACTTGCTTATCAGTTTGGTGATGGGTTTTCGAATATGATTATTCCAACAAATGCGGTATTAATGGGTATTTTAGGGATGGCCGGAGTGCCATATGGGCATTGGTTCCGCTTTTGTTTACCATTACTGCTTAAGCTGATGCTTGCTTCTGCGTTGGTATTAGTACTAGCAGTCATGTTTGGTTACGGACTTGATGTACAACCTGTGGCACAAATGTCTTAAATCAGTTTGTTACGCCGATTGATAAACATCTCAACTTAGTCGATGTTTATCAATCAATGAACGCAGATAGATTTAATCTCCAAGACTCAAGTTATTTCGCGTCACCTAAGATCACCGAGTAATAAACTGCTTGGTGATCACCAAACTGGTCTTGATGCACGTAGTGTTTTACACATTGCATACCTAACTTTTTCATCACAGCAATCGAACCCAAGTTTTCAGCCAATGCAGTGGCAGAAAACTGGCTAATACCACGTTGCACAGCCAATGCATTAAGTACCGCACTTGCAGCCTCTGAGGCATATCCTTTACCCCAAAACACTTGTTTAAATCGCCAACCTAACTCAAGGTTTTGATATTGAGGGTGCTCACTAAAAAAATCCATTGGCCTTACTAATACCCAGCCTAAAAACTCATCCGTCTCAATTAGCCTCACCTGCCACAGGCCAAAACCTTGCTGCTGATCGGCATATTTTGCCAAACGCGGTAAAAAAACAGTGTGGATATCCGTCAAAGACGTTGTCGTACCTCCTGTTAAATATTGCATTACAGCGGGATCTTGATCGAGCTCATACAATAAATTGGCATCAGCAGCAGTCATAAATGAAAATTTTAAACGACTGCTTGGTGTAATAGTGACATTATTTGTCTGCGATGAGGATAAAGGCATAACAACTCCCTTTGATTACGACTAGTAAAAACCTTATTTGATGAACGCTAGTTAAGCGACCATTAAATAAGGCTCTTGGCCTTGATGTTTTGCTTTACGTGCAAATGATCCTTTGCCTTTTTTAGCTTTAACTACTTGTAACTTAAATAATTTAGAAGTCACTAATGCGGCTAATGCATTATCGTTAATCTGCCCTCTTCCAAGCTCAATTTTATTTGGCTTATGTTGCTTATTCTTTTTCATAATAGTTATTTACCTTCTTAATGATTGGCACCTTGCCAATCACGCCACTATAAAAATCTTTTTATTAAATAACCAGTATTTATTAAAAAAGACTGATCTTTATTTTTTATTTGCCCGTAATGGTGTGTGAGGGGCATAAAACACCGACTATATGTTTTAATTAAACCCCCTCGCCAAGCCTAAATCAGCGACTTAATTCTTTTCAAGATTAAGTCGCTGAGTTTTTTATATAACCTGATGCACTACGCTTATTACAGCTTTTTCGATTTTTAAGCGCCTAGAGCCTAAAAAATATATTAATATCAACAAGTATGCTTATAATGCAGCTGTCCTAAATTTCGCTTTGAAGGAATCATTTGTGTCTCGATTTTCTGCTATTACCGATAACCCCCATGAACAGCGTTTTAATCAAAAAACGGGCATTTTACTAACAAATTTAGGTAGCCCTGATGCGCCTACCACGCCTGCGGTTAGGCGTTATTTAGCTGAGTTTTTGTCTGATCCCCGAATTGTAGAAATCCCAAGACTAGTTTGGTTGATGATTTTACACGGCATCATTTTGCGGGTGCGGCCAAAACGTTCAGCCAAACTTTATCAAGGTATTTGGACTGAAAATGGCTCACCACTGACGCATATAACCAAACAACAGCAACAAAAACTGCAACAGGTGCTTAATGCGAATCATTGTGAGCATGCCGAAGTCGTAATGGCGATGCGTTATGGTAATCCATCGATTGAAGCCGGTTTAGAGCAACTGCGAAACAAAGGGATCACTAAAATTATTGTATTGCCGCTTTATCCGCAGTACAGCAGCCCAACCACAGGTTCAACGTTTGATGCTGTGGCTACGGTTTTAAAAAAATGGCGTTGGGTGCCTGAACTTCACTTTATTAACGGCTACCACAAACAAGCCAGCTACATTACTTCTTTAGCGAATAGTATCACTGAAGATTTAGCTCAAAACGGCACACCTGAACGACTTGTCTTTTCATACCACGGTATGCCAAAACGCTTTTTGGATCATGGCGACCCATATCATTGTTTTTGCCAGCAGACTACCCGCTTGGTAATGGAAAAAATGGGGCTAGATAAAGAGTTGGCTATCACCACTTTCCAAAGTCGCTTTGGTAAAGCAGAATGGCTAAAACCTTACACAGATGCAACACTTGAAGAGCTGCCAAGCCAAGGCTTTAAAAACATTGCGATTGTAAGCCCTGCTTTTAGTGCCGATTGCCTTGAAACACTTGAAGAGCTTGAAGTCGAAAATCGCGAAATTTTCATTGATGCCGGTGGTGAGCAGTATCGTTATATCCCAGCTTTAAATGATAGAGACGATCATATTGAAGCAATGTTTGATTTAGTCAAACCTATGCTGTAATTGAATTAATAAGATCAAAGGTGTATCTGCTGATACACCTTTTTTTTGCCATAAAATCAGGTTAACCTTCAATACTGCGACCCATGACATATTGATGCACCAATGTTTTTAATCGAACAACTCACTAACCTAGCAGTCCCTTACTCTGTTTTACTTATTGCGATGGCGATCACGGTGTTTAAGCCTAAGTACTGGTTTTTCGCAATGTTAACGACCTTGATTTTGGGCTATCTGTATCAAACGATCCAACTGATCGGCATGGTCTATTTGGGAGTCGCTTTTGCAGTGAGTTTTTGGCAACAAAAATCCTCTGGCGTTTTACAACATGTGCTACGTTTTATCATCATCGTTTTTTGTATTGCATTGGCAATTCACCAAATTCCAGGATTTAATAATTTACCAGTTATCGTCAACAGTCAAAAAGGGCCATTAAGCATGCCCTTTACGCTCTATTTAAACTGGGATAAACCCTTTATCTTATTTTTATTGCTCGGGTTATTTCCCACATTATTTGAACGTTTAAATCCTCAATTGCCAGCTTGGCTTAAACAAAAAACAGCGCAATCCCTGCTATTTTTATTTATTCCAGTGGTTATTTTTGGGCTTGCGATGGCTGCTAATTTAATTACTTGGGAATTGAGATTACCTAATTGGTGGTGGTTATTTGCGTTAAATAACCTTATTTTGACTTGTGTGGTGGAGGAGGTATTCTTTCGCGGTTTTATTTTAAAATCGCTGACAGAAAAAGCCCCTGCTGTGCTGGCGTTGCTTATCAGTAGTATCTTATTTGGTGCGGCACATTTTGCAGGTGGTGCAGACTACATGCTTGTTGCAACTTGCGCAGGAGCCTTATACGGGCTGGTGTATTTAATTTCAGGCCAATTACGCTATGCTATTTTTGCACATTTTTCCATTAACTTCATACACCTAGCCTTTTTTACTTACCCTATGCTTAATCATACGCTTTAACAATTTGAAGGCTGCTGTATTTAATTTCAGGCCAATTGCGCTATGCTACTTTTGCCATTACCTTCATACAGCTAGCAGCTAGCCTTTTTTACTTCCCCTATGCTTAATCATTCGCTTTAAAAACTTAAAGGGTAACGACCTCAATTGCGCCACGCTTTTGCATTGTTACATACAAACGGTCTTGTGCTTTATTTAAAGCAACATTGGTTGGAAACTGACCTTTTAATTGAAAGGTTTTAATTATTTTCCCATCCGGTGACACTTTTATAACTGTACCGCTGCCATAACGCGCTATGTACAAATTCCCTGATTTATCAGTGCGCATTCCGTCTAAACCATGATCATCGAACTCTATAAACAGACGTTTATTACTAAGTTGATGCTCTGCATCTAAATCATAGACCCAAACTTTACGCTGAATACTTTCATTCACGTATAACCGAGTTTGATCTGTACTGACAGCTATCCCATTGGTCGTACCCATATGCGCTTCTAATAAACGACTAGTGCCATCGGTATTAATACGCCATAACTGGCCTGTGCTTTGCGCCCAATTTGGATCACTGGCAAATAAAACCCCCGAAGCAGTGATAGCGATGTCATTTGGTTGATTAAAAAGACTATTATGAGCAAATACACTCACTGTTTGGCTATTAGCAGCAATTTTTAAAATATTATGGCCACTGTAATCAGCAACATACAGGTTATTTTGGCTATCAAACTGCAAGCCATTACCTGTACTCCCTTTTGGCAAAGTGACAAATAATTCGGCTTGGCCTTGCGCGCTGACTACGCCTATGGTGCCCTCTTCTTTAAAATTAACCGCATATAAGCGATTATCTGTGCCAAACACCGGCCCTTCAACACCTTGGGTAAAGGTTTGATCAGGGACAAAATCCACGCTATCAATCGCCATTGCTGAGAATATGGGAGAAACAAGCATTGCACTAACAGATAAAGCTAAATAGTTTTTAAAAAAAGGTTTCACAACAAGTACCTAAAGTTATTTTTTAACTAGCAGAACATATCGCAAACAAAAACTAAAGTAGTCTTTAGTCGCATTGATGTGCCCAGCAAAGCTCACTCAACTGGGCATTTACTATGGAATAGTTTTACTGAAGTCACATAATGGATGAGAGCTACAGGTATAAATTCGTGCGCCACTAGCAGAGTCTTTTGTTTCAACCACAGTTGATAAACACTGTGGGCAGAACGAAATTGCTTGTTGAAGAATCTGATCCATTTCGCTATCACTATCACTTATTGCATACTCAATCGTATTTTCTGGTTCAATCGTATTTTCTGGCTCAATCGTATTTTCTAGCTCAATCGTATTTTCTGGCTCAATCGTATTTTCTGGCTCAATCGTATTTTCTAGCTCAATCGTATTTTCTGGCTCAATCGTATTTTCTGGCTCAATCGTATTTTCTGGCTCTGGAGTATTGGGTACACCCCAATTTGGATCTAACGATAGATTAGCGAATAAATATTTCTTCTCTTGCAGCTCATTTTCTTCGGGAGAATATAAACCTTTTGGTTCATTACGCACTAAAGGTTTTAGATCTTTTGCTATTGGTAAAGGTTTAAATTCTAAACTATCGCTCGTATCATCATTACTGATAACTGCTGCGGGCTTTTGAGGTGTTGCATTTACTGCTTTTTGGTCTTCTGGCTCAATACTGATTAGAGTTTCAGGTGGCGTAACAGCCTCAACGACGGGATCTTTGGTAACCTCAACTTGGGCTTTTTGTATCACGTCATCAACACTTGGTTCATCAGGTTTATATTCTCTTACCACAGGCTCTTTGAATTGTGGCTCAGCAAGATAAGATGAGCGTTTTGACCGCGCAAGCTCTTCACCCACTTGTGATGATAAAAATGCAGAAACTTCATCTAGTTGTTCTGCATTGTTTGTAGGTTCATTTTGCATATAAATTGAGTGCCGTTCATCTTCATCTGTCTCAGTATTTAACACTGAAGGCGTTTTGTCTAAAGGGGCTTTTTCTAACGGCTGAGCAGAATCACTAAAGTCTTCTTTTTGAGCAACATCACTGTCTTGATGTTTAATAAGCTCATCTTGCACTTCATTGTTGTTTGTTAAGTTATTTTCTGACTCAAATTGCGGTAAATAATCAGCTCTAGGCTTGGCAAATAAATCGCTATTACGCGATTGCTGGCTAAATTGACTTTCATTTTCATCGAATTCGTCGTTCAAAAGGCTGGATGAGGCAATATCTTGTGGAGTATTTTTATCAAATCGATTCTCAACACTGGGGCCATCTATCTGCTCAATAAATTCAGCTGGGCTGATAAACGGCTCTAGTTCTTCTCGTTGTTCACTGGCATGGTGTGGTGAATTAACTTCAGAATCGTTTGCTAAAAGCTCTTGGCGGATTTCTGAATCGGACACAACCGCTTCGGTCTGCTCGGCAAAGTTATCTGAACCCTCATTGCGTGTTGGCTCCACCTCAGCAGGTGCAATCACATCGTCCAAAACTTCAGGCGCAGGAACTATAACTGGAGCGGTATATAACGGCAACTCAGGTTCTGGTACGGTATTTTGCTGATTAAACTGCTGAGTTAATATCTCATTATACTGTTCAACCTGTTCATCCATATAAATAAAGTGTTTAAAACTCTGGATATAATCAAACATATCAGCACGATGAATTACATTTTCAGGCATTGGAGATTTAAAAACCACAGCATCGTTAAATACTACAATGGTTTTTATTCCTTCATTTAAATCAAGTAAACGGCCTAAAGCAAAGGTTTGTCTGGTTGCAGATTGAAGTGGATTTTCAAATGGTAGAGTTTCACCATTAATTTGTTCTGACCACTGCGCCGCAGCCTGCGTGCCAAAAATAGCACCTTGCTGAGAAGGAAATATCACCACAAATACGCCATAGCTTGAAACAATTACCCGTTCAATTTTACTCTCAGCGCCACTTTCAAGTGACACTCCAAGTTGCTTGTATGAACTATAGATATCTCGATCAAGCTGGTTTTTCGTACGTAGACGTCCTGATTTTGGCTTTCTGGTTTGTTCTGCTTTTTCTTTCAATTGCTGCGAAGCTTGAATGGTTTTTTCTTTTAAAAGGCTTGCTTGCTGCTTGAATTGTGACATGCGGGGTCTAACCCACTTAAGTAAAACCAAGATAATAATGATCAAAATCAATACTATGATAGAGGGCAGCATTAACTGATCAATTAAACTGATTTGCTCAACTGGCTCGGCCACAAAAACAGGAGCTAATTTTAAAGCAGTTTGAGCCTGCTGTTTAACAGCGGCTTGCTCAGCTTTAGGCTGTTCTTTTAGCTGCTTCTCGGCTTCATAGCTTTCTTTTAACTGGGCTTGTTTTAATGCTGTTTGCTGAGCAAGCTCTTCTTGTTCAATTCGAGCTTGAGCTTGCGCTAATTCTTCTTGTTCTTTCTTTAACGCGGCCTGTTTTTGTGCTTCAAGTAACTTTTGAGCTTCTATTTCTGCATTGCGTTTACTTGATAACTCAACTTCAGCACTACTGTTTACAGTTGCTTGATCCGCAGTGGTTTGAGCTGCTTGATTAGTTAAATTTTTACACTCTCGATCATAAGCACGTTTTGCTTGTTTGTAAGGCGAACTATTAGGCGCGTAACTAAACTGATTCATTTGTTGGTTTAACAACAAACATTGGGCTTCTTTATTTGGTGCGGCATAAAGGCAAAAGCTCTGGTTTAAAATGAGCATGAAAAGCAAGAATTTAATTAATCGCATGTTAAAACTGTAGAAATTATAAAATTTTTATTAGCTTACGCTGTTAACAGTTATTTTTCCATCTTAACGCTATGTTGATAGGCATTAAAATCCAAATCAGTAACTTAATTTTTGAATATGTGATACACCGAATGCACCATTTTGGTCTTGATCAAGCGTGATCATAGCAGCAAAAGGCGTAGCTGAAGGCTCAATATGAATACCATTACATAAAAATGAATAATTATTTAACCCATCTTTTGCTGCACACATTGCAACAGGTTCATAAATAACGTTGTCGATGGATGCTACTGCACTTTGAAATAAACTTTTCGCTTCAGGTGTAATCTCATAAGAAAACTGCAACTGACTATAGATATGTGCGTTTGACATGAAAGGTCCTTTTCAAAAATGACTTAGGGCAAACTTAGATGTTTGAAATACTACACCTAAGTAAAACTAAAACTATTACATCCAATAACAGCAACTAAAATATAGCTTTATAAAGATACAAACTGAATAATAAATCGACCTTATACAGCCTTTTCCAACGTGAATGGCCTTGTATTAACATGCAATAGAGTCTTGTTACCCTTGCAATCTTTGGTAGCAATAAATTACTTAAATATTAATTTTAAATTCAATATATTGGTAAATCTGTGAACTAGATAGAAGTAACTATAAATCTACCATAGCCTTATCGATACCATATTCATCTTAGTACTTTTTCGGGAAAAATTATTTAATAACAAAAATAAAAAGCACAGCATTGGTTGGATGCTGTGCTTACAAATTATCTAAAAATAACAGTGCAAAAATAAGGCTGACTTAATAAATTGAGCCTTAATATAAACAAACCCAGAATTGGAAAATCGTTGATAACATCCAATTGTTATCGTCAACACGTTTGTCTCGAGGTATCTTATTCTGATGAGTAATCTCTTGTATAAATAAATGATGAACGGTTAAAAACAGGGATGATTGGTTTAACCGAAAATTAAAATACTATAAACGATACTCCCAATTGATATACGTTTTATCAATCGACATATAAGAAAAATAGCTGTAGCCCAATTTCACCCCCCAGTTGGGGCTAAAGTCATATTGCAGACCAAAACCAAGTTTACCACCTAAAGTCACTTCTGTACTTTGAGCAACATTGGTCTGAATATAGGGGACAGTATCACCCTTAGACTTATATACTTTTGCGTCGATTTTATGAACCGCTAGCCCGCCTAATACATATACAGACCAAGTATCTTGATATTGATAGGGATAATAAATAGCATCAAACTCATACATATCCATTTCGATATCGTAACTATCTCGCTTATCATCTTTTACGAAGCAATCAAAACACAAAAAGTCAAAATCACCTAAAAAGTCTATTTCAATGTCAGCGGTATAGTTGAATCTCAACGCTAAATTATCTTGGAGGTAATAACCCATAGCAAAACTGTAATTAATATAGTCAGATTCGTTACCCGTAACCTGATAATCTTTTAATCGGCTGGTTATTTTGTCTGGTAGTTTTTTTCGAACATCATCATTTTCATACTCAAAGTGATTTGTCAGTGCAGCAAAATTAAAAAAATACCTACCTTCCTTGGTGTGTGTTTGTTCAATTTGAGTACTATTACCTAACGCGCTAAAACTATTAATAGTAAGGAGTAAACTACCTACACTAGTTAATAACACTTGTTTCATTCCATCCACCTTCCCTACGTTCCTAAATTTGCTAAATAATACGTTACTTCGCTAAAGTTTAACCTCCATTATTTGTTAAAAATTGTTTTAAATCAGCATTGAACTATGAATCAGGTAACGAGTCGATTAGATCACTTTAAGTCTTTTTTAGGCAAAAAAAAACCTGTTGAAATCAACAGGTTTTATCAAAAATTTATTTTTAATTCATTAATTTAGCAAGTGTCGTTACTTGATCTAACATGCGGTTTGAAAAACCCCATTCGTTATCGTACCAAGCCATCACTTTCACTAATTTACCATCAACTTTTGTTTGCGTTGCATCAAAAATTGATGAAGCTGGATTGTGGTTAAAATCGATTGAAACCAACGGTAACTCGTTGTATTCCAAAATATCAGCCATTGCGCCTTCGGCAAAACCTTTAATGGCAGCGTTCACTTCCGCAGCGGTGGTTTCACGCTTTGCGATAAAGGTTAAATCAACCAAAGAAACATTAATCGTTGGTACACGCACCGCCATGCCATCAAGCTTACCAGCAAGTTCTGGTAATACTAAACCAACAGCTTTTGCCGCGCCGGTTTTTGTTGGGATCATTGATTGTGTTGCACTACGAGCACGATATAAATCAGGGTGATAAACATCAGATAAATTCTGATCGTTTGTATAGGCATGAATAGTGGTCATGCTACCTTGCTCAATACCAATGGCATCATTAAGGATTTTTGCAATTGGCGCTAAACAGTTTGTAGTGCACGATGCATTAGAAATAATATGACACTCAGGTGTTAATACGTCTGAGTTAACACCGTGTACAACGGTTGCATCCATATCTGTGCCTGGCGCTGAAACGATAACACGTTTTGCACCCGCAGTAAGATGTTTACCCGCAGATTCACGCGTGGTGAACAAGCCTGTACACTCTAAAACGATATCAACATTAAGCGCTTGCCATGGTAAATTCGCCGGATCGCGCTCTTGCGTTAAAACGATTGAATCATCTGCAACTATCATTGCATTTTCAGCTAATGTCACAGGAAAACCAAAACGACCATGTACTGAGTCAAATTGGGTTAAATGCGCGTTAACATTTGCAGGTGCTAAATCATTAATTGCAACGATTTTAATCTCGTTTTGACGACCTGACTCATATAATGCACGCAATACATTGCGACCAATTCGGCCATAACCATTAATTGCTACTCTAATCATCTCATTCCCCTTATCTATTTAATTCGTAAGCTTGACGCGCAAGTGTTTCAATTGCAGACCAATCTTTGTTTGCAATTAAGGTTTTATCTAACATCCATGTGCCACCTACACATACAACGTTAGGCAAAGCTAAATAATTTGGTGCTGTTGCTAAACTTATGCCACCTGTTGGGCAAAATTTAACTTGTGGTAATGGGCCATGGATTGACTTCAACATAGCAGTTCCCCCTGCAGCTTCTGCCGGGAAAAACTTTAAAAATTTAAATCCGTGCGCAGCAAGTTTCATGACTTCGCTAGGTGTTGCCGCTCCAGGTAAAAAAGGCGTATCGCAATTGGCAGCAAGTGCTAATAATTCATCATTTACACCAGGACTAACCATAAAATCAGCGCCCGCTTCGATCGACGCTTCAAATGTTTCACGGTTAATCACTGTACCAGTACCCACATAAGCATCGGGCAAAGCTTGTTTCATTAGTTTAACTGCTTGCGCTGCAACAGGTGTACGCAAGGTAATTTCTAAGGCACGTAGGCCGCCGTTGTATAATGCTTGAGCCAAAGGCACTGCATCATCCAAATTATCAATTACAACAACAGGTACAACAGGTGCTGAACGTAAAATATTTTCAATACTCATTTTTATTATCCTTATTAAATTTCAACACGCTGTTTATTTGTTTTCTGGGTAAATCAAACCAAATGCACTGGCACCAAGGTCTGCGCTACTCACTGTATTTCTAAAACCGGCAAATAACTCACGTCCAGTGCCAAACGTATTCGTTTGCACACTAAATTGAGCTTCACGCGCTGCTAATTCTGCCTCACCAACATGTACAATTAATGAACCATTTGGTGCATCTAAGGTAATTAAATCGCCTTCACGGATTTTAGCAATCACACCACCTTCTATGGCCTCTGGTGCTAAGTGAATGGCAGCTGGTACTTTGCCTGATGCGCCCGACATACGTCCGTCAGTCACAATGGCCACCTTAAAACCTTTATCTTGTTGCGAGGCCATAATTGGCGTTAATTTGTGCAGCTCAGGCATGCCTTTAGCTTTTGGACCTTGCTCTTTAATAACCGCAATGAAATCAGTTTCTAGTTCACCGCGTGCAAACGCAGCTTGTAAACCTGATTGTGAATCAAATACTTTGGCAGGTGCGGTAACAACTTGATGCTCTTTGGCAACCGCTGAGACTTTAATTACTGCTTGCCCTAAATTGCCTGTTAATAGCTGCAAACCACCTTGTGGGCTAAATGCGTCAGAAACTGAACGAAGTACTTCAGGATCGAGCGAATCTGCTGGGCAATCTACCCATTTTATTTTCGCAGGACCTTGCTCAGTCGTCATAATTAAGCTGCTATCAGATGCAATCATTGGCTCTGTGGTGTAAGCATCAAGCCCTTCACCTAAAATTGTTTTAACATCGTTATGTAAAAAACCAGCCGAACGTAGTTCACGCATTAAATAACCCATACCACCCGCCGCTTGGAAGTGATTTACATCTGCATGACCATTAGGATAAATGCGCGCAAGCAGTGGGACTACTTCCGATAAATCTGACATGTCTTTCCAAGTCAGCTCAACGCCCGCTGCTTTTGCAATCGCCACCAAGTGAATGGCATGATTAGTTGAACCACCCGTTGCAAGTAAACCAACTAAGCCATTGATAATGGTTTTTTCAGATATAACTTCGGCTAAGCATGGTGCATTTTTTGAGTCTATGAGTTGCTCAAGCATGGTTTGAACTGCGTGCGCTGTTAAGCCCTCACGCAAATCTGTATATGGATTAACAAATGAGCTACCTGGCAAATGCAGACCCATAATTTCCATCAGCATTTGATTACTGTTAGCTGTACCGTAGAAAGTACAAGTACCTGCACTGTGATACGACGCACTTTCTGCCGCTAACAACTCTTCACGACCTACTTTACCTTGCGCAAATTGTTGTCTTACACGCGCTTTTTCTTTATTTGGTAAACCCGACTGCATTGGGCCTGCAGGTAAAAACATGGTAGGTAAATGGCCAAACGATAACGCGCCAATCAATAGGCCTGGTACAATTTTGTCACACACGCCTAAACAAAACACACCATCAAATACATCGTGTGATAACGAGATTGCAGTCGACATGGCAATCACATCACGTGAAAACAATGATAACTCCATACCGTCACGACCTTGCGTAACGCCGTCACACATTGCTGGCACACCGCCTGCGACTTGTGCAGTTGAATTATATTTTTTGGCGATATTTTTAATTAAATCTGGGTAATCTTTGTAAGGTACATGCGCAGAAAGCATGTCGTTGTATGAATTGATGATGGCAAGGTTTGGTTGAATATCGTCTTTTAATAAATCTTTTTCGTCTTTGCTGCATGCTGCCATGACATGAGCAAGATTGCCACATCCTAAACCGGCTCTAACTCGTGTTTGGGATTTAGCGTAATTAATTCTGGCCATATAGGCGTCGCGAGTCGCTTTGCTTCGGAGAATGACACGTTCAGTAACTTCTTGAATACGAGGATGCAGCATAAAATTCAACTCTTTTTGATTTAAGGATAAAAGGCTCAGTACCGACTCACTAGACTCCAGGGCGAGTCACAGTACTGAGCGCATTTTGATTTACCCGTTCAAAGGTTCGGTATTAAGTTGCGTCTCTCACAATCACAACCTGACACCGGTGTCACAGTATTAACTCATAATTCTGACACCGGTGTCAACCATCTCATTTAAATTTAGTCTATTTTTTTTATTTAGCCAATTTGGTTGGGAGGTTTCATGAAATTGTCAAATAACAGGGATAAAAAAAGCATCCGATTAAGATGCTTTTTATACCAATAAAATCAATGAGATAATCTTAGCTAGATCGATAAGGGCCCGTTGATTCGCGCGTGATCAAACGTGCAGGTAAATTCTCTTGATAATTTTCTAATTCTGGATTTTTGATTTGTTCGATTAATTTAGTCACCGCAATATGTGTCATTTGCTCAACGGGCTGAGCAATGGTTGTCAACCCAGGCCAAATATGGCGAGCAATGGGCGCATTATCAAACCCAGCAATCGATAAATCATGCGGTACAGATAACTTTAACTGTGAGGCCACCTTTAAAACTGCTGCAGCCATGTAGTCATTTGATGCAAATACAGCGGACGGACGAGGTGTTAAATTTAAAATTCGCCGTGCACTGTCTTCCCCTGAGTGATAACTAAAGTTACCTTCATCAATTAAAGACTCTTTAAATGGCAAACCACTTTC
Source organism: Pseudoalteromonas tunicata (assembly GCF_002310815.1). Taxonomy (NCBI): domain Bacteria; kingdom Pseudomonadati; phylum Pseudomonadota; class Gammaproteobacteria; order Alteromonadales; family Pseudoalteromonadaceae; genus Pseudoalteromonas; species Pseudoalteromonas tunicata. The sequence goes on along the minus strand of NZ_CP011032.1, from coordinate 1,730,168 downwards.
TTCAAGTGCTTGTTTATACCCAAGTAACCGTTGCTCAGTCGCACTATGATCAGGATGACCTTTGATAAAGGCAATTTCGGTATGACCAAGAGAAATTAGGAGCTTGGTAATTTCATAAGCAGCATAACCATCGTTACTCCCAATCGAAATAGAATCATCTTCAAGTAACACGGAGGCAACGCGGGAATACGGAATTTTTTTCGCTTTAAGAAAATCAACTAACGGCTTTTGATCCGAAAAAGGAGGGGTTAAAACAATGCCATCGAGCTGAGAAGTATGGAGCAAGGTATCAATGTTATCTAACAACGCCTGCCCCCTTAACTCACAAGGATGGATCAATAAGTTGTATTGTTGTTCTTGGCAAGCTGCAAGTGCGCCTGTTTGCACACGAGTAATGTAACTTTTACTTGGATTATCATAAAGACATCCAATAATAAAACTACGATTATTAGCCAAACCACGAGCGATAGGATTTGGTTTATAATCAAGCTCTTTAAATGCAGCTAATACTTTTTCACGTGTTGCGTCACTAACATTAGCTTCATTATTTAAAACCCGTGAAACTGTTTTTTTAGACACACCAGCGTGTTTAGCCACACTATTTATCGTAATTTTTTCCATCACTGCTCTCTAAAATGGGCAATACCATTGCCCAAATCCATAATTAGTGCACCAACAAACTCGCTGCTGCTCCAATAAATGGAATATTGTCCTGTGTTACCAGCGTCACCGGAATGTCTTGTACGTAATGCGTCATAATCCCTTTTTGCACAAAACGCTGACTAAAATCACAATGCAATAATACCTCTTGCATGCGTGGTAATATGCCACCACCAATAAATACGCCGCCTCGTGCGCCAAACGTCAAGGCTAAATCCCCTGCGACACTGCCAATCCACTCACAAAATTGCACTAAGGTTTTATGGCAAATATCACTTTGCCCTGATAAAGCAAGCTGACTAATATCTGCTGCTGTATAGGGTTCAACAGGTAAATTATTGACCTTGGCCATGGCACGATATAAACGCTCAAGTCCGGCACCTGAAAAGACATTTTCTACCGAAACATGGCTTACTTCTTTATTAATTTCAACCAACAATTGACGCTGTAAATCGGTAACCGCCGCCAAGCTAATATGCCCAGCTTCACAGCTAAGAACGGTACGAGACTCACCATTAAAGACTAATGCAGCGGCGCCAAAACCCGTTCCCGGCCCCATAACAGCGATATTCGCATTTTGTTCTGGTGTACCTGCTTTTACCAGCAAATTTTGTTCAGCTTGTAAATACGGTGCGGCATAAGCAAAAGCGGCAAAATCATTAATGACTTTAAGTTGACTCAATTGAAATTGGCTTTGTAATTCTGTAAGCGTGAAACACCAACCTAAATTGGTTAAGTTTACCGTTTGGCCTTTCATTGGACCTGCGACAGCCAGTGCTGCACGTTGAGGTTGTGCAAAAGGTAGCGCTTGGATATATGCAGCTAATAAAGATTGCATTGAATCAAATTGCGCACTGACAAAGGTCTGGTGGTGTGCAATAACAAACTGTGAACTTGTTGCATCAAAATCAGTGACCACAGCAAATCGGGCGTTGGTTCCACCGATATCCGCGACAATGATAGGCTCAAATTTAGTGATACCACTCATAGTGTTTCTCTCTATTGATAGCGCTTAGCTAATGTATCGATTATGCTACCCTTTTATTATCTTGACTAAGACGCTTAAGTCACACTAGGTTTAACTTCTCGCTACAAAAAGTGAAACGGTGCAAAGTAATAGGGTATTCTTTTTAGATTGACAACAAATCAATAAAACTGCCACATTATGACACCGGTGTCAGGTATATTTCAATAAATAACATGAATTCTATTGATATAATATGCAAAAAAACTTTTAATCTGAGCCGTCTGGCCAATTTTACTCAGGAAAACTCATGAAAGGTAAAGCAACGTCGTTTGACATTGCCCATTATGCTGGTGTCTCGCAATCTACCGTATCTCGGGCATTGCGTAATAGCCCATTAGTGAATGAAGAAACCCGAAAAAAAGTACAGGAAGTTGCAAAACAACTCAACTACAAAGTTGATAAAAATGCCAGTAACCTCAGAACGCAGCAAAGCAGCACGCTCGCGTTACTTTTATTTGAAGATCCCACAGCTGATGACTCGCAAATTAATCCGTTCTTTTTAGCCATGCTTGGCAGCATCACCCGTGCTTGCGCACGAGCGGGTTATGACTTATTGGTATCGTTTCAACAAGCCTCTGAAGATTGGCATGCCGATTATGAAGATAGCCACCGTGCCGATGGCTTGATTTTACTTGGCTATGGTGACTTTATTGATTACCAAGAAAAGCTCGACAAATTGATGAGCACCGCCACCCATTTTGTCTGTTGGGGTGCACAAGTAGCCGGACATCCTGACTTATCACTGAGTTGCGATAATGAACAAGGCGGCCGTTTAGCCGCCGAGCACCTGATTTCACTTAATCGAACACACTGCGCCTTTATTGGCGATGCATCAGAGCACAGTCCTGAATTTAATGCGCGTTTTAACGGTTTTAAAGGTGTGTTTACTGAGCACGGTTTTACCATAGATAATCGAAAAATAGCGAATGCGATTTCAACCGATGAGTCGGGCTATCACGCTACAAAGTCATTGATCAGCAATAATGTGCAATTTAATGCCTTGTTTGCAGCCAGTGATTTGATTGCTATTGGCGCCATTCGTGCACTAAAAGAAGCCAATTTGCGGGTACCGGAAGATGTTGCCGTGATCGGGTTTGACGATATTCCGATGGCCTCTTTTATTAATCCCCCCCTGACTACGATTTCTCAAAGTACCTCAAAAGCAGGAGAAATGCTGGTTGAAAACCTGCTTAAACTCATTGCCGGCCAACCGGTTGAACATAAAGTATTACTGCCAGAATTAGTGATCAGACAGTCATGCCACTAGAAGGTATATCTATACCCTATGTATTTCAATATGCTCGTAGGCGGCAAGCACCTGAATCCTCATGAGCATAGAGGTACTATGTGATTGAGGTGAAGGCGCGCGGCCAACACCCGAGCATCTTGAAAGGCGACGGGTATATTGCCTGATGTCCGACTGCTTTAACAATATAACAATAAAAAAACCTGCAACTTTGCAGGTTTTTTATTGTTAACCTAATTGGCTCAATTCAATTATTGTTTTAATTGCTCAGCCACGATTGGGTAATAATCCCATACAGCTTGATCGGTCAGTGATTTTATTAATTTAACGTATTCTGCATGCGTCCAAGCAAGGGGGGTCGCTGAATTTGTGCCTTCACCTGAGGTATAGCCCTGCGGATTAACGCCCACATTGTCCCAGACTTGCTCGGGCAACATCATGCCTTCGTTAGCAAATAGCTCCATCGCTTTAACGTAGTTCAGTTTTAACTGTGACATGGTTTCATCACTCAAGGCTTTTTCACCTGCGACTTGTTTAGCACGCGCTAACTCATAATGACCACGCTCACCGGTAAAAAACGGCCAAACTCGACCACGTTGACCTGGGGTATTCCCACCTGTTGCAGCATAATTACTGCCTGTCGTTTCATCTTCACCGTAACCGTCGTTACCATATCGACGCCAACCGGCAAAGCTGCCCTCCTGCCCTGCAAATTTAAAACTGTACTTAACACGTAAATTCTCAGGTAAGGTTTCATCGTCGTATTCATTTAAGCTGGCAACAACATGACTATCATCAGCACTTCGCACGCCATAACGTACCAATTCTAAGAAGCCGCCATCAAGAATTTGTTTTTTGTCGAGGCCTGTCCGACCGTTATTATCACCAAGCTTACTATCTGAGTTGGCATCTTCGTTTTGATTAATGCGAATATAATAATGACCATCACTGCCCGGTAATGTGCCTTGTGTGGTCACCATTTGCGCTTCAATGTGAGCTGAGTATCCACGAGCGGTTGCTAAATAAAGCGCACTGTTTTGCACATCACCCGCCGCTTTTGCAATATCGGCAGCAGTAATAAGGCCTGCAATAACCGCAGCGGTAGTGGAAGGCGAGTGCCCCGCTTGTTCTTCCCAGCGCTCTTGTTGCGTCATCGGCGGTGTAATGTGAGTATCATTCCATAAAATTTTAGCTCGCCCGCCTTTAACTAAAAAATCAGCGGCAGGTTTAAGCATTTTTTGATACCAGTTAATTAATTCGCTATCGCTTAACTGCTGCGCTTGCCATAGTTTCCATGCCAACATAATTGGCATCGCGGTTTGATCAAGTTGTACCCCAACCCATTCAAGCTCACCATCAACATGGGTTTTTTGTAAGAACCACCCCGTATCGCCACCATTACCTGGGGTATTGGCTGATACTTGTACTTTTTCTAGGTATTCAAACGCAATTTTTGCCGTTTCGTTATCACCCAGGGCTAAAAACGCCATAGCGACTTGATAAAAATCGCGTACCCAAACCGCTTTATACCCTGTTGATCCTTCAATGGCTTTTACGGTATCACCCCACGGATTAGACAATGATGCAATCACGGCACCTGCATGAGTTTTATCTTCTTGTGCTTTTAATACCAAGGCGCTGGTGTAGAGCAACTTGCCATTATCAGTAGTTTGATTCGTCATGTTATTCAGTGGCTTAAGGCTCGCTAAATAATCTTGCCAACCGATAAAGTCGCCTTCGCCATTGTATTCACTCAACGTGGCGTCATAACCGCGTTTTAACGTAGCATTTGCGCTCTTTAAACTGGATTCTTTGCTTTTACCAAAGCTCAGTACTAAATCAAATTGAGTGGGAGCTGCGCCTTTAGCAGCAACACTGCCAAGTTCGGCAAATAAGCTGACATTGCCAGGCGTGCTTCCCGTTTGTTGATAAAGATTATTAAGCGCATCTGTCTCTTGTAATTGTGTCAGACCATCAGAGATCCCAGTAAAACCAACCATGGCGTGTTTAAACCCACTGGCCGCTTTAAGCGTAATTACGTTATCGCCTTCCCATGCCACTAATGCGCCGTTTTCAACCGCCGCACTGTCGCCTACGCCATTGTTATTAACATACGGATTAGCCGAGACATACGCCGTTAATGGGCCTGAAAAGCTCTCAATAACCACACGGACAAACAAGCTTTGATCGCTTGGGTCGGTAAAAACATGCTTTTCAATTTTAAAGCGCCCCTGTTTATCCAGCGTGGTAATTTTGTAGGCCAGCGATTGTGGACGTCCTTGTTCATCGGTCGATAAATACTCAATGGTATCAGTGGTATCATCGCGCTCTGTTGCGATAAAATCAGCACCTTTGACTACAAACTGCATATCTTTAATTTGCGCTTGGTGAATTAAACCAAACATGGTCTCGGTGATAAGGCCTTGTGCGATGCTAAACCATACTTTTGATACCGCTTTAGTGGGAGCATTATCGCTATATTGACCATTAAGATATTGCTCAAAAGACGTACCAATCCCAGTTTTACCTGAATAAGCCCAATAAGGGGTCACACCTGGCGCACCGGTCGCGATAGGCACTGTCACAACTGGCGCTTCAGCCTGACTTGGTTGCTTATTGCAACCCATTAATGAGGCCGCTAAAACCGACAGTGCTAACGTTGACATTACTTTCATCTTCATACCCTTATTGATTTTGATACTTGACACGCAGCATACAGGCCGCTGCGATTAAAAATGACAGACCACCGAGTAACAAAGCGTAAATAGCTTGGCCTTGAAACAAATTTTTCACTAACACACCTAAAATACTCGCTGCAAGTAACTGTGGAATAACAATAAAAAAGTTAAAAATCCCCATGTACACGCCCATTTTAGCGCTGGGTACTTGGCTGCTGAGTAGCGCATACGGTAACGATAAAATCGACGCCCACGCAAAACCAATACCAACCATGCTGAGTAACAACAGTTGTGGGTCATTAATGATTAAAAAAGACATTAAACCAAGCGCACCTAGACCAAGGTTCAGCATATGAGTGGCTTTTAAGCCCATTCGTTTAACACAAACCGGAATAACCACCGCAGCTAAGGCTGCAAAACCATTATAAGCGGCAAATAAGATACCGACCCAGTCAGCGCCATCGTTGAACAATTGGCTGGTTGCATCGCTCGAACCATAATGATAACTGGTGACCGCCGAGGTGGTGTAAATCCACATCGCAAATAACGCAAACCAGCTAAAAAATTGCACCCACGCCAGTTGTTTCATCGCCTCTGGCATAGTGAATAAATCGCCCATCACATGATAAAACCCATTGTCTGTTTTTGCGCTTTGGCCCATTTTTTTAGCGAGCAATTGCATAGCAGTAAACAGAGCCAAACCAATACCCGCTAAATAGAGTTCTTTTTCTAATTCAAATACAAACACACTGGCTAAAATGGCCAGCGCAATAGCGCCATTACGTACTAAACCTTGAGTAAAAATAGTCGGTTTTACGCTTGCGTGAACTGGGCTATCTTGTTCTGCTTGCTCAAAGTGCGCGAGTTCTTGCGGGCTATATTCTTTGGTTTTAATAATGGTCCAACCGACTGCAATAAACAGCACTGCCGCACCAAAATAAAAGGAGAACTTCACCGAGTCTGGTATTTGGCCCTCTGGCGCCACGTTACTGATCTCAAACCAGTTGGTCATCATCCACGGCAATGCCGATGCCACCACAGCGCCAATGCCAATAAAAAAGCTTTGCATGGCAAACCCAGTTGCGCGTTGTTTTTTCGGTAAATTATCGCCCACTAAAGCACGAAACGGTTCCATCGTGACATTGATTGAGGCATCCATAATCCACAACATGCCCGCAGCAATCCAAAGCGTGGGCGAATTGGGCATAATCACTAATGCCAGTGTTGTTAAAATGGCACCCCATAAAAAATAAGGACGACGGCGCCCCAATTTCCCCCAGGTTTTATCACTCATATAACCAATGATAGGCTGCACAATTAAGCCTGTGAGCGGCGCAGCAATCCACAAAATCGGGATATCATCAATCGATGCCCCAAGGGTTTGAAAAATTCGGCTAACATTGCCATTTTGCAAGGCAAAACCAAACTGGATCCCAAGAAATCCAAAACACATATTCCAAATTTGCCAAAATGACAATTGGGGTTTTTGATCTGCCATTATTTACCCTTATTTTTTAGTTGTAGTTCTAATACGGCACTATCAAGTGGCGCCAAATGAATGCCAAATTCAGCTTGACCTTGTTTTACGCTCAGCACACTTTGGTAAAAACCAAGGATATCTTTAAGCTGATATTCACCATCTGGCAGCTGCCATTTGGCGATTAACGCTTGTAAACCAGAGACCTGTACCGATTGAGCCTCTGATTTAGAAAAATTACTGATCACCAATAACTGCTGCTCATTTGTAAAGCGACTAAAGAGCAATACATTGCGTTTGTCGCTGGCAGGCAGGTCAGTAATAAATTGATTAAGCGCTACGTATTGGCCTTGTGAAATAGCAGGTAGAGGCGAAAGACCAAGTAATGTACGATAAAACCCGAGCAACTGGCGCTCATCGCTACTTGATTGGCCTGCATCAAATAAACCATTATTCATTACTCTTTGATGGGCTGGTACGCCAATATAATCAAAAATACTGGTGCGGCTCAGCTTGCCAAACCCTGCATTTTCAGCGCCCTTCTCACCAACTTCTTGACCAAAATACAGCATGGTTGGTGCAGTGCCTATCAAGGTTGACACCACCATCGCGGGCTTGCCTAACTGTGCATCACCGGCAAACTCAGGGCTTGCAATGCGTTGCTCATCGTGATTTTCTAAAAAGTGCATTAAATGCGGTTCGATATCAGCAACACTTTGATACACGTCAATTAAATCTTGGCTTGGCTGCATACCTTGCATCATGCCTTTTAAGGTGTCGTAAAACCCTACTTTGTCGTACAAGTAATCCATTTTGCCAAGCTGAATATAAGGACGATATAAATCTGGGTTATACACTTCGGCTAAAATAAACGCATTGGGATTTTTCATCTTGATGGCGGAATTTAAAAAACTCCAAAACTCAACCGGCACCATTTCGGCCATGTCATAACGAAAACCATCAACGCCCTTATCTAACCAGTAATAGGCAATATCGCGAAATTTATACCAAGAGTCAGGTAATTGATGTTGTTGCCAAAAAGCGTAATGAGCTTGATATGACTGAGTGGCGAACTGCGCAGGTAATAGGGGAAAATCATAACTGCCGTCGGGTTTAACACCATAATTCACTTTAACGGTTTCATACCAGTCGTGAAAATGCGGCTGCGCTTGACGCGCACCATTGCCAGTCCATTTAGCCGGAAACTCATTAAATTTTCCATCAATTAACGGATGAGCTTGCCCACCTAAGGGTTGATAACCATCAAGTGGCTCTGGCACTGCAAAGGCTTGCCCAGGCACATAATAAAAGTTGTTATTTTTACTGTATTCGAGGCTTGTCTTGTCATCAGCGCCAAAATCGCGCTGTGCGTTTGGTTTGGAGATTGATTGATAGTTACGTGCGATATGATTGGGCACAATATCAATGACGACTTTTAAATCATGTTGATGCGTGCGCGCAATTAGCGCTTCAAATTCAGCCAAGCGATTGACAGGCTCAAGAGCTAAATCAGGATTTACATTGTAATAGTCTTTTATCGCATAAGGAGACCCTGCGCGGCCTTTAACCACATCGGGGTCGTCATTGCTAATGCCAATATCACTGTAATCGGCGACTAAGGCATGATGCAAAACGCCGGTGTACCACACATGGGTTGTGCCTAATTGTTTAATGTAACCCAGGGCTTTGTCATCAAAATCAGCAAACTTACCAACTCCATTTTGCTCTTTGGTACCCCACGGAATATTGGTGGTATTTTTATTACCAAATAACCGAGTAAATACTTGATATACCACAGGCTTACCTTGAGCAACGCTCGCGGCTTCGCTTGATGGCTCAGGCGGTTTGCTACATGAAGTAAGCGAAACAATTGCCATTAATAGGGCCAATTTTTTTACGGTTTTGTTGTGTTTTGAAGTGTGCTGCGTCATGGGCGCTCATCTTTTTATCATTCTGACAAAAATACTAAATGACAACAGCATGAAAGCTCTAGCAATTGCATACGTATTCAGTCTATAAAACACCAGTAATTGCATCTTATTGCTGCAATTGTAACAAGGTAAACGAATTAGGACTCAGTTCAATTGGCTTATCTAAGTCGCCTTTGAGCTCTAACTGCAAGGGTGATTGATAGTGGCGATAACCAATTAAACGCTCATTAAATCGTGACAACTCAAGCGTCAAAGGGCGCGCATTATTATTGAGTATCATCATTAGGCTCTGATCATCGTTATACCTAAAATAAACATATACGCCGTTTTGCGGGCTAAAATGCATCAAGTCGCCTTGGTGCAATACAGCTTGCTGTTTACGGAAATTAAGCAGCTGTGTTAGCCACTGTTGCATGTCCTTTTGGGCGGGTGTCAGGCCTTGGCCTGTAAAAGCATTGACGGTGTGATGGGCAAAACCACCGGGAAAATCAGCCCTTATCACCCCATGAGCATCACTTGGGGTATTATCGAGTAATATTTCACTGCCGTAATAAAGCTGAGCTATACCACGAGTGGTTAACAAGAGGCCAAGCGCCATTTTAGTTTTTGCCACATCTTGTTTTAACGAGGTAAATACCCGACTCATGTCGTGATTGTCGGCAAAAACCAGCAATTTTTCAGGATGCGGGTAAAGAAAATCATTCGCTAATGATTGATAGATTTTTATCAGCCCAGTGTTCCAACTCTCGGGTTCTTGTAAGCCTTCAATCACAGCTTGTTGTAATGAAAAATCCATCACACTGGGCAAATATGACTCATAACCATCGTGGTTGTGCTTACCTTGCTGCCAATAGCTGGCAATGGCTGGGTTAGTACTCCACTCCTCACCGACAATGCCTAACTGTGGGTATTCATCAAGCAAGGCTTTGGTCCACTCGGTTAAAAATGTTTTATCTGAATACGAATAGGTATCGACCCGAATGCCCGATAAATCAGCATATTCAACCCACCAAATCGCATTTTGAATTAAGTACTGTGCCAAAAGTGGCTGGCGCTGATTTAAATCGGCCATGTCAGGTACAAACCAACCATCACTAAACGCACGTTTATCATTACTGCTTGCATGAGGGTCTTGAATGGTTTGCCTTGCATGACTGGTAGCGCTAAATTGGCCTAAATGAGTTTTCGGATTAAGCCAATCGGGCGTTGGCGGCGCACTGACCCACCAGTGGTGACTGCCGCTATGATTGAGCACCATATCCATCACTAAACCCATGCCTTGTTTTTGAGCGAGTAACGACAACGTTCTGTACGCTTCATTTGACCCCATCCGACCATCAACCTGATAAAAATCAGTAATCGCATAACCATGATACGAGTATTTAGGATGATTGTTTTCAAGAACCGGAGTCAGCCACAATTGTGTTACCCCTAATTGGGCTAAATAATCAAGGTATTGAATAATGCCGGCAATATCGCCGCCGTGGCGTCCATCGGGATCTGTTGGGGTTACACCTTCAAGTAAATTGGCTTGGGTATCATTGCTAACATCACCGTTGGCAAATCTATCGGGATTAATTAAATAAATCACATCTGAGTTATCAAATCCTTTTCTAGCAGCACTTGCCTTTTTACGTGCGCCAAGGGCATAACTAAGAATACTCTCCTGACCGTCTGGCCAAGTGACCTTAAACTGTAATTGACCCGTTGCCGCGCCTTCATTAATTAGTAAATTAACAAATAAATAATCCGAATTGGCCACCGATTGCTGCGATAGCATTTTAACGTTTGGGTATTGCTGTAATTGAATCGTCGCAGCACCAATATCTTTGCCGCGAAGCAATAATTGTAACTTAGGCTGCGCCATGCCCACCCACCACATGGGTGGCTCAACAATCACTTCAACCGAACTAGCAAACACTCGAAAAATACACAGCCAATAAAGGGCCATGCCAATCATTATTTTGGGCACTGATTGACTCCTAATGCGCTATTTGAGCTAAAAAATCGCTGTGGCTAACAATACCTGCCACATTATGATCTACTAAGGTTTTAAGGTTTTCCATGAGCTCACTTAATTGTAGAGGGCTTAGCATGGTAGCAATCGGATGGATATCAGCAGGCACTAGATTTTGCCCTAGCATCACTTGCTGCCAGGCAATTTCGGTAAACAATTCGTCTTGCTCACGAAATACTTTGCCCGACTGGGCAAACAGCGCGATTTTTTGCGCCAAAGTGTGGGGTATCTCCATGCGCTGACACGCTTGCCAAAAAGGGCTATCCACTTTTTGATTTACCTTGTAATGCAAAATGATGAAGTCGCGCATTTGCTCAGCTTCAACCTGAGCTTGGCGATTAAATTCGCTCACTTCAGCATCTTTAATGCCAAAGTGTGGAAAAAACTTTATTAAACGGGTTGCTGCGGTTTGAATAAGGTGAATATTGGTCGATTCCAACGGCTCAAAGAAGCCATTTGATAAGCCAATGGCCACCACATTTTTATGCCATTGTTTGCGTCTGCGTCCGGTTTTAAAGGCGATGATTTTAGGCTCGCCCAATGGCTTGCCATCAAGGCTATTTAGTAATTGCGCTTTTGCAGCCTCATCACTTAAATATTTACTCGAATACACTAACCCATTCCCTGTGCGATGTTGCAAAGGTATGCGCCACTGCCAACCACAACTGTGTGCCGTTGAGCGGGTATAAGGCACAATTGGTTCAACTTTTTCACACGGCACCGCAACAGCGCGGTCGCACGGTAACCAATGTGAATAGTCCTCAAAGCCTGTATTAAGGGTTTGTTCAATCAACAAGGCTTTTAACCCTGTGCAGTCAATAAATAAATCACCGTAAAGATGTTCGCCATTGGCTAAGCATAAGTGGCTCACATCACCATTGTTTTGATTGACCACCACCTCAGTCACTTTACCTTCGAGGCGTTTAACCCCTAAACCTTGGCTAAATTCGCTTAACAGCCCTGCATACAGTCCCGCATCAAAATGATACGCATATTCAAGGCCTTGAATATTTGTGCTTGCTATTTTTTGACTGGGGCCAAATTTCCCAGCCATTGCGGCTTGGTAATTTAGCGAAAAATCCCAAAAGTCACTGTTGCCGCCTTGTTGTTTGCTTTGCAGCCATAAATGATGAAAGTCACAAAAAGGTAGACTTTTGCCAATGCCACCAAAGGCATGCATATAACTGTCGCCAAGTTGGCCCCAATCATTAAATTCAATACCGAGTTTAAAGGTACCTTTAGTGTGGGCTAAAAAGGTTTTTTCGCTGATCCCAAGGGCGTTATTTAATTGCACAATCGGCGGAATAGTCGCTTCGCCGACGCCGATAGTACCAATTTCATCGGATTCGACTAAGGTAATATTGATTACACGACCAAGCACTTTCACTAGTAAAGCTGCGGTGATCCAGCCGCTTGTGCCGCCGCCAACAATCACAACATTACTTATTTTTGTTGGTGTCATGATGATCTCCTTAATAAAATGATGAAATAATTAGCAGCATTGCAATAGACTCAATTAACTTAAAACTATTGCAATGCTTATATAGCCAAACCGCCTCAAGATGCGATTTTCAGTTGGTTTGGCTATAAATAAAAGCCCTTGAAATCAAAAACTTCAAGGGCTTTAAATAACATTGGATAAATCAAATTAGAACTTGTAGCTCACGCCTAACAAATAAGTACGGCCATAATCTTGGTAGTCACGTACTTGAAGCTTGTTATCACCACTTAAGGAGGTGAAAGGTTCTTCAGTTATATTTTGTACTTGGAACGACACAGTTAAGCCTTGTAACGCTTGAACTTGTGACTCTTCAAAGCTATAACCAATTTGCGCATCCCAAATGGTTTCGCCTAAGATATCAACTTGTTGTGAGTCAAAACCAAGGCCATAAACATCACCTTTAAAATCACTACGTTTGCGCATGCTGACACGCGATTGAATACCGTAGTTTTCATAATAAAGTGTAAAGCTCTGAATTTGGTCTGATAAGCCCGGTAATTCAAACTCATTACCTTTTTGGTCTTCCATATCCGAGTTAATACCGGTATGGCTGGCCATAATACCAAACCCTTCGAGTGACTCATCAATCAATTTGAATGGGAAAGTAACCGCAAGCTCATAACCCCATAAAGTACCGCCACCGCCATTGACTTTACCAGAACCTGTACCTGTTGAATGAGGTGGGATCTCGCCAGTTGCCGGAACAGCGACGCCTGTCATGTCCACTTCATAGGCACCATCAAAGATCCATTGATTTAAATCTTTGTGGAAGAAGGCTGCAGAGAAATAACCTTCATCTGAGAAGTAGTTTTCATATGATAAATCAATGCCTGTCGCTTCTTTTGGCTCTAGTAAAGTATTACCACCACTTACTATCCAGTAGTTGCCATTATCGTCTGGTTTAGTTTTGTAGTCTGCATCAATCGACGCATTCATGTCATCCATGCGAGCACGAGAAATAGTCTTCGCCACACCAAAACGCAGAGACTGTTCATCATCTAACTTCAACACTAAGTTTAAGCTTGGTAATAAATGTGAATAACTGTGTTCCATATCTGTTGGTGAAGCCAACACTAGACCCGCACTGTTAGTTGTAAATGCTGAACCTTGCGACGATTGCTCAGTATGCACATAACGTAAGCCCGCACCACCGGTTAGCGCTAAACCGGCCACTTCGGTATTGATGTCTGCTTGCACAAACGCAGACGTAATTTTTTCTTTAACAGTCCATGATTTAGTCGCATGCTTTGTATCGGTTAAACTTTCCGCCAGCAGCGTGTAATAACCATCATCAATTAAGCCTTTTGAATCATAGGCAATCATGTCGCCCATACCGATAAAATCAAGTGACACTGAACCTAAACGATATTCTTCTGGCACTACAATCGTATCTGGGAACGATTTAAGCGTCATGAAGTAACCTTCTGATACTTTTTGCTTTTCACGTTCACGACGTGAAACACCGTAGGTTAATGCACTGATAAAATCAGACTCAATCACTTGTGTTGCAGCAAATTTAATCGCTTTTAATTCATCATCAATATTTGGTGTATTAATAAAGCCATCTTGACCTGTATCTTTAAGCGGCGTGTCCTTTATGCCTAAACTTTCGTTCAGTGCCGAGCTACCACCCCAACTAAGCGGACCACCTAATTGAATTAAGTTGTAATCGCTATAATCAAGTTGATGAGTAAACATTGCACCTGTATTGCCTGAGTTAAACTGATAACCAATGTTATCTGCAATACCTACGGCACTACCACGCCCTGTACCCGAGTAGCTTTCCATACTCCAAATTTTGCGTTCTACTTTTGAATAGCTGACATCAAGGTCTAAAGACCACGTATCATTCACTTGGTACTCAGTATTTAAACCAAATGATTTAAGTGTTGCGTCACGCTCTTCGTGATCATTGCGCACCACAACACGCTCGCCTTCAGTTAACGCACTGGTGACAAAACCTGTTGCTGGATCAACGGTCGCATTCTCTTCTTTAATTGAACCTTGACCCCATGCAAATGGAATTTCAATCCCACGCAATGTTTTGGTATCTAAGAAATCTACATAAAGCGCATCGAAGGTCAGTTTTAATTTATCGGTTGGAGCCGCTTCAACAACTAGCATCACAGAATCACGTTCAAGTTCTGACGAACGTACAAATGGTTTAGCACCACCTAAAATAGAAAGTGGTTTTCCATTGTGGGTAAACTCAGGGTAACCCCAAGAATTCCAACGTTTTTCTTGGTTTGGCGACGACATGCTTGAATAAGCAAATGCCACACCTAAGGTATTATCAGCAAACTGGTCAACGTACGAAAAAGTACCACGAAAGCCAGAGTCTTCGCCATCTGGGTTAAGCTTATCAAAACTTGTTTGTTCAAACTGGGTATTGATTTGCACTGTTTGGCCGTCTTTTGATAACGGTTTAATGGTTTGCATATCAATTACACCGGCAATGCCTTCACCTTCAAGTGTCGCATTGGGTGTTTTATACACAGTCACACCGCTCATGATTTCTGATGGGTAGAGGTCAAACTCAACCCCACGGTTGTCACTGATAGAAACTTGTTCACGGCCGTTAAAGGTGGTGCCACTTTCGTTTTCACCAAAACCACGAATTGATACGCGGCTAGCACGACCGTCTAGGCGTTGGGCCGCCAAGCCAGGTAAACGGGCAATTGATTCCGCAATTGATGAATCTGGTAATTTACCGATATCTTCAGCTGAAATCGACTCAACCACGTTTGTTGCAAAACGTTTAACGTTGATTGACTCAACAATACTGCGGCGCATACCACGTACTTCAATAACTTCTACGTTTTCTTGATTGAGCGCTTCGTCTTTTTTCACTTCATCAGCAGCAAATGCTGATAAAGAAGAGAATCCTGCAGAAACAAGTGCCAGTGTTAGCATACTTGGCTTAAATTTAGACATAATGTTTTATCCCGATTGACTATTTTGTAATAGCCCCATGATTGATGCGGTTTAAAGCGTAGCGATTGCACCAATCTGGGTCGCCTTTGTTGTCATTAAAAATAGTAACGCCTACCACATTTGTCATACAACTGACTGCATACGTATTCAAAAAAACAAAGGTGAATTATTTTACACTTTGTTTACACAGAGTAGCTTAAGTGACCGTAATATAAAGGAACACAGCCATGTTTGAGTTATAATCTTATAGAATGGGAACTTGCGAGGGTTTTTCAGACTAAAATAGCGTTAAATTTATTTTTTCTTGGCAAGCATGCACCTACCCAATGTTAATAAAACGATAAAAATTAACTTCATTTAGATTTTTGTAAATTGGTCATACCAAACCAAAGTTCTTGCACCAAACTCGTGCACTGCCCGCACCAGCTTGAATCGTTAGCAACGTAAAGATAAAAATAAGACCTTTAAGCACAATAATGCGGCTAACAGTGAAAAATTGGTAAAGCAGATGGTCGTCACCATAAAAACTAAGCCAAACAGACGATTTTGCTTCCCTTCAAAATCCTTATTTATACTCTTTTCAAATGCATACGTATGCATGCCTTTTACAGAAAAAATTGGATAACGTATGCTTTTTACTAATTTCGCGGCGCAGACCGCTTATCTGTTTTATTAAATTAAAAACCCTTTACGGTTTTGGAGAGATCATGGCCAAGCTTCAATGGTGGCAAGGTGCGGTAATTTATCAAATCTACCCTCGTAGTTTTCAAGATTCAAACCATGACGGTATCGGTGATATTCCAGGGATCATTGCCGAGCTTGACTACATAAAAGGGCTAGGTGTTGATGCAATTTGGGTATCGCCTTTTTTTAAGTCACCAATGAAAGATTTTGGTTACGACATCAGCGATTACCGTGATATCGACCCTCTTTTTGGCACTTTAGCCGATTTTGATGAGCTGATTGATAAAGCGCACCAACGTGATATTAAAATCATTATTGACCAAGTATTAAGCCATACCTCAGATCAACATGCTTGGTTCAGTGAGAGCCGCGTTGATAAAACCAACGATAAAGCAGACTGGTATGTTTGGGCCGATGCAAAACCAGATGGCACAGCACCCAATAACTGGTTATCAATTTTTGGCGGCCCTGCATGGCAATGGGAACCACGTCGTAAACAATATTATCTGCATAATTTTTTAACTGAACAGCCAGATTTAAACTTTCATAACCCAGATGTGCGCCAACATGTACTCGATAATGTCGAGTTTTGGCTCAAAAAAGGGGTTGATGGTTTTAGACTCGATGCGATTAACTTTTGCTACCACGATGCGCAATTGCGTGACAACCCAGCAAAACCAGTGGATAAACGCCAAGGTCGCGGCTTTAGCGAAGATAATCCTTACGCGTTTCAGTACCACTATTACAACAATACACAACCTGAAAATCTTGCCTTTATGGCAGAAATTCGTGCCCTACTTGACCGTTATCCTGGCACAGTTTCTCTTGGTGAAATTTCATCTGAAGATTCGCTAGCGACCATGGCCGAATACACCCAAGGTGGCAATAAACTGCACATGGGGTATAGCTTTGAGCTACTGACCAAAGACTACAGCGCCGCTTATATTCGCCAAACAGTACAAGGTTTAGAAAAACAAATGACTGAAGGCTGGCCATGCTGGGCCTTTAGTAACCACGATGTTGAACGCGTGGCATCACGCTGGGCAAAAAATGGCGTACGCAGTGACGCTCAAGTAAAAATGCTGACCGCGTTACTTGGCTCATTACGAGGCAGCGTATGCATGTATCAAGGTGAGGAGCTTGGCTTAACCGAAGCTGATGTCGCATTTGAAGATTTACAAGATCCATACGGCATCACTTTTTGGCCAAATTTTAAAGGTCGTGATGGCTGTCGTACGCCGCACCCTTGGCAACATAATGCAGAGTTTGCCGGCTTTTCGACGCAAAAACCTTGGTTACCTGTGGCAAAGCAGCATCTTAGTAACAGTGTCGACTTGCAAAATGCCGACCTCAATTCGTGTTTAAACCGCTTCCGCGAGTTTTTACATTGGCGTAAAAACCATCAAGCTTTAATTGTGGGTGATATTGAGTTTATTGATACCCCTGAGCCGTTACTGGCGTTTTGGCGCAGCACGGGCGATGACACTATTTTGTGTTGTTTTAACTTAAGCGAACAAAGTGCATCGCTTGATTTAACAACAGTTTCACTGACTGAGTTGGCTGATGTGAGCCATCACAGTGGTCAGCTTGTAAAAAATCAGCTCAATCTGCCCCCGTTTGGCTGTTATTTTGCAAAAAAACACGACTGATCTAGCATCTATTGTGATTTCCCTTGAGCAAAACGCGCTATTTAGCGCGTTTTTTTATTGCTTATTGTTCGGTTTTAGCCAGGTTTTGAGATAAAATCGGCGTTTTTAATTGGGGATATAAGATGTCAGAAAATATTTTAGTGGTAGGTGTATTTGATTTATTTCATGTAGGGCATCTCACATTACTCGAAAAGTCAAAAGCGCTGGGCGATAAACTATTTATTATCGTCAATGGCGACAAAATGACGGGTGAATATAAGCGCACTCCCTATATCAATGAAAACGACCGTAAACGCCTAATCGAAGCACTTGATATTGTTGATGAAGCAGTCATTTCAAATGAATTTGATATCAAACCTTATATTGAGCAATTCAATATTACTAAAATCGTTCATGGTGATGATTGGGAGCTAAATTCGTATATGGAGCAAATTCGCTGCACACCTGAATATTTAGCAGCTCAAGGCTGTGAAATTGTTATGCTGCCTTATACACAAGGGATCAGCACCTCAGCTCTTATCAAACAAATAAAGCAAAGCTAATCGAATGCAATTCTCTCAATTATCTGCCAATCGGTTTTTAAATATACCCAAAGTATTAAAAATCATTGAAAACGAGCAACAGACGGCCCAGTTATTACTCGAAACATTACAAGTACAAAACATGCAAAACATTTGTATTGTAAGTGGTAAAGGCGGTTCATTGAAACTGGCCAGCGACATAACAACACACGTAAAACTGGGGCATCAAGTGTTGCACCATGTGATTGAAGATAATTCAATGGCAGAATGTATTAAGCTTGATATCGCATGTGCACATCATCAAATTGATTTAATTGTCGCCATTGGTGGCGGTAAGGTGATTGATGTCTGTAAAGTTGCGGCAACAACACGTAATTTGAGTTTCGCGATTATTCCTACTTGTTTATCAAGCGATTGCATCACCTCACCCGTTGCGGTTATTAAAAACAAATTAGGGCAAAACCAAAGTGTCGCTGCGGCATTAGCCACCTTTGTCTTTATCGACTTAAAGCTAATTATATCAGCCCCTAAACGGCTCAACCTTGCAGGACTTGGAGATTTAATTTCAAATGCTTCGGCATTACTGGACTGGGAATATGCCCACAAAATCAATCAAACCCCGGTTGATGATTTTGCTCGTTTGTTATCAAGTGCCAGCTGCGATGTATTATTTAAAAACCCACTATTTGACATCACCAATCTGTCAGATTTAAAAATTGTGGCCGAAGGCTTATTAATTTCGGGCTTATCGATGGGATTTTCTGGTGATAGCCGACCAGCAAGTGGTGCAGAACATTTAATTAGTCATGCGCTAGACAAACTGGCGCTTGGGCAAGGTTATCATGGCGAGCAAGTTGCGTTAGCAACGATATATATTAACGAGGTGCGAAAGCTACTTGATGAGCCACAAATTGATGACGCCATCATTACCCTCATTAAGCAGTGCGGCTTACCGACTTATCCGAGCCAACTGCTCATTTCACAAAGTGATTTTCTCTGTGCGGTGACTCTTGCCAACACAATGCGACCCGACCGAATTACGATTTTAAATCACCCAGGGATCAGTCCAGAGTTACTCAATCAAGCGTTTGTAAACAGTTTTGATTAGGAAACCTGGGTCGAGACCGAGCCAACTTTTCGGTTATAGACTTTTTAAAGATTGTGACTTATTGGTATTTTTACTGCGTTGCCGCAGATTTATGTAGCATAACGACACTACAGCGGCTGCGCTTCGTGTGAGTCGTGGAAATACTAAACAAACCGCAATAAAAACATAGGCCAAAAGTTAATATGGCCTATGTATTGGCTATTAAGTATTCAGCAATTCTTTTTGAAACCTGTCCATCGGTGGCACCGGCTAATTGCGCTGTCATTTCAATCCGTTTACTGGCGAGTTTATTCGGCTCGCGAAACGCTTCGGTTACCGCCTGTTTTAAGCCTTGGTAGTGTTCAACTCGCTCGGTAATTTGATGAAAAAACTCAATATCATCATTTAAGCGTTGTTTAAAGCGAAAACTAAAAATACCGCGATAACTCCAGCGTAATTTATAAAAATCACACCACACCACGGGTTTATTAAGCGCCGCAAACTCAAAAATTGCCGATGAAGCATCTGAAATCATCACATCGCTCAGCGCCATAAATGGCAGTAAGTTATAGTCCGACACAGGCGCCAAATACACATTTTTGGCTTGTGCCCATTGCTGGAGCAAACGGCGTTGTTTATGGTATTTATCTTTGCTTAACGAGAAAAAATGCGGTTTAACAATAATATTAAATTCACTAAAATCTTGCGCAAATGTTTTGGCAAAACATTCGATTGAGCTTGGATAAAACGTTGGCGCATATAATAAAGTGGGTTTTGCAGGGTCTAAACCTAACGCTTCAAGCGTCAATAAAGCGTGTGGTGCATTAAAAGCCGGATCTAACTTTGCAAATCCGGTATCAACAAAATTGCTGTTTGGATATAAGGCTTGTAAACGTTTTAATCTGTGCTGTCCTTCAACAAAACGCACCGTTGTTGGATTGGCCGATACATCGTAATAACACTGCTTTGGGCCAATGCCATGTTGCATTAACACCGTTTTACTGACGCGGTGTAATTGGTCTAAATCGTTGACTGCATTACCAAATACTAGCCAATCTGCTTGCTCACGAGTGTAATGAGCGAGCGCTTGGCTCCAGTTATCAACCCACACGGCATCAAGTTGCTCGTTGGCAATGACCTCTTCACAGACTTTTTGTAACTCGGCCTCAGCTTGGCGATAAAAAACAAATCGGCACGCTACATCATGTTTGGTTAACTCAGCTAACACGGGTAAATATTGCGGTAAATAGTATAAATGCTGAATATCAAAAATGACGGTCATAACAACAAGCTCAAAATAAAGAGCCGCAGTTTATCACGCGGGCGTTAAAAGTAAAAAATTTCCCTTTTTTAATGCCGATAACGCTGTCATTATCGGCAATTTATACAAAAGAAGTGCTTAAGCTGTTAGTTTAAACTGCAGTGTAACTTGCTTGAGCTGCTCTGCTAATAAATTAAGCTCAATACTCGCTGCAGATACCTGATCAGCCCCAGCCGCATTATCAACCGCAGCCTGATTAATCGACTCCATGCTTTGGTTAATTTCTTCAGCTGTGCAGGCTTGTTGCTGCGCCGCTGTGGCTATCAATTGTGCATTTTGCGCAATATCTCGAATTTCAGATAAGCTGCGGGAAATTTCATGGGCGCTGCTTGTGGCATTATTAATGGTCGATAAACTAATGGCTGTGGCACTGCTCATTACGGTCACGGCTTGTGATGTACCAGTTTGCAGCGCGGCAATCATTTGTTCAATATCACGGGTCGATTGCTGGGTTTTTTGTGCCAGCTGGCGCACTTCATCGGCCACCACCGCAAAACCACGGCCTTGATCGCCAGCCCTTGCAGCTTCAATTGCGGCATTAAGTGCTAACAGATTGGTTTGTTCAGCAATTTGTTGAATTACTTCAAGCACTGAACCTATTTTTTGCGACTGGCTTTCTACGTTATTTATCACGTCTGCCGCATCCTTAACTTCATTAGCTAATTGCTGCATGCTATTGATGGTATCACGGACACAATTGTTCGCAGCTTCTGAGGTATATTGTGCGCTTAAACTTAAGTCAGCGACATTACGGGCGTTATTTGCCACATCATCAATAGTAGTGGCCATTTCATGCATTGCAGTGGTGACACTTGCAATATTAAGGTGCTGCTCTTGTAGACTTGAATTAGCTTGTACACTCGCGGCGCTAGTTTGTGCCGCTGTTGATGAAAGCTGCCCCGTTGAATCAACAATGTTACTTATCACATTGTGTAAGTTCTGGCTCATGATCTGCATTGCTTTATAAACCCCCGAAAGTCGTCCTTGATGTTCAAACTGGGTTGATAAATCGCCCAGCGCAATACGCTCACTAATTTCCTGCATGGTTTTAGGTTCACCACCAAGCGGCCTAATAATTGAATTAGCCACCATAACGGTCACCACAACCACAGCACATACAGTGAGTAAAACAATCATTGCAATTAAAAACGTAAGTTTAGCCACGGGTGCAAACGCCTCAGCTTCATCAATCTCAGCAAGCAATACCCAGCGCATGCCCATAAACTCAATTGGTGTATAAGCCGATAATACTGGGTTACCGTTATAATCAATTACAATCTCAGTGGCGCTTACGCCCTCAAGCCCTTCTCGCACCGCCTTAGTATCAACCCCATTTCTTGCCACTGTACCAGCAAAACTGGCGATGACAGAATGACCTTTTGGGTCGAGGAAGGAGTCTGAGCGCATTCTTAAATCAGGCCCAACCAAATAGCTTTCGCCGGTCTCACCCATGCCATTGCGCTGTTGCATCACATGATTTATTTTTTCTATCGATAGTTGCAACGCAATCACAGCCACTTGTTTACCTGCTTCAATAACAGGCAAACCAATAAACGCCGCGGGTTCGTTATTACTTGGCGCATAGGGGCTAAAATCGAGTAGTTGCGCTTGGCGGACAAGTGTTACTTTGCTAAATAACTGCGCCAACCCTGAGCGTGCATAAGGCCCACTTATTAAATTACTTTGATAATCCGCCTCTTTGGCAACCGTATACACCACGTCGCCCGTCATATTAATGACAAAAAAATCGTAATAACCTTGCTCGTTGATAAATTGCTGAAAAAAGGCATCATTACGCTGAGCGATTTCACTAGGAGTTAAGCTTTGATTGGTATTCGCTATACTTTGCCAATATTGTTCTAATACGGCCAAATCGGCACGACTTTTAGCAAAATAGTCTTCTATTTGGACCTTTTTAATCGATTTAATTGAAGTGAGCTGATTATACGCTTGCTGCTCTAAAGAATTGCTTGCTACAAGCAATGCCTTAATTGCGATAAAACTTGCTGGAATAATCCCCAAAGATAAAAATGAAATCAGTAATTTATTTTTTAAACGCATCTCTGTGTACCTTGCCTGGTAAAAATCCGGCGTAACGTACTCCAATTAGAGATCAAAACCTATAACTTAAATATTACATATGATTACATTTTCGTATAAAGGATGAGAAATTATTGCTCAAAACAATTTAACAAACTGATTTTGTCGCTATTTTTGCAATAAAAGCTGATTTGTTTAATGCAAAAAACCGAGTTTTGAAATGACAACAATTGTAAATGAACAACTGAAACAAACACGCCTGTTAACCTAACAGGCGTTTTAATATCTAAAGCAGGTTATGAGCGCGTAAGGCTCGAATGTACTACAACAATGCAAATTTGAGTATAAAGAGCAGCGTTAAAATCCACACCGAAATACTGATGTCCTGACGTTTACCACACAGTAATTTCATCGCGGTATAGGCAATAAAACCCAACGAAATACCATGAGCAATCGAAAATGTTAGCGGCGTCATTAAAAGCACCGTACACACAGGCACCGCTTCGGTCATATCATCCCAATCAATGAGCTTAAGATTTTGTAGCATCAATACCGCCACATACAAAATCGCCCCCGCAGTTGCATAAGCAGGTACCATAGCTGCAAGTGGCGCAAAAAAGAGCATCATTAAAAAGCAGCAACCAACCACCACCGCAGTTAAACCTGTGCGCCCACCAACCGACACACCTGCGACAGACTCAATGTACGAAGTGGTAGTAGACGTACCAAGCGTAGCCCCTGCAATCGTAGCTGCACTGTCGGCACTTAAGGCCCGCCCTAAACGGGGGATTTTACCTTGCGCATCGGCAATGCCTGCTTTTTGAGACACCGCAACCAAAGTGCCGGATGTATCAAATAAATCAACAAACAAAAAGGCAAAAATAACACTTAACATCGACAGTTCAAGTGCAGCAGCAAAATCAAGTTGCAAAAAAGTAGGCGCTAATGAAGGTGGCGGCGCAATTAAACCTTGGTATTGGACTAAACCAAGCGCTAAAGCAATCAAGGTCACCACTAAAATGCTCAGCAACACCCCACTTTTAATATCGCGATATAATAAAGCCGCAATAAAAAAGAAGCTAAAAATCGCAAGTAACGGTCCAGCTTGCGTAATGTCACCCAATTGCACCAAAGTAGCAGGATTTGCCACCACAATGCCCGCATTTTTCAGCGCAATTAGCGCCAAAAAAGCACCAATACCAGTGGCTATCGCTTGTTTAAGCACTAACGGAATGGCATTGATGATCCACTCGCGCACCTTAAATAAACTCAATAATAAAAACAGACACCCCGAAAAAAACACCGCACCAAGCGCCGCTTGCCAAGTGTGCCCCATGCCAAGCACCACACCATAAGTAAAAAAGGCGTTAAGTCCCATGCCAGGTGCCAAAGCAAGTGGGTAATTAGCCCAAAAACCCATAATAAAACAACCAATTGCAGCAGCGATACAGGTTGCAGCAAACGCCGCACCTTGGTCAATGCCCGCTTCGGCAAGCATAGGTGGATTTACAAATACAATGTAAACCATAGTCACAAACGTGGTGAGACCTGCAATCAATTCGGTACGCACATTCGAACCCAGTTCACGTATTTTGAATAGTTTTTCCAGCAGCATAATCATATTTCAGCGCATTTTTTGGGGAGGTGTATAGTACAAGCTCACGTTAATTTGAGCAATCGACTCGGTTAAATCAAACACTAAAAACAACCAGGTAACTTTTAAAACCAGTAATAAAAAACCTCCCGCAGGAGGTTTTTATTGTGGTTAACCTAAGTTGTAGCTAAGAGGTTTTCAAGATTAACAGCCTTGAAACTCGCAGCCTAAAATAGATTCATCCAAAATTGAGACTAATTAGTCGTCATACCCTTTTGGGTTATTACTTTGCCAATGCCATGCATCTTTCATCATGTCATCAAGAGTTTGCTCTGCTTGCCAGCCTAATATGTCTTTTGCTTTTTTAGGATCAGCATAACAAGTTGCAATGTCACCTGGGCGTCTTGCCACAATTTCATAAGGCACAGCAATTTGGTTTACCGCTTCAAATGAACGCACAATATCAAGCACCGAATAACCAATACCCGTGCCTAAGTTTATTGGCTCAAAACCAGTTTGAGCAGCCACTAAGTCTAACGCTTTAATGTGACCAAGCGCTAAATCAACCACATGAATGTAATCACGTACGCCGGTACCATCTGCGGTATCATAATCGCCACCAAAAATGCTCAGTTGTTTGCGAATTTTAAGCGCAGTTTGTGTCACATAAGGCAATAAATTGTTTGGAATACCATTAGGACTTTCACCAATCAAACCTGATTTATGCGCGCCAACCGGATTAAAATAACGTAGCGCCACCACAGACCAATTAGCATCACTTTGGCATAAATCACTAAGCATTTGCTCAACTTGTAATTTATTGGCGCCATATGGGTTTGTCGTACGCAGTGCACATTGCTCATCAATCGGTAAGCGCTCTGGCGAGCCATAGACAGTCGCAGACGAACTAAAAATAATTTTTTTGACGTTTGCGTCGTTCATCGCTTTTAGCAAACACAAGCTGCCGCACACATTATTGTCGTAGTACGAAAGCGGCATGGCGACCGACTCACCGACTGCTTTTAAGCCCGCAAAATGGATCACTGCATCAATCGAAAAATCATTAAATACTTGGGCTAACGCTTGGCTGTCGCGAATATCACCTAAAATAAAATGTGGTTTTTTTGCAGTGATTGTTTCAATACGCTCAAGCACGGCACGATTAGAATTCGATAAGTTATCAAAAATCACCACTTCGTGGCCTAAATTTAATAATTCAACCACAGTGTGGCTACCAATATAACCATTACCACCTGTTACTAAAACTGCCATTGTCGTTCTCCAATTTTAAATACGTCTAAAACAGACTTAAGTCACTCGTTACTGAGCTTATTTACTTAAACAATATTTTTTATAAACGTGCGATTTTCTTTGTGTTTCGTATTGTTGGTTAAAGCGTAACTGTGGGCAAATTAAACTTTTGCGACCAACCGTTTGGCTAAACTTCAAAACCGACTCAAGCATCTTAGGTTGCTTGGCAGCAATCGCAAACTGCTCAAAAAACAAGGGTGTTTGCCCAGGGGTAACCTGATACCAATACGCCATCATAATATTAAGCACACCTTGGTTAACCGCCTGCTCGTAAGGCCCGACCGCCAACGCTTGGTGAATATACTGCCATGTTTCATCGCTCATGCCTTCTTGGCTGGCATTTAAATGCGCCAAATCAATCCAAGGAATGGGCCATGCACTACGCGCTTGAGTTGAGGCAAGAAAAAGCGCTTTAACCTCTGAAATTTGCGCGGCATCAACCAAGTTTTCGTTAATACCCCACTGTAAAATGCGCCCCTTAATGTGCAAATAATGCGGGTGTGATGGGTCGTACGCCACCGATTTGCTGATCGCTGCCCACGCTTTTTGGTATTCATCAGCGTGTTCAATTTTTCCCGCTTTTGACCAATCATCTAAATAATAACTAGCATTAAAATACCAAATATTGGCAACACCCCAACTGTAGGCATACACCATAGCGGTAAAGGTCATTAAAGCAAAAACAGCAACTAACAGTTTATTTTTCATTATCTGGGCTTACAACAGATTAAAGATCAAGGGATTATAAATAAAGAACGGGTAATGTTATAGGGATTTGTCCAAAACAAACGCTGCGCTTCATCTTCACCTAACAACTGCGCCACCTCGGCTCGTGCATTGCTCAGCAGCGGCGGGCGACGATTTAAGTTATGAGCATCAGAAGCAACGACATCAATTAAACCCGCTTCTAAAAATTGCACCGATAAAGCCTGGCAACTTTCCCCAAAATGCCCTAATAAAGACGATGCGGTTAATTGAAACCAACAACCTAGTCTTTGTAAGGATTTGATCCGTTCAGGATTTTTTTGAATATCGCGATTACGCTCAGGGTGAGCAATCAACGGGGTGATATTTCTGCTGCGTAACCATTTAATTAAATTTTCACAGCCTGGGGGAATATGACTATGAGGTAACTCCAGCAATAAAAATTGTTGCCCTTCGTGCTGACCTAAAAATGGCAATTTATTGGCCATAATCATCGGCAACATATCGGCATCAATACGCACTTCTGCTGCAGCGGCAAGGTCAATATTGATGTTGGCTTCAAACGCAGCTTGTTTGAGTGCCAGCAACTCGGTCCAAATATGCGCTTTAGAATTTTCAAAGCGCCCAAAATGTATGTGCGGCGTAATGACCATACGAGTAATGCCATCATCCGCCGCCATGCGCAACAAAGACACAGCATCCGCTGTGTCTTTTGCACCATCATCAATGCCAGGTATTAAGTGGCAATGTATGTCTATCATGCTGATTTTTTAGCCTCAACCACGTTTTCGTTTTCATGACCATAGCTGTAATAGTCATAATAACCTTGATACGCGCCATTTTTACCGGCTTTTTTAGTATCAACTTGGTTCAGTACAATCCCTGCCAATTTAGCATTGGCAGCAATTAAACGACTGACACCATTTTGCACTAAGCCCATGCGAGTTGAGTCTGCTTTTACCACATAAATCATGGCATCAGCTTGGCGAGAAATAATCAACGCATCACTCACCGCTTGTGTTGGCGCGGTATCAATTACGATTCGATCAAAGCGACCTTTTAACGCATCAAGTAACTTCTCAAAACGAGCCGATGATAATAGCTCAAGCGGATTAGTTGGTAACTGACCACAAGGCATAATGGTTAAGCCTGATTTTTCGTCAATAAACATACAATCTTCGACTTTTTCAGTACCGGCAATTACATTTGATAAACCAGGGTGATACGCAGGAATGCCAAAACGTTTGCACACGCTTGGTTTGCGCATATCGGCATCAATTAACAATACCTTTTCCATTTGACCAAGCGAGAACGCCAAGTTAGTTGAGGTTGTTGTTTTACCTTCACCAGGCACTGATGACGTAATGGCAATCACTTTAGAGTTTTTATCCATTTGGCTCAGCACAAACCCCGTTCTAAAGGTTCGTACTGCTTCAGAGAACTGACGAGCATCTTTATCAAAGAAGTAATGGATATTTAAATTAGTGCCTTTTTTGTGCGCCACTTTTGGTAATAAGCCCAGCATTCTTTGCGCTAGTTTATTCTCAATATCATGGGATGATTTAACTGTATCGTTTAATGCTTCAATCACAAACGCCACAACCACACCCAAACCTAAGGTCGCAATAAACGCAAGTGCGACAATTAAACCCTTTTTCGGTTTAACTGGCTCAACCGGTGCATAAGCACGGTCAGTAAAACGCGCCACAGCCGCATTAAAATCGCTGGTCACTTCCGTTTCTTTTGAACGAGAGAAAAAGGTATCGTAAATTTTACGATTGGTATCAACTTCACGCTTAAGCTTACGGTAATCGTTTTCTTTGGCGGTTACACGTTGATATTCTTCACGAATACGAGTTAATTCAGCTTCTAGAGCACGCACATTGGCTTGTGAGGTTTTAACTTCTTTTTCAATACCGGTAACCAAAGAGCGCACTTGTAGGCTTAAGTTTGCTTTCACCGTTTTAAGTTCAGCTTGAGCTGCAATCATTTTTGGGTGTTTTGGGCCATACACTTCTGCAAATTCAGATACTTTACGCTCCGAAATCACCACTTCTTTCTTCACATCTTGCACTACTTTATGTGAGGTAATTTCAGGAATAGTCTCTAAACGCTCTAAATTATCACGGCCGTATTCATTAATTACCCGCATGATACTTTCAAGTTTGTTACGCTCATTACGTGTTTGCACTAACTGAGTGGATGTTTGCTCAAGCTCTTGGGTCGTTAAGCCCACAACACCTTCAATATCAATCAGGTTTTCTTTTTCACGGTACTTTTGTAACTTAGTTTCTGATTCATCTAAACGTTCACGTAAACCAGATAAACGATCGCTTAACCAGCCAGCTGCTTTTTGGGTGATCCCCATTTTCGCCGCCATATTTTGCTCGATGTACACTTCACCTAAGGTATTGGCAACTAATGCAGCCAACTTAGGGTCTTCTGATTCAAACGAAATATTGACTAGCTGCGTTTTACGCACCGGGCTAATGCTAAGCTTTTCAGAAAAGTCTTTTACTAACGCTTGCATTTTTTGTTCGGCGATTTCTTCAGCGCTTAATAGCTGTGTATCTTTTTGCGGTAAAAACGGCAGAGATTCTTTAAGCGCAGATTTTAAGCCAGCAAGGACCGATGGCGGTTTGTTAAATTCAGGATGTGTCAATAAATCAAGGCGCTCAATCACTTTTTGCGCAATGCTTTTAGACTTTAGGATTTCAAACTGGGTTAAATAGTATTCTTGGCGGCTCGAATCTAAACCATATACTTCTTGAAAGTTTACCGCTTTTGCTTGTTCAGCTTCGATTATCAGCGTGGCGGTAGCACTGTAGATTGGCGTCATTTTGATGGCAATAATCGCCGTAAAGACCGCCACAAAAGCTGCCAAACCAAAAACGCGCCATTTGTATTTGTTAACAATATTAAAGTATTGTCTTAAATCAATCACTTCTTCGGTTTTTGGTTGTTCAGTTATAACTGGTTCCATGTGTTTCACTTAAAAATAAACCTCATTTAAAAGAATCGTTGATCAATTGTAATCGTATCACCTGCCGACACTTGTGTGCCTAGCTCTGCAATAAGTTGTTGGTTTTTGTTGCTTTCTTTAAACAAGTAAATTTTTTCACGCGATGCACGTTCAGTTAAACCACCGGCTAAGGCAACCGCTTGGTTAATCGTCATACCGGGTTGGTATGGGTATCCACCTGGTTTTTTTACTTCACCATGAATATAAAAAGGACGATATTCAACAACTTGGGCATAAACATTTGGGTTAATAAAATAATCACCCTTAAGCCCTTTTTGGATCACCGCTTCAACTTCCTTGGTCGATAAGCCTGCAATGCTGACTTCACCTAAAAACGGATAATTAATTTTACCGCTATTACCGAGTAACGCCTCAACCGTTAAATCGTCTTGGCCATGTACTTTTATTTCAATTTTATCGCCAGGCCCTAAAATGTAAGCATCCTGCGCCAAAGCTTTGGGCAGGATGCTTGCAAAAACAAGAGCCAAGCTAATTACTAGCTTGTTCACTTATATTCCTTACATTGCAAAGGTGAAGTTCACACCAACAACTGTTTTATCAAAATAAATTGTGTCACGTGTTGAGTTTTTATCGATGAAATCAGCAAAAACGCCTACATCAACCCAACGGAATAATGCATAAGTAGCAGATGCACTGTAGGTAGTTGTATCATCTTTACGCACTACACCACTGTAATCTTCTTTGGTGTACGATACGCCTAAACGGGTATTTAACTGTTGATTCCAACCGTGTGTCCAACCTAATGTATGCACACTTTCTTTGATGTAGCTACCTTCAACACTCGGATCGCGCGCCGCACGAGAAGTACTAAAATCAATTAAAGTATAAGTGAGTGGTTGCCACGTAATACCCGCATTCCAGCTTAAACCGCTAAAGTTAGCACGGCTGTCTGATTCAAAATCTTTGTTTTGATAACCAATTTTTGCACTACCGGTTGTAAGCGCTGTCGCTTCCCATTTCACACCGATAAGTGCGCGGTAATCGTCTGAACTTAAGCTTGCTCTACCTGCTTCAACTTTTTCATAACGGATAGCATCTTTGCTTAACTCAAGAAACAAATCAGTTGCTGCGCCAGTATTGTAAGATAACGTAGTACCTAATAAAAATGAGTCATACTCACGGTATTGAGTCACAGCTTCAAAATTGCTATAGCCTTTGTTGTAGTATCTTGCATCAAACGCTAGTTTACCATTGGTAGAAAGTGCACCAAATTCATATGTTGCAGCAAGAATTTGCTCGCTGTAGCTAAGTGGCTCATCAACACTATCGCCCAAACCTTCTGTGATACCTGTACCACGTGGCTCTGTTACCCAATTTAAATCAGCATTTAAATCAAAACGGCTTTGTGATGAAGGTTCTAAATGCATATCAAACGCTAAAAAACCGTCTAAATAGTTATCATCTGAGCTTGAGAAATAAGTGGCTGATTTTAAGCCCGCATCAACACTGTAGCTATTGATACCATCACTTAATAAAAAGTTAACTGTAGGGTCTACCGTTAAAATAGCGCTGCTTTCTTCATTTGCTGGTTGGCTAAAAATATTGTTATCGTTTTTTACACCAACATTCAACAATGGCGTAATCACTATGCCACTTTCCGTGTTAAATCCTGCAGGCTCTACAGCGTGAGCGTAGTTAAAAATCGTTCCAGCAAGTGCAGTTGCTAAAAGGGATTTTTTCATTTTTGCTATTTCCTTTATATTAATAGGCATTGTTGCCAGTGAAACCTTTAAAAATGGTTAAAAAGATTATTTTTATATCGAACCAAAGCGACCAATGTTTTATGTACAACAAGTCAAACTCAATACGTTTTTCCATTTTTTCTAACGTATCAGTTTCACCGCGCCAGCCATTGATCTGCGCCCAACCAGTAATACCTGGTTTGACTTTATGGCGTAACATATAAAACTCGACCTTCTTACGATACTCTTCGTTATGGGATACAGCGTGTGGGCGTGGCCCAACAATCGACATATCACCAAGGACTACATTAATGAACTGCGGTAGTTCATCTAAACTGGTGCGGCGTAAAAAACCACCAAATGGCGTAATACGGCTATCATTTTTGGTCGCTTGTTTCACATCATTGCTGTTTTCCATTACAGTCATAGAGCGAAACTTCCACACTTTAATTTCATCGCCATGCAAACCATAACGGGCTTGTTTAAAAAATACTGGGCCACGAGAAGTTAATTTGATGCCGACAGCAATGGCGGCTAAAATCGGCGAAATCATTAATAAAATCAGACTACCGATAATAATGTCTTCGGTACGTTTAACCAGCTCACGCGCGCCAATAAACGGCGACTCAAAAACACTTAAGGTATCAATATCGCCTACATGATCGATACGGGCGTGAATTAAACTCGATAATAAAAAGTCAGGCACAAAATGCACATCAACTGTGGTATCACCCAGTCTTGCTAAAATATCGGCAATGCGTTTTTCGGCTTTAAATGGCAGCGCAATAAACAGTACATCAATTTCACCGCGGCGCGCTTTATTAACGGCGTCTTCAATTGGCCCTGCAACATGTAAATGCATATCATCAAATAAACGCTCAGGTTGGCGATCTTCAAAAAAGCCGATACATTCATAACCCAATTCGTCATGAGCAATAATTTGTTTAAATATGCTCGCGCCAGATTCAGTCGCACCGATAATAGCAACGCGTTGCATGCTCATACCTAAACGGCGACGGTTTAATTTGTATAAGCGACTGGTTAGACGCCAAATAAACAATCCCACTAAGGCATTAGCAAACCAAAGAGTCATCACCACTCGGGACAATTGTTCGGTAAATTTGAATAAAAAGGCGAATATAAAAAGCGCAACAAATGAAAAAACTAAGGTAAGAGCGGCAAAAATTACCATATGGCGAAATTTACCCGCACGCCAAGAGCGATAAAGGTTAAATGCTTCTGCCGTATACGAAAACCCCAACAAGACAACTAAAAGAGTCGTTAGGTACACTCGATTTAACGCAACGCCATAAAAATAGGCGGCGGCAATTAATGAGCAGGTAATAATTGCAATGTCTAAAAAACGGTAAAACACAGAATTAGTGTTACTGTTCGATTTAAAAACTTTAGCTTGGTTCAAAAAAATCACTCCCTGATAGCTGACCTTGAAGTCGCACTATCCTTGCGCTCAAAAAAACAGGCGTCATTATAGGCATAGTTCAAACAAATTTAAATCAATTTTTAACTCTAAAGTATTAGTATTTTTCATATTTAGATATTAATAGGTACAAGGTTGGATAATTGCTTGTTTAAAGACAATTAAGCACACAAACCATTAACAACTAAACCGTAATTTGTGAACCACATACGCTCACATTACTGTGAATTTAGCAATACATTTAAAGTCTCTTGCCAAGGGCGCATGTGATAAATGCCATTAGACCCAGAGCAATCGAGCACAGAATAACAAGGCCGTATTGCAGCTGTGTGAAACTGCGCACTGCAAATAGGCTTAATTGGAATAAGGTATGACAGCAAACCTGCACTATGCGCAACGTGTTGGATCTCCACGGCAAAATCAAACCATGAGCCCTGCCCTTGCCCGCTAAAGTGATAAATAGGTAGCCAATTGGGTAAATCAATTAAACTCCATAAAAAATCTGCCAGTGTGATAGCCGATGTTGGGCTGCCTACTTGATCATTGACAATCTCAAGTGCTGGGCGCTCTTGCATCAGCCTGAGCATGGTAAGCAGAAAATTATTACCGCAAAGCGAATACAACCAAGAGGTACGCACCACAGAGCCAAAATCAGGGCAATGTGTAAGCACGGCCATTTCACCTGCACGTTTTGATGCGCCATAAACGTTTAGCGGCTTGGGTAAATCGCCCACGGTATAAGGTGTTTGCTGCTCACCGTCAAAGACATAATCGGTCGAAAGCTGAATAAAACGAATGCGCTGCAGCTGACATATTTTTGCCAAAAACGTAACTAAATCGGCATTAATTAAATAAGCACGTTCAGGGTTTGATTCGGCCAAATCAACCGCAGTATAAGCGGCAGCATTAATAATAACTTCAGGCTTAAACTGGTTAATAATACTTCGCAAAGTGCCCAATTGTGTTACATCAAACTCATTGGAGCCAACAACAAGTACCTCAATATTGGCCTTTTTAGTTGCCAACAGTGCCTGCGCTAACTGGCCTTTTCGACCAATAATTAATACTTTTTTAAGGGATGATGTCATAACGAATTAATACGTTGCAGCAAGTTTAAATGGTGTCGCAGCACTATCTTTTAACGAAAGAGTAGGTAAAGTGCCCTTTAACAGCGGCCAATCAATGGCTAAGTCAGTGTCATTCCAGCAAATACTGTGCTCATGCGCTGGCGCATAATAGTCGGTGCATTTATAAATGATTTCGGCACTTTGGCTGACCACATAAAAACCATGGGCAAACCCCGCAGGCACCCATAATTGATGTTTATTTTCGGCATTTAAATAACAACCAAACCACTGGCCAAAAGTGCTACTTTGGCGGCGTAAATCAACCACCACATCAAAGATTTCACCTTGTGTCACTCGAATAAGCTTGCCCTGCGCGTGCTCAGTTTGATAATGTAAACCGCGCAAAATCCCCTGTTTGGATGAGCTATGGTTCTCTTGCACAAAATCAACATCGGCCACTTCGCGCTTAAACCAATCATCACGAAAGGTTTCCATAAAATAGCCTCGTTCATCACCAAAGATCTTTGGCACGATGATTTTGACATCAGCAATCGCGCTCGCAATAACCTGCATGTAAACTCTCAATAAAAATAAGGGCAACTAACGGCGCACAGAATAGCATTTTTTATAATAGACAAAAAATAAAAAGGCACCCGCAGCTGATTAAAACCACGAATACCTAATATATTAAGTGAATAAAAATAAATACACGCGTAATAGCTTGTTTTAAAACCAAGTTACAATCGTTGAGCGTAATTAAAATTACAGGCCTTTGCAATTGAGCGTAGCTCTAATCGTGCATGAGTAATGTGGCAAAACATAAGTCAAGCCACTCGCCGACGTAGCAAACACAACCCTACTATTTTTAAACACCACGACACTTTGTAATACCTTAAACGGGTCAACACTTAGTTTGAAGGTGGTGTGGTGCAATCTGGAGAAAACCAAAAGTCATCAGCCGCCGCAGTCCATTCATTACTACATGCACCCAATTGTTGGCCTTCTACATCGGCACACGCGTCATGATTCAAACAGTCTTGTGTATATTGACCATCGCCAAACATAGGACAACCCGCTCCACATCGCCCTGCACAAAAGCCATGTCCACCCACTTTATAGTATTTAGTTTTAGTCCCAACACCTGTTACATCCCAAATCGCCTTTTTTTGTCTCCCCATAGAAGAGCATAAATTTTCCCATCCTAGCACCGAAATAGCACCATCATCCTTTTGGATAATTTGATGGATAGGAGTACCAATAGGATAAGTTGAAAGGAACTCAAAGAATCTTAAGAATGTTTTGTTTGTTGCACTATCTAAATCGGACTGAAAAGACATTATCTGTGGAGCAGTAAGTTGAGATGTTCTAAATATTTGAGTTAAATCACTTTTTAAATTTTGATCTAATATTAACTTTTCTCCTTTTTTCCCAAACCCTTTTATCTCTGCCTTTTGGTTTAAATTATCATAAAAGAGCTCATATCTATTCCCTTTATATTTAATAACAGCATTTATTTCATCTAGAAATGAACCTGTTACGCTAAATTCTACCTTATTAACGTTATTATCAACTTCACCATTTCCGCTGTGAAAAGATGACTGATCACGTTCTTGGACGTTTATTGCAGAAAAAGAACCCTGTACACCTGCGCCTTTAGCGCTCATTTCTAATTGACTATTTTCTGCCGAGATTGATACTTTAGGTTGCAAAAAGAGTAGTGCGAATAGAATCAATATTATTTTCTTCATTTAAAAATCCTTTTAATATTAACAATTAATGTTAGCTAGTCTCATTACAGGTTATCTGATTATTAAGACTTAAATTAAGTACCCATTAAGGGTTCAGAAAATATAACCATGATGTTTATCATTGTCAAATAGAGGGATTTTTTGCTTGCTATTGTGTGATATCACCTTGCTGATATGCGCCTTTACATGGTGTTAGGCCTACCCCCCCCACACCAATCCAGAGCAGATTTTGTAGACAAAAAATAGATGACCTTGGCAGAGTTTTCGCTAATAGATACTTTATATCTAAACACCTTAAGATGTGGCCATTACAACTAAGCAATTTTTTCTAGTGGCCCATGGGTGGACTGGTTTATTCCTATTGGCGTTAATTTACTTTTCTTGGCGACGTGCATCGATTGCTTTTTTATATAGAATCATTGAAGCAACACCTGCTGTTGGTAATGTCAGCAGCCCCGCCCAACCAGCCACGTACAAAAGGGCTAATATATTTCCTATATCAACGCCGAACATTAAACAATTCGTTGGACCGGCCTCTCGAACAACACAATTCAGGGTCGCTGTTAGCAACTCTGCAATCACTAAAGCTAAAATAGGCGCAAGAGCAATTGCGCCAAACGCTATTGCCAAAATCAAGCGGTTATTAGACTTTAACGTATTCATATAAAGATCCTTTTCAATAAATCGTAGGTGATGGCCTGCCACCGAATCTTTTAAGATGGCCCATCGGCGAATCTTTTAAGATAGCCCATCGGCGAATCTTTCGAAACGGCTTGCCGTTGGTTCTGTTTAAACCATAAACAACAAAACGGGAAGGTTTCACCTACCAAGCAAGCAGGCTTGCACCTACAAAAACATAAAAGAACAAAAACAACACATTCAAATCTGTGATTATGGCACCCGTAGGTGATGGCCTGCCAGCAAATCATTTAAAAGCAGCCCATCAACAAGTCTTTCAAAATGGTTTTGCGTCAAACTTTTTAAAACGGGAAGATTATATCTTCCTTCGCAAGCAGGCTTGCACCTACAAAAAACTCGGTGCTTAAAGGGCAATCACTTGCTTTAACACCTGTTCAACCAAGCTTTTGGCCTGATTAAAATCGGCTGCTTCGGCATAACAACGCAGCTCGGGTGCATTACCCGACGGGCGCAAATGCACCACAGTGTCATCACTGAGCGTCATTCGCAGGCCATCTGTGGTATTAACCGACACCAGCGTTACATCACGCAATTGCAGTTGTTGTAATAACGCCTCGGGCACTTTAATACCCTCAGCAATAATGGCTTGGCTGCGCGCAGTCGCAAAATCGGTAATTCGGTCGCTGTACGTCACACGCTGTGGTAATGCGTTAACCAAACTCGAAATTGGCGCTTTACCCGCCCCCGCTAACAACATTAATGCAGGTAATACCGCATCACGCGTCGGTAATGCCGCAAGTAACTTGCCATTAAATTCAACATGTGAGCCTAATAAAAAGCCACCATTAGCTTCAAAACCCGCAATGGCGTTAAAATCGTTTGCTAAATCGGCGAACGCTGCAATCACATACGGAGAGCCAATTTTAGTGCGCACCACATGTGCAAATGCACCCGATGATTCAATCGCACTATTACAACTGACCGGCACCGCTAATGCGTCAATATTCAAATGTTTGGCACATAACAAACCTAAAATATCACCGCGCAACCACACGCCTTGTTCATCGGCAATGAGTGGGCGGTCGCCATCACCATCGGTCGAAAAAATCGCATCAAACTGATACTGCGCTGCCCAAGCGAGCGCTTTTTGCTGATCGCTCACCGATACCGCTTCGGTATCAATGGGCACAAATTGGTCACTGCGCAAAAGACAGGTGACTTGCGCGCCAAGTTGACGAAATAAATCAGCATATAAATCACGACCCGAGCTTGAATGCTCGTAAATACCAATATGTTTACCCGCCAACCACGGCGTATCAAACAATGAGGTATAACGCGCCACATAGCGCTCACCCGCACTTGGGTTAACGGTTAAATCAGGTAAATTGTCTACCGAATTAAACGACGCACTGGCTGCTAAAATGGCTAGTTCATCGGCTTTTGAAATTTCGCCATCAGGGCGATAAAACTTAAGGCCATTGCGGTCAAACGGAATATGACTGCCGGTGATCATAATGCAGGGTATGTTGTCTTGCATGGCAACAAACGCCAGCGCCGGTGTTGGCAATACGCCGTAATACACCACCTCAATACCCTGCGATTTAAGCGCTGCTGCACAAGCTTGCGCCATTGCATAACTACTTGGGCGGTTATCAATAGCCAAAGCAAATTGAGTAAACTCAAACTGCTGCTTCATCACAGCAACAAAAGCATGGGTAAACGCCGCGCAAACATCGGCAGTAAATTGTGTCACCAAGCCACGGGCACCCGACGTACCAAACGCCACCCCACTATTTTTAAGTACTTCAAAACTTTGTAACATTTTAAATCCTATTTTATAAATGCCAACACCCCACCAAAACAACTCATTCAGCTGCATGATTGTCACCCCCGTAGGTGATGGCCTGCCAGCAAGTCTTTTAAGATGGCCTGCCAGCGAATCTTTTAAGATGGCCCATCGGCAAGTCTTTTAAAATGGCCCATCAGCGAATCTTTCGAAACGACCGAATGGCGATGTTTAAAAAGCGGGAAGGTTTCACCTTCCTTCGCAAGCAGGCTTGCACCTACAAAACCCAAAACACCACAACTGCGTGATTGTGACGCCCGTAGGTGATGGCCTGCCAGCAAATCTTTTAAGATGGCTTGCCAGCAAATCTTTTAAGATGGCCTGCCAGCAAGTCTTTTAAGATGGCCTCCCAGCAAATCTTTTAAAACGTCCGAATGGCGATGTTTAAAAAGCGGGAAGATTTCATCTTCCTACGCAAGCATGCTTGCACCTACGTAAAAAACCATTTCGATTCAATCGTAGGTGATGGCCTGCCAGCAAATCTTTTAAGATGGCCCAACGGCGAATCTTTTAAAATGGCCCATCGGCCAATCTTTCGAAACGACCGATTGGCTATGTTTAAAAGCGGGAAGGCTTCACCTTCCTTCGCAAGCAGGCTTGCACCTACAATAACAAAAATCACTTGCGGCCGTATCTGTCTTCAAAACGCACTATGTCGTCTTCGCCTAAATACGAACCCGACTGCACTTCAATCAACTCAAGGTCAACCTTGCCAGGGTTTTCAAGCGCATGGATCACACCAACCGGAATATACGTCGACTGGTTTTCCGTCAACAAAATATCTTTATCGCCATTGGTCACTTTGGCTGTGCCCGACACCACAATCCAATGCTCAGCGCGATGGTGATGCATTTGAATCGACAGCTTTTCACCGGGCTTGACCGTAATACGCTTAACCTGAAAACGGCTGCCGCTATCGATAGAATCATATTTACCCCAAGGGCGATACACTTCACGGTGAAACGTCACCTCAGGGCGCTGCTCGGCTTTAAGCTGGTTAACAATCTCTTTAACCTGCTGCGATTTATCTTTATGAGCCACTAATACCGCATCTTTGGTATTAATAATCACTAAATCTTCAACGCCCACCGTGGCAACCAGCTTATCTTCACCAAATACCAAGGTATTTTTAGTATCAAAGGCTTTTACATCCCCTTTAAAAGCATTGCCGTTTTCGTCTTGCTCAGACACCTGCCAAAGCGCAGCAAAACCGCCAACATCGTTCCAACCGGCGTCCATTGGCACAACCACTACATCTTCGCTATCAGCATTGGCACAAAGCGGCTCCATTACCGCATAATCAATCGAATCATCTGGGCAGGCGATAAACGCGGCTTTGTTAATGCGCACAAAATCATGGTCAACATCTTGATTTGCCATGGCAGCCACACAGGCATGATAAATATCAGGGCGATATTCCAATAAAGCCGCTAAATAACGGCTGGCTTTAAACATAAACATGCCGCTATTCCAATACCATTTATCTTCGCCGTGTGCGAGGTCGGCATTTTCAGCTAAATAACGCTCGGCCGTGGCAAGGTTTGGTTTTTCAACAAAGCCCGCAACAGTAAATCCTGTACCTTGTGGCAAAGCAGCACCACGTTGAATGTAGCCATAACCCGTTTCGGGGTTTTTCGCCACAATACCAAAGGTGACTAATTTGCCTTGCTCAGCAAGGATTGATGCCTGTTCAACCGATGCCACAAATGCTGCACTGTCTTCAATAACATGGTCTGCCGCGAGCACTAACAGCACCGCATCGTCATTATTTTGCACTGCTTTTAACGCGGCAAGGGCAATGGCCGGTGCGGTATTGCGCCCTACTGGCTCTAAAAAAATACCACTGTGACCACAACCTAATTGGCGCACTTGTTCCGCAGCAATAAAACGGTGTTCTTCATTACAAATCAGCATGGGTGCCGCGTGGTTTAAGCCTTTTAAACGGGTAATGGTGTGTTGCAATAACGACAAACCATCGTCTTGAATGGTTAAAAATTGTTTAGGAAAATTGCCACGCGACAGCGGCCATAAACGCGTGCCACAGCCACCGGCCAAAATAATAGGAAGAAACATAATCATCACACCAAGCGCAAAGTGTGTTGATTATACCCGTAGGTGATGGCCTGCCAGCAAATATTTTACAAAGACTGGACGGCGAATGGTTTAAAACTGCCGATTGGCGAACGGTTTATTTCACCAACAAAACGGGAAGGTTTTACCGACCAAGTAGGCTTGCACCTACAAAAATAATTAAACCTACAATTTCACAGGTGGCAATTAAGTTTTTTGTATAACTTAACCCCAAGACTGGATAATAAATCATTCTCAGACAATTATTTTCTACAATTACAGTACAGGATTAACGGTTAATAGTTTGCCTATTGATGCGCCAATCAGCATTGGGATTCTCTGGTCAGAGATGAACCATTAGATATTGACTTCTAATTAGTTATGTGGAGAAATCACTTATCTAGAGCTGAGATTTACTTAATAATGAAGTTAGCTTGGTAATCAAGAAATTATAGGTGCAGATGACATTAGTTTAGAGGTGCATTTCAAAATACCGTACTTATAAATACAATAAGTATATATTTAATTGAACATCGATTAAATTCCATTTTTTAACGCCGAGAAAGCATAAAAATACAGTAAAAACATTCGTAATAATGATGTGAAAGCAAATGACCATGCTAAAGCCAAAAGCCCATAGGTATCTACAAATAAAAGCATCATAATTGAATTAATAATAATACAAAAAATCATTATATTTCGTTGTAATTTAAATTTTTCAAAAGCAGTAAGTAAAGCATTAGACAAAGCTGATATATAATTAAAAGAGACTGCCAACAAACAAATTAAGAAAATACTCTGATATTGACCTATTTCAGGGTTATAAATAAAATTTAAAATTACGCCCCCATATAAATCAGTTAAAATTAACATAAATAGTGAAGTAAAAGAAAACAATAACGTAAGGCTTATAAAGTAGAAAATAAGCTTCTTAATAAGTCCCTTTTTAATAAAGTAGGTAAATTTAGGTAAAAGAACTTGCGTAAAACCAGTAATAACTGGTGCAAATGACAAAGACAACTGTAATGATGCAGCCAAAATAGCCGTGTCTAGATCACTAAGAAAAACACCGCTCATTATTCTAGATAAGTTCAAGTTAAGATTAATCAAAAACAAACCTACACCAAGTGGCAGCGCGAACTTAACAAGCTCTAAATCAGTTTTTTTACAGGTTAAAAATTCTGAAAATAGCCCAACCTTGGAATAAACCCTTAACTTTGGCAGTTCATACATTAAAATAATAAATATATGCAAAAGTGAAATAGCCAAAAGTAAAGAATTCAATCCAAAGGTTAACTTTGTAAAAGAATAAACTAAAAAAGCAGAGAGTAAACTTTTAAAAAATAAAATTTTAGATTGAAAATTATGATTTTGATGTTTTTGGAATTTAGCATACCCAATCTCACTAACTGATTCAATAAACTTAATAAAAGATATCAAAACAGATAATAAGATATAATCAGGATTAAATATCAAACCAAAAATCAGCAAAACTAAAAATGAAATAGTCGAAAGTATAATTCTAAGTTTCAAATATTGTGCTACATCGTTATATTTAGAACTTGTTATTATTACCTGTCTAAAACCAACATTAGTAAAAAAAAATACTACCGTTGATATAGAAAAGAAAAAGGCATAGGCACCAAGCTCTTCAATCGTATAAAACTTGCTAACTAATGAAAGTAGTAGAACTTGGTAAATTGCGTTACTACCAACCCCTATGAAAGTGCTGAGTAATTTTTTAATGAAGTTCATTATCTTTAATACTATAAATTACTTTAAGTGCTTCCATCTGATTTTTCTCAGAACATAGTTCATTGACTTTTACAAATTCAGAGTTAGCTAAACTATCTTTATTATTAAAATGTTTATATATTAATTGAGCGCAGCCCTCAGGCGTTGTTGATAATTGTTTTAATCCAATAGATTCAAGAGAAGGTATTTTTCTTCCAACTATCGGCATTTCCATGCGAGAAACCTCAAGAACTGACATTGGATTACCCTCCCATGCAGCACAATGAAAATACAAATCACTATTCAAAACTTCATCGACTAATTCCTCCCTAGAGAGCCAGCCACTACAAGTAATGCCATTAAGAAGCAACTTATTTATATCATTATCTGCACCATTGCCAATCCAATAAAATTTAATTGAACTATCCAATAGCTGCAGTTGCTTAAAAGTTTGTATAAAGAAGTTTGCATCCTTCTGGGGGCAAATTCTACCAATCATAATGACTCTTTTTATTGAGTTATTAGGATTCTGCCATTTGTGAGTGATACTAGAATAATTTGTTAAGAATATATTACTTATTTTCTTTTTAAAAACTTTAAATGCAAGTTCATTACCCAATGTAACTTCACGAGGAGAACAGCCTGCAACTGTTGTTGGCTTTAAAGCAAGTAATCGCTCAGCAAAATAAAAGAAACATCTTTTGATTTTGCTAATGTCTGTTCGTTCAAATGCATAACAATGAGGTGTATAGATAACATTCTTAAAAAATGGAAAAATTAATCTACCAACTACTCCAGCAATTGAAGAATGTAAATGTATGTGAGTTGGCTTAATTTGTTTATAAATTTCATATAAGCTTAAGATTCCTTTGAAATTTAGATTAATAATATAAGTGTTAACTAAATTTTTAGGATTTGAAATGTTAATTTGACAAGAATCATCATTCGCAGCAACCAAATAATGGTCTGATAATGGACTATTTATTATATAAGTTTCTAGTGCACTTATTATCCCACCACCATGAGATAAAGATAAGTGTAAAACCTTAGTCTTCATAATTTCTTTCCTTGACCCCTTGATAAAAAGAATTTCTTCTTTTTTGAATCATCTCACCTTTATAATTTTCAGAAGTTAGTAAATTTCTTTTTGATTCT
Source organism: Pseudoalteromonas tunicata (assembly GCF_002310815.1). Classification (NCBI taxonomy): domain Bacteria; kingdom Pseudomonadati; phylum Pseudomonadota; class Gammaproteobacteria; order Alteromonadales; family Pseudoalteromonadaceae; genus Pseudoalteromonas; species Pseudoalteromonas tunicata. The sequence goes on along the minus strand of NZ_CP011032.1, from coordinate 1,687,363 downwards.
AATTCCATTATATTTGGATTATTAATAAAGTACTCAATCCTTTCAGCCAAACCTTCTGGATCATCGACTGCAATAATAAAACTCTGATTGATTAACTCTGAAATACCACCAACATCAGTGCCAATACAAGGAAGGGCACGACTCATAGCTTCAATCATCACTCTGGGTAGGCCTTCTTGTCGTGATGGTAAAATAAAAATATCAGAATCATCATAATATTTTTGTAATAATTCCCTATCAGATACTTTTCCAACAAATTTCACTTGGTTTTTAATATTAAGCTTTACAGCTAGATTTTCGAGAAAAGCTCTATATTCACCATCACCAACAAACGTAACAAAACAATTTATATTACGTTCCTTTAGTATGGAAATAGTTTTCAATATCACATCTTGTGCTTTATAAAGCTGTACCATCATGCCGACATTCAATAAATTTATTGTATCTAATTTATCATATAACTTCGGTTCTTTTACAAACCATTCATTGCCAAGATTTAAACTTGTATAATTAGTGGTTAAATCACTTTTTGGTGGATACCTTTTCTGTAAAGCCGATTTAGTTACATACGCAGCACCTATTGCTTTTCTGCATTGCCATTTCAAAAAGTATGAGTACAATTTCTGAAAAATCATTCGAATTGGATGTTCAACCGATCCTTTACTTAACTGATCATGTGGGTCAGCGACAACTTCAACAGCAAACTTTTTTCTCTTTACAAATAAGATTAATGAAAAAATAAAAGGTATAGTACCAGGGGTTCTGAGAAAAACGGCTGTATTTTTTAGGTCAATATTCCATAATAATTTTAAAATAGATGGCAGCTTAAATAAAAATTGCTTAGGCCCAACATAACCAGGTATACCAATAAATGTTGCATTATTACCTATTACTGATTGCGCGCCATCATCTGGTTTATTAAACAACCGCCCAACAACTGTTACACTATCAAACTCTGTTAAATATCTTTTAGTAAATAAGTCGTAAGTTAAATGGTAAGAAGATGGTAACCCTGAGTTATTATAAAAGCGCCCATCAAAAACAACTAAAGCTTTCATTATTGATACCTGTTTCTTGCGGTTTTAATTGTATTAATCATTAGCTTTCTTTTTTCTAACACAGATCCTACATTCATATTTATGCTATTCCAATAATCAGTAGCATCAGATTTTAATGCGTTTACCTGTTTTTCTATTAACTTTGGATTAAAACTTTTAAAACCGTGGCAATATTCTGAAACACCTAAATCAGAAAATGCACCGAAACCCTTTCTCTCATAGGATAAATGGATTGAAGGACAACCTGATATCATGCTTTGTAAAGAGCCATGAAGTCTAACAGAGATTACGACACCTCTGTTTTGAGGGTCATTCAAAACGTCTTTCACTTTACGTAAAGGACCTGACCAACCTAATTTTTGATAAAAGCTAATATCATTATTACCTCTACCTTCACTTTGTATTAGAGGCTCTAGATTTGGTATTAGTTTTTTTAACTCAATTAACTTTGAAATATAATTTTCTTCCCCTGGTACTTTAACAGCACGTGCGATTAGGTAAACTTTATCAAAATTTATCTGGTGCTTTGACTTACTATACTGCATAGCAAGTTCTTGAACAGCTAAGTCTGGTACTCGAACAACATTATCAAGTTGTAACTCTTTAACTGTTAAGTCATCTCGTGCAAAAATCACATCTAACTGCTTCATTCTATTTTTTATTAATTTTCTTAAAGGTCCATTAAAAGGGCCAATACTCTGAGGCAAATAAATTGTCACAGCTTTATTCTGCCTACTCGCCCAGATTAATTGAGGAACATGCGCTAGAAAAGTTTTTAGGCTTTCAAGTTTTGTTCTTCCACGCATATAGCCGCCACCAACGGCAATTATAGGTTCATTAGAGTCATCAGGTAAATAACCTCTAAATAGATCAATTTTGAGATAAACATTTATTAAACTCTTTATTCCATATTTTAATTTACCGAAAAAGCCTTTATTAATAATTTCAGGTTCATATATAGAATCAAAACCATTAAAAGAACTTTTATCCAACGAAACTAATTTACTTACTGGGCCTAAGTTGGCTTCTAAGGCAACTTCTTTTGTTAAGTCAACAAGTAACCCATCACCACTATTTTTAGTACTGTAAGAATGTAAAACGATCATATGAAACACCTAGCATTATCTATTAAGTTAATTATTATTTTTAACTAACTTCGGGCAAAAATATAAAACAATTAATGGAATAGTTATAAATCTAAATAAAAACTGAGAAATTACATTACTATCCGACATAAGCATCTGAATTGATAAAAGTATAAATATAGGAGATAGAAGATTGAAAATCCCATCTTTAGGTAAAGCTCTACAGAAACCATCTATATAAGAGATTAAAACTCCAAATATATAAAAAAACACCAGACCAAATAATATACCAAAGTTGATTATAAACTCCCCGTATCCACCAGCTAATAATGTAGTGTAATTCGTTTCTGTAAAACTATAATCACTCCAAAAAATTCCTGTTTTTTCTTTTATTGCTGTTACTGGTTTATTAGGCAATAAAAAACTAGGTACAAATGAAAGCGCCCCAGCAACTAAAGTTCTACCATAAGATAATGGATAATCTTCATTCCAATATGTTTTTATTATAAAGGACTGTACATCTGTTCTTCCAGCATCCCTGACCAGCGCAAATTTTTCAGAGTCTTCAATGTATTTATGCTCAAAAACCTGAGCCTTAATATCCTTATCCCAAAGTCCTTGAACTCCTTCAATACCACCGAATTTATATAAACTATAGGTCGTCATAAAAAGGAAAAAACCAGCGCCCAAGCCTATCAGTAATTTTAAGTTCAATTTCTTTATATTGTTGTGGTAAATAACAATAAACCAAAATAAAGACCAAATTGTCGTGCTCCTACTTCCTCTCAAACCACCAAAAAGCATATTAAGTAGAAATAAAAATACTATGAGACATAATAATACTTTGACACTTTTAGACCATTCTTTATCTTTGATCAACAGCACAATATATATAGCTATTAAATTAGGTAACGATTCGGAGAAAGTAAATAAGAAACCAAAACCTGCATATGGATTATAATTTTGAATAGAACCCTCTAATCTCATTTCATATGAATTTAAATAACCTGAATACCCACCTAGCTTTATTAAAACTATAACTTGGCATAACAAACAGAAAAAAATACCAATTAAAAATGGGATGTGCATTTTTTTAGTATTAATATGATAACTTAAGTTACTTTTTATCTTTACGCGTGTTGATTTAAAACCAACAACAACAAGAAAAAAACCAACTATACAAAGGATTGCCCATAACCCTACCCATTCTTTCATTCCTTCATTATTAAGAATGCTAGGCCAATAATCCCAAATGATTTGATTAAAAGGAACAACATAAAAAAAAGTAAAACCAAAAGCCAAGAAAATAGATAATGCAGAAAATATGTTTTCTCTATTATTTAAAGTGTGAAGATTTTCATACAAAAATATTACACCAAGTAACATTACAGGTATAAATGACCATACTATTAAAGTTCCACTTTGAATAAACCTCAACAAACTATAAAAAACTATTAAGATAAAACTGAAAAGCAATAACGCTTTATCTACTGGCTTATTATTTTTCCTTATAAAACTCACTTTACACCTTAATAATTATTTATTTTTCAGTATTTTGCTGAGGGCTGGTATTATTTCATCTTCTAATTTTACATCACCACACACTACTGCTGATGTATAAACTGTTACATTTTTTAAATGTGGATAATGACCTCGGTTTACTCCTAATGTCACATTTTGATAAATCACATTACAACCATCTAATACAACCCCCTCGCCAAGTACGATACCGACTGGGTGCGGCATTATTAATGTGCCGTAAATTTTACATCGAGGATTAATGTCACAACCAAATAAAAAATATGTTAACAACCAAAGTAACCTACCTAAAAAACGAAATATACCTCCAAGACAATAAATTGAAGAATAAAACCTATATAATATTAAAAGCAAAAAACCTGGCGTCATAAATACTTGAAATATAGGTAATGGGCTTTTATATTTATAAAAAGTGACATAAGCATTATAATCACTAACAAAATTAAATTTACTCATGACTATTACTTAATATACCATTGCACAAAACTATTAATCCCACTTTGCAGATCAGTATTCGGTTTAAAGCCTATTTCGCTTTCTAAACCACTAACGTCAGCAAATGTGCGCACTACATCACCATCTTGCATTGGTAAATATTGTTTTATGGCTTTTTTACCTAATGCATTTTCGATACAGGTTATAAACTGCTCAAGTTCTACTGGTTGATTATTGCCAATATTATAAAGCTTATAAAAAGGTGAGCCTTCGGCTTTATTAACTGCTTGCTTATTATCTGCCTGTTTATTTGGCGCAGGTATTACATCTTGAATACGAATAATACCTTCGACAATATCGTCAATATAAGTAAAGTCGCGTTGCATTTTACCGTTATTAAATACTTTAATTGGCTTATCGTTGGCGATGGCGTCAGTAAATAAAAACGGTGCCATATCGGGGCGACCCCACGGGCCATACACAGTAAAAAAGCGCAGCCCGGTGGTTGGCAACGAATATAAATGGCTATAAGTGTGGGCCATTAATTCGTTCGATTTTTTAGTTGCAGCGTAAAGCGATACTGGATAATCGACTCTATCTTCTTCAGCAAAAGGGATTTTAGTATTTGCGCCATATACTGAACTTGATGAGGCATAAACCAAATGTTGCACTTTGTTATGACGGCAACCTTCTAAAATAGTGGCCATACCTACTAGGTTTGAATCAATATAGGCCATTGGGTTTTCTATCGAGTAACGAACGCCCGCTTGCGCAGCTAAATGGATCACTCGCTCAAATTGCTCAGTTGCAAACAAGTTAGCGATTGCTTCGCGGTCAGCTAAATCCATTTTAACAAACGTAAAATTAGTGAAGTGCTCAAGACGTTTTAAGCGAGCTAACTTTAATGCTGGGTCGTAATAATCATTTAGGTTATCAAGGCCAATTACTTGGTGGCCCATTGCACATAAACGCTCACTGACGAAGTTACCAATAAAACCTGCTGCGCCCGTTACCAGATATTTCATTCATTACTCTCCAGTTACCGATAAACCACGGCCAATGCTGTAGTACTTAATTGCTTTTTTAGTCATGCGCGTTGGTTCAAATAAATTACGGCCATCAAACACAACCGCTTCGTTTAATTGCGATTTAATTAAATCGAAATCTGGCGCTCTGAAATTTTGCCATTCAGTGCAAATAATCAGTGCATCGGCGCCATTAAGGGCTGATTCTTTGGTGCCCATTAGGCTTAAATCTGGGCGTGAGCCATAAATGCGCTGGGTTTCTTCCATTGCTTCGGGGTCATAGGCTTGCACTTTTGCGCCTGCGGCCCACAGTTGTTCCATCAATACGCGGCTTGGTGCTTCGCGCATATCGTCGGTATTAGGTTTAAAGCTTAAGCCCCATAATGCAAAGGTTTTACCGCTTAAATCTTTACCGAAATGTTTAGTAATGTATTCAAACAGTTTATTTTTTTGCGCATAGTTGACTGCTTCTACCGCTTTTAAAATTTGTGACTCATAACCAATGCCGTCGGCCGTGCGCACTAAGGCTTGCACGTCTTTTGGAAAACACGAGCCGCCATAACCACAGCCTGGGTAAATAAACTGAAAACCAATGCGTGAATCTGAGCCGATGCCTTGGCGTACGTGTTCAATGTCGGCCCCTACGCGCTCGGCAATATTAGCCATTTCGTTCATAAAGCTGATTTTGGTCGCGAGCATACAGTTAGCGGCGTATTTGGTGAGCTCGGCACTTTTAATGTCCATCACGATGATTTTTTCGTGATTACGGTTAAAGGGTGCGTACAGTTCGCGCATTAGTTCTTCGGCATCGGCGCTGTCGGTACCAATTACTATACGGTCTGGGCGTTTACAGTCATTCACTGCCGCGCCTTCTTTTAAAAATTCTGGGTTTGATACCACGGCAAAAGTTAAATCTGAGCCACGGCTATCAAGCACTTGTTGCGCTTTAGCACGTACTTTGTCGGCTGTGCCAACTGGCACTGTTGATTTATCAATAATCACTTTTGGTGATGTCATGTGGGTGGCAATGGTTTCGGCCACTTTTAATACGTATTGTAAATCGGCTGAGCCGTCTTCGTCTGGCGGTGTGCCCACAGCTATAAACTGTAAATCACCAAAATTAACACCAAACTCGGCGTCGGTGGTAAAAGTTAAGCGCCCTTCGGCAAAGTTTTTTTCAACCAGTGGCGTTAAGCCCGGCTCATAAATAGGAATAATGCCTTTTTTAAGGTTTTCGATGCGGGTTTCGTTAATATCAACACAACATACATCGTGACCTGCGTCGGCAAGTACCGTTGCTTGCACTAATCCTACATACCCAATACCGTAAAATGTAACTTTCATTTTATTCCTTATTATTTTTGACCACCGCCACAGAATAATCACTTGGCTAGTGGTTTGATATTTCAGTGTGTTACAAGTGCTTGGTTTGTCGCAATTTATACTTTTTGGGCTAGGATTGTAAACACCTTATCGAACTGGATTTAAAAAAGAACCTGAGAACATTGTTGTTGCTCCTACATAAAACAACCATTTCAGTTCAATCGTAGGTGATAGCCTGCCAGCGAATCTTTTAAGATGGCTTGCCGTTTAAGTCTTTTCCAACGGCTTGCCGTTGGTTCTGTCTAAACCATAAACATAAAAGCAGGAAGGTTTCATCGACCAAGCAAGCAGGCTTGCACCTACGTGAAAAACCAACTTGAACCTATTTTGCATTGACAAAATATCTGGCCTATCTTGAAACAAAACATGAAATGGACTTCATCATGTATCAAAACCTGCGCAAATACAGACAATCAATACCTGACGCTTATTATGCCATCACCTTGTGCACCGATAACCGAACACCGTGGTTCAACCAATTTGACAATGCGCATATCGCCATCAAAACCATGTACGAAAACGATCACAACAATCGAACCAAAACAATTGCATATGTCTTAATGCCAGACCATTTACATTGGTTAATTCAATTACAAAACAATGAGCCATTGCCACTCATTGTCCAACGATTTAAATCCTTGGTTACACGAAAAATAAACCTAAAATACCAACAAAAACATACCATTTGGCAACGTTATTATTACGAGCATCAGATTCGAAGCGAACAAGATTTATATCATCAAGCCAGATACATCATTGCCAACCCGTTGCGAGCCGGGATCATCGATTCAGTGCAAAATTACCCTTTTTGGAATTGTAAATATTTGCCATAACCAAAAAATCGTTATAACGCATATCAGACAAGCATATTGATAACACCCGTAGGTGATGGCCTGCCAGCAAATCTTTTAAGATGGCCGATTTGCGAATCTTTTAAGATGGCCCATCGGCAAATCTTTCGAAACGACCGAATGGCTATGTTTAAAAAGCGGGAAGATTACATCTTCCTTCGCAAGCAGGCTTGCACCTACGTGAAAAACCATTCCGCTTCAATCGTAGGTGATGGCCTGCCAGCGAATCGTTTAAAACGGCCAAATGGCGCGGGAAGGTTTTATCTACCAAGCAAGCTGGCTTGCACCTACGAATGAGCCGTGAATTTAAAATCCGCTGGGTTTATAAAAATCAGTATACCAATTTACAAATTGGCTAATGCCGTCGGCAAGTGTGGTATTGGGTTTAAAATCAATTGCGCTTTCAAGGGAACTGACATCGGCATAAGTTTGTATTACATCGCCCGCTTGCATTGGTAAATACTCTTTAATGGCTTTTTTACCTAATGCGGTTTCGATACAGCTAATAAAGTGCTCTAACGTTTCGGGTTGGTTATTACCAATATTATAAAGTTGGTAATAAGGTGACCGACTTTGCTGGGTTGTTCCTTTACTTAGCTCTTCATTTAACTCTTTGTTTAGTTCGACTTTATTTGGCGCTGGAATAAGCGCTTGAATTCGAATCACGCCTTCGACTATATCGTCTATATAGGTAAAGTCGCGGCGCATGTTGCCATGGTTAAATACTTTTATTGGCCGCTGATGGGCAATGGCGTCGGTAAATAAAAACGGTGCCATATCGGGGCGTCCCCACGGGCCATACACAGTAAAAAAACGTAATCCGGTGGTCGGTAGTTGATACAAATGGCTATAAGTATGGGCCATCAGCTCGTTTGATTTTTTAGTCGCGGCATAAAGTGAGACTGGGTGGTCGACTTGGTCGCTTTCGGCAAAAGGCACTTTCGTATTGGCGCCATAAACAGAACTTGATGACGCATACACTAAGTGCTGCACTTTGTTGTGCCTGCATCCTTCGAGAACCGTTGCCATGCCAACCAAGTTTGAATCAATATAGGCCATTGGGTTATCGATTGAATAACGCACCCCTGCTTGCGCGGCTAAATGAATAACGCAGTCAAATTGTGCGCGAGCAAATAGCGCTGCAATGGCGTCTCTGTCGGCTAAGTCCATTTTAATAAAGGTAAAATTAGCAAAGTGTTCAATCCGTTTTAACCGCGCTAACTTTAAGGCAGGATCGTAATAATCATTTAAATTATCAAGCCCAATAACTTGGTGTCCCATTTCACATAAGCGCTCAGCGACAAAACTGCCAATAAATCCCGCTGCGCCCGTGACTAAATACTTCATCTTACATCCTTTTTAAGTGACTGATTTATCATGTGCTGTTACCTTTTTTTGTCGCTCTATTTGGCTCAAACTGAGTTATTTTGGCCTAATAAAGTGCCTATTTATGCGTTAAAGTGATGAAAATGCAAGTCCAAGCCAGATGTTTTAAACTTTTGCTCAGTAATTAGTACCAGTTTTTTGTGTCGTTTTTGGCCGCTATCAGTTATCATAGCGCCGCATAGGGATTGGCCAAAGGCTGCGCATTTGTTTCGTCACTTACTTGTATTTTTACTCATTATTGTTTCGTTTTGTGTTTTGGCGTCGCGTCTTGCTGATGTGCTGGCCACAGATGCTGTGCTAAACAAAGTAAATGCAGTGTATGGTGATGCGGGTCTCAACCGCGTAAAACAATGGTTAGCGCTAGTTAATGAATCTGGCAGTGACAATGAATGGAATCAGCTCAACAAAGTGAATACTTTTTTTAATAAACAAATTCGCTATCAAAATGATTTACCACTTTGGGGTAAAAACGATTATTGGGCCAGCCCGGTTGAAATGTTAGGGGTTGGTAGTGGTGATTGTGAAGATTACGCCATTGGTAAATTTTTTACCCTGCTTTCGCTTGGTGTCCCCGAAGAAAAAATGCGTTTGATGTATGTACGCCAACTCACCGTTAATGAACCTCATATGGTGCTTATTTATTTTGAGCAACCTAATAGTATTCCGTTGGTGCTGGATAACTTTGACCCGCGTATAAAATCAGCTGATAAACGCCGAGATTTAAAACCAATTTACAGTTTTAACGGCCAAGGTTTGTGGATGGCAAAAGCAAAAGGGTTAGGCAAAAAAGTAGAAAACTCCAGAGGAAATTCTGCTTGGGATAGCCTAACGAAACGGATCGAAAACGGTGAAATGAACACCATAGATAAAGTCAATTCGAAAGGACCTGATTATGCCAAACTTTAATGGCCGAGGAATTAGCCTAAGCGTGCAACTTTATGCGCTTGTTATCTTTTTAACTGTGGTGTCGTTTACTGTTCGCTTATTAATGAATGTTGACCACACTCGTGATTATTTAAATGACCAAATGGCCAGCCATTCACAAGATGCCGCGACCAGTTTAGGGTTATCGATTTCACCTTATATGGACGACGAAAATCTAGTGATTGCCGATACCATGATGTCGGCCATTTTTGACTCAGGTTATTACCAATCAATGCGCTTTGTGACCCAAGAAGGTCAAGTTAAGTTAAATCGCGAAAACCCACAAACCGTTGAGTCTGTGCCTGCGTGGTTTATGCATGCATTTGAGCTTACGCCTCCAACCGGTTCATCTGAAGTAAATGACGGTTGGCAAATTGCTGGGACTTTATATGTCACAAGCCACCCGGGTGTATCGTATTTACAGCTGTGGCAATACGCACAGCGTGCTTTTTTAAGTTCTTTAGTTATTTTAATTGTCAGTTTAATTATTGCCCACTTCATTTTACGTGCGGTTTTAAAACCATTACATACAGTAACTGAACAAGCCGATGCCGTGAGTCGCAAACAATTTGTACATAATCCTGCTACCTATTGGACAAAAGAAGTCAATGTATTGGCAGGCGCAATTAATGCCATGGTTGTAAACGTACAAAAAACCTTTGATTCGATGACTAAACACGCCGAAAACCTAACCCGTGATGCGTATTTAGATAAACTCACGGCTCTTGGTAATCGCCGTGCCTTTGAAAGCCAATTTAAATTAGATTTACACGATTTAGCCGAGCACCATCAGGCCAATACATCAAGCCATACGATTGGTTTAGTGAGTTTGGCGTCTTTGCAAAGCGTTAACCGTGATTTTGGTTATCAAGCAGGTGATGCTTATGTACTTGAAGCAGTTGAAATTTTAAAAAATAGTTTTAAAAACATATCCGGCAATAAAATTTATCGTATTGCGGGCGGCAGCTTTATTTTTACCCTGCCCCACAATCTTGAGCTGTGTTTAGATCAAGTACAATTGGTGCATGAATCACTGCAGTCACTTTCATCTAGCCGTTATCCAAATGGTTTTGGCAGTGTGGTTGTCACGGGCTATAGCGAACAAGATACCCTTACTGAGTTACTGGCCCGTTTAGATACGCTTGCTACTACCGATGCCGCTAATCTTGGTCAAGCTGTCAGCGCAACTAGCTTTCAAGCTGGTAGTGAACAAACAATACCATCACTTGGCTTACAGCAATGGAAACAACTCATTAATGATATTTTAGCCACGGGTGAAGTTGAATTTTCGTATCAGCCAGTTAAAGCAGCTAACAGTACCGCCATTATTTATAATGAATTGTTTGCCCGTTTTAGTTATCAAAATGAGTTAATTGCCAACGCCCCGCTTTTTGCGATGGCTGAACGCCTTGATTTAACTGAAGAACTGGATAAAAAAATTATTATGGCTTTGGGTGAGCTCTCTAAAAATGGGCTTGATAAACCTGTTGCAGTTAATATTAGCCGCCAGTCTTTGCACAGTGCCCATTTCAGTACTTGGTTAAGCCAATTTATGCGTGATGCAAAACCATATATGACTGAGCTTTATTTTGAAGTCAATGAAACAGCGCTACTTGATAACATTAATGGCGCAACAAATAATATCAATCTATTTAAAACACACGGTATAAAACTGTGTATTGAACGCTTTGGTGTCAGTTTTAGCTCGTTTAAGTACTTACGTGGGCTGAATGTCGATTTCATTAAATTAGACGGCAGTTATGTGCGCGATTTAATGCAAAATCCTGACAATAACTATTTTATCCAGGCTGTGACACAAATTTGCCACGGTCTTGGTATAAAAGTGATTGCTTGTCACGTTGAAGATGAGGCAACTTATCACAAACTGAACGAATTGCACTGTGATGCGTCACAAGGGCAATTTATTCAAGCACCGTTAAAACTCGCTCATAATTGTTTAAAAAATGAGTGCGATAACGTTGTAAATACATTAAAATCTCCCACAGATTTAAATAACCATGGAACTTAAAGGGATCCCCATGAAAAAATTAACTATTGCAAGTTTATTACTTGCTGCAATTGGTACGTCGGCAATGATGCCTGTATCAGCTGAAGTATCAGACAATGCTACGCAAATCATCGCTGCTGCATTCCAAAATGCTGATGCCTCAACTTTTGCTGCTGCTCTACAGTCTGCTATTGAAGCAAACCCAGAGCTAGCTGAAGAGTTACTTGCAGCTGCAATTCAAGCTGTTGGTAGCGATAGCGCATCTGTTCCAGCATTATTACAAGCTGCTGTTAACGGCGGTTTAACAAGCGATAGCGTAACTGGTATTGCTGTTGCTAATAATGTTGACGCTGGTATTGCTTCTCAAGCAACGGCTGCTGGTAACACAGCTGGTGGTAACACAGCCGGTACTACTGGTGGCGTTACGAACGGTAACACTGGTGGTAACACTGGTGGTACTGCTGGCGGCGGCGGCGGCGGCGGTGCAGGCGGTATCTCTGAAGGCAACGGTCTGTAATTTGCCCTTTGCGAAAAAGCCCTACGGGGCTTTTTTTATTACTAAAGAATGATAATTAACCTGAGAAATAAATAAGTCAGATGCTTACTTTAATTTAATGTATTGGTAAATATCTTATCTAAAACTCAACTTAACAAAAGCTAACAGCTTGTTATTTATAATTATTATTTTCAACTTAATACTGCTATTGATATAATTTAATATCAATGCAATTTGATTATTTTCAAGAGTAGAAAATTGAAATCTTTTATTTTTAGTTGCCTTTGCCTGCTTATTTTTTGGTTGCCCATTCCACTTGGTAGTTACCGTCCTTGGGCGCTAATGCTCCTAACTGTGATGGTCTCGAGTGTTTTTTTATGTCATTTATGGTTGGCTTTTAAAGAAGAGCGCTCGTTATTTCCCCCTCTTATTAGTGCCTATGTTTTAGGGCCTTTGGCAGTGGTAATGCTTGTATTAGCAATTCAACTGATCCCTGGTTTAAATACCGCAGACAGCACCCTTGGCAGTTTAAGTTCAATCAGTATTGATCCGAGCCAAACAAAAGTAATGCTGCTGAAAACATTTTGTTATTTTTTATTTGCTTGGCTGGTATTTAGCTACGTAACCACCGCACAAAAACTCACGCAAGTTTGTTATGTCATTGTCGCTGCGGGTTTGTTTCAGGCTTTGTATGCCACTTATTTAAACTTACAGCCTAGTGTTACTAGCCCACTGTTTGGCTTTCGCCATCACGAACGTGCTATGGGATCATTTACCTACTGGAACTTTTTAGCTAATTATTTAGCCCTATGTTTGGCATTGGGGATTGGTCTATTAATTAGCCAGCTGTCTTTAGATAGCAGCGGTTCACAATTTAAAGCAAAATTACGCGGTATGATCACCATTTTACTCAGCAGTAAAATGTTATTACGCATGAGTTTAATTGCCATGATCATTGCACTCATTTTAACGCGCTCGCGTATGGGTAATTCTGCCTTTTTTATCGCCCTTGCTTTAGTGAGCTTATTTGCCTTTTTCTTTTATAATCGTAAACCACGTTACTTACGTACCCTAATTATTAGTTTTTTTGTGCTCGATTTGATTATTGTGGGTGCCATGTTCGGCGTTGAAAAAGTAAAAGAGCGTTTAGTAGAAACCAGCTTAAAATCTGAAACCCGTGATGAAGTCATTGCTGATTCAATGCCATTATTAAAAGATAATCTCTGGATAGGCTCAGGCGGCGGTAGTTTTTACACGGCGTTTCCGGCTTATCAACCAGGCCCTTACTCGGGTTTTTATGACAATGCTCATAACGACTATTTACAGTTTTCAATTGAGCTTGGTGTACCTGTTACTTTGTTGTTGGGCGCGATGATGTTATTTGCACTATTCAAAAGCATACACACTATGGTGAAACGTAAAACGCCGCTTTTTCAAGGGGTCGCTTTTGGTTGTTGTGTTGCGATTATTCATATGCTTTTACACTCAACTGTTGATTACTCATTACAAGCTGGCGCAAATGCAATGACATTTATTATCATTTTATGTTTAGCGTTGATCAGTTCAGCGCTGCCAAGTGGTAAAAGAAGCCGCGGTTATAAGTAAACAGACACACAAATAACTAATAATTTAGGCCAAGCTAAATACTTGGCCTAAAATTAGCTAAGCTAACTAAAGCATTTATAATTTTTGCCGCTATTAAGCCATCGTTTTTAGTTTGATTTTTTGCATTTTGAGGTTTACATGAATTCAGAACATTCATCCCAACGGTTAGATGAAGACACCTTAATTGACTCTTATGAGCATGATGAGCCTTTAAACCCCGATAATGCAGAAGAAAATGATACTGAGCTTGATAACATTGAGCTCGACAATACTGAGCTTGATAACATTGAGCTTGATGAAACTGATATAGATGCTCGTCACCTAGATGAATTTACAAGAGATGATGACGAAGAGCCTGACTCACCTCAATCATCGGCTAATAGCAATGATTTAAATAATATGACCATATTTGAGCTTGAGCACAAATTACTGCTCACTTTTACTAAGCTGTGCGATATTTTAGAACAACTGCCAAGTACTAGCTCACAACTAAGCGCTATTTCAAGCACTGTAAATACCTTAGAAAGCCCCACCCCTGCGGAATTATTTGCCACAGCCATTCACATGGCAAAAAGCAAAAATGATGTTGGTGCGGCTAAATGGATGCGCCGCGCGGCAATGAGTGGCCATGTCAGAGCTCAGTATTATTTAGGTTTAATGTTTGCCAAAGGCAGCGGGCTTCCTCAAAGTGAGTTCCACGCCTTTACTTGGCTGGCATTAGCGGAATCCCAAGGTTCTATTGAAGCTGTTGAAGCAATTGCTAAGTTACATTCTCATTTGTGTACAAAACAAATTAAAGATGCACGCACTCAGGCTGCTACTTTATATGAACAAATACACGATCAGCACTTTTTGTAAGCGCCCTATTGATTTTTTAACTTGGCCCTAAGCCAACTTTTACTAACCTCAGTGCTAGATAAGATATTTATTAATTAAAGATAAATATCATAGTTGCTGATCGCTAGCTATCGACTTTTAATGCTAACAGAACGAATTAGCGCTAATAGCGAATCTCTTTCACCTTAAGCAATCACTGTTAGCGTTTAAAATAACGGCCTAAGATAGATTTATTAACCAGTATTGAGATTACTTAGCTTATTGATGCACGGTTTAATTTAAACCAAGCACCCTGCCGAACACCTCACTAAAGAGTCACTAATCAACCAAAACGCTGCAAAACAGACCAACTAACGAGTAAAAAAAGATCAATTTAAAAGCTTGTGTCATTTTTTTGCTCATTTTTTAATAAAAAAAGCTTGAACTTAACAACTGTATAAACTACTGTATATGAAGGCACTGTATAAACAACCAGTAGGTGATTCATGTTACACACTATCGATGTAAGACGTATTAAAAGTTATCAAGCTGTGGATTCAAGTTCAAAACTTCATTTAGTTGAAGTAAGTGATGAGATCAGCGCAACATTTGAACTACTGAAAATTTTACATCAATATAATCATCAAAACGGCTGGACATTACTCATCGCCCCAGATGCAGTGCCAAGTAAAACATTACTTGATTCTTGTTCAATTGATAAATCAAAATTATTAGTCATTCGCCAAAAGCACTTGGCTAATTTAGATTATGTGCTCAACTCAGCACTTTCGAATGGCAACTTTGCTGCAATCATTACGTGGACCAATATGCTATCTCATTCGCAATTAGAATTATTAGCACAGCATAATGCCCACATATCGGCCCAACTTTATAGCTTTGTCCGCACAGAGCAGCCTAATCAATGCCCAACGTTATGCTAGGTTAGCTCAAAATCCATAACATCAGGAAAAATAAGTAGTTAAAAGCATTTCACCACCGAGTACACCGAGCTTTTTGTTATTAGTATCCATGTTTATTTTGAGATTTTACTGTAGGTGCAAGCCTGCTTGCGAAGGCGAGCGCAGCTCGGCCGCTTTTATAGGTCGGGATCTAGCCCGACGCTTGTTGAATTGTGATTTATTAACAACAAAACGGGAAGGTTTCACCTACCAAGCAAGCGGGCTTGCACCTACAAAAACCCTCTTTCCTCTGTGTCCCTCTTAACCTCGGTGGTTAACCTTCTTTTCACCACCGAGTTCACCGAGGTTGCACTCACCGAGAAAAGCAAACCAAGTAATCTTTTTCTTTCCTCTGTGTCCCTCTTAACCTCGGTGGTTAACTTTCTTTTTTACCATTGTAAATTCAGTGGTTAACCATTCTTTTCACCACCGAGAACACAGAGGCTGCGCTTCACCGAGAAAAGCCAACCAATTAATCTTTTTCTTTCCTCTGTGTCCCTCTTAACCTCGGTGGTTAACTTTCTTTTTTACCATTGTAAATTCAGTGGTTAACCATTCTTTTCACCACCGAGAACACAGAGGCTGCGCTTCACCGAGAAAAGCCAACCAATTAATCTTTTTCTTTTCTCTGTGTCCCTCTTAACCTCGGTGGTTAACCTTCTTTTCACCACCGAGAACACCGAGCTTTTTGTTTTTAGTATCCATGTTTATTTTGAGATTTTACTGTAGGTGCAAGCCTGCTTGCGAAGGCGAGCGCAGCTCGGCCGCTTTTATAGGTCGGGATCTAGCCCGACGCTTGTTGAATTGTGATTTATTAACAACAAAACGGGAAGGTTTCACCTACCAAGCAAGCGGGCTTGCACCTACAAAAACCCTCTTTCCTCTGTGTCCCTCTTAATCTCGGTGGTTAACCATTCTTTTCACCACCGAGTACACCGAGGCTGCGCTCAGCGAGAAAAGCCAACCAATTAATCTTTTCTCTGTGCTCCACCTAACTTCGGTGGTTAACCATTCTTTTCACCAGCGAGTACACTGAGGCTGCACTCACAGAGAAAAGCAAAAAAAATTACACTTTGCCAATAATATGGATCAAAAACTGCCGAGTTACGGTAATATTACAGCCTTTTTAGAAATGAGAACTTGCTATGTGTTACTGTGGAACAACGCTTACCTTTGAGCAATGCTGCCAGCCTTTTATTAATAAAACGGTTAAACCAAACACTGCAGAGCAGCTAATGCGCTCACGCTTTAGTGCCTATGTAGTTAACAATCCCGCTTATATTCAACAAACCTATGCCCAAGAAAAGCAAGCTGAAAACTCAGTAAAAGAAATTGCTGATTTTGCGAATAGTTGCCGATTCATTAAACTTACGGTCATTAATACCGAACAACAAGAGACACAAGCTTGGGTTGAATTTGAAGCAGACTATTTTTATCAAAATTTATTTTGTAAATTAAAAGAGCGCTCTTACTTCGAATTACGCGACGACACTTGGTATTATGTCGATGGTATCATTACGCCAACAACCGATATTAAAGTGGGCCGTAATGATGAATGCCCATGTGGTAGTGAGAAAAAATATAAAAAATGTCATGCCAATTAATAACTCAAATGGATGACGCTAAATTAATCATGATTAATTAATAACGATTAATAAACCTAAACTGCTTTCGCGCTATGACCATAGCGCAAATTTATTTGGCTTATGCTTGATTGGTTTATGCTTGAGTAACAGCCAGCGGTCGATGTAAATCGGGATGAGTTAAATCGTTATAAAATTGCGCAGCATTCATAGATAAATGACTTAATGGCTCTGTTTGACTGAAATATCGCTTTTGCACATTTAAATTACAGTTAGAAATAATGTCGCTACTGATATAGTCTTTGTCATCTCTAATTGCTAAAGGCTCAGGATTTAAATAAGTTTGTAGTTTCAGTTGCGCAAGGCCTTGCTCTTGTACCATGGCAGCATTTTCGGCACCAATGAGAAAATCTATTGGTTTTACCGCTAATGCTTGCAGCGGACCGGCACCTAACTTTAATCTTAAATCTTCGTTATCGGCTTGGGTACCATAGGCAGGCTTTTTTTCTTCGTATGGTAAATGAAATTGAGCAAAGTCGAGCGGATCGGCTGAAAGCATTGAAAGCAACAATGCAAAATCAGAACGCCTATTTTCACTAATACATACACCGAGCTTATTACCAAGCTGGATTTCATTAGTCAAAATTCCATCAATCTGCATCAAAAAACACCATTTACTACGACGATAGAAAATTTATCGGCAGAAACGTGATTTTCTTTAGGAATTTACTTTACTTAAATAAGCTTTTTGCTATTATGCCCGCACTGAAGTGGAGGGGTTCCCGAGCGGCCAAAGGGATCAGACTGTAAATCTGACGGCTCTGCCTTCGCTGGTTCGAATCCAGCTCCCTCCACCACTTCAGTTCCTCTTCTTTTATATCTCTCTCGTTTTATACACTCTTTATCATAAGCTGTTTTATTGATAAATCTGTTATTTACACCTAATTTAACCACGCAAATTAAAAAACTCTTATTATTGTTTAACTCAAGAAAACTCAATCTTCTATTAGCTGCATTAACATAGATCTTCTTTTAGCAATGCAATTAGGCTACAGAAAAAATAACAATACAGTAAGGAATTAAATTCGTGGATAAACTCTAATTAGATTTAAGAGCTTACAATTGTGATAGTGCCATCTTGATATCCTTTGATGGTACATAAAATATCAACTCTTTCTGAGGCAGGTTTGGCAAATAAAATCTCAAGTTTAGCAAACGTTTTTGGTACAAAACTGACACATTTTAGGCGCAAATTTTTACGCGTTTTTCGATCTAAAAAAGCAAATGAACTACTTGCCAGTACTTGCTCACAACCATCAAGCATCTGTTTACTGATCACTTTATTTGTTAAATAACGCTCAACTTTACTCGCCGGAAATTCATTTTTAAGCCCTCCCAGTAAACACGTTGCTTTAATGTCGAGCATAGCGACGGCTCTGACTTTTTGTGTTTCGGTATCTTCAAACAAAGCCAATAAAGCCGGAATTTTTTCATTGCTAAATACTTGAGTCGGGATCGCAGTTAATTGAATATCTGGATTTAAAAAACGGTGCAGCACTTTTTCTAGCTGTGATAATTTTGGTAAGACCAAATCACTATTATGAATAGGTTGCGCATTAAGAATTTCTTCTGTTTCAAATGCGCCTTGGATTAAAGGCAATAATGCCTTGTGTAACGCTTCATCTTCAAATGGTTTACTCAGAACAAAACTGGCGCCTTGTTCTATTGCCAATTCAATACGTTCATCATCATTAACTGTAGTCACCAGCCCTATTTTAAGCGGCAACTCACGTTTTTTAACCTCAATTAACAGTTCAATACCACTCATTTGTGGCATATGCCAGTCAGTTAAAACAATTTCAGGCTGCCAGTTACCAATAATTTCTAATGCTTCGACACCATTATTAGCCTGTTTTATTTCTAATTGCTTATAGCCAAATTGTTCTAAACCTCTGCGAACAATTGCTTGCATGGCAACACTGTCATCAACTATGAGTATCTTCACTTATGGGTAAACCTCGAAGCAATCTTTAGTAAGATTAATTGAAACTATTCCTCATTATAGGCAGTATATATTAATCAAGCTAAACTAAAATTTAATACAAACAGAGAATTACCTATTCAATTGGGTTAGTCAATATTTTGAGGTCTCGATGCTTCCAGAAAAAGTACTTGAAATTTTAGCCATAGATTTAGGCTTATTAATAATCACATCTTGGTTTGTTATTTTATTACTGATGTTTCATGAGTTTCGTACCGTTACATCGGCAGTAAATCGATTATCAGGCTTTTTGCCTGAGCAAAATAATAAACACTTCGAATTATGCCAACAGTCCGTTAATGATGCGCTTGAATCTGTCAATAGTCATACCGAAACACTTAATCAACTTACCAATGTTCACGAAATTCTTGAAGCACAATTGCGCGATCTTCACAAAAGTCAGGCGCTGACAAACAGTAAAGAAGATGAAGAGAAAATTAATAAACTTGAAAAAGAGCTCGACCGCTCTCATGCACTGATCAAAAAGCTTAAAGGTGAGCTGATTTCAAGTAAAAAACGACTTGAACATACCAAGGTTAAACTCTACAAACAGTATGAAGCGGTGGAAAATCTGCAACGAGAAAAGAATCAATTTACCGCTGAAAACGAACAATTACTGGCGCAAATGGAAAATGACGAAGAAAAAATGCAACTAGAAAAACAAATTAATCGTTATGCCGCCCAGCAAACTCAACTGGTTGAACTAGCGAGCGATTACAAATCTAAGCTTGCCAAACAAGGTAAAGAACTCACCTATTTACGGCAAAAAAACCAGCAAATGGCTAATAACTCAAATCTTGAAAGTAACAGTAAACTTGACGATAAAGTGAAACAACTAGAACAGCAAGTGAGTATGGCTGAAGATAAAGCGCGCCAAATTGAAACTGAAAAACAATTTTTAGAAAGTAAGTTTCTTGATGCGATCACTGAGCTTGATAAATATAAAAAGAATTAGGATAACGGCTATTTTAAAAACATTATTGGTTTAAATAACAGCAAGTTGACTATTTAAACCGCAAACGAACATTAAATTAAAAAAAAGGGCTTTACAGTAAAAGTTATTTTGCTAATATGCACGCCGTAGCACTGGAGGGGTTCCCGAGCGGCCAAAGGGATCAGACTGTAAATCTGACGGCTCTGCCTTCGCTGGTTCGAATCCAGCTCCCTCCACCACCTACACCCTCTTTTTTCATTTTCTATTCTACTTCTAAATCAAACATTCTATTTTTAAGCCAGTTTTCAGCTTTTTTACGATCCGGATAATGTGTGTCAACTAATTGCCAAAATAACGCACTGTGGTTTAAATGTTTTAAATGTGCCAGTTCGTGCACGATGACATAATCAATCACCCAATGCGGAGTTTGCGCCAGTAATAAATTAAAACTAATTACGCCTTTGCTGGAACACGACCCCCATCGTCTACGGTAATGTTGTATTTTCAATCCCTGATAATCTAAATTCATCTGTTGGCAATAAAATGCTAAGCGTTGTGCTAAATAAAGCTGTAACTGCTCTGCCAAAAATCGCTGGATCTGTTTAATTCGAAATGGCTCAATTGTTTTCACCCTAGCTGCGGTCTCAACCTCAATGGTATTAAATAATAAAAAACAACGGCTTTGTTTACTCAACGAAAAGCGAATGGGATATTCTTGGCCAAATAAACACATGTTCTGGCGCGTAAAAATAGAGGGCTTAATCAAGGCTTGTTGCTTGTGTAGTTGCTCACTGATCCACGTTGATTTACTTTGCACTAACTCATCTAAATAATGTTTTGAAACATAAGTAGGCGCATAAACCGTAACTTGATTTTTTTGGATTTTAATTGCCACGGTTTTACGTTTTTTACTGGTTTTAATCTCATATAAAATTGACGACACACTACACCTTAGAAAACTAAATTATTTACCTAAAAAAGCTTTTGAAATGGATTTATTATCCATGGAACAGGTAAATTAACAAACGAACATTTAAAAATATGAAGGCATTTACAGCAGCTTGCTTTGAAATAGTTTACTATCTATTAGTCACAGACAACAATTAAAGAAAACTAATAAAAATTCATGGCAGCAAAACCACTGATTGATTACCAAGATAAAAAAATCCTTATCGTTGATGATCAGCGCTCTTTTCAAACAATGTTAAAGGGCCTGCTGTTCAGCATAGGCGCGCGCAACATAAACTTTGCCAATAGTGGTGAATCTGCCCTATCACAATGCCTTGAAACACAATTCGACTTATTGTTCATCGATTACAATTTAGGGAATGGTAAAAATGGTCGGCAGCTTCTTGAAGAACTTCGTTCAAAAGACTGCTTAGCCGTTGACGCTATTTATATGATAGTGTCGGGCGAAAGTACCCGTCCTATGGTGCTTGGCGCCGTTGAAGCAGAACCTGATGATTATTTAATTAAGCCGTTTTCACAAGGATTGTTAAAAACACGAATTCACCGCGTTTATAAACGAAAACAAGCAATGAAAGAGGCGCTAATTGCTTTAAAAGAAGAAAATTACACAGCAGCCATTGACCTCATTTTAGCTGTGCAAAAAGAACAACCTCGCTATCGGCAATACTGCGCGCAGCTACTTTGCACAATTTATATCAAACAAAAACAATACAGCCTCGCCAAACGTCTGCTTAATCTTGAGATTAGTAAAAAACGCGTTTTATGGGCGTTAATTGCCCTCGCTTCAATTGCGCATTTAAATAAAGAATATAACGTTGCGTTAGAATTATGTAACGAAGTGCTCGATAGCAATCGTTTTCGAGTTGAAGCGTATGATATTAAAGCCCGTTGTTTACTGGCGCTAGGTGAAACAAAAGAAGCGCTAAAAACCATTAAACAAAGTGTGGCGATTTCGCCTTTTTCATTTCATCGTCAGCATTTGTTAGCGGATATTGCGCGAGAAAACAAAGCCTATAACAGCCTGATCAATGCCTGCCAAAGCTTATTAGAAATGAGCAAACGCTCTATTCACCAAGATATTTCGCATCAGCTCAATTATATTCGCGCCCTTTTTGATGCCGCGCAAAATAGTGATAACGAGCCAGATAAAGAACATTATTTAAAAGAAACTAAACTGGCGCTGCGAAAAGCAAAAACCGATCAACAACTTTTCACCGATACCTCGTTTGATACCTTTGAAGCCATGTGTTTGGCGCGTTTAGACGCACTACAAGGCAATTATTTCGATTCGAAAAAATCGCTCTGTGCAGTACAAAAAGAGCTCGAGCATAACGAAAGTGAGCTGCCGTTGGACTTATACCCTGAATCAATAATGACATTGCTTGAAATTGGTGAATTTGAGCAAGCATTTGAACAGCTTGCTGTGTTTAAAACTAAAAGTGATAAAAACACGGACTTTGTTGAAGCTATCATGGCTGAGCAGGCAGGTAATGCTGAACAAAAGATTGCCAGCTTTGATTCTCACAATAAAAAAGGAATTGAAGAATACAAAAAAGGTAATTTTAGTTTAGCTATTGAAGAATTTGAAAATGCGTTGCGCTTTGCACCAATGAACACAGGTAGTGCATTAAATTTAATTCAAGCCTTGTTACAAGTACTGCAACATTCTGGTAGCAATAAAGTCGAGCTGAAACAAAAATGCTTAAACTCTTTTAAGATAGTGGAAGGTTTAAATCTGCCTGAAAGTCACTTTAACCGCTGCAAAGAACTTAAAGCAGAATATAAACGCATCAATGCTTTATTAGGCTAGGAATGTATTGACCTTTGAACTGCGATTTTATTCAAATCAAACGCTTTTAATACTCGAATAAATCATCTAGCGTAATCGTTTTTCTCAATTGCGAATGAATACGCGGCGAAAACCTTTGTTCAGCTCCTAGCACTCCGTTAGGCCATGTCATTAAAGCTGCTGACGCACCTTGTTTAATACTTTATTCATAGTTCAGATGTTTTTAGGCTTTTATCTGCCGTGCAGTTCTATTTTTAACTGCTAGGATTAATGTAATCGTCCTATTTATTAGCCGCTTATGATTGAAAAACCTAAATGCAAATATTGCACCCCAGATAACGAACAATGCCAAGAACTTGATATGGGCACTGGTTTTTGTTTTTGGCATGACGAAAAATTTGATAAAAGTGGGCTTGAACTCAAAGATAAACTCGAACGTTATGCTAAAAATGGCGGTTTGCTACAAGGTTTAAAGTTAAAACGCGCTAATTTAGCGGGTCTTAATTTAGTACGACGTGGTTCTAAAGAAGGTTATGACTTATCTTATTGTGACTTTTATCGCGCCAATTTGTCTGGCGCGCATTTATTTAATACCAAAATGATTGGCACCTCCTTAATGAAAGCCGACTTACGAGATGCCAACTTACACTGTTGCAAATTGCAACACGCTAACTTGTTAGGAATTAAGCTCTTTGGCGCACGCATTGATAACATGCACATTGGTAGCCATCTGCAACAAGAAATTGCGGCAAAAGAGGCGCATCATCAAGGTCATCATCATGAAGCGCTCGATTTATATGAACAATCTGAAGAAATTTATCGCGATTTACGCAAAGCAGCCGAGCATCAAGGTTTATTTGAACTGGCAGGTAATTTTACCCATAAAGAAATGACCATGCGTCGCTACCAAAATCCGCGAGGGTCAAAACGCAGGGTTATATCGAAATTTATAGATTTGTTATGCGGTTATGGTGAAAAACCAACCAATGTAATCTTCTTTTCGCTCTCACTTATTTTTATAGCCGCGATTGCCTATTACTTTTTAGGAGTCAATTTTCAAGATCAAGTGATTCACTTTTCGATTGATCAAAACATAGAACAAAATGTGTTTGCTTTCCTCAATTGTCTCTATTTTAGCGTTGTTACTTTCACCACCTTAGGTTATGGCGATATTACCCCTCTTGGTTTTTCCCGCTTAATTGCTGCTATTGAGGCGTTTTGTGGCAGTTTTACCTTGGCATTATTTGTAGTGGTTTTTGTGAAAAAAATGACACGATAAAACAGCATACTCTTTGTTTCATCGTGTCATTTTTTTAACTTGCCGCATGCAGCTGACTCACAATAAATAATCCAACAAAGGCTAAACTCACTAAGCGAAAGAAAAAGAGCTGGCTTTTTAACCGTCTAATTTCTTTACTTTTATTAAAGATCCTCACTTCTAAAGCGCGGCAGTAAGATTGACTTAACATAATTTTCTCCAATCTTTGAATGTGACCTTGTTTTTTAATGCATACTGAATGCCAAAATAGTAACAGCCTTTATTGTCTTTAAAAGTTCATCACGATAGACTTGCTTTACTAGTGCACTTTCACATTCATTTCATAGATGTAATCTCAACTCATGACCCTAAAAAAATATTTCCCTACCTTATTCGTTCTGGCTGCTTTTTATTGTTTTGCGCTTCTTCCTGAACATATTTATCACCTTCTTAACAGTAACTATTTAGCCACTCAAAGTATAAAAAGCAGCGCCATTAGCCTAGTACTGATGACAGTATTGGCTTTTTGCGCTCAACGTCTGTTGGTTATTACCTTATTGGCGATTTTTACGCTGCTGCAAACGGGTCAGTTAATGTATTTTCATTATTTTGGCGGATTTTATAGTGCTTTTGATGTGATGTTATTGAGCAAAGAGTTAACTGATGCATTAATTGGCTTTTTAGATGTTGCTCTTTTTTTAATGGTGCCTGCGCTGCTGAGTTTAAGCTTTGCTGGGTTTGCTTTTTGGGTTTACCAGCGTTTTCACCTGCAATTACCTCGCTCTCGCTACTGTGGTTATGCCTTAGTGATATTATTACTGTTACCACTTGGCCAAGCTTTTAGCGTCAATTCGTCGCAAAAATTTCAACCTAATATCAGCCAATCAGCGCTCAAAAATGGTTTATTTTCATTTTCCTATTTAATTGCCTATAACAGCAAAACAGCCCTCGGTTTGTTGCCACCCGCAAAAGAATACCAAGCATATCAGCTCAGCCAGCATGCGCCGGTGGATGCAAATATTGTGGTGATCATGGGGGAAAGTTTTAGTCGTTATAACTTAAGCTTATTTGATTACGAACGTGATACCACGCCAAATTTAAACGCACTTAAAGATAAACCTGAGTTTTTTTATCGCCCTTCGTTATCAAGTGCGGTATCAACTCGCGTTTCATTAGCGCTCTTTTTTAATACTGTGTATGAGCCTGATAACATGGCGCATTTGCAATCTATGCATACCTCATTGTTTAAATTAGCCAAACACAGCGGCTACAATACCCACTATATCACCACGCAAAAAAATGCCGGTGGTTTAACGTATTCGTTTTCACTCAGTGATGTCGATACTTGGATGGATGATGACCATTTAACTGATTTTGAAGGCCAATACGATAATCGCTTATTACTGGCACTTGATAAACTTAAACTTGATTATCAACAGCCTCAATTTATTACGTTACATATGCGCAGCACCCATGCGCCTTATGTTGATAATTACCCAGCCGAAGAAGCTGTATATCCGGTAGATAAAAACGACTATCAAAACTATATGCGCAATTCCTATGATAATTCAGTGCATTACACAGAAAAACAAATTGCTGATATTTATCAATTTTTTGAAAATACGGGCCGACCAACTTATATCTTTTTTACCTCAGATCATGGTGAGCTTACCGGCCAAAGTGGCCGTTATGGTCACAACATGGTGGATTTAGATATCGCCCAAGTGCCATTTTTATTTTATGGCCCACATTTAGAGCAAAGTGCAATTAGCAATCTTGCAGCTGAGCTAGGCTGCATGCCAAACCATTATCATATCAGTAAAGAAATCGCCAAATTATTGGGCTTTAGCATTCACAATCCAAATGAAGTTGCAGATACCTATTACCTTAATGGTACCTCTGTATTTGGTGAAGCCGGATATCAGCAATACACCCTCTCTGATCTTAGCGATCAGTGGTGTGCTTCACCTTCTGAACATACAAAGTAATCTAGTTGCTTTAACATTAATATCCCGTTGAGCCAGCTACATTCGCTGGCTCAATACATTAGCTCTGTTGCAAACGCTGATATAACCCAGAGCTGCGAGTGAGCATTTTGTTCATTGCCAGTTGTAATACTTGAGGCTGAGCGATTAAATCAAAGCGTTTTTTAGCTCGAGTGATGCCTGTGTACACTAATTGGCGATTGACTCCTATTTTTGCTTGCTGCATTGGCGGTAAGATCATTACAGTATGCAAAAATTCAGAGCCTTGTGATTTGTGGATTGTCATGGCATAGACTTTTTCATGGGCGGGTAAACGAGCCGGATAAAAACTGCGGGTACTGCCCCCTTCACTCATAAACACAGCTTTTAGCTGGCCGTCATCATCGGGCATGATGATGCCAATATCGCCATTAAATAATTTAAGCTGATAATCGTTCTGGCTGATCATTAGCGGCATGCCAACATAGTGCCGATGTGATGGGCTGATAAGTCCCATGCGTGCTAATTGTGCTTCGATTTTACTGTTGAGTTTGTTAACGCCATAATTGCCTTCGCGCACTGCGGCCAAGAGCTGATATTGTAAAAAAGCATCATGCACCTCTTGAGGGCTTGCACCTTGTTTAATAAGCGCTAAATACTGTGAATAAGCCTCGGCGCAGCGAATGATCATCGCTTTATATTCATTGGTTAAATCATAAAATGCCAGTTCAGGGTAACCAAAGGCTTTAATCTCTTGCAGCAGCTGTTTGTCATTGCTGTTAACCGCTTTAGCTAATTGCCCAATGCCGCTTTTTTCATCAAAGCGATGGCTGTGTTGTAAAAAAGCAATATTATCGGCAAGCACATAATCACTCTGTTTTGCTTGCAGCGCAGTGTGTTGGCCCTGATGACACAATTTATTCAGCTGCAATACCCGAGCTTCACTGTAAAAAGGTTGCACACCAAGGACTAAATCTTGGCAAATATCAGCCAGTACATTACCGGTATCAACCGAGGTAAGTTGGTCTTTATCACCGAGTAAAATCAAACGACCATGCTCTGGCATTGCTTCAACCAGCTTTGCCATTAACGCTAAGTCGACCATCGACGCTTCATCAACAATCAGTAAATCTAAATGCAACGGATTGTGGCTGTTATGGCGATATTTATTCGACTGTGGGATCACCCCAAGTAATCGATGGATCGTTTGTGCTTGCTCAGGAATAACGGCATTTAAATTGGGCGCCAGTTCGAGTTTTTGTTTTGCATCACGAATTGACTCACTGAGCCGCGCAGCCGCTTTTCCTGTGGGTGCCACCAACTTAATACTCAGTGGCGCTGCCAAATAAAGTGATTGCAGTATCGCTAGCAATTTAGTCACTGTCGTGGTTTTTCCGGTGCCTGGGCCTCCGCTGATGACACAAAAAGCATTCTGTACCGCCATTGCACAGGCTATTTTTTGCCAATCTAGGGTTGGTGTTGTGCCAAAATACTGATCAAGCAATTGCGCTAAGCGGCTTTCGTCGAGTTTAAGCGCACGTTTTGCTAAGCTATGGAGTTTATTTGCTAATATTTGTTCATATTCTGCATAACGAGCAAAGTACAAACGCTCAGCAAATAAAAGCAGTGGCTTGCCTTCACCTACAACAGGATGATCACGCAGTGCCGTTAAACAATGCTCATAGCTTGCAAATAAAGGTACTGGCGTTTCGAGCATAAACGGATTTGACCAATCAACCTGTGCCAAAGGTAAACAAGTATGCTGGCGCGCATTGTATTGACTCAGTAGCAACACCACATAAAAAACTGGGTCATTGCTATCTTTAACTAACAACTGGGCTAATTGAATATCCAGTTGCGTGACTTTTTCGTCTGCTATTAGTTGCGCCAACATTAATAGGTCACCTCTAAAGTTGCTTGTTCAAACATACGGTCGAGTTGCAAAATGATCTCTTTGGCTATTTTTTTAAAATATATGCCTTCGCCTTCGCCCATGCCTCGCAAAAATAAATAGTAAACACCCCCTAAATGCTGCTCGATATCGTAATCGGCCAAGCGGGTTTTTAATAATCGATGTAACGCAACGCTGTATAACAAATACTGTAAGTGGTAATGATGCGATTGCATGACTTCTTCCATATTACTTTGCTGATAATCGCTCGCCAGCTCACCTAAATGATTCGATTTATAATCAAGCACATAGTATTTACCTTGCCACTCAAATATTAAGTCGATAAAACCTTTTAACATGCCCTGAATGGTTTCAAATTTCAGGTTATGTTTAAACACACTTTCACTTGCCACACTATCGAGTACTTGATTAATACCTGTGGCATCAAGACGCTCAAAAGGTAAATAAAACTCCATTTCGATTAAACATTGTTGGGCGCCAAGCTTATTTAAACTCAAGCCATCAGCATCGAGGGGCGTACTTAATACGCGCTTTATCCATTGCTCTGCAACGAGTTGCCAATGGGGTTCGATTGAATATTTTTGAAGTTGTTGCTCAACCACAGCGCCAAGATTTTTACTCGGATCGCTTGGGTGCGTATCAGGATGCTGAAAATCAATCTCCTCAAAAATAGCATGTAAGCAACTCCCCGCCCTTGCTCCTCTTGGAAAACTAAATTGATTGAGTTCGTTGCTTTGCTCTTCGCCAAGCCAATCGAGCTCATGGCTTTCATCTTCAAAACCTGGGGTAATGTGTTCTGATGCTTGATTATAACTAAGCGCGCTAAAGCTGGTTAAACGCCAGTTACGCTCAATTTTGCCAGTAAATAGTTTGCGCTCATAGTTGGGCACTGTGAGCTCATCACTCAAAGAGATCTTACTATCAGTCTCAGCAAAATAGCTCACGGCCATATCGGCTGAATGTGCTGCCGCAAAGGCATTTAATAACTGATGCCAATCGGTAGCGCTAGTGAGGGTTTGGCCAGCAAACAACAAATGGCCTAAGGCTGTACGTTGAATTGTCATGCTTTTACTATTGCCCACCGCAATGTTATACATGCCAATAAAGCACTGATGCACTGGGCGAGTTAAGGCTACATACAATAAGCGTAAGTCTTCGGCTAAACGCTCTTTTTCGGCAAGTTGCTGACTGGCATCGTCTTTAATAAGATTGTAAACAAGTTCACCATCTTGATGATAAATTTGCTCAGATGCTTCACGAAAGCCAACCGCAAATGGCATAAAAACCAAAGGATATTCCAATCCTTTTGATGCATGCATGGTAACAATTTTTACTAATTTAGCGTCACTTTCAAGCCTAAGTTGCGCACTTTCTTTACTGGTATCGATAATATTTTGTGCAAACCATCGTACTAACCGTAAACTCCCTTCAAGTTCTAACTGCTTTTGCTGCAAAATTTCAGCAAGATGGCGAAAATCCGTTAACCAACGTTCAACTGGCAGCCCCATTGCTTGCCATAAACCCGCCAAATTATTACGCATCAGCAATAATTCAAGCATCGCCATGGCGCCTTTTTTGTACCAGATATCGCTCAATTCGCTAAAAAGGGCTAAATATTGCTGCCACGTTTGTTCATTTTCTGCCAATTGGTAGATTTGTTGATAATTTAAATTAAATAAAGGGCCCGCTAAAACCCCACGATAAGCTGACTCATCATATTGACCATGTAAGGCGGTTAAAAAGTTTAATAAATGCAAAGCCAGTGGGCTTTGTAAGACACCATCGCGGGATAAATACACACTGGCAATCCCCTGCTTGCTTAACGCCTCTTTAATAAACGACGCTTCATTTCGGTCTCGCACCAGCACACAAATATCTGCCGCCTGAACAGCATGGCTGCCAATCGTGGCACGCCCTGCTTGCGCTTGTTGCAACAAGGTGGCTATTTTATCGCTAAAATGTGCGGCCAATCTTGGCATGGCATAAGCTTTACTGGTGACAGGCGCATCATGTTCAAGCACACAAAACTCAAACGCAGTCACTGCTTTACCGTCAAGATACAGTGCTTGTTCTGCAGTTTTACCTTGTGCTTCAACCGCTAAAAATGGAATGTCTTGATTAAAAATAAAGCTATTATCGTGATGATTAAACAAGGCATTAACGCTATTGACTATGCCTGTGCTTGAGCGCCAATTTTTACCTAAGGTGTATTGCTGCTCGGTCGATACCTGATGTTTTGCATTAATATAGGTAAAAATATCCGCGCCGCGAAAGCCATAAATAGCCTGTTTTGGATCACCTATCATGGTAAAAGCGCAGCTTTCTCGGTTAAATATTTGGCTAAAAATACCGTATTGAATTGGGTCGGTATCTTGAAATTCGTCAATCATCGCAACCGGAAAATCCGCCGCAATTTGACTTGCCAAAGTATCGCCCCCATCGCTAAATAAGGCGTGGTGTAATTGGGTTAATAAATCATCGGGGCTGATTAGGCGCTGCTCTTGTTTTTTGGTGCTTAATGCCGCACTCACCCACTTAGTTGCTTGTTGAGCGATTGCGATGGGCATGCCAAAAGTGAGCTTTTGTTGCAGCTCACTGAGCTCGGTAAACACCTGACATAAAGGATGGCTAAAGGTTTTACCGCCCTTTTTATACATCTCAGGGTCTAAAAAGTTATCAGCGGCCCAAATTTCAAATGATTTTTTATCTGAGCCAAATTCAAATACAGTTTGTTCACTTTGGCAAAATGCCAATAACAGCTCAAGATTAGGCGCTTTAGCCGCTGGTTTGGTTTTTTTAAGGTCAGAATTTAAGATAGCCGCTGCAAAATCAGACTTTAAATAGTCTATTTTAAAGCGGGCTAACAAAGACAAATACTGTTCTTGCCATTGCCAGACCTCATCAAGATTAATTTGCGGCTGTATCTTAGCGCCACTACGTGATAACAACGCCGCCACTTTTTTATATAAACGTTCAGGCGCGGGAAAATACGCAAGTACATGCGCAGTGCGCTCTTTTGTTAAGCCATAAACAAACGTACGCCAATAATCTTTAAGTGCTTCAGTCAGCAATTCGGACTGATCCATAATAAACGTGAGATTAAATGCAACACCCGATTCAAACGCATGTTGTTTTAGCATCCGCTGGCAAAACCCATGAATAGTAAAAATAGCCGCATCATCCATGGATTTTGCCGCCGCATCTAACAAGGCAAAGGCCATTTTAGTCTCACTGACTTCACTTAAAATTGCTTGTACCACGGCATCATCACAGTCGCCGCCCATCAAGGCATCACGGGCAAGAATAATGCGTTTACGCACGCGGTCTTTGATTTCAGCTGTCGCTGCTTCGGTAAAAGTCACCACTAAAATTTGTTCTACCGTAAGTGGCACACCTGTTTGACCAGCTACTTGTAAACCCAATAAATGGCGCAAATACAAAGCAGTAATTGTGTAAGTTTTACCGGTGCCTGCGCTGGCTTCAATAAGTGATACGCCCTTAAGCGGCATGGTGATTGGATTAAGCCCCTGCATGTTTGACCTCCACGGCGTGTGCCGCAATGGGTGAGACTAATAATTCACTCCAGCGGATAAACTCAGCTTCGTGCGGCTCTAAACGTTTAAAATCAAGTGCGACATAGGGGTTTTCGGCTTCGCCACGACCAATGTATTCGCCACCTGCAAACTTTTGTGCTGCTTTAGCAAAATCCCCTGTTGTAGCAAACTGCCACGCAGCGGTCGGAAAAAACGCCACCGGCTGTTGCAAACTAGCTTGATACAAACGAAACCAATTATCTAATTGGCTTTTAGCATCTTGGGCGCTTTGTACTTTAAACTGATATTGCCCATCAAGCCCCACGACCCAAGTTTCTGTAATATGAGCGCCCAATGACCCCACTAAATGATATAAATAAGCTTTGATCATGTCTTTTGCTTTGATAGTTGCAGTGCGGTAAAACACTTGTTTTTTGCCGGTTACTTGAGTCAACCAACCCACTAACTGACTTTGCCCCAGTTGCACATTAATTTCTATCGGCTCATTAAACTCAGTGACATCATGACTGTGAAGGCTGTTGACCATTTGACCAATGCGCTGTTGCATCTGCTCAAGGGTAATTTCACCTACATGCGCCAGAGGTAAATCACCACGTTGCAAAATTTGTGCTTGATTAATGGTTGTGCCTTTAAGCGCAGCCACCAGCATTTCATCTAAATAAAAATAACGTTCAAGATGATCTAATGAGAAAGGCTCCTCATCTTTGGCTATTTCGTCAAATTGCGTCAACTTTAAGCCTAAGCTATTACGATAAAAACTTTCTTGTGCTTGGCACACGGTGCGAATAAAACTGTTTAATTCAATTTCAGCTGCTGGCAATAATGGCAGCGCTGCTTTGTCTTGATTTAACTGCAGCGGTTTTATTTGCCACGTAGGATGGTAACTTTGTGGCGCACCGGGTTGATAATAATCTGGGTTAAAAGGCTGAAGATGGTGTTTTTTAATCAGATTATTTGGGAAATCAGCGCAATTTGGCTGATAAAAGCTGCGCCCTAAATACTCAAGCAATTCACTGACTAATACCGATGGCACCCGCTCTGAGTTATCAAAACACGAACGGCCAATATAACTGATGTATAAATGATGGCGTACGCTCAACATGGCTTCTAAAAACAAGTAACGGTCGTCTAATTTACGAGAACGGTCGCCTTTTTGTCGCTTGCTGTGGGGCAATAAATCAAATCCCATTGGTTGCACACTGCGCGGATAATCGGCATCGTTTAAACCTAACATGCACACCACTTTAAACGGCACAGCCCGCATCGGCATTAAGGTGCAAAAATTAACTTGGCCAACTAAAAACCGCTGACCTACGCCATTTTCGCTTAGTCCTTGTTGTACTAACGCACTGATAATGCGTGCGCTAACCTCGCCTTGGTAATCTTTATTATCATAATGTTTGCCAAGGTTTTGAATTAAGCTATCGAGCGTCAGTAAATCCCACGCTTGCTCGTCAGAATGATCATAAAAATCCTGCACTAATTGATGCAAGAGCTGGGCTTTGACTGCAAGCGTTGCATCGGGTTCTAAAATGGTTTTGTAATGGGCTAATCGATTCACAAATGCTAATAAATGCCCAAGTAATGCAGCCGCCATGCCTTCCACTTCATCGGCAGCATAAATACCACTAAATGCATTATTTTCATCACGTTGCACCACTCCAAGCAATAAGCGTTCAAGGCCATGTTGCCAAGTATTTAGGGCTAATTGAGGTTGCGCTAACTGGGCTTTATGACTGGCATTTAAACCCCATTTCACCCCCACTTGTTCAAGCCAAAAGCGAATTTGATCTAAATCGTTATGGCTAATATTAAAGTGGCGTGCAATACAATCAACTTGCAGTAAATCGAGTATTTCTGAGACACCAAAGCGGCTAAAAGGTAAATTCACCAATTGATTAAAACTACTTAATATTGGTTTTTCTTGTGCAATGGCTAAATCGGCTAAGGCATACGGAATATAACGTTCGGCACTTGCGGCACCAAATACAGCTTCAATATAAGGGCTGTAACTGCCGACATCGGGCATCATGACGATTATGTCTTTGGGCGTGAGGCTTGGGTCTTGGCTAAACAAATCGAGTAAATGATCGTGCAGGGCTTCAACCTCACGCAATGCGGTATGGCAATTGGCAAACTGAATGCTGCAATCTTGGGGGTTGACGGCTATTTTACCTTGGTCAGTCACATACCAAGTGGGATCATCGGGCAAACTCTGCCCTTTAAATGCCAAATGATATATTTCAGATTGCATGGCGCTCAGTAAATTGTCAGGTTCTGGTTCAACAAAATAATCGTGCCACTGGGCGTTGAGTTGTATCAATTGCTCAAAATAATCACGGCCAAGTTTACCCCATGACGATAGCAGCGGGTTGCCAACAAAATAGTAGTCTTGCTCTTGGGCGGCTAAATTGGGTTTTATTTGATATTTTGCATTGATTTTAGCTAAGGTTTTTTCATCAACCACATCGCCCCAATAATGCTCGCTCGGATTAAAAAAGTATAAATACACAGGGATCCGTTCTGCTAAAGCATGTAATACCACCAATTGAGAATTGGCTAAGGCTGAAATGCCAAAAATGCTGATCCGCTCAGGTAACAAATTAAGGGGGGCATTAGCTAAAGCCTCAAGTAAGGCATCTTGCATGTTAGCGCGATGATATTGGCTTTGCCCTAAGGATTGGCTGTAAGCCACCAATTTACGCCACAGCTCTGGTTGCCAAGGGGCATGGCTAATATCGACATCAGGTAAAGTATCTTTGCCGGTTTGCCATGTTGCCAGCCACGTGGGGCGATACATCAGGTATTGGTCGTACACATCGGCGATTTTTTCGCATAACGAAAAGAGTTTTTGCCCTGCGTTATCATCACTTAAATAGCGCTCTAGCGGTAAAAAGAGTGGTTCGTTTAAACACGTTGGTAAAATAGCAAACAGCTTCCAGGTTAAGTTTGCTTTATTAAATGCTGATTCGGCGGGCACATCAGGTAATAAACTTTGATATAAGCGCCACGTAAAACTCGACGGTAACGGGAAATCAACTTGTGCCACTATGCCCTGTGCGTGGGCCAGCCCCATTTTTAACCACTGCGACATACCCGGTGATTGCACTAATATAATTTCTTTTTTAAACAAACTATTAAGCGGGTATTGCAGGAGCTTAAGGTGTAATTGCTGTTGCAGTACTTCGAGACGATTTGATTGAATAATATGCAGCATTAGGCTCAGTCATCCTTGGAAAAACTTCTGCCATGAGTGTAAATTAAATTACTGAAAAGCTTAATGACTTTCTTGTAAAATTGCCGATAACTTGGGCACTAAAATGCCAATAACCCAAGTGAACCCGCCTAAATTTAATGATACTATAGCGCCACTTTGGTAAATGGTACGAGTTTACCCACCTCATTTTGCTTGGATTAAAACATGAAAATCATTTCATTTAATATAAATGGCCTGCGCGCCCGTTTACACCAGTTACAGGCTTTAATTGAAAAGCACCAACCGGATGTTATTGGTTTACAAGAAATAAAAGTACACGATGAAGCCTTTCCGTTAGCGGATGTTGAGGCCATGGGGTATCACGTTTATTTTCATGGTCAAAAAGCCCACTATGGCGTGGCGATGTTGTGTAAAAAAGAGCCGTTAAGTATTGAAAAAGGCTTTCCAACCGACACCGATGAGGCCCAGCGCCGCATGATCACTGTGACAATTGAAGATGAGCAAGGGCAACCCGTTAAAATTATGAATGGCTACTTTCCACAAGGCGATAGCATTCATCACGAAACGAAATTCCCATATAAAGAACAGTTTTATAAAGACCTAATGACCTACTTAGCAAGCCAAGACCCTGCAAGTCAGTTAGTTGTAATGGGCGATATTAATATTTCTCCTTTAGATAAAGATATCGGCATTGGTGAAGTTAATGCAAAACGTTGGCTTAAAACGGGAAAATGTTCATTTCAACCGATTGAGCGCCAGTGGCTTGCGGATTTAATGGCATGGGGTTTTACCGATACATTTAGACAAATTCACCCTGATACTAACGCGCATTTTTCGTGGTTTGATTATCGCTCAAAAGGGTTTGATGATAATCGTGGTCTGCGCATCGATGTTATTTTAGCGACAGCCTCACTTGCTGCTCGTTGTGTTGATGCTGGCATTGATTACGAATTACGCGCTATCGACAAACCGTCTGATCATGCGCCAATTTGGGCAAGCTTTAAGTAAGCAGAAGAAGTTGGCGTTATGGAGTCTTGGTCTTTACTACAAATTAGTAGCCTAGTGTGTTTTATTGCGATAGTCATAAAAGCGTGCGACCGCACGTTGATTGACACGTTACTGAAAAACACCTTACTTCAACAAAGTTGCTTAGTAGCAAGCCTCGTCATTGCTGGGCTTTGGTCTATTAAAGCAGGGATTTTGCCCAATCTAACGGTGCATATACTGGGCATGACCACCATCACACTTATTTTTGGTTGGCGTTTTGCGACCTTAATTGCCACGCTCGCTTTAATATTGCTGCTTATTTTTAGCGAGCTTGGTATCGAACAACTTGGCGTCACCGCAGTTGCAAATGCATTTTTACCAATTGCGGTAAGTTACTTAGTCTTTTTAGCCAGCTACCAGTATCTTGCTCGCCATGTATTTGTGTATATTTTTGTGTGTGCATTTTTGTCTGCAGCACTGTGCGCAGCCTTACATATTGGCTTTATGTCTGCTTTACTGTTGTGGCAAGATGCCTACCCGTGGCAACAAATTTACGATAACTACACTATTTTAGCGGCATTAATTTGGTTTCCCGAAGCCACCATTAATGGCATGGTTATTACTCTACTTATTATATATCGCCCACACTGGGTTAAAACCTTTTACGATAAGGATTATTTATCACAATGACTTTGGCCTATCTTTGCCCTATTTGTCAGCAACCATTGGCATTAACCGATAAAACCTTGCGCTGCGCTGCAAATCATAGTTTTGATTTTGCAAAGGAAGGCTATGTGAATTTGCTTCCAGTTCAATTTAAAAAATCTAAAGACCCTGGTGATAACCTTGAAATGGTGCAAGCGCGCCGAGCGTTTTTAGCCAGTGATCATTATGGCTTTTTACAGCAAGCCATTGCAGCTCATTTAACCGAGTTACCAGCAGGTAGTTGTGTGATTGATTTAGGCTGCGGCGAAGGGTTTTATACCCATGCATTAAAAGCCGCTGCGCCTGATTGCCAAGTGTATGGCGTTGATATTTCAAAACCTGCGGTTAAATACGCAGCAAAACGCTACCCAGATTGTCATTTTAGCGTCGCCTCCATTGCGCAAACGCCTTTTGCAACAGGCCAAGCCAATGCATTAGTCAGCGTATTTGCTCCCTTGTTTGATAATGAATTGGCACGGTTAGCGCATTTAGCCGATGCAGAGTCGACTCAGACTAATGGCTTTTTATTAGTCGCAAGCCCTGGGCCTTGGCACTTAAAAGAACTAAAAGAAATTATTTATCGTGAAGTCGAAGAGCATACGCCAGTGCCTTGCCCTTTGGGATTTAAACAAGTATCGCAACAAGTATTAAGCAAACACGTATTACTGCCCTCAGACCTTGCCTGCCATTTGATTATGATGACGCCATTTGCCTGGAAATTTCGCCCTGAGCATTGGGATTCCCTCAGAGCGCTCAATGAAATATCGGTTAAATTAGAGTTTTATCTCACGCGATTTGAGCGCTGCGCTCAGCAACAAGAGTCTGCCGAAGTCAATATTTAGTCTATAACCACTAAAACCTACTACACAAAAGGCCTTTTTAGGCCTTTTAAACTGCTTTATCTGCTCACTTAGCCGTAATAAACTGTAATACCCCATAAATTGTGATGCTCTAAAATTGAATACTCTAACACCGTATTCTCATTGGAGCTCAGTTGTGCAATACATTATTTCACCCTCTGATAATTTACAGAACTGGTTTAATCTCAATAACCACAGTATCTCTGAGCCCTTCATTATTGAAGCGCAATTACCACAAATACAGAGTCAAACTGAATTCATGTGGCATTGTGAATTAATCCCACATTGTTCTAATTTCGCCCATCACAGTATCATAGCCATTGAACCACATAGCCAATATGTGCTCTTTTTAACGATTAAGGGTGCACTTACGGCACGCAGTCTAGCTGAGCAGTTAATCAAAGACTGGCAACAAGAGTTATGGTGGCTGATTTTATATGAGAACATTTTAACGGATGAAGGGCATAAGATATTTCGTAATTCGATTACTCGCCAAGCATTAACGATTTCATATACTTTTGCAGCTAACAGTGAAATTGAAGCAACCTTACATGAAGCTAATTACCAATTGACGCAGATGCTTGAGTTTTCTGAAAAAGAAATCTTATCAAAAGATCAAAAGCTTGAATTAACGTTTATTTTAAATCAAAGTCGTAAAGCCTATATCAAATCTGGCGCAGTGATTTCTTTTTATCCTGCGGTACGTTTATTAGATCACGCATTAGCTGAGTTTTATAACCAAACCGAGCAGCAACAAGGCGTATTGTTCAATAGCCAAATACTCGAAAAACAACCTTTTGAATTCGACAAGGATAATATTATTGCACTG
This sequence comes from Pseudoalteromonas tunicata, assembly GCF_002310815.1. Taxonomy (NCBI): domain Bacteria; kingdom Pseudomonadati; phylum Pseudomonadota; class Gammaproteobacteria; order Alteromonadales; family Pseudoalteromonadaceae; genus Pseudoalteromonas; species Pseudoalteromonas tunicata. The sequence goes on along the minus strand of NZ_CP011032.1, from coordinate 1,649,191 downwards.
CAAGATTATCTGTTAGACAAAAAACTCAGCCAAGGCTGAGTTTTTTATTTATGAAACAATGAGTAAATCCAGAGGGTTAAAAAATTTCTTTCGTAAATGCTTTATCCATTTTTTCAAACATATCTTTTAGCAAATGCGCTAATTCATAAAAGCGTGGTTGCGCTCGACTGACACTTGGCTGATAACCGTTTTCTTGCATTTTTGATTGTAGCTGACGATACCATGACGCAAGAGAAGGCGGCAAGGTGGTATTCGCGCGTTTACCTAGCCAATACAAACCCTGCACAGGCATAGATAATAAAAACAACGCAAAGGTGAGAGCTTGAGGTAAATACTGAGTACCCATAAACTGAACTTGGACAAAGATACTCAATACAGCAAGCATAGGCATTACTTTTAACGCCATTTGAGTTGCTTTGATCACTCTGCGTTCGGGAAAAATTGGGGCAAGTTCAACATTATCTGGCCAGATCTTGCTGTATTGCTGGCCATCACTCAATTGCGCCACGATACTTTTTTGCATATGGACCCCTTAAATGACTTGAAACATTTAACCATATCAACCAAGTTAGGTTAAAATTAACGGCTGGATAACTCTAGTGTACCATAGTCTGAAAACCCTGCATGTAAATGCCGTTCACTATTGTTTATTTTTGTTCAATTTGAACCTCTATCGCCATTATTTTGGAATTGCCTTTTATGTCTCAACAACATGTTTTAGTTTTAAATTGCGGTAGCTCTAGCTTAAAGTTTGCTATCTTAAATCCTCACACCGCCACTGTGGTATTAAGCGGCTTAGCCGAATGTTTAGGCAGCGATACAGCACGCCTTAGCTATCGTTTTAATAATATAAAAACTGCGATAAATTTAGCACCTAAAGCCAGTCATCAACAAGCCATTGCTACGCTTGTTGATATCATAAAAGAAAATGATTTAGCACAACACCTGGTTGCTGTTGGTCATCGTGTTGTCCATGGCGGTGAGCATTTTACGCGCTCAGTGATCATCGATGCCGCAATTAAAAAGGTAATTGCTCAAACTGCAAATTTAGCACCATTGCATAATCCTGCAAATCTTATCGGTATTGAAGCTGCAGAATTAGCCTTTGCAAATTTACCGCAAATTGCGGTGTTCGATACTGCTTTTCATCAAACAATGTCTGCTGAAGCTTACTTGTATGCTCTACCTTATTCGTTATACGAAAAAGAAGGCGTAAGACGTTATGGCTTTCATGGCACCAGTCATTTTTATGTCGCACAACAAGCAGCAACTATGCTTAAAAAGTCCATTACAGATAGCTATTTAATCAGTGCGCATTTAGGTAATGGTTGCTCTGTTTGTGCGATTAAACAAGGGCAAAGTGTTGATACCAGCATGGGACTAACTCCACTTGAAGGAGTCGTAATGGGCACTCGAAGTGGTGACATTGACCCTGGCTTATTTAGCTTTTTGACTCAACAGCTCGGTTATAGTGCCGTAACCATTGATACCCTACTGAATAAAGAAAGCGGTTTATTAGGACTGAGTCAGTTATCGAATGATTGTCGCACCTTAGAAGAAGCGCACTATGCAGGTAATCTACAAGCAACATTGGCACTCGATGTATTTTGTTATCGCTTAGCCAAACAAATTGCAGCGTATGTCGTGCCTCTTGGCGAACTCGATGCCATTATTTTTACCGGTGGTATTGGCGAAAACTCATCGCTTATTCGTGAGAAAGTTTTAACCCTTCTGCGCTTTTTTGGATTTACCCTTGATAACGATGCAAACTTAGCAGCGCGATTTGGTCAAAGTGGCGTAATCACCGCAAATGAGGGCCCTTGTGCGCTCGTGATCCCAACCAACGAAGAGTTAGTGATTGCTCAAGATGCTGCTCAATTAATTAAGGAAGCCAATTAATGTCTCATCGCATCATGCTTATTCCTGTTTCAACGGGAGTGGGTTTAACCTCTGTATCGGTCGGAATTGTCCGTGCGCTTGAACAAAAAGCGGTCCGGGTAAACTTTTTTAAACCCATTGCACAACCAAGAGCGGGCGAAAGCGGCCCTGAAAAATCAACCGAAATTGTCAAATTAGGTTCAAACATCAAACCACCGATGCCGATTGAACTGAAATATGCTGAGCAAATGATTGGTGATGGTAAAGGTGATATTTTACTCGAAGAGGTGATAGCTCGCTTTGAAGAAAGTGTGCACGATGGTGAAGTGGCGATTATCGAAGGTATGGTGCCGACCCGAAAACAACCTTATGCTGGTCGACTAAACCGTGAAATAGCGCAAGCACTTGGGGCCGAAATTGTATTTGTTTTAACACCAGGCAACGATCCGCTTGATCAAATAGAACACCGCTTAGAGATTGCAGCAAGCTTTTATGGCGGCGTTGAAAACGAGCGTGTCCTTGGCTGTATTTTTAACAAAGTGAATGCTCCCCTTGATGAAGAAGGTCGAGCTCGTGCAGATCTGGCAGAACAATTCGATCCAGAAAACCTTGTTGCAGAACAAAATCGCCTAGCGGCCATGCCGTTATTTAGAAAGCATCCATTTAAATTACTAGGTTCGGTACCTTGGGATTTTGAGCTGGTTGCACCACGAGTCTCTGATCTTGCGCGTTACCTCAAAGCCGAAATTCTCAATGAGGGTGATTTTGCTCACCGTCGCCTGCGCAGTGTCACATTTTGTGCGCGCACAGTATCAAATATTCTATGTCATTTTACCCCTGGGGTATTGTTAGTCACACCGGGCGACCGCTCTGATGTATTAGTTGCTGCCTGTTTATCTGCAATGAATGGCACTAAAATTGGCGCAATTTTATTAACGGGTGGCTTTATACCTGAAGATAGGATCATGAAACTATGTGAACAAGCGATGGCCACTGGATTACCAATATTATCAACCCAAGCAGATACATGGCGCACATCATTGTTACTGCATAATTTTAATATGGAAGTACCAATTGATGATGAACAGCGCATTGAACGAGTAAAAGACCATAATGCAGCTCATCTTGATGCCGATTGGCTCCAAAGCTTAACTAAAGGGGTCGAAAAAACTCGTAAAATGTCACCACCTGCCTTTAGGCATTTATTGACAACTAAAGCACGATTAGCCAATAAAACCATCGTATTACCTGAAGGTACGGAGCCTCGCACCATCAAAGCGGCTGCAATTTGTGGCGAACGCGGCATTGCAAAAACCGTATTACTTGGCGAGCGTGAAGAAATTTTACGTATTGCTGAACAACAAGGTGTACAACTTAATGACGCTGTAACCATTATTGACCCGGTTGATGTGCGTGAAAACTATGTAGCACCTCTGGTAGAGCTTCGTAAAAACAAGGGGATGACCGAGGTTATTGCACAAGAACAATTACTCGACAATACCGTTTTGGCCACCATGATGCTGGCGCAAGGTCAAGTCGACGGATTAGTGTCAGGTGCTGTCAATACCACAGCCAATACAATTCGCCCGCCCCTTCAACTTGTTAAAACAGCGCCAGGTTCGTCTTTGGTCTCGTCAATATTTTTTATGCTATTACCCGACCAAGTTTTGGTTTACGGCGATTGTGCAATTAATCCCGACCCAACGGCGGAACAATTAGCTGATATCGCCATTCAATCGGCAGATTCTGCAATCGCTTTTGGTATTGATGCCAAAGTTGCTATGATTTCTTACAGCACCGGCACTTCAGGTGTCGGGGCGGATGTTGAGAAAGTAAGATTAGCAACCGAGCTTGCACAAGCAAAAAGACCAGATCTTATTATTGATGGCCCACTGCAATATGATGCCGCGATTATGGAAAGTGTTGCTCGCAAAAAAGCGCCCAATAGTTTAGTTGCAGGCAAAGCTACGGTCTTTATTTTCCCCGATCTCAATACGGGTAATACCACCTATAAAGCAGTGCAGCGAAGTGCCAAGCTCATTAGCATCGGCCCAATGTTGCAAGGGATGAGAAAACCAGTGAATGATTTAAGTCGTGGTGCCTTGGTTGATGACATTGTTTACACTATTGCACTCACTGCAATTCAAGCAACTCAAGTTACCCATTAATTAATTGGAGTAAGGTATTTTTTATACTTTGCTCCAATTTTATCTCTTAACAAATGAATCAAAATTTGTGCCATCCATTTAAAGTAAATAAAATCATAATGTTAATTAGTTAATCATCGGTAACTAACAAGGTTATCCACAGTTTTTGTGGACAACAATTAATAGGAAGATCAATCCCCCTCTCCTTTTCGATGGAAAAACACACCAAAAAAGCTATCAATTAACAGCGATAAATAGATTTTTTGCCGCTAATCTCACTTGTACTCAATTGCAGCGAATAAGCGTTTGACTTTAGTTAGAATTAATTTATTTTTTAACTCATCTGGCTTGCACGCATCAGCAGATCATCGCACAATAAGATAAGTCGTCATTCAAGGAAGTACTATGTCAAAACAAACTCTCGAGTTGATGAATGAAACCTTCACGATTCATAGCTTTGATCCATCAACACCTATTCCGAATGAAGTTTACCAAGCCAGTATTTTCTTTATTGCAAAAACCTATGACGAACTTTCGATTGTTTGCCCTGATTCATTCAAGTTGCAAAGTGATGAGTGCGAAACTGGATGGGCCGCGCTCGAAGTATTAGGCCCTTTGGGATTTTCTTTAACTGGGATCCTTTCAAATATTTCTGGTGTGCTTGCCAACGAAAAAATCTCGATTTTTGCAATCTCAACCTTTGATACCGATTATATTTTAGTTAAACAAGATGATATTACATCTGCGGTCAGTAGCTTACGCAAAAGTGGCTATCGAGTTACTAACGTGCCATGAGTGTTATTCATCGCCAAGTCATTAGCGCAAATCAAAATCAGTTAGCCGGTATTGGTTTACCCGTATTTAGCCCAATCTCAGGAAAAATACTGCCTCTGACCTCACACCCTGAGGCTCTTTTTTCTCAGGGTATTATGGGATGTGGACTTGCCATGACGTTAACAGGGCATAAAGTATTTGCCCCTTTTGATGGCAGTGTAGAGCAAATTCGCGCTGGTGGTACTGAGTTCATTTTAAAATCTCGCCAAGGGATCAGAATGATGATTGCGTTGAGTATTGCAACTGACTATTTACCATTACCTGGACTGTGTTTTTATGTGCAAGAAGGACAGCAGTTCAAAGCACAAGATGCGCTCTTTTATGCTGACTTTCGACACGTACCCCAGCCCATTTTCGCCGCAATCACCGTGTTAAATCATGATAAACTCGGTGGCATTTATTATTGTTTACAACAAGCGCGTGCGCCGCAAGACATTCTATTTCACATCACAGCACGCAACAAACGCTAACCAAATTTAGGACTTCTTATGACCATAATGTATGGGATCCCCAACTGTGACACGATTAAAAAAGCAAAAAAGTGGCTTGAAAGTCACAATATTACCTTTGAGTTTCATGACTACCGTAAACAAGGGCTCACCCTTGAATTACTTCAAACCTTTGAAACAGCATTAGGTTGGCAAGCACTTGTAAATACACGTGGTACAACGTTTCGCCAGTTACCAAAAGAGCAACAAGAGAATTTGAACAAAGACAGCGCACTGGCTTTATTATTAGCGCATCCAGCAATGATAAAACGACCATTATTAGTACACAATCAAGTGCACCACCTTGGCTTTAAAGCAGATCAATACCAAGAGATATTTGCATGAGTCAATCAGAGGTTATTACACTTGCCCAAGCACTCATTCAGCGCCCATCAGTGACACCAAAAGATGAAGGCTGCCAAACGTTAATGGCTGAGCGTTTGAAAAAGCTTGGATTTTCGATTGAAGAGCTGTTTTTTGTTGATACCCAAAATATGTGGGCTCGAAAAGGGCAGCAGTCTCCTCTCTTTTGCTTTGCAGGCCATACTGATGTGGTACCAACAGGACCAATAAATGCGTGGCACTTAGACCCATTTGCAGCCACTGTGCAAGATGGTTATCTGCATGGTCGAGGGGCTGCCGATATGAAAGGCTCTTTGGCCGCAATGATTGTCGCGACAGAGCGCTTCATCACTGATTTTCCCGACCATAAAGGGTCTATAGCTTTTTTAATTACATCAGATGAAGAAGGCCCTTTTATTAATGGTACGACACGTGTCATTGACGTGCTTGAAGCTCGTAACGAAAAAATTGATTTGTGTTTAGTGGGTGAACCTTCATCGACTCATCAAGTTGGCGATGTAGTTAAAAATGGCCGCCGAGGCTCATTAACTGGTTTTGTAACAGTAAAAGGGATCCAAGGCCATGTCGCTTACCCTCAGCTTGCGAAAAATCCAATTCATTTAGTAAGCCCTGCTCTGACTGAGCTCAGCCAAACCGTGTGGGATCAGGGTAATGCATTTTTCCCTGCAACTAGTTTTCAGATTTCGAATATTCAAGCAGGCACAGGTGCCGGTAATGTGATTCCGGGCGAGCTTGATGTGCAGTTTAATTTTCGTTTTAGTACGGAAGTTACTGTGGAGCAGTTACAAGTTCGGGTGGTCTCAATTTTAGATCATTATGGCTTTGACTATGATATTAACTGGATTATTAATGGTTTACCTTTTTTAACAGCTGAAGGCTCGTTAGTTGAAGCGACAGTGAAAGCAATCAAGCAAGTGCAGCACATCGAGACCTCACTAGAAACAACTGGTGGCACTTCAGATGGTCGATTCATTGCTCAAACTGGCGCACAAGTAGTTGAATTAGGACCCTGTAATGCAACCATCCATAAAGTGAATGAATGTGTCAGCATTGAAGATCTTGAGAGACTCACCGATATTTATTATCACATTTTACGAGAAATTTTGGCGTGAGTTTATCGCATCAGTTACTTGGGCAAAGTCGCGAACATTTAGTGCCGTTTGGCCAGCATTTCATTCATCCTGCAATACAAAGTGATTTACAACGGCTTTGTACTGCGGCTGAAGATGCAGGTTTTGATTTAACGATAGCCTCGAGTTTTCGTGACTTTGAACGCCAACGGCTCATTTGGAATAATAAATTTTTAGGGAACCGCCCCGTTTTAGATGCAATTGAGCAACCAATTGACATTAGCAAGTTGTCGACACTCGAGCTCTGTCATGCAATTTTACGATTTTCTGCTTTGCCTGGTGCAAGCCGTCATCATTGGGGCACCGACCTTGATATTTTTGATGCAAATGCGGTCGATAAAAAGTATCAACTTAAACTCGAGCAACAAGAATACCAAGCGAATGGCCCCTTTTATGCGTTTAATCATTGGCTGGATTTACATTTGGGGGACTTTGGTTTTTTTCGCCCGTATGCCCGTTATCAAGGCGGGGTGGCCTCAGAGCCTTGGCATATCAGCCATCAAATGCAAAGCCAATTAATGGCAAGTGCTTATGATTTAACCATGCTCGAGGCGCAAATAACTGAGCATGAGGTTGAAGGTAAAACTACGTTACTTGAACACTTACCCACTATTTATCAAACTTTTATTACTAATATTTGCCAGCCTTAATGCGTAAGGCTGGCAATAACTAGCTATCGGTCTTGCTTGTAGTTATCAAAAAAGCGAGCCATTTGGGCTAATGCAGGTTTAAGTTGATCTTGATGGGGTAAAAATACTAATCGGAAGTGATCGGGCTCTGGCCAGTTGAACGCGCGGCCATGTACTAGCAAAATCTTTTCTTGCATCAATAAATCGTAGATTAATTTTTCATCATCATGCACATTAAACTTCGCACGATCAAATTTCGCAAAAGCGTATAGTGCCCCTTTTGGTTTAACACATGAGATGCCGTCAATTGCATTTAAACCTTGATACACAATATCGCGTTGTTGGTATAAACGCCCTGTGGGCCTAATTAAATCATCAATTGATTGAACACCACCTAATGCCTGTTGAATCGCATATTGAGCCGGCACATTTGCGCACAAGCGCATTGATGCCAACATATCAAGTCCTTGAATATAATCATGCATCGAGGCAAGCTTACCGCTTAATACCATCCAGCCCATTCGTAAACCCGCTGCGCGGTAGGTTTTAGCTAAGCCATTGAAAGTAATGATTGGCAAATCATCACATAAACTGCCAACTGAGGTAAAAGTGACGCCGTCATAAAGAATTTTTTCATAAATTTCATCCGAAAAAATTAATAACTTATGCTCACGAGCAACACCTATTAGGTCTTGGATCATCGCAACATCGTAAACAGCGCCTGTTGGATTGTTTGGGTTAATCAAGACTATCGCTTTTGTCTTACTGGTAATTTTACTGCGGATATCATTAATATCAGGGAACCAGTCTTGCTGTTCATCACATAAATAATGAACTGGCGTACCGCTAGCTAGACGCACCGCTGCTGTCCAAAGTGGGTAATCAGGTGCAGGGATCAGTACTTCATCACCATCATTAAGTAATGCCTGAGTACTGAGTTGAATTAACTCACTAACACCGTTACCAATATAAATATTATCGACATCTAAATTAAAAAAGTTTTTTTGCTGATAATGCTGATAAATTGCGACTCGGGCGGAATACAAGCCCTTTGCATCACAATAGCCTTGTGCTGAGGAAAGATTACGAATGATGTCTTTATGCATATCCTCAGGCATATCAAAACCAAAGGCTGCAGGGTTACCGATATTTAATTTAAGGACCTTTTGTCCTTCGTCTTCCATACGACGAGCTTGTTTTAAAACCGGCCCTCGTATGTCATAACACACACCCTCTAATTTGTTACTCTTTTTTATGATCGGCATAGTCCACCCCTATTGAATTAGGCTAAGACTATCCGATCTAACACGTTATAAAAAGGGGGTAAAACTGAATTATATTCAATTTTATTGAGTGACGAGCCAAGAAGTCATTTTTTCTTTAGTGCTTGAGATATGTGGTGCCAATTGCTCTAGATAAACTCGTGCCTGGTTTGACTCAGAGCCACCTAATAAATGTTCAATTTGTCGCGCAATTTCGGCCAAAGAAACAGCACCAAACTGTGCAGCATTTGATTTTAAACTGTGAGCATTTCGCACCGCTGTTTCTTGGTCGGTATCAAAGTGTTCCGCAAGTTCCTGATGTAACCTATCAAACTCACTATGACAAAATAACAAAGTACTTTCAAAGTGCTCACCGAGTAACGTTTGCATGCTCGTAAGTGCGGCCTCATCAATAACAACATTTTGCATCTTAATAGCCTATTTCGTGTTAACATTATTAAAAGTTTAAACAAGGATGTCGTAAAAACCTAATATTTAAAAAAATTTTTACTTTAGATAAATCAAAAATTTGAATCTAAACTAAACAACACTATAATTTCCTTTTAATTTAAAAAATATAATATAAAAGATAGGCTATTCAAGGATGAATCCAACACCGCTTTTTGATACCCTCCTCGCAAATGCTCAACATGGTATTTTACTTGTCAATCAAGACACTGAGATTGTTTACCTTAACCCTTGGCTGGAACGCCGGGCAAGCATTGAACTAAATTTATCAAAAGGAGAGCCAGTTAAAGATACTTTTAATCTTCAATCAGATTGTCATTTTATTCAAACACTAGACAACTGCTTAAGACAACAAGACAGTATGACGCTCACTCCACCTAATAATACTTATTCACTCCCTTTATTTGATACCGACAAATGCAGCACAATTTGCCAGCAAATTCAATTTAAACCCTTTTATTATCAAGACTCCCTGCATTGTTTAATTGAAATTTTTGATATCACAGATACGCTATTTCGCTCAGAGCAATCACATCAGCGCACGCAATCCTTATTAAGCATGACTAAAAATCTTAAGTCATCCGAGAGTAAACTGAGAAATGTTATCGATCATATTCAGCAAGGTTTGCTCACTTTTGATGCCAAAGGGTTAGTATTAGATTACAACACTGAAGTTAAAACGCTGTTTAACTCACCACTAATAGACATTACCGAGATTTTACCCGAACTAAATTTACGTGATTTATCAATGGATGATGCCCTAACGCAATTAGGTCTTAACAATCAGCAAACCTGGTTTGAACTCAAACATTGCCAACAGTTAACCGATCGTCATTTTGAGATTTGTATTTGTAAAATTGACCAAGCCGATAAATTATTTTACCTCGCACAGCTTCGAGACATCACGGCACTCAAAAAACAACAGCAGCATTTAAGTGAAGTCGCTCGAATTGATCCATTAACAGGTATTGCAAATCGCTTAGTATTGGATGATCGCATTGCCCAAGCCCTGGCTCGCAGTCAACGAACCGGTCATTTAATGGCGATGGTACTTCTTGATTTAGATGAATTTAAGCAAATTAATGACTCTTTAGGCCATCAAGCAGGAGACAAATTATTAAAGATATTGGCCAATAGGCTCACCAAAGTCGTACGTAAAACAGATACAGTTGCCCGTCTAGGGGGCGACGAGTTTTGCATCATTTTTGAAAAAATTGATTCGCAAGAACAATGTCGTGACATGTTAAAAAAACTGATTATTCAGGTTGAAAAAAGCACCCTGCTTAGTGGTCACGCTATCAATCCTAAAGCCAGTATTGGGGCATGTATTTGTCGCGGCGATATTGATAAGCAGGAACTATACAAACGCGCAGATGCAGCCATGTATCAAGCAAAAAAAATGACTCGTGGCTCAATTAAAATTTACCAGCACAATGAAGAACAAAAACGACAATCAACGTTACAAATTCAACTTGAAAAAGGCCTTGATTACACTGAGTTAGAGCTTTATTTTCAACCTAGTTTGTCGACCAATGATCAAGAGTTAGTGAGTATTGAGGCACTCCTTAGATGGCGCTTTAATGGTAAAGCAATGTTACCTAAACAATTTATTAGTTTAATGGAACAAGATGGCTGCTTTACTCAAATCGAGCGTTGGGTGATCCACGAAGCGTGTAGACAACGCAAAAGTTGGTTGCAAAAAGAGCTAATTGAAGACTCCGTGACGTTAGCAGTCAATATTTCACAATCGTTTTTCTATCATCCAAGTTTAATTAAAATGCTGAAAAATGAGCTCAATCGCTTCGATCTTGCGCCTTCAATGCTCGAACTTGATATAAAAGAAGCTACTTTACTCCTTTCGAGTAAACGAGCAGCGAAAATCATGAGTGATTTAAAAGAACTCGGTGTAAAAATTGCGATTGATAACTTTGGCTTAGGTATGTCTTCACTTGCTATTTTACATCATCATCCGATTGATCGCATTAAGCTCGATAAGCAACTCTTTCACAACAATGCCACAGAGAGCTTGCCGCTAATTGTTGGCATTATTGAAGCGGCGCGCTCATTAAAGATAGATGTACTGGCAGAAGGAATTGAAAATCAAACCATGTTGGAATATTTACAAGAATATAAATGTGATGCTTATCAAGGTTATGTGATTGCTAAACCAAGTCGCAGTGAAGTATTTGAATCTTTTTTGAAGAATACCGTATAATCCGCTTTTATTTTTAAATTCGATATTTTATGTCCCGTTTGTTATGTACTGTTTGTTGCTATCCTCAGTTGCAATGTGTCTGCAAATGGGCCTCTCCCATTGACAATAAAACCTCTGTATTTGTAATGCAGCATCCAAGTGAAGTTAAAGCGGCTAAGAATACCGTGAGATTAACAAGTTTGTGCTTAAAAAACATTCGTGTTTTTATCGGCGAACAACCCAATGATTATATGCCGTTACAGCAATTAGATGTTGAAAGTACCTTTGTCGTTTATCCGGATCAATCGGATCTTTTTATTGAGTCTTTGCCTCGCACTCAGCTAACTAAAGATAAAATAAACCTGATTTTTTTAGATGGTACTTGGAAAAAAACATATAAACTACTGAAGCTCAATCCATGGTTAACGCGCTATAAATTTATTTCGTTTGCTCATATGCCAAAAGGACAATACCACATTCGTAAAGCGCCTCGACTTGATAGTTTATCAACACTTGAGGCGATAGCGTATAGCTTAACGCAACTTGAGCAACTTGATGTTTGCCCGTTGTATCATTTACTTGATGCAATGATGGAACAACAATTTAGCGCTATGCCAACTTCGGTTAAACAGCGCTATCTAGATACATAACTATGAAACCACTCGGGATAGAGAAGCTCTATTATCGTCAAGGCCCTGATCATCGCAAGGGGCTTAATACCAACTTTCTGCAGATAAAAAATACCTTTGGCTTTAAAGGGATCACACTTGGTAAATGGGTTAACGACAACGAAAAACAATTAGCCGCGAATTTAATTTTTGATGCATTTTCAGACTTAGCACTTTTGCTTAACGTTGCCCCCATTGTGATTGGACTACGCGGTAATTTGAGTTTAGCGTTCGGTACAGGAGGCAGAAAAGGCGTACAAGCCCATTATAATTTTGCTTCTTGCACTCTACATTTAGCCAAAAATGCGGGCGCAGGGGCATTAGCGCATGAGTGGTGGCATGCATTTGATCACTACATCTGCCCGTTTTTATTTGCTTCATGTAGCCCTTTAGACTTCGCCTCATCACAATGGCTAAACCAACCAGCATTAACTCACCATCCTCTAAATCAACGGCTTGACCTTTTTTTCCAAGCCATTTTTTTAAGTGATGACTTGTGCCAAAGTAGTCAGTACGTAAAAACAGCCATTGAGATTGATCACACATTTCAAACCAACTACTTCAGCCAACCTGAAGAGTTGACTGCTAGAGCATTTGAATCTTGGCTACAAAACAGAACCGAGTTAAAAAATGAATATCTGGTCTCAGGCACAAAAAAAAGCAAACTGGCACTTCAAGGTGGCTATCCACTACGAGTTCATCAGCTGAAATATGGCGCTTGTTTATATGACTATTTTTCGTTATTGGGTGAGTTGTTAGAAAGTAAAGGTTAAGCAGATTGGGCGTAGCGTTCTAACCATTGGCAATATTCACTAAATGGCATGGGTTTAGAAAAGTAATAACCTTGCGCTATTTCACAGCCATATTGACGCAGCATTTTAGCTACCAATTCAGACTCAACGCCTTCAGCAACAACATATGCATCAAGATTTTTTGCCATCTCAATAGTGGTTTTACAAATAGTTTGATGTCGACGGTTACTTTCTAAATTAAACACAAATTGTTTATCTATTTTTATTTCATGAAAACCTAACTGACTTAAATACGCAAGAGATGAGTAACCCGTACCGTAATCATCAATCGCAACTTTAATGCCCATTTCTTTAAAATCATCTAAAACATTTTTCGCTTCAGTTTTATCTTTTACCGTCGCAGACTCTGTTAATTCAATCACAATCGAAGATGGTTTTATATTCAACTCGGTTAATAATGTCAGGAGTTGAACGGGCAATTCTCGTTTATTTAAGTCTCGAGCTGAAATATTAATCGAAATTTTGTGGCTCGGTAAAGATGAGAGTATGTGTTTATGATGCAAAAGCGCCTGCTCAACCACCCATTCGGTAATTTCGTTAATAAGACCAGCAGATTCAGCAACTGGGATAAACTCATCTGGCGGTATAAAACCTAATTCTGGGTGTTTCCATCGCAGTAATGCTTCGCTACCATAAATTGAATTATTGCGTAAATCAATTTGCGGTTGGTGATACAAGCTAAATTCATTATTTGCGATCGCTTGATGCAAATCTGCGGCTAATTTAAGTCGATTGCGCATTAATGCATCTGTGTCTTGTTGATAAAGACACCAATGATCGACCTCACCCGCGGCAAATTGCAGTGATTGTAAGGCTCGCTGAATCAATAAATCGGCACTTAATGCATGCACTGGATAACTAGCAATGCCGATATCAACTTGGCCAACAAGATAAGTACCATCTAAATAAATTCCCTGCTCAAGCGCTTCTTTAATATTAGACACATATTGTTCGATAAGCAGCTCTTCTATTTTTGTGTCAATCAATAGGGCAAAAGTCTCATCGTTAAAACGACAAATAAATACAGATGAGCCTTGATTACGTTCTTCAAATATAAACATATTAAGGCCATCAAGCTTATCGTTCAGCTGAAAACACAATTCAATTAAGTATTCGTTGGCATGCACAATACCAAAATTGGCGCGAGTCGTGGTGTAAGTATATGGTTTAAAGAATAATAGCGTATGCGCCCGACCAGCAAGATGCAATTGTGCCAATGCCTTATTAAGTACGATATGATTAGGCAAACCACATACAGGGTCATGGGTCGATAAATACTGATGCTTTTGTTCTTTCACTCGATAACGCTCAGCATGGGCAAGAGTGATTAATGCAACTTGTAATACGATCGCAAGCATAAAAGAGTTTGTCATTAAATGATCATAAGGAACCACACCGTAATAATTTAAAGGCACTATCAAGCTCGCGTAATAAATAGGCAACCAGCTGATAATAAACGTTTTACTCCAGCGCTCTTTATTAGAGTAGCTATTGCTTAGAATCCAAGTCATTAGGCCATAAAAGGCCACTTGACTCACCGTTATTAGCTGATTATTAAATTGCTCAGGTAAGAAAATACAAATCAATGCCAGTATAAAACATAAAAAAGAAAAATACTGACCAACTAAAACACTGCGCATGGGTTGCTGGGAATGTGATTTCAAAAACTCAACGGCAAATAAAATAGCAAATCCTGCCATCAGGAATTTAAAGCTCACATCCTGCCCTACAAGTTTAAATACAAGATCATCAGGTAAAATAAAATAAATATAACCATGGCTCAACCCCGTCACTAATAAGGCAGAAATAAGAAAGCTACTGTGGTAAAGATACATATAACTGCGGCTATAGATAAACAAAGCGCCGTTATAAAACAGCATCAGTAGTACAATTCCGATATAAACACCCCAAAGAGCAAATTCAACATTAACTGTTTGATCAAAACTTGCTATTGAATGTAAATACACAGGAACATGAGGCAAACCATTGCTTTTAACACGAATAAATAAAGTGGCGCTACTGTTAGCAGGTAAATTCGATAACAAATGAGGAAAAGCCTTGCTGCTAATTGGAGCAATATGCTTGTGGCGACCAAGTGTTGCACTATCAATAAGTTGCTTATCTTTTACTAAATAAAAATCGATTAACTCTAAAGAAGGATTATCAAGATGTACTACAAAGTCACGTTGTTGAATATCTCGATTTGTCAGTGTGAGTTTCAACCATAATGATTCTGAAGCGTTAACCTGTGCAATACTAACTATTGATTCAAAAGGTAAATCTTCATGCGGCTGTATCAGTTGATTGATTGATAACTTATTGGAAGCATCATGAAAGACAGCAATTTCATCATTCACTAACTGGCCATTTGCAATGGATAACTCAAAAGCACTGAGGGTGAAGGGATAAAAACACCCAAAAAAAACAAATATAAATGCTAATAATCGTCCTTGACCAATCATTATTATCTCCCAAACCACGAACAATAATGAGTATGGAAGGTTTCAATGATAATGCCATTTTTTGTCTAGAAAATAGTGAAAATTTGTCCCGAATCAATAATAAAATGAATAGCTTCTGTGAAGTAATCAACAAAAAAAATAACATTAAAAAGGCACCGAAGTGCCTTAATTATATTTTTTTATCATCGCTTATTCGACTGGCCACTGCCCCATCTTGTCCCTTATATTTTGCATCAACTCTGACGTTATAAGGGTTATCAGCTGGACTCGACATGGTTTCAAAACTGAGCGCGCCAATTTTCATTAGCGGACGAAGCGCCAATGGCAGCTTTCCTGAATTATAAAATTCAAGCACAATATTGCCTGACCAACCTGGATCAATACGATGAGCGGTCACATGCACCATTAACCCTAAGCGCGCAAGAGACGAGCGACCATCAAGCCAACCAACAATATCAGCCGGTAACGTAACTGACTCATGAGTAATTGCCAAAGCAAGCTCACCTGGATGGAGAAAGAATGCCTCATCCCCTTTTAACACGATTTCATCGGTCATAATGGATTCCATCGCAAGGTTAAGCTGCTCTTTAGGTCCACTCAAATCGATATAAGGTGCGGCATGTTCTTGAAACACTCTAAATTTATTGCCTAGCCTTAAATCAACAGTGACACCCGATATCATCTCATCGGTTGGTGCCGGACTAATGCTAATGCGTTGTTGGGCTAGGTATTGCTTAATATCTCTATCTGATAATCTCATCTAATTAATCATCCGTAATGACTATTTCTAATTGATTTTGGGTCGCATCTTGGTAATAAAGCTGACTGGCAATGGTACGTGCAGCATCACAATAATTGTGCTTAATAACACTCTCACCCGCAAAACAAATTGATTGACCTTGCTCTGAATGTTCACGGATCCCAAGGTGCAGCGGTATTTGAGCTAATAAAGGCACACCATAACGATGAGCAAGCTCTTTGCCTCCATCATGACCAAATACATGGCTTGTTTCTCCACAATGACCGCATACAAATGCACTCATGTTTTCAATCAAACCAATAATAGGAATGTTGACTTTTTCGAACATCGCAATGCCTTTTTGTGCATCGGCGAGCGCCAAATCTTGCGGTGTTGTAACTATTACCGCCCCGCTAGCGGGAACCTTTTGACTCATAGTAAGTTGAATATCCCCAGTACCTGGCGGCATATCAACCACTAAATAGTCTAAATCACCCCAATCCGTTTCATTAAGTAATTGAGTTAAAGCTTGTGAAGCCATTGGACCGCGCCAAACCATCGCTTGCTCATTTGGCACTAAAAAACCGATTGATTGTGCTTTTAAGTTATGCGCTTGCATTGGTAACAATGTTTTATCATCTTTAGCTACGGGTTTTTGATCAGCTAAACCAAGTAACATAGGAATTGATGGCCCATAAATATCTGCATCTAAAATCCCAACCTTCGCACCTTCTAATGCAAAAGCCGCAGCTAAATTAACCGCTGTGGTTGATTTACCCACACCACCTTTACCAGAAGCCACTAAAATAATATGCCTAATGCTTGCTAACTTAGCAGGACTTTTAATCTGACATTCCATCTTTAATGCCACTTCATCAAGTGCAAGCTGCGTTTTTACAAATTGACTTATCAGTGCTTGTTCACCTGATGCTGCAAATCCGACTGACAAACTAAAAGACAGGGTGTTTTTTTTCCACGTTGAGGTGATAAGTTTGGCGCAATCCATCACTCCAACCGGAAAAACGGTAGAACGATATTGTGCCAACACTTCAACTAATTGAAGATTTCGTTTTTTGTCTTGATTGAATAATGAATTTAAAGCAAACATGAGAAGAAATTAAGGTTTCTATAATGAAAATTGCTGCAGAATTATGTAACATTCAACCCATTAACACCAGTCAAATCCATCAATTTGCAGTTTAAGCCATTTTACAGGCTACAAACTTGTTTATTATTGATATTAATTAACGCAAATTAACACTATTATTGTTGCAAATAGCAGCTTGGAACACGGTAACAACACTTATGGCACAGAGAAAAATTCTCATCACTAGCGCATTGCCTTATGCTAACGGCCCAACTCACTTAGGTCATTTATTAGAATATATTCAAACAGATATTTGGGCTCGCTTTCAAAAACTTCGCGGACACCAAGCTTATTATGTTTGTGCCGATGATGCGCACGGTACGCCGATTATGCTTAATGCACAAAAGCAAGGCATAACACCTGAAGAAATGGTGGCAAGAGTAAGCGTTGAAAGACAGCGTGATTTTGCGGATTTTAATATTCTGTTTGATAATTATCACAGCACTCACTCTCCAGAAAACAAAGTATTAAGCGAGCTTATTTATAACCGCTTAAATGATAAAGGCCACATCAAAAAACGTACTATTTCACAATTATTTGACCCTGAAAAAGGCATTTTCTTACCTGACCGTTTTGTAACGGGTACTTGCCCAAGTTGTGATGCGGTTGATCAAAATGGTGATAGCTGTGATGTCTGTGGTGCAACTTATAGTCCTACAGAACTAAAAGACCCTCGTTCAGTGATGAGCGGTGCAACACCAGTATTAAAAGACTCAGAACACTTTTTCTTCGATTTACCTGCTTTTGAGGGGATGTTGAAAACATGGCTTCGCTCAGGTTCAATCCAAAGTGAAATGGCCAATAAGCTAGAAGAATGGTTTGCAGATGGTCTACAACAATGGGATATCAGCCGCGATGCACCTTATTTTGGTTTTGAGATCCCAAATGCGCCAGGCAAGTATTTTTATGTCTGGCTTGATGCACCAATTGGTTATATGGCGAGTTTTAAGAACCTATGTGATAAAACAGGCTTAAATTTCGATGAATTTTGGTCAAAAGACTCAGATGCTGAGCTTTATCATTTTATCGGTAAAGACATTATTTATTTCCATAGTTTGTTTTGGCCTGCAATGCTTGAAGGTGCAGATTTCCGGAAACCAACCAATGTGTTTGCTCATGGCTTTGTCACAGTGAATGGCGCTAAAATGTCGAAGTCTAAAGGTACGTTCATCAAAGCTCGAACCTATTTAGATCACCTTAACCCCGAATATCTTCGCTACTACTTTGCGGCTAAATTAAATTCTGGCATTACTGATTTAGATCTTAACTTAGAAGATTTCGCACAGCGTGTTAATGCTGATTTAGTCGGCAAAGTGGTTAATATTGCAAGCCGTTGTGCTAGTTTCATTACCAAAAAATTTGATGGCACCTTAAGTGAAGTGATTTTAGACCCTGCACTTATCAGCGAATTTCAAAATGCGTCAGAGAGCATCGCCAACCATTTTGAAGGTCGCGATTACAGCCGAGCTATTCGTGAAATCATGGCATTAGCAGATAAAGCGAATCAATTTATTGATGCTCAAGCACCATGGGTGCTGATAAAAGATGAGTCAAAACAAGAGCTCGCTCATCAGGTATGTACTCAAGGTTTAAATATGTTCCGTTTATTAATGGTCTATTTAAAACCAGTATTACCAAAAATGGCATCGGATGTTGAAGCCTTCTTAAATACCGATTTGGCATGGGAAAGTGCTCAAACGGTATTAACTGGTCACACAATCAATCCATTTAAAGCATTAATGCAACGTGTTGAAATGGACAAAGTAAATGCGATGCTAGCTGATTCGAAAGAAAGCCTAGTACCAACGGTTAAAATCGATCCTAATAGCCCGTTAGCTAAAGAGCCAATTGCTGCTGAAATTGAATTCGATGATTTTGCAAAGGTTGATTTACGTATTGCTAAAATCGCTAAAGCAGAACACGTTGAAGGTGCCGAAAAACTACTTAAATTAACGCTTGATTTAGGTGGCGAAACTCGTCAGGTTTTTGCAGGTATTAAGTCTGCTTATCAGCCTGAAGATATTGAAGGCAAATTAACTGTAATGGTTGCTAACTTAAAGCCACGAAAAATGCGCTTTGGTCTGTCTGAAGGAATGGTGCTAGCAGCAGGTCCTGGTGGAAAAGAAATTTATATTCTTAACCCAGACGAGGGTTCAATCCCTGGTATGAGAGTTATGTAACATCCAGATAAAAAACGCACTTCGGTGCGTTTTTTATCTTTAAAATAAAACAAAACAAACCTTCCTCAAACAAATAAATCCAATTTGGTTATTGCCAGTTAATTTACTTTACAGTCACATTTTGTTGTAAATCAACTTGATTACATTAATTAACTAAAGAATGTGTTTAGCTTGATGCAACAGCTTGATCAGTACCTTATTTTAAAGTAAGTTAATACCATGAAATGTGGTTAAAGATAGACAGTCATAACGTTAAAAACTAATGTCTTGCATTCGTATTTTCCTATTTTAGGCGTCTATTCAATCAATAATACAGTTAAGCCACAGTTTTACTCACTATTTTGCAATCTACAACTTGAATTATGAGTATAAAAATTCCCTGATAATGGTAAAATATCTACTAGCGTAGAGGAAAGAAATGACAACAAATTACCAAGACATCAAAAAAATATGTGACGAATTACTGATCGCAGGAAAAAAAGTCACTGCAGCCAAAATATTAGCTCAATCAACAGGTTCACAAGCTAAAATTTTGAGTTTTTATCAACAGTGGCGCAATGAATTACTTGAGCATACAAAAGCCAATGCTGAGCCACCTGGGATCAGTGATACCTTTTTAACGTCATTTAAAGCTGAAATGACTCGTTATTCACAAGCACTCACTCATAATCAAGATCTACAACTTGAGCAAGCCCTTGAAGTGGAAGCTCTTTCTTTAGCAAGTTTAGATAAAGCAGAAACAGAACTTGTTGAATTACGCCAAGCAGTTAAATCACTGACTGAACAAGTAAAAGATGATAAACATCATTTTGAAACTGAACTGCATACAATTGAAGAAAAATACCAACAGCAGATCACTGATTTAAAAAGTCATTACGAAAAACAAATTCTAGCGCTCAACCATGACTCTCAAAATAGTATTTCTGAGGTTAAAAATGGTTATGAGCAACAAATTGCTGATCTAACCAATTCAACCGCCAATGAACTGACTGAGTTGAAAAAAGGTTATGAAACGCTGATTGCTGAATTAACTGATAACCGTAATGAAACAATTAACGAGTTAAAAGATAATTACGCTAAGCATATCAGTGAACTGACTCTTTCAAACGACACTACTGTTAGCGAGCTTACAGCCAAACATCAGCAAATTTTAGCCAATACGCAGCAACAAAGTGATGAGCAAATTAAAAATCTTAAAAGTGATTTTGAAGCCAAATTAGCCACACTTGCGACCGATAGTAACGAAAAAATCAAATCATTAGTGGATGATCGTGATAGTGCAATTAGCAACGCCACTGCTAGTGCTAATGCTCAAGTAGAGACACTTAATGCAGCACTAAATGAAAAAGAACATTTAATAGAAAAACTACAAACACAAACTAATGCTGCGCAGCAGGAACTTAAAGCTTTACAAACACAATTGGCAGATCACCAAGCATCAACCAGTGACAAACTCTCTGAACTTGATGATGCGAGCTCTGCCAATAAGCAACTTAAGCAAGCACTCGCGGCAGCGCAGGCTACAATCGCTGATTTAAACCAAAAAATGCAAGAAGCAAATCGTGTCAACGATAGCCAACAGCAAACCTTTAATAATCAAAAAACTGAAGTTGAAAAAGCAAAAGAGCAAGTGCTTTCATCACAACAAATGATGACAGAGTTACGTAATGAAAACATCCAACTATCTAAGCAGATGAACTTCATTAAAAACAGCTCAACTTCTACCATTGAACGTTTAACAACAAACTCTGAGCAAGCGCTGGCTAAAATTAAACAATTAGAAAGCAGCTTAATTAATGAGCAAACGGATGCCAAAAAAGCCATCTCTGAAAATAAACGTTTAGCAGAGCAACTTGATTTTATTAAACAAAACTCAGCAACTACGTTTGAACGTTTAACAAAAAGTGCCGAGCACGCTGCAAATAAAGCACGCCAACTTGAGGCTGAATTAAAAACAGCCACAGCCTTAGCTGAGCAACTAAAAGTTGAAAACGCAAAACTGACCAACCAAAAACAATTTGTTTAATCTCCCCTTTCCACTTGAGCACATATTCTGCTCAAGTGGAGACTCCTTTGTATAATAAAACGCCCGCTAAACCTAGCAAAATAAAATATAACCAATTGATTTTAAATGTTTTAAGTTATTTTAATGTGGATTTTATTTTAGCAACCACCTAGTGAAATATAACTGTAACAAACTTACTGTTTAATCCGCGACAGACAAGGTCAGCAGATGGTTTTTGCTGATCCAATTTAAATTTTGCGGGATGCAAACTCATTTTAAAAAGCCAAAAGTATGCGTATTGTACTTTTGCTGAGAATTTATTATGCATACACAACCAAATGTTACTAAAAAAGTGTTTAACTGGCTTAGCGTCGCTTTTTTTGTTTATTTAATGCTGGTCGCTGTTGGCACTGTCAGTAGCGGTTTTAAACTTTTTTCTGGTGGCAGCGAGGGAGCAAAAGAAATTTTTGAGTTTGCGACAAATCCTTTTGTCGCTTTACTTATGGGTGCACTTGCAACGGCATTGGTACAATCTTCTTCAACTGTAACCTCAGTGATTGTAGGGCTTGTCGCTGGTGGCTTACCCCTTGGCATTGCCATTCCAATGATCATGGGTGCAAATATTGGCACCACAATAACCAATACAATCGTGTCATTTGGTCATATCCGCGATAAAGAAGAATTTAGACGTGCATTTAGCGCCTCTACTGTGCATGATTTTTTTAATTTAATTGCTGTATTAATTTTCCTGCCATTAGAACTTGCTTTTGGTTTACTCGAAAAGCTTGCCAGTGCCTTAGCTCACCTTTTCATCGGTGATGCCGATTTATCAATGAAAAGCATGAACTTCATGAAACCTCTAATTAGCCCAGGTGTCGATTTAGCCAAAAGTGTATTGGGTTTCTTTGAAGGTAAAACATTAGGCATGGGATTAGTTATTTTAGGTATCGGGCTAATTTTAATCTCAGTGACACTGCTTGGAAAAATACTTAAAAAAGTTATGGTCGGTAGAGCTAAAGATATATTACATCGTGCCATTGGCCGTGGCCCTATCGCAGGTATTACATCAGGTGCTTTAGTGACCGTTATGGTGCAATCATCTTCTACTACCACGAGTTTAATGATCCCCTTAGCTGGCAATGGTATGTTCACCACTAAACAAATCTATCCTTTTACCTTAGGGGCTAATATTGGTACCACAATTACAGCTTTACTTGCAGCAACCGCGATTTCTGGCCCAACTGCCTTAGTAGCACTGACGATATCGTTAGTTCATGTATTATTTAATCTATTGGCAGTGCTGGTTATTTACGGTCTTCCTTTTTTAAGAGAGCTTCCAATTAAAGCTGCTGAAAAACTTGCGCAGATTGGTACAAAAAATAAATCATTAGCTCTGGGCTATGTATTAAGTGTGTTTTTTCTTATACCTGGATTTATGGTGCTTGCCGTCAGGTAACAAACAGCAAAGTCCGACAAAGCGCTCTGATTACTGAGCGCTTATTCTTTCGAATTTAGGAATAAACTCTTCGCTTGAACATCCTAAAACCTGAACCCAATACAGGTAAATCATTGCATTTATGGGGTTTTAATCTTACAAAATCGTGATTTATCGTTTAAACCTTGCCGCAAACAATAAAGCCACCTAATTTTAACGACATTATAACAATTAACCTCACTTTCCTCGGGAGAAAGGATGTTCAAAACATCACTTATCGCCTGCTTACTGTTAGCAAGCCCTGTTGTTTTTTCAGCAAACCCTATGTCAATTCCATTTATCGATACATCGGCAAATATTGATGGCCAATTGAGTGAACCACATTGGCAGCAAGCAAAAAAAATATCTGTTGATAACATTACTTGGCCCTATGAAAATCAACCTAGCCCTGAAAAAATGAATGTCTATGTTTATGAGAATGGCGAAATGCTTTATGTCGCCTTTGAGGCATTTGATAGTGAACCTGATAAAATACGTGCCTTTTATCGCGATAGAGATAAAGCCTGGGATGATGACCTCATAGGACTAAAAATTGACTCTTTCAACAATCAAAAATTAGCCTACCAGTTTTTCATTAATCCACTAGGGGTGCAAATGGATTCCATCGAAAATGAGCTGACAAAACAAGAAAGCGATGCATGGGATGGAATTTGGGAAAGCGCCGGTCAAATTAATGACAAAGGCTTTATTGTCGAAATTGCCCTCCCGTTTCGCATGCTGAACTTCGATGACAAACTACCCATTAAAACCATGGCCATGGAGTTTGTGCGTTTCTTACCTCGCAATGAACGCTTACGCATTTCAAGCATGAAAATTGACCATAATAATAACTGTTGGATTTGCCAGATGCCTCAAGTCAGTGGTTTTGAAAAAACCAAGCAAGGCAACAACCTGACGTTAGTACCAGCGTTAGTGATGGGTAAAAGCCAACAAAGAAACATCAGCAGATCTGCGCCTTCAGATTGGCAAAGTGAATCAAATATTGAACCGAGCCTCGATGTAAAATGGGGAATAACACCTGATATTACCCTTAATACCACGATAAACCCGGATTTTTCACAAGTGGAAGCTGATGCTGCTCAACTGAGTATCAATGATAATTTTGCTCTTTTTTATCCAGAAAAACGGGCGTTTTTTTCAGATAATGCCGACTATTTTGCCTCGTCTTGGGATCTTATCTATACCCGAAATGTCGCCGAGCCAGAATACGGTGCCAAAATTACCGGTAATTTAGAACAACATAACTTTGCTGCTTTTGTTGCTAACGACAAACAAACGAACATTATTATTCCTGGTAATTTAGGTTCGACCATTGTTTCGTTAGATGGTAAAAGTGAAAATCTTGCAATGCGCTATCGATACGATGTGAGTAATAATTTATCGTTTGCATCAACTGCAACCTCAAGAAGTAGTGGTGACTACTCAAGCCGTTTAATGAGCCTTGACAGCAAATACCGCCTAACAGACAGTGATACCTTTAAAGTGCAAGTTGCACACTCTCGCACCCAATATTCGCAAGAAATAATAAATCAACTGTGTAATGGCGACGATTGCCAAACAAACCAAGTTACCTCTTGCCAATCAGGACACGACTGCCAGTTTAACGAATTTGTTCTTCGTGTATTAAACCCAGAGCCGATTTCAGATCAAGCCTATTACCTTAGCTATGAACATAATGAAAAGCATTGGATGGCCTTTAGTAATTACAGTAATTTTGGTGCTGATTTTAGAGCCGATTTAGGGTTTATGGGTCAAATTGATTTTAATAAATTTGTTACTGGTGGTCGCTATCGCTGGTATGGCGAGCAACAAGACTGGTGGAGCCGGATGGAATTTTACAGTGATTGGGATATCAGCCATAACGACAATAATGAACTGCTTGAAAAAGAATTTGAAGCGAGTTTCTCCCTAAACGGTCCCCTTCAAAGTTATTTTGAACTCTATGTCATGCAGCGCGACAGAGCGGGCTTAAGACATGATAAAAGCAGTTTGTTGATTGATGGCAATACCACCTTATTTAATGAAGATAGTGTATCGCTCTATGCTGAAATTAAACCCATGGCAGGCCTTTTCAGTAGCCTTAAAATTTCAACCGATCACGCAATAGATTTAACCAATAATCGATTAGGTCAACGTTTGCGTATTGTGCCCGTCGCAAATGTAAATTTAACTCGCCACCTAGAATTAAAACTGCGCCATACCTATGAAAAAATGGATTCAGGTTCAGCGTCCCTTTTTACCGCGAATTTAACCGATGCAAGACTAACCTATCAATTTGATATAAAAAGTTTTTTACGGTTAGCATTTATTTATACCGATATTGAGCGCAATCCCGATAACTACCTAATTCCGGTCGATAAACATTACCAACAATTTTCGACTCAACTGCTTTATTCCTACAAAGTAAATCCACAAACGGTCTTCTTTGCTGGTTATTCTGATAATGGTTATAAGGACGATGACATCGAGCACCTTAAACGCAATGAGCGAGCCGTTTTTGTAAAATTAAGTTATGCGTGGTTATTATAAATTTTGCTAACAATTTCAGGGAAAGCCCTGATTTTATAAGCTTTGGTAAGCCTTATTGATATAAGTTATAGCCAAAGCTTCCTTCTTTTTTTATGGCACAATTGTATGCTTAAGCTAATACCTTCCAAACACATTGGAATATAAGGAAAAGCAAATGTCTAAGATTTTTAATGATAATTCACTTACGATTGGTAATACACCTCTTGTCAAATTAAACCGCGTTACTACTGGTAATGTCTTCGCTAAAATCGAAGCCCGTAATCCAAGTTTCAGCGTGAAGTGCCGCATTGGCGCATCAATGATTTGGGAAGCTGAGAAATCAGGCCAACTTACCAAAGATAAAGAAATTATTGAGCCAACATCTGGTAATACAGGTATAGCACTTGCTTTTGTTGCAGCTTCACGTGGTTACAAGTTAACACTCACAATGCCAAGCACCATGAGCTTAGAACGCCGTAAATTATTAAAAGCGTTAGGCGCTAATTTAGTATTAACTGAAGGGCCAAAAGGAATGAAAGGTGCAATTGAAAAAGCACAAGAAATCCAACAAGCCGAGCCAAATAAGTTTGTTTTATTACAACAATTTGAAAATCCAGCCAATCCTAAAATTCATTTTGAAACAACTGGACCTGAAATCTTTGAAGCAACCGATGGCAACATTGATTTCTTCGTAGCCGGTGTTGGTACTGGTGGTACGATTACAGGTGTAAGCCGTTATCTTAAACTTGAAAAAGGCTTAGCCGTTAAAGCTATCGCTGTTGAACCTGTTGATTCACCAGTTATTTCTCAAAAATTAGCAGGACAAGAAATCAAACCTGGTCCACACAAAATTCAGGGGATTGGTGCAGGTTTTATTCCTGGCAACCTTGATTTAGAAATGCTGGATGGTGTTGAACAAGTATCAAATGAAGAAGCGATTGCTACGGCGCATCGTTTAATGAAAGAAGAAGGCATTTTAGCTGGTATTTCATCAGGCGCTGCTGTTGCTGCTGCAATCCGTATTGCTGAAAAACCGGAAAATGCAGGTAAGAATATTGTGGTTATATTACCAAGCTCTGCAGAGCGCTATTTATCTTCTCCATTATTCTCAGAAGAGTTTAGCGATCAAGAACTTGTACAGTAAATTATAAATATTCAAAAAGCACCTAAGGGTGCTTTTTTTGTGCCCAAAATACACAGTTGCACTCACATTCTCAACTGATATAGTTACCAGTAGTTAAAAATATAGGTTAATAATTTATGGTTTATTTACGTATTTTACTGTTAGCTACATTTGGCATGTTGCTCACAGCTTGTGGCGATGAAGGGCCGGATATAAAAGGAGATACAAATACTCCTGAATATGCAACTATCCATTTTTTTCATGCTATGTATAACGATAAAGATTTAGAACAAGTCATGTCAATGTCGACACCTAAGCTTGCTCGAATCATTGAATCGTATGGTTCAACCAGTCAATTTGCTCGTAGCATCATTAATATGCAGTTTGATGAGGTAACGCTTGAAGTGGACCAAACAAGTCGCTCTGTTCGTAAAATTTATGGTGATAACGCAACGATCACACTGATTTTTTCTGGTACATTTCAAGGGAATAAAGTTGATGATATGCGCAGTGTGAAACTCATCAAAATCAAATCTACTTGGTATATCGATAAAATAATTGATGATCCTTACGGTAAGTAATACCGCGCATAAAAAAGCCAACATCAAGTTGGCTTTTTTGTTTACATAGGTGAGAAGTTAAGCCGCTTTTGAACTCTTAACTGTGCGTCCTTCAAGCTCCCCAGGGGCAAAATTATCAACATTAATTGCCTGTAAACGTAGCTCATTAGCCGCAAGCATCGCTTCGGCTTCATCTTCATTAATCAGCTTAATGAATTTTGCTTTTTCAATTAATTCGATAATCGATACTTTGCTTGGCAACTCACCTTTATGTTGCGCTTTGTTTAGCTTTGCAAATAATCCTTCACAGCGGTACATGGCTTGAAACGCCTGTTCCATTACACCAGTACCTGCATTGTCATCAATAAAACATAAGTGCGTTAAACGGTTGCGCATGACTCCTGGTTTAATCATATGCTGACAAATTTGCTGAGCGGACTCGTCACTCGGTTGTCTATAACTATTACCAAACGGAAAAATCAAACGCTTAAGTGCATAACCGATCAATTTATTTGGGAAGTTACTACACAAGCCATAAAAAGCTTGGCCAATTTGATACAAACTGTGATCTATTGAGTATTCAACAAAAGGTAAATCAGATTGCTGGCGGCCTTGGTCTTCATAACGCTTTAACACCGTTGAAGCGATATACAAATGACTTAATACATCACCCAAGCGAGCCGAAATCATTTCTTTACGTTTAAGCTCACCACCAAGTAACAACATTGCCAAATCAGTAGAAATTGCAAGCGCACGACTCATACGGCCAAGCTGTTTATAATATTTTGCCGTTGGGCCAGAAACTGGCGCCGAATTAAAACGCGCAGCAGTTAAACCATGAAATAGAGTCATTGTAGCGTTGGTACCTGCAAAGAGGATATGTTTGACTAATAAGTCATCAAACTGTTTAAGACCCTCTTCTGCATCGGCCATCGCAGCGGCTTCCATCTCTTTGAGTACATACGGATGACAACGGGTTGCACCTTGACCAAAGATCATTAAGTTGCGGGTTAAAATGTTAGCGCCTTCAACAGTAATTGAAATCGGCACGCCCATATAACCATGCGCTAAATAATTGTGATGACCTAATTGGATAGCTTTACCTGCATGAATATCAAACGCATCGTTAACTACGACACGACTCATTTCAGTCATATGATATTTAGCAATCGCAGTCACGACCGACGGGCTTAATTTCATATCAATAGCGCTTGCTGTCATCAATCGCATCGCTTCTAGGGCATACGTATGGCCACCAATTCGAGCAAGTGACTCTTGCACACCTTCAAATTTACCAATTGATAAACCAAACTGTTTACGCACATAAGCATAAGCACCGGTCATGCGAGCACTTAAGTGACCGGTCGCACTGGCAAGTGCAGGTAATGAAATACCGCGTCCAGCACTTAAGCATTCAACTAACATGCGCCAGCCTCTTCCAGCATATTCTGGGCCACCAATAATCCAATCAAGAGGAATAAAAACATCTTCGCCGTAGGTTGTACCGTTCATAAACGCCATGGCCATTGGGTAATGACGCTCTCCTATTTGCACACCAGGATGACTCGTAGGTATTAGCGCGCAGGTAATACCAATATCGACCTTATCGCCGAGTAATCCATCAGGATCTGACATTTTAAATGCAAGGCCTAAAACGCTTGCTACTGGCGCTAGGGTAATATAGCGTTTAGACCAATTAAGCCTTAAACCCAATACTGTTTCACCATTATAAAGACCCTCACAAACAACCCCGGTGTCAGGAATTGAGCCGGCATCAGAGCCTGCCTCAGGGCCAGTCAGGGCAAAACAAGGTACATCTTTACCTTTTGCTAAACTGGGCAACCAACGCTCTTTTTGCTCCTCAGTACCGTAATGCATCAGTAATTCACCCGGACCTAAGCTATTAGGTACCATTACAGTGACCGCTGCGGTTAAGCTTTTTGTTGCAATAGTTGAGACTATGGTTGAATTTGCAATTGCTGAGAAGTCACGACCACCGTAACTTTCTGGAATAATGAGGGCAAAAAAACCTTCGTCTTTTAGGTACTGCCAAACCTCTGGCGAAAGGTCTTTATCTTGATGAACAATTTTATAGTCATCTAACATTGCACACAGTGTTTGTACTTGGTTATCTAAAAAGCTTTGCTCTTTTTCAGATAAGCTAGGTTTGGCGTATGCATGTAATTTATGCCAATCAGGATCACCTTTAAATAGTTCTCCATCCCACCAGATATCGCCCGCTTCCATCGCTTCACGTTCAGTTTGTGATAATGGCGGCAGTACTCTTTTGAAAAACGCAAATGCTGGTCGACTGATCAAACTCAAACGAATATCAGTCACCATAAAGATAATTACCACTGCAACTATCAGCAGAATTAAAATAGACATACAAGATCCCTTTTTATTCAAATAAAAACCAATGAGATTCAGTATAGTCCGAACTCAAATGAATATTTAGTTTTAGGCTAATACAATTTACTTATTTTGATTTCGCTCAAGCAAAAATTTAACCAGTGCCTGATAGCTTAAAACTTCTTCATCATACCTGAAAATTTATAGGCTAATAGACTGATTTAATTTTTATTTTCCTATAGTTCAAACTTCTGTAACCATGCGTGATTTACCCTAGCTGCACTGGCTGTTATCATGCATAAACACAATAATAATGTTTCAGGGGAACACCATGACAACAAAAACCTTTAAGCTAAGCTTAACGGCACTGGTAGTAGGTGCAAGTTTATCGCTTACAGCCTGCAATGATGCAAATAAAAGCAACGCCATACCTGTCGTTGCACAAGCTGTGACAGCTCAAGATGCTAAACAATTTTTAGCCAAATCAGAGCAAGAACTGCAAGCACTATATTTAGAAAGTAATCGAGCTGAATGGATTTATGCTAATTTTATTACCGAAGATACCTCTGAGTTATCAGCCGCTGTAAATGAAAAAATGACTGCTGCCGTGGTCCGTTTAGCGAATGAAGCAGCCAAATTTAATGCGCTTGAGCTCGATAGTGATACTCGTCGTAAACTTGATAAACTAAAACAAGCGCTCACGCTTGCAGCACCGCAAGATGAAGCTAAAAATGCTGAACTTTCAAAATTAATGGCTGAGCTCGGTGGTTTATACGGTAAAGGTAAATACTGTAAAACTGAAGGTGAATGTTTAAGCTTAGGCGACATGACAGCCAAAATGGCTACCAGCCGTGATTACGATGAATTACTCGATTTATGGCAAGGTTGGCGTCAGGTTTCAAAACCTATGCGTCCACTGTATGAACAACAAGTGACGCTTGCAAACGAAGGTGCTAAAGAGCTTGGCTACGCAGACACCGGCGCAATGTGGCGTAGCAAATACGACATGCC
The DNA here is from genome assembly GCF_002310815.1 of Pseudoalteromonas tunicata. Lineage (NCBI taxonomy): Bacteria > Pseudomonadati > Pseudomonadota > Gammaproteobacteria > Alteromonadales > Pseudoalteromonadaceae > Pseudoalteromonas > Pseudoalteromonas tunicata. The sequence goes on along the minus strand of NZ_CP011032.1, from coordinate 1,618,736 downwards.
TGCTGATGATTTTGCCAAAGAGCTAGACCGTATTTGGGGCCAAGTTAAACCGCTTTATAATTCTTTACATTGTCATGTTCGTGCTAAATTGGGCGAAAAATATGGCACAGATAAAGTACCTCAAGATCAGCCAATCCCAGCACATCTTCTTGGTAACATGTGGGCACAAACTTGGGGCAATGTTTATGATTTAGTGGCACCTGCAGATGCGGATCCGGGTTACGATGTCACAGAACTTTTAGCCAAACATAACTATGATGAACTCACTATGGTTAAAGGCGCAGAAAAGTTCTTTACCTCGATGGGTTTTGACCCCCTGCCAGAAACCTTCTATGAGCGCTCTCTTTTTACTAAACCACAAGATCGCGATGTACAATGCCATGCGTCTGCGTGGAATTTAGACAGCAAAGACGATTTACGTATTAAAATGTGTATTCAACGCACTGGTGAAGAATTCTCGGTCATCCACCATGAGTTAGGGCATAACTTCTATCAACGTGCTTACAACAAATTGCCACTTTATTATCAAGAAAGTGCCAATGATGGTTTCCATGAAGCGATTGGCGATACGATTGCTCTTTCGGTCACACCTGGTTATTTAAAAGAAATTGGTTTACTCGACCAAGTACCTGATGAATCAAAAGACATTGGTTTATTAATGAAAATGGCGATGGATAAGGTAGCTTTCATTCCATTTGGCTTATTAGTTGACCAATGGCGCTGGCAAGTATTTTCAGGCCAAGTAACTCCTGAAAATTACAACCAAGCGTGGTGGGATTTACGTGAAAAATACCAAGGTGTAAAAGCGCCAATTGCCCGTAGTGAAGCGGACTTTGATCCAGGTGCAAAATACCATGTACCAGGTAATACGCCTTACACCCGTTACTTCTTAGCACATATTCTACAGTTTGAATTCCATAAAAGCTTATGTGAAATTGCAGGCAATAAAGAAGCAATTCACCGTTGTTCGGTTTATAACTCAAAAGAAGCGGGTGAACGTCTTAATGCTATGCTAGAAATGGGCTCAAGCCGTCCATGGCAAGAAGCATTAGCTTCTGTAACAGGCAAGCCTGAAATGGATGCAACTGCAATTTTAGATTACTTTGCCCCACTACAAAAATACCTTGATGAGCAAAACAAAGGCCGTCAATGTGGTTGGTAAGTAACATTAACAACTAAATAAAAAGGCTCATTCTGCAACAGAATGAGCCTTTTTTAGTCGTTAAAATATGAGTAGTGCTTAGTTACTTAAAAGAACCGCTAAAACTCAGTGACTTTTTTAAAGATATATTACTATTATGTTTATAATACGAACTGACTCAAAATACGGTAAACATCATTGATGTTATCACCAGCTTTAAACTCTTTCACTAGTGGTAATGGCTCTGAGCCAATCCAAATTTTGAGCTCTGCATCTAAATCAAAATGACCTGCGCTTTCTTTACTAAATTTAGTAATTTTATTATAAGGAATACTCAGCATTTCAATTTTTGAACCAGTAACACCTTGTTTATCAATCAATATTAGCCGTTTATTGGTAAAGACAAACATATCACGAATGACTTTATACGCCTTTTGCACTGACTCACCATCAATCAACGCGTCTCCTATCAATTGATCAAGTGTATTTCCATCAACCTCACTGGCATTGCCCATTAAACCACTTAATAATCCCATTAGGGTCTCCTTGTTTTGGTATTAACTGATAAAGTGTAGCTCGATATTACTGAATTTCTTATAATTGCTAATAGAAATCTATTCAAACAGCTGATTTTCAAGTGTTTTACCATTAACTAAACTACGATAACGCCAGTTTTTTTGATGGCAAAGCTGTAAAATCTTAATGTCCGCTTCATGACTTGCGACATTAGCAGCGAGCGTAATCAAATACTCTCTATCTTGGGGCATTGTGACTTTTTCAACTTCGGCAAGCCCTTCAAAAAGACTGATAAGTTCCTCTTGTTTTTGACTCATCGCAAGGGTTAAATAGCCTTGCGTTGCATCACTGGCTAAGGTTTGATGTTGATGCATTTGCCCAAGTTCTAAATACAATACTTGTTGGCATAAACGCTCTAACTCACTTAAATCATGAGAACTTAAAATAAACGTTGTTTCTTGCGATAAGTCCGCCACAAGTTGGCGAATTTCACGAGCATGTAAGGGATCAAGACCTGCGGTTGCTTCATCAAGCATCACAATTTTTGGTTTACCTATTAAAGTTTGAGCGATGCTAACTCGTTTGCGCATACCATGAGAAAGTGCAGCTGGCTTTTCTTGCAATACCTCACTCAAACCGACTAAATCAAGAGTACGCTGCGCTTCAATTTTACTTTCTTTTGCAGACAATCCTTGTAAACGGCCATAAAAAGTAAGCTGATGAGCAATCGAAAAACGCGGATCAAGCACCGCATCTTGAGGTAAGGCCGCCAATTGACCAAATAATGCCGAACTTCCAGCAGGGTGCCCTAAAATCTCAACCTGACCAGAACTGGCTTGTAAATAACCGCATAAAATACTAAACAGTGTGGTTTTACCTGCACCATTGGGGCCAACTAATGCGACAGGATCACCCGCTGCAATTTCAAAGCTCACGTTTTTGAGCGCGTGTTTAGCACCAAAATAATGGTTTAAACTATCAACCTTAATAATTGTACTCATAGCGAACTCCTTTTTATCACCAAACTGGCTGCGGCCAAATAACAGGCGCTTTGAATAACTGGAATAAGGTAACTACTGAGTGAAAAACTCTGCTGACCAATAACTTCATTTAATTGAAACCCAGGATAAATGTAATAAAGGTATTCAGAAAAAGGAATATAGTGAGTCAAGATTGCAATCAGCGCGCTGCCTATGCCATAAAATAAGACACACATCACAATGGCTAATTTGGACGAACGGATAAAACTATTCAAAAACGCCATTAAGGCAATAAACGGGATCACCGCTAATACTAGCTCCTTAAATAACCCAATCCCTTTAGCAAAACCAGGCATCAAAAGCGCGCTCTCACGATAAGTCGCCATCAAAATAGTAGCCAATAACGTCAGTGCAATTAATGCTGTCACTATCAGTAATTGCCCAATAAATCGGCCAAATACCACTTCATTTCGAGTTGCTCTAAGTGTAATAAAACGCAGCGTACCGCGAGTGCGGTCAGAACAAGTTTGATCGCTTGCAGCAAAAAGAGCAAACAATGGAAAAGAATACAATGCAACTAACCAATAAATGGCTAATTCAGGTACTTTCCAAGTCAACAGTTCTGATAAACCAAGCACACCAAACATTTGCATCGCCATTTGGCGGAAATCTTCCGATGATACAATCGTTACCGCCGAATTAACTGGGTAACGCAAAATAACAAACCACACTGTGGCAAAAGCCGCTAAGGCTAATAAACCCCGTTTGGTAAAAAACAACCTTACTAATTCAAAGGTTGCTAAACACCAAGCACGATTAATGCTTTGTTGTATAAACATATTTTTGCTCTTTTTATTTTTACTTACCCTACCCTAATCATAATAAAGAGTGATTGCGAGGGTTAAATTGTTAATGAGTATGTTATTTGTAACAATTGCCATTAAAAAGCCTGCTACGCAGGCTGTTTATTAAATATTTTGTTGATAAATGGTCAGTGCTTGCGCTAAGTCTTCAATCAAATCATCGGTATCTTCTAAGCCAACATGGATACGAATAAGCGGCCCATGCTGCCAACCCGTTGCAGTTCTAAGATGTGATAATGTTAAATTTGCCGTTACTAAGCTTTCAAATCCACCCCATGAATAACCCATTTTAAAATGATGTAATGCATCAAGAAAGGCGTTAATAGCATCTTGAGTGCCCTCTTTCATCACAAAAGAAAATAAGCCATTACTGCCCTGAAAATCGCGTTTAAAGAACTCATGCCCGGGGCAAGTTGGCAATGCAGGATGACGAACATGATCAACTAAAGGATGCGCACTTAGCCAATCGGCAATTTTCAATGCACTTTTTTCGTGTTGTTGTAAACGCACAGCCAACGTACGTAAGCCACGAAGTGCTAAATAAGCATCATCCGCAGACGTACATTGCCCCATTAAATAAGAATTTTCGCGCAACTGTGGCCAATGTTTATCATTTGCGACAGCCACTCCCATCATTACATCTGAATGACCAACAATGTATTTTGTCGCAGCTTGAATACTAATATCAACCCCAAAATCCAGTGGTCTAAAATGAAAGCCATTACCATAAGTATTATCAAGCATCACTAGCATATTGTGCTCATGTGCAATACTTGCAAGCAATGGCACATCTTGCACTTCCATTGAAATTGAACCTGGTGATTCTAAAAACAAAATACGCGTATTGGGACGAATTAACGCTTTAATCCCTTCGCCAATTAATGGGTCGTAATAAGTCGTTTCAACCCCCATATTTTGTAAAATTACTCGGCAGAAATCACGTGTCGGTTCATAGGCGGTATCCACCATTAAAATATGATCGCCAGTTTTAACAAAGGATAAAATCGCATTGCTGATTGCAGCAGCACCTGATGGATACAAAGCACATCCGGCACCGTTTTCTAACTCACTAATGGCATCTTGCAGCGCAAAATGTGTAGTGGTACCTCTGCGACCATAAAATAAAGTGTGATTGGCTCTATTAATCACCGCGTGTTTCATATCGGCTACGGTATCAAACACAATCGTAGAGGCGCGTTGTACCACGGGATTTACCACGCCATGAGTAAATGCTTTTTTACGTCCTGCACTGACAATTTGTGTTTCTTTTTTCATTTTATTCTCCAAATTCGCCTCTGAAATAGCAAAAAATCATACTGTTTCTGGCGAAGCTAAATTGCGCCAGTGTTCAATTAAATAACGAGAGATTGAGTCAATTCGCGGTAATTTATAGCCTTGGCTGTCATCGCCCCATTGACCAAATTCATTTAACTCTGCGCGGCTAAACCAATGAGCCTGCTCAATTTCATCTTCATCAACAGTAATTTTTGGCTCTTCTGCGCGCGCAATAAATCCTAACATAATTGAAGATGGAAAAGGCCAAGGTTGTGAGGCTAAATACCCAATATCGGTCACTTTTATACCCGCTTCCTCCATTACTTCTCGGGCAACGGCTTGTTCCAGCGTTTCACCAGGATCAACAAAACCAGCCAATGTTGACATCGCCCCATTTGGCCAAACACTTTGTCGACCTAATAAGCATCGCTCAATGCCATCGGCAAAGACATGTGTTACCAGCATAATAACCGCAGGATCGGTGCGAGGAAATGTTTGATGCAAGCAGTTCGCATTAGTGCATTTTCGAGAATGCCCAGCTTCAACCATATGATTTTGATGACCGCAGCGGCCACAAAAACGATGCGTTCGATGCCAATAACTTAAGCCCCTAGCAAGTGCTAAAATTGAAGCTTGTTCGCCAAAAATGGCTACACCATGGCGACGTAAATCAACAAACTCACCAAAATAATGTAACGCCTTGATCGCTGGTTCTTCGAGATGACTGACATCAATTGCAAAATACGCATGCTCAGCGTTATTTCCTAAAAAGATGGCTTGGCTGACATCAAGCAGACCAAGTTGCTCTTTAGTTAAAAATACAGGTTCTGCAACATCAACCTTAAATAAGTTTTTATCTTGATAGGTTAATACCCAACGACTATTTTGCACCATTTGACGTTGGCACCAATCCTGACTTTTTCGCTCTTTACTTGCCCGATTAAGGTACATTTGTGCGTAATTATACATCTCGGGTTCCTTTTAACAGTAAATCAGCCCATGTTTGAGACCAAGCTGCCATTGGCTTAATGTGCTCTGCAAGTAACTGGGCATGTTGACTTAAATCATATCCATAAGGAGTTTTTATCACTAAACCTAAAGCAGCAAGCTCTTTTAATCGAGAATTGAGTAACGTCGGGGAAATATCTTCACAGCGCAGTTGAAGCTCGCGAAAAGTAGCAGGACTTTCTCGTAATTGCCAGATAATCCCCAAACACCAAGTGCGACCTAACAAATCAAACAAAGCCATAATAGGCTTTCCTGTTTTTGAGCCTCGTACCGCTTGCCCAGGAATGGGAATAGCCATGATAAGTCTCTATAAAAAAATAATTTTTTAGAGCCTATCAAATCAAGGTAAACTTCGCTACAGATTTTGTAGCGTTATAGCTGTAAAAAAAGACCTTACGGTCTTTTTTAGTTAAAGTGTGGCTAAATGCGCCAATAACTTTTGGTTTTCAGCTTCGATGTGTTTATAAAATTCAACATCGGCTAATTTACTTGCTGCAGCATCATCAATCACAATAACCGCATTACGATGCATTTGTAATGCCGATGCAGGACACGCCGCAGTTAACGGGCCTTCAACCATAGCTTGGATTGCATCGGCTTTATTTGCGCCAGTTGCCAATAAGACCACCTTACGCGAATCTAAAATAGTACCTATGCCCATAGTGATCGATAAATGCGGTTGATATTCATCAGCAGCAAAAAAGCGGGCATTATCTTCAATCGTCGCTTTTGTTAAGGTTTTTACTCGGGTACGAGACGTTAAACCTGACGATGGCTCATTAAAACCAATGTGTCCATTGCGACCAATACCAAGCAACTGCACATCAATACCACCAGCAGCTTCGATTTTTGCTTCATATTCTTTACATGCTGTAAGCGGATTTTTAGCGTCGCCCGGCGGTACATGGGTATTACTTTTATCAATATCCACATGATTGAATAACTGTTCATTCATGAAATACCGATAACTTTGCGGATGCTCACCCGTTAATCCTAGGTATTCATCTAAGTTAAAACTGGTCACTGCAGCAAAACTAACCTCTTTTGCTGCATTACGAGCGATGAGGTCTTGGTAAAGTGCTACAGGTGTTGAGCCTGTTGCTAACCCTATGACTGAGTCTGCTTTTTTATTGATTTGGTCTACAAAGATTTGTGCACCGTAGTGTGCAACCTCTGCGGCGTCTTTTAAAATGACTATTTGCATTTGACTTGGCTCAAGTTAGGAGTTGAAGAAAAAATGGGATCTATGATTAACCCGTCCGTGCAGTTAGATTAACCATAGATCAAAACCAAATCGGGATACGACTACGTTTGGTTTAAACCATTATGACAACGCTGTCATTATTGCGTTAATGATCTTTTTTGTAAAGACCATTAACCCGATTTTTTACATATTTGTGTTTAATTCAGACAAATACACTTAAACACTAATTAATATTTTGCGTTTATATAACCAATGTAACACTAAAAGCTGGACGGCCAGTAAAGCAAATACCGCCAACAAGGGCTGCCAAGCTTCAGAACCCGCATTAACTAAACCACCAAAAACACTTTGGGCAACATATTCCCACTGTACTAAGCTCGATGCTAAATAAATAACTATCGAATTTGCACCAATAATTATAAATGGATAAAAGTACTTTTGAGTATTGAGTAAATCAACAACCGCATAAAAACTAGCTAAGAAAATCAAGCTCCAACCAACTGTCACCAAAACAAACGAGCTGGTCCATAAATCTTTATTGACCGGGAAAACCATATTCCAAGCCCAGCCTAAAGCAAGGCTTGTTAATCCTGCGCCAAATAAATAACTGACGGTTTTCCATTCACCGAATTGATTAGCTTTTGCTATCAGTCGCCCCGCAAAAACCCCCATCAATGCATTTACTACAGCAGGCACATTCGACAGTAAACCTTCAGGATCGGTTGCTCTGTTTTGATAAGTAATTCCAGGCAATAAATGTTGGTCAACCCACGCATTCCAAGTGCCAGCCATGGTTAAATCACCTGCTTGGCCGCCTGGTACGGGCACAAAACAAAGTAATAACCAATATCCGATCAGTAACGACACTGCGGTAATTATTTGTGTTCTCAGACTTGTATGCCATACCAACATAACACAAACAAACCAAGCTATTGCGATACGACCTAGCACACTGGCGTAGCGAATTTCTTCAAGATTAAACGGGATACCTGTGCCCCAGCCATGATTATACAACACACCAAAACCAGCTAATAAAAATAACCTTTTCAACGCTTTTGCATAATAAACGCGCCGCTCTTGAAAAGGTAAATGATCAATTCGTTTGGGCGATAAGCCCATTGCAACACCGGCTAAAAAAATAAACAGCGGAAAAATTAGATCGTAAAATGTAAATCCATGCCAATTACTATGCAAGGTTTGCCCATGAGCCACTTGCCAGCCTGTCCAACCGGTTAGGATAAATAACGCAGCAAAAATTTTCTCACCGCCCAAAATCCAAAACATGTCCATGCCACGCAATGCATCAAGTGATGCTAACCGTCTTTTTTGCGGTTTTGTCTCTGTGTTTGTCATTTTTGCTCTCTTTTTCAATAACCAGAATCAATAAAAAAAGCCCCACTTATTGCTAAGCGGGGTTTTTTATTCCAGGAATTTTATTAAACAAGCTGTCCAGCTATAAAGGTCTGTAATGCATATTGATTGATATCAAGTAGTACAAAATCTGCATCGTAATCAACAGCAATACGCCCTTTAGCATGTGAAAGCCCTAAATATTGCGCAGGATACAACGAAGCCATTCGTAAACTTTCTGCAAGGGAAACATCAAGTGTATTGACCGTATTACGCACTGCACTTGCCATATCTAATACCGAACCTGCTAATTCGCCGGTTGATGAATTAAGGCGATCACCAGTACGAATTACTTTACGACCATCAAAAAAGTCAAATTCGGTTAAATCAGTTCCAACGGGTGGCATCGCATCCGTTACTAATAACATTTTACCTTGCGCTTTAGTTCGAATCGCTAGTTTTGCTGCATTTGGGTGAACATGATGACCATCAACAATAAGGCCACACCAACTATTGTTATCCCAAAGTGCAGCACCTACCACACCAGGTTCACGCGATGTAAACGCCGACATGGCATTAAATAAGTGCGTGAAACCATCAGCACCGGCCTGCAGCGCAGCTTGAGTCGTTTCAAAATCTGCATTGGTATGGCCAAGACACACCTTGACGCCATAACCCACTAACCGTTTAATATCTTCAACCGATACATTTTCAGGCGCTAATGTAATCATTTTTATGCCTAAATCTTGGCGGGCATACACTGCAAATTCGGCTTCTGAAATTGGACGAATATATTGTTCACTATGAGTGCCTTTTTTTGGCAACGACAAATGCGGCCCTTCGAAATGAATCCCTAATACTCCTGGCACTTTTTCTTTTAATGCCTGTGCAGTTGCGTCTGCTGCGGCTTGCATCACTTCAATTTTATCTGTGATAAGTGTCGGCATTAAGCCTGTACTGCCAAAACGACCATGTGCTTTTACCATTTGATTTAAGCAAGCTGGGGTTTGATCAGCATTAAAAAAAGCTCCCCCACCGCCATTGACCTGAACATCAATAAAACCTGGCACGAGTAAACCCATAAGATGTTGACCTTCACCTTCAAATCCCGCCTGAATCGACGTTATAACACCATCAGTCACGGTAATTGTTGATTGAGAAAGAAATGCATCACCAGTGAAAACGCTATCAACATGAAATACTTGAGTCATACAAAGTGCCTTTTAATTTAAACTGCAAATGAACTTTGGGCATAATATACAGCACCCATCTCTGGTGGCTGTTTAGGTGTTTTCACTAATGCTGCAATTTCTGGGCGTAACCACTTTTGCAAAGGCTCAGCCAAACCACCAATCATAGATAAACGTGGTGGATTATTTTCCATCAGTTTTGCTGCTAAGTCGCTAATGTAACCCGCGCCATCTTTAACGATTGCAACAGCCACTTCATCACCTTGGTTGGCACACTCAATAACCAAACGAGCTAATGTGGCATAAACACTTGAAGGCTTACCCGCCATTTTTTCTGCAATTGCCATACTATCTTTTGCCTGTAATTGTGCCATTACCGCATTAGTAATACTGGTTTGTGGTCCAAGGCCATCAAGCGCTAATAAAGATACCTTTACTGCTTCAAGCCCCATCCAAGCACCGCTACCTTTATCACCTTGAGCGAAACCATGGCCGCCATAGATGGTACTTTTTCCATTTACATACGCGAAACCACATGACCCAGTACCAGTGATAATAACTGCACCATCTCCTCCTTCATGGGCGCCAATACAGGCTGTATGAAGGTCGGTTGTTAAAAACATTTTTTTGAATGGATGATGCCATTCTATAATTTGACTATATAGGCTGGGTAAATTGACACCTGCAAGACCAAGACCTGCGACCATGTCATTTACCGAAGATAGACTTAATCCTGCATTTTCAATTGCAAGCTGAGTCGAAACCATGATGGATTCTAAAGTACGGTCTAAACCATGAAGTGGGTTAGCAGGCCCACCAAGACCCGTGCCAAGCACGCCTTTTGCTGGACTAAAAATTGTTGCGCGACATTTAGTCCCACCACCATCAATTCCTATGTATAACTGGTCCGCATTTGCACTTATTGCAACCATCAAATGACCTCAATCTCTTCTTTTTATCATTAGCTTCGGTATTAAATCCAACCGAATCTAATATTCCTCGACCCATTGTTGATTTAATGTTACACAAATAATGACAGCGTTGTCATTAAGTTTTTACTAATATTTAAAATTCACTCTTCTTGAGCAAGAAAATTCTACAAAAATATTTTATGTTTGAACTGATATAGATTTGTTATCTACCACATCAGGTTACTTAGTCAAATCTCATACCTTGTTACTGTATTTCAGCTTGGCAATGAAAACAAGCCAACGATTATTACATAATTAGTCTGATATACTTGTAAAAATAAGTGACTCTCTGATTTTGCGCAAAATTTAAAAACCGCTAGACTTAACCAACAGCATAACATCTTAAAAATTAAAAACACTTCTCATAAAACAACTTTGGTACTTAGTATGGAATCCATAAAAGTCATTGATTATTTAAATAAGCGTCCAGTTACGTTTAAAGCCACTATGAGTGTAGCTGAAGCTTCAGAACGTTTATTACTTTCACACCAGTCAGGCGGCCCTGTTTTAAACGATAACAAACAAGTGATTGGATTTCTTTCTGAACAAGACTGCATTAAACGTATGTTACATGATACCTATTTAAGCGAAGCCTTTTTTACCGTACAAGAAATTATGACTAGCTCCCCATTGACCGTGACCGCAGAGCACTCGATTTTTGAACTTGCTCAACAAATGACCGAAAACAAACCTAAAATTTATCCGGTCGTTGATAGCGATAATCACTTAATTGGTACGATTGGACGCACAGAAGTACTCAAAGCCATTGATATACATCTTCATGCTATTTATGAAAAAGGCCATGCTCGCTTTGTATAGCGAGCTGTCTTATAAAATCTAAAGCAAAAATTCAGGCGTAATTGCAGTAAAGTGTTTTGCACTTCTAATTAATGAATCAGAAGTCAACGTCGGTACGCCATACACCTCAACAGGTTTATCGTATTTATTCTGAATACGGTCAACTAACATTGCAAAATCACCATCACCAGAGACTAAAATAAGCTTATCGACACTTTGCGCATAATCCATCATGTCGATAGTAATCCCCACGTCCCAATCCCCTTTTGCAGAGCCGTCACTGCGCTGAATATAAGGTTTGAGTTTTATTTCAAAACCAATCGCGCGTAAGATATTTTGAAATTGCTTTTGTTTTTCATCACTGCGACCTATCGCATAGGCAAATGCGTAAGAAACGTCATAACCTTCGGTCGCTTCGCGCCAAAACTGATTGTAATTAAAGTTGGCTTGATATGCTTGGCGGCAGGTGTAATAAACATTTTGTACATCAACAAAGATAGCAAGTGTTGGCATTTCATTCCTTTAATAAGGGTTTTGACTACAAAATGTTATTTTATACGCGAAAGGTTCTGATAATTCACTAAAAAACAGGATAAATACTTTCAGTATATTTATCCTGTTTTTTGTCATACTGGCTAAAAAGAGACACTAAAACCTATTGATGGCCGCATCGAAAAGTCATCTGTCTGCTCTTTAATAATCAAGTCATTAACACTATTAATCTCTTGATAATCTAAATCGATATGACTGACATTGTCTTGACCATACACATTCATAAGTTCCAAAATCAACTGAGCATCTAAATCATAGAATTTCAATTCACGTTCAAAACGAATGTCTAAGCGATGATAATTAGCAAAGCGCTCTGAAAAAGGTTCGCCATAAACAGGTAAAAATCGCCCCTCGTAATCTGGATTTTCTCGCACACCGACAATAGGTGTATAGGCTTGACCACTTCGGGCTGTGAAATTAAATCCACCATTCCAAAGTTCATTAATTTGATAATTAAAAACAATATTAACTACAAGTGGTGTATCAGCGTAATAATCACGCGTTATATTCTGACGCAAATCAGTGCGTTCACTTTTGGCATAACTGATTGCAACCCAACCATACCATTTGTCAGTTTTGTTTTTATTTACCAATAAATCAACACCATAAGCACGCCCTTCGACTTCATTGCTATAAAACTGCTCTGAACCTTGTAATGCTAGTGGCAAGTTTTCCATTGATTTGTAATAACCTTCAATAGACCAACTCCACTCATCGGCCAAGTGTTGTGAAAATCCTAACGTCGCGTGATTTGATAACTGAGAATCAAGTTCTGGATTTCCAATTACAGGGGCTATCACTTCTAAATCCTGCATCCGATTATACTGACCAAATTTAGCGGTAATGGTACTGTCAGAGTTGACATAATAACTCAGCGCAATCCGAGGCATTAAAAAAGCTTCATCGGTGTATTTATTGCCTTGCCATTGCACGCCGATTTCGGACTGCCAATCGGCATGAAACTGCCAGATATGGCTTAAGGCAACAAAATAACTATCCGTATCAAAAACAGAACGATCAGCGATACGCTCCCCTTGGTTTAAATCGCAATCAGGATCAAGTTCCGTACAGATATAATGAAACATATCGTAAGAAAAATCAGACTCACTATCAAAATAAGCGGTATCGAAAACCAGTGAATTTGTCTTGTTGATAAGGTAATTGACTCTAGCCTTATAACTAATTTGCTTATCTTTCGCTTGCTGATAAAAGCCTTCGCTTAAGGTTGCCACCTGACCGTATTCTAAACGTTCTGTTTCATTTAAAATCCCAATACCTACTTTTGCACTGAGCTTATTACTGGCATGATCCCAAATTAGACTTTGGCTATTAAATTTTCTATCAAATACTGCATCACCTTGATAATCTGGATTTTTTAAAGCAAATTCAGATCGTTGGCTAAAATTAGCACCTGCCTTATCTTGGGCACCGGTGAAAGAAAAAATGATACTATTTTCGCTATTTACATCCCAAATAAACTTTCCTTGATAGTCGTTATCATCAGGGGCTTCGTTTACTGTAACTCCTGTTAATTCGCCATCTTCATCTTCAAGTTCATCTCCCTCGTCAAAAAATAAAGGTAAAGTACTTTTTCGTGCTGAAAAATAAAAAGCTGTATTTTCTGTAATTTGCCCTTCAACAAAAAGCCCTGCATTAAACATCGAGAAATCAAGTGTTGTTTTAATTTTTTGGTACTTAGGAGTACGTAAATTAACATCAAACACTGCACCCGTTGCATTGCTATAACTAGTGCCATAACCAGCCGAATAGAGTTTAAAATCTTGAATTAAATTACGATTAAAGATAGACATGCCAAAGTCATGGAAAATATAGCCTGCAGGCATAAAATCCACTTCAAAAATATTATCTTGTGGTGATGACCCCCTAACTGCAGGGGCACTCATTGAACCACCAGCGGCAACAACGCCAGGCAATGCAAAGGCTGCTTGCAGAGGATCTCCCATAGCACCAGGCATCGAGACCAGCTTTTGAGCATCTTCGGTGATTTCTGACATAATTGAACTTCGACGATGGCGGACCTCAATATGCTCAACAGGAGTATTGTTTTTTATCTCTTCAGCTGATACCTGATTGGCTTGAACCGCATGGCTTTGTAATGCTAGATACAACAAACTAAGTGGAAAGCAGACTGTGGGGCGCATTTATTTAGTCCTTTAAATTTATTTAAACGTAAATTAAAAAAGACTATATCGAGTTTATTTGTCTTAAACTGTCAGAAAATGTTCCAAATTGTAGCATTATGTTTAGCCTGCAGAAGCTATACCATCAACATCGCTATCAACCATCGCTTCAATGTTAACTATTTCAGAACGATTTAATGTAATTTTAAAACGCTGAGAAACGCTGACCTTTTTTTTATCTGTTTGAATGACAACAAGATTTACTTGATAGCGGCGCTCTACGGCTTGCTTAGATATTTTCTTATTTTCAGCGCTATATAACTTCCCTTCGCCTTTTTTTAAATACCTAACGAGTGGCGTCAAATTGAACGAAATTTCCTGCTGAATTTCATCATAACCTGAGTAAAATTCTTTAGTAACCACTTTGCTATCACAGCGAAAATGCAGTAACTGTGAGTCTTGTTTGTTTTGCTGACGCCTTTTTTGCAGTGAAGCATCTGCAAGCGGCGGTAAATCTTTAGCTCGGATATATTCAAGCCAAATTGTTTGCTCAACCATCCGAGTTTGCGAAGCGCTGTTACTATATAAATTCTCCCATTTAGGCCGGCCTTTTTGGATCCACCGCCAAATAAGCTGGGTTAAATCATCTTTAAATATTTCACGTAAACCATAAATGACGCCTAACAAAGCAACGAGCATAAAAGTCACTTCTGCAAAATTTGAGCGTGCGTTTAAAACTAGCGTCATAACAAAAGCCATCATAACGGCGGTGACCACCCCTTTAACTAAACGGCGTAAGTTATTGTTTAGATTTGAAGTTTCTTTTTGAAATACCACACCATATTCAATTAAACGTTGCAAGAGACGCATTTTATTTGTTATGCGATTAGGATCTGCAAGCGTAACCGTGGTGTTATACAAGTTCGTATCGCGATACTGTTGTTCTTGAGCGCAAAATTCAAACAACTTATCCCTTATCGCAGCATGTTCATAGCTTTTAGGCCCATCAGCAAGCAAATTCAAAAAAGATTGTTCCACATGCCAACTTAAATAGTTGTCGGCAGTTTCAAAAAATGGGCTCAGTTTTTTATCTGGAGGTGTATATCGGCGCAGCTTTTTGAGAAGCGATTCAGTTTGTTCACAAATCTCAAGCGCTGTTTGATAAAAAGGAGCGGGTTCTTTTATTTTGAGCGCTTGTTTGATATCAATATCTAATGCAATTTTGATTTGATAACAAAACAAATTTAAATTGAGACGGTAATCAGCTTGCTCACCTTTTTGCTGACTGATAAAACGGCTGCGTACTAAGGGTAAATGTAATTGATCTGAATAATAAGCGCATTGCGTTTTAATGCTACTGTGAAAGTAATCTTCTTCTTCAAGCGTACTTGGATTGATCCCCATATCAACAGGGAGAGAAAAATACAGGTCGGTCCTTAAAAAATCGCGAGGTAACAACTGATGTTGTAATTTCAGTGATAAATTTTCATCCTGAATCAAACTAATTTGGCTCACAGACTCAACAAGCTCCTTTAAAAATACGTTTAAAAATAATGCTTAATTTCAACAATAGCTTTGTTGCAAAGCCTAACGCTGAGTTTCTTGGGGAAATACCGACAATGTAGTATAATAAAATGCCTTTGCATAGCTGATTGGCATAATGAACAAAAAACTCGACAAATTACTCAAAACTCACCAAAAACTGGTCCATTCAGAAAACCAAAAAGTCGTTTCGCATGTTCAACGTGAAAAAGACGATTGGTTTGTTAATACCTTGATGGTCGAATCCTGTGACGTGCCTTTTAAGTTTCAGCGCAAAAAGAAATATAAATCGTTAGTCGATGCTCGTGTCAACTTAACTTACTACCCAGAAACCGAAACCGTGGCTAGTTTTGATGTTGAGATCATGAAAGTGGTACGCATAAAAATTGCGTAACCACTCAATCGATTAGTCTTCAAAAATTTCATGCATAATTTCAACGTGTTCAGCCACTTCACTCGCTAATGTAAACATCGCCACATGCATAAGTGCATCCCCTTCTTGCACCAGTGGGATATTCAGACGACCGATGACGATCCCTTCATGTTTTGCATAAATGGTTTCGACTCGATGGCCATTTGGATCATATATTTTAGCGATTTCTTCACCTTGCTTAACACGTTCACCTAAGTTTTTCAGTAAACGCACAATCCCGCTTTCGGTTGCTCTGATCCAAGAGCTACTGCGTGCCTCAAAGGGCTCTAATTTTTGTTTACGTTTCACTTTGCGGATCATGCCAAGGTGACGCATCACATCAAGAACGCCTCTTAAACCAGCGCGAATACACAACTCATCAAAACGCAGTGCCTCGCCCGCTTCATACAGCAATATTTTTACCCCAGAATCATCTGCGGCTTGGCGCAACGAACCATCACGTAAATTAGAATTCAGCAAAACAGGAACACCAAAAGCTTCTGCCAGTGCCTTAGTTTGTGGATCATCTAAATTAGCGCGAATCTGGGGTAAATTGCTTCGATGAATGGCACCAGTATGAAGATCAATACCGTAATCACATTTTTGTACAATTTCAGTTAAAAATAAATTAGCTAAACGCCCCGCTAAAGAGCCTTTTTGAGAACCTGGAAAACAGCGATTTAAATCACGACGATCGGGTAAATAACGGCTTTGATTTAATACCCCAAATACATTGACCATAGGCACTAAAATCAACGTACCTTTAATTGCGTTAAGTGTTTCTTGCAGTTGCAGCCGGCGAATAATTTCAATACCGTTAAGTTCATCACCATGAATAGCAGCGCTGATAAATAACGTTGGTCCTGCTCGTTTACCCCGAATAACGTGAACAGGAATTGACATATCTGTGCCGGTATAGAGTTTAGCGACAGGGATATTAATTAGCGCTCGAGTACCACGCGAAACAGCCGTTCCAGACAATACAAAATCACTCGGCACGATTATTTTCTCCTAAATACGCTGTAATTCAACACTTGAGCAAAGCATTAAATATAATAAATTGAAACAGATAGTTACAGTATATTCATCTGTAATGCAATTAAACAACTTGAAATTACAAATAATTAATTAGGAAAGGATTTAATGGCCAGTACGAGCTTAACTCAATAAAGATAATAATAACAAAACAGCCAGTGCCATAGCAACACTGGCTTCATAACCAACGTTTACTTAACGCCTAACTCGCGCAAACGCTCATCTAAATAACTTTGCGCAGTGTAACGCTCTGATAGCACCACATCAGGTCGAGGATGTAAGAATAAAGGCAATGAAATACGTGATTTATCACTGGCTTTACCCGTTGGGTTAATTACCCGGTGGATCGTTGATGGAAAATAACCACCCGATGCTTCTTGTAACATATCGCCGATATTAATAATTAAATTACCAAAATCACACGGTACATCTAACCAACCGCCTTCTTTGGTTTGGACTTGAAGCCCAGGCTCATTAGCTGCGGGTAAAACCGTCAGTAAATTAATATCACCATGCGCTGCAGCGCGAATAGCACCTGGCTCTTCGTCACCTTTCATTGGCGGGTAATGTAAAATACGCAGTAAAGTTTTTTCGCTTTGCGCAATCATATCTTTTAAATCAATTGAAAAATGCTGACTTACTTCCGCTGGCGCGTATTGTTGCACCCAACTTAGTAATTGCGCTGCAAACTCACTGGCTAAACGGTAATATTCCCGAATTTCAGCTTCTAATTGTGCAGGGACACGTCCATTAGGGTAAACATGAAAATATTCTTTAATGTCTTTAACTTGATGCCCTTTTGCTACTTCTGATACTGAAGGTGGAAAATAGCCGTCTTGGGTTTCTTTATTAAATAAAAACGAGTTTTTTTCATCTGAATTAAAAAATTGCTGCCAGTTATTATAAATCGATTCAACAAGCTCTTTTGGGATAGGATGATTTTTTAAAACACCAAAACCTGTATTTCTTAACGATTCAACAAATTGAGCAGCAGCATTATCTGCTTGATAGTCAACGGTAGGAAGTTGCATGAGAGTTAACCTTTGAAAATAAAGTCATAGTTTAAAAAGGCTCTTTAAAAATAACAAGTACAGCCCTGTACGTTTATTGACCTCAACTTTAGATTTTTTAATTAAGTTATTGTTAAATATTGAATTAGCCAAAAAATTTCATTCTAGTGTAATTACTCTAGCTTGATTTAGATCATGTTCTTATTCGTATCGATATTGATGTATTACTTTAAATAGTTTTAAACATCACCATGACAATTGATTGATTTTGTCAGTGAATGAGTGAAAACAGCATAATAATCCATGCTTAAACGCAACAATTTGCCTTTTATAATCAGAAGTTAAAACACAATTTTCAGCTTGCCTAGGCAAGTACCGTCAAAACAGAGTACAATTTAACTCTCAGCTTTTGGCAGCAAACAAAGTAAAAACAAGGTGTTATTTTTCCCATGACTTATTGTGAATCTCACGACTCCCAAGCAACAATCTACTGGCACGATTTCGAGACTTTTGGGGCGAATCCACAAAAAGACCGGCCAAGTCAATTTGCGGGCGTGCGTACAGACTTTGATTTAAATATTATTGGCGAGCCATTGATTATTTATTGCCAACCTGCGCCTGATTATTTACCTCATCCACAAGCATGTTTAATTACTGGGATCACACCACAACATGCACTAAAACATGGCATGATTGAGGCCGAGTTTATTGCTAAAATTCATCAAGAATTTGCCAAACCTAATACCTGTGTTGCAGGCTATAACAGCATTCGTTTTGATGATGAAGTCAGCCGTTATGCTTTTTATCGAAACTTTTATGATCCCTACGCGCGCGAGTGGCAAAATGGTAACAGCCGCTGGGATATTATTGATTTAGTTCGTGCCTGTTATGCGTTGCGCCCAGAAGGCATTCAGTGGCCATTAAAAGAAGATGGCACACCCAGCTTTCGTTTAGAAGACTTAACCAAAGCCAATGGCATTGAGCATGCTGCAGCTCATGATGCGTTATCTGATGTCACCGCGACCATTGCACTGGCAAAACTGATTAAAGACAAACAGCCCAAACTGTATGATTTTTTCTTTAAATTACGCTTCAAAAAAGCCGTAGCGGAATTATTTGATATTTATAATATGGTGCCGCTGGTTCATACCTCGTCCAAAATTCCAGCAAGCCAAGGCTGCACTACGTGGATTGCCCCAATGGCGTTTCATCCTGTGAATAAAAATGCGGTGATCTGTTTTAATTTAACACACGATCCTCGCCCTTTACTCGCTCTTTCTGCCGATGAAATCCGCGCACGTCTTTATACTAAACGCGCTGAGCTGGCCGAAAACGAACAGCCCATTGGTTTAAAGCTCGTGCATTTAAATAAATGCCCTATTGTAGCGCCAGCGAAAACCTTACTGCCTGAAAATGCAGCTAAAATAGGCATAGATCGTGAGCAATGTTTAGCTAATTTAGCCATTTTAAAAGCACATCCTGAGCTGCGAGAAAAAGTCGCCGAGGTGTTTCAAAGCGAAAACGAGTTTGCGGGCAGCGAGAACTGTGACTATCAGCTTTATGCGGGTTTTACCTCCAACGCCGATAAACATAAGTTCGATATTATTCGTGCCGCAGAGCCTGACCAATTAGCAACGCTTGGGCTCGATTTTGAAGATAAAAAGTTCGATACTTTATTATTTCGTTATCGCGCTCGTAATTGGCCACACACTTTAACTACAGCAGAGCTTGAAAAGTGGCGTAAATACTGCCAGAACAAACTGATGTATGGCGAGGATAGCCCCGCCATTGACGCGCAAGAATTTATGATGACGCTCGAAAACCTGGTTCACGAGAATGAAGGCAACGAGCGTAATATGACAATTTTAAAAGCGCTGTACCATTACGCTCAAAATTTATAATGCACTCAAGGTCCTAGTCATTCGCCATTAAGGCTTATGATAAAAAACCAATAAAAAAGGATTTCAATTGAAATCCTTATTTATTTTAACGCGTTAATAAACTGATTTATTGTTCAAAGTAGAGTTTTTCGCGTGTTTTACCATCGACCGCTTGCATCGTTGCGGCATCAAATAATTGGCCGTTGATCATGGTGTAGGTCACTTTATCAGTCACGCGGATATCCTCAAGTGGATTACCGTCAATGACAATTAAATCAGCAAGCTTACCTGCTTCAATTGACCCTATGTGCTTATCAAGCCCTAAATAATGTGCAGGGTCGATAGTCGCAGCGCGCAATGCTTCAAGTGGCGTCATGCCGCCTTGGGCAAACATCCAAATCTCCCAATGAGCAGCTAAACCTTCACGCTGACCATGTGCGCCTAAGTTAACTTTAACGCCCACATTTTGTAACTCTGCCGCAACTTTTGCAGCATTAAAGTGGTTGTAGTGATGATCAGGAGCTTTAGTTCGGCGCATTGAACGTGGAAACAACTGATTTTTTGGTACAAATTTTGACAACCGCGGGTGCTTCCACACATCCGTTTTATCATACCAATAGTTTTCGCCCCAAATACCGCCATACGCCACACCGAGTGTTGGGGTGTAACCCACTTCGGTTTGTGACCATAACTGTTTGATATCATCATAAATATGTTCTGGAGGAATTGAATGCTCAATACCGGTATGGCCATCCACCACCATAGTTAAGTTATGTTGCAGTAATGAGCCCCCTTCTGGCACCACCATCATGCCAAGCTCACGGCCTGCTTCAATAATTTGTTGCCGTTGATTACGACGTGGTTGATTGTACGATTTAACGCTAAACGCACCCACTTTTTGTAAACGTTCAAGATGAAACTTAGCATCATCTAACGAGTCAACATGCGAGGTGTAACCTGGGCCATTGGCGCCATATAAAATAGTACCGGTTGAGAAAATACGTGGACCAACAATTTTACCGGCTTTTTGCATTTCGCTGGCAGCAAAAATTTCGCTGGTATCATTTGATGGATCATGAATCGTGGTGACACCAAGGGCTAAGCCTGCAAGGTTCTTCCAGTTTTGCTCAGGAATTATTTCATTGCTGCCTTGTGCACCATGGGCATGAGCATCAACAATGCCTGGCATAATGGTTTTACCCGTAACATCAACAACCTTAGCATTGCTCGGAATGCTAACAGCACCGACTGCGCCAACCGCTTTAATGTGTTTACCATCAGTTAATACCACACCATTTTCAATCACGTTATCGCCATTCATGGTAATGATTCGAGCGCCGGTTAACGCCACTAAACCATTTGGCTCTGCCATAGTTTGTTTAAAACTAATGTTCGCGCCATCGGCCACTTTAAAATCATTTTTTGCCGATTTAATATCAAAAATACCATTTAAATCTGCATGATAAAGCTCAGGTCCAAGGGTCCAATACAGTTTATCGGCATCAGTATTCCAGCTAATGTTTTCACCCGCGCGCACCGATAATTGCTCAAGTGGGAATTGGGTATCTTTTGGCCCAATGTTAATGGTTTTACCACTGGCTACAAATGGTGTGATAAATACTTTAAAACGCTCTGCAAAGGCTAAATAACGGCTGTCTGGTGAAATTCGAAACTCGGTCGCCAATTCTGACTCATAGAGTTTTTGTGCTTTTTTAGTATTTAAGTCAATCATCGACAAGCTTGGTTTTTCGCCAATGCCTAGCACATAAATTTTGTCGTTATCTTTACCAAACTGTGGTTGCTCACCTTGTTTAAAAATAAGCTCAGCATCACCGCCAGTGCTTGGCACTTTATAAATACCCGGATTTAACGAAAAATCGGGGTCTAAAATTGCACCGCCACGGACTTTACGAAAAACCACGGTTTTACCATCTGGGCTAAACACTGGCTCTACAAACTTACCTTTTTCTTTAAGTAACGTTTTACCTTTGCCGCTGCGGGTTGATACCACATGCAGTTGGCTTTGTTCATCATCTTGCCAGCTTACAAACGCCACTTGTTTGCCATCACGAGAGAAGGTTGGGAAAAATTGAAATCCTGCACTGCTTTTTGTCAATGGTTTGATTTTTCCAGAATCAAGGTCGCGTAAATAGATTTTGCCCATCGCTTCAAAGATGGCCGTTTCACCGTCAGGTGAGATTTGCACATTACGCAGCATTTTTACATCAAACTCTGGGGTATCGATGTTTTGCGCAAAACGCAGCGCTTTTTGCATTTTTTTGCTGGTTTCGACTTTAAAGGCAATTTCAGACGCTTGTTTTGTTTTCACATCAACTTGGTGAATTTTACCACCCGCCCAAAATACCAGCCCTTTGTTATCAGGTGTCCATGCCATAGTTGGATATACGCCGTGAATAGCCCACGTTTCTTGCATATCACGCTCCATCGCACCATATACTTTTGTATGTTGGCCTGTGGCTAAATCATATAAATAAAGGCTTGATTGAAAATCATCACGTTTGATGTAAGCAAGTGTTTTACCATCGGGTGACGGTGTTGGGCGAATGGCACCACCCATACCCGAAATAATGGTTTCAATCTCACCTGTTTGGCGGTCATAACGTTTAATTTTGTAAATTCCGTCGACCGAATCTTTTGAATAATGGAAGGTTTTACCAGGCGTCGCATCATGAGAAAAATACACATAACGACCATCAGGCGAAAATGCTGGCTCACCTAAATCTTTTTGATCGTTTTCGCGTTTTGTTAGCTGCACACCATTGCCGCCAGCTTTGTGATAAAGCCACACTTCACCCGCCCCTAACGAACGGCTAGCAGTAAAATGTTTACGAGCAATAATGAAATCACCATCTGGGCTCCATGCAGGGCTATTGAGCAAACGAAAGGTTTCTTTGGTTACTGCTTTGGCGTTTTGGCCGTCAACATCCATCACCCAAATATTATCACCGCCATCGGCATCTGAGGTAAATGCAATTGATTTACCATCTGGACTAAAACGTGGTTGCATTTGCCATGCAATGTCTGAAGTTAGCTGTGTCGCTTTGCCGCCAGAAAACGGCATAGTGTAAATATCACCCAATAAATCAAAGACAATGGTTTTGCCATCTGGGCTAACATCGATGTTCATCCACGTGCCTTGCTCAACCGCAATTTTGGCATCAAAAAACTCACCTTGCGGCTCATCGACTTTCCAACTTGGTTTTTCTTCTTTTTTTGGTTCGTCAGCAAAACTAGCTGGGCTAAATGTCATTGCCACTGCAAATGCAACGCTCGAATAAATAAATTTTTTCATTTGTTGTCCGAATGGTTGTTATTAATAGTTGTTGTCTTTTGATTTGAACAAACATCGGGCAAATTTTCTAGCGTTATCTGACCAATCCCCAAAAAGGGCTGATTAATACCAGCATGAGGGATCAAAACCATAATAGTTACAAAGAAGATGATACAGCTCTGAGTCAAACTGGCGCAGATCAGCTGGTTTTTCAATAAAGGTTTCAGTGACAACAGCAAAAAACTCCGCTTCATTGGTCGCCCCATAACTGTGAATAACATGCGGCATTTGATAAGCCATGCTTGCTTTTAAATGATTAAAAGCACGGCTAAAAACCCGTGACCAATTTTTATAGGCTGTCGCATCGGGCAAATGCGGGGTGCCAGTGGTGGCACCCGTTTCTTGGTCGAGCTGATGGGCAAATTCATGAAATACTAAATTATGGCCATCTCCCGGTAAGCGATTTCCTTCTAAGACATCATGCCAAGATAAAACCACCGTGCCACCGGGCCACGACTCTCCTTGGCGGATCACTTGATGAAAACTGACTAACCCTGCGCTATCTCGAGCTTCTTGCCCTGCATAATACGCACTTGGGTAAAGTAAAATTTGTTTTACATTACGATAAATTGGCCACGGTTTTTCAATCACCAATAAACACGCATCGGCAGCAATCACCCATTTCATGGCTTCACTCACCAGCAATCCATCGCGTCCTAAAAAACTAATGTTATCTAAAAACCACAGAATATGACGATCTAATTTATGCCGCTGAATACTTGAAAGCCGCCTATAAACAGGCATTACTTTGCTGATTAAATGTTGCTGCTGCGTTGTTAGTTGTTTGTCTTGGTATTTTTTTTGCCAGTAATAGCGTCGAATATCATCAAAACGCCAATAACCTAAAACAAATACCACCAAAAAAATCATCAGAACGATGTTAACCATAAAGGTGCTCAAAAATTGTTATACCCTAGCAATGGGTTCGATAATTGTACTTTTCAAGTCCTGATACCCAAGCCACCTCAAGATACAGCATTCAGCGCTTCACAGGGGCTTAATATCAAGGTTGCAACAATGGTAATCCCTTTTAAGAAGTAACAACGATGAGAGTGAGCCACAGTGAAACGCCCAACGGATTGGTTTTAAAGCGATTTATACTACGTTACTGATTTTAGCAATAGCACCACAATTACTTGCAATCAATGCCTGCCTAAATCGCTTTAAATTTCAACTGAAACTCGCATCTTGAGGTGGTTTGGGTATATACATTACCTCGCACTTTATTTTGGTGTACCATAACCGCGATTTTCACAGTAAATAGCGCCATGACATTACCCATCGACAGCATTAAAGACACATTTTTACATTCCCTTGGCAAACAACCTTTAATTGTCAGTGCCCAAACCGGCTCGGGGAAATCAACGCGTTTACCCCTTTGGGCCGCGCAATCGGGTAAAGTGCTGGTAATTGAACCCCGCCGTATTGCCTGTACAGCGCTTGCGCAATATTTAGCAGAACAAAGCAACAGCCCGTTGGGGGACAAAATTGGTTACGCTATTCGGTTTGAAAGCCACTTTAGTGCCGATACTCGCATTGTGTTTGCAACGCCAGGCGTGGTGCTACGCTGGTTTTTTGAAAATAAACTGACAGATTATCAAACGGTTATTTTAGATGAATTTCACGAGCGCCGTTGGGATACCGACTTATTGCTGGCGCTGTTAAAAAAGCATAATTGCCATCAGTTAGTCGTAACATCAGCAACCTTGCATGCAGAGCAACTCGCTTCGTATTTATCAGGAAAGATTTTAACTGCAAAGGGCCGAAGTTTTCCTATCGAGATGCGCTATCACGCCGCCGATATGCGCCAAATGCCTTGCAAAGAGAAACTAGCAGAACGGGTACTTCAAGCCTGTAATATTGCCCTTAGCGAAGCCCGAGCAGATATTTTAGTTTTCTTAGCCGGTAAAGCCGATATTGATTTTGTTGCCTCAAAATTGATGCATCTGCCTGTTTTGCTGGTGCCGCTTCATGGAGGCTCTGACGCTCAGTCGCAAACTATTGCGCTACAAAGCCAATCAAAACGGCGCATTATTTTAGCTACCAACATTGCCGAAACATCCCTCACTTTAGAAGGCGTTGATTGCGTAATTGATAGTGGCCTTGAAAAACGCACTCATTTGCGAGCCGGGCGCACTGTTTTAGATTTAGACACCATTTCAATGGATTCAAGCATGCAACGCGCCGGACGTGCGGGGCGCACCTCACCGGGGCTGTGCATTCGTTTGTACGGTGAATTTGCCCCTCTAATTGCCCATACACCTGCAGAATCTCAGCGTTGTTCACTCAACGAAATGGTACTGAGCGCCGCCTGTGCCGGCGGGGGCATTGAACAGCTTGATTTTTTAGAGCCGCTGCCCGCGTCATCATTACTATTAGCCAAACAACAATTACTCGCCATTAATGCTATCGATCAACAAGGTCATGCAACCGAGCATGGTAAACGTTTGTATCCACTCCCTATTAATAGCGATCTGGCGCATTTAATTACCCATATGCCAACCAATGCCCTGCGCCAAGCAATGGCTGATGCCGCAGCCTTATTAGCCGTGCCCAAACAAGTCTATCAACTCAGTCAGCAACTTGAACATACCCAAGCGCTGAACGAGCAGCTCCCCCATCATTGTGATTTAGAGCTGGCGATTGCTTTAATTAGAGGCAACGTAACAGATTGGGTTAAAGTCGATGACGATGCATTACAAGAGGCACGGCAATTTGCAGTGCAAATTCGCCAAGCGTTTGATTTACCGCCGCTTGAAAAACCAGCCAGCTACCAACGTTCAGCATTAATTGAAGCCATTGCAACCCATTTACCGCGCGCTCTTTTTATTCATAATGCGCGAAAAAATAGCTTATCAAATGGTGAACTTGAGGTAATAGCTGCCAAACACTCGCGCTTTAACAATCAAAGTGCCGCTTTGGTACTCGATACCTTTTCCCTTGCTGGAAAAGGAGTCAAACAAGCTAAAACACTTGCGCTGTGTATGGCGCCTATCTGTAATAAACGCATTGTTGCTCTGGGCTTATGCACCACCAAGATTGAAGGTGCTGAACTTGATAATAACGAGATAAAAGTCATCATCGCTCATACGTTTGCCGGTAAAGTCCTTGCAACTCAAAGCCAGCTTGCCACACCGGCACAATTACCAGAGGCTGCATGCCAGTTGATAGCACAAGAGCTTATTTTGCCCGGCCTTTGGCAAAAAATAACCCATCAACTGCTATGGGCAGGGCTTTATCAGCAGCTCAATAATTGTATCACGACCCTTCCAACTACTCATGAGTTTATTGCCCAAGCCTTAACCGATTTAGCCATTGAAGGCGCTGACGATTTTGAATTATTAAGCGCAGATGATTTTGCCGTGCACATCATTCCCGAATGGGAATATGCGGATTTCACCGAAAAATACCCCTTGTATTTGCAGCTGCCCGATTTGCATGTAACGGTTGAATATCAGTTAGTGAAAAAATTAGTGGTGGTACATTATTTAAAAGGACTGCGAAAAGAAGCCCCAAAACGCTGGGAATTACCCAGCTGGTCGGGGCTTAAAATTCGCTATAAAAAAGCCAGCAAAGAGGTGGAAATTCGCTAATACTGTTTAAAACTCTACCCCACAATAAGTGTCGCAGAGTTTTAAACGTTTATGGCACCAATATCAGCCCTGTAGAATTCAAAATAACAGTACTGATATGCATATCCTCATTTTTTCTAAATTTTATCGCTCCATGGGAGTCATCTCTGAAAGGAAATTGAAATATCAATTCACCTGATAATTTATCAACCAATTGAAATACATGCTCTAAGTAGTTATACCTTAAACTACTGCGATTTAATTCATCACTAAATATAAGGTCATCCACAGGGTTAGAGAAATTCATATAATCTGGGTTATATGCTTTATCAGATTTTTTCAAACTTTGAACAGCCCAGTTTTTTGTGTCAAAAACAGTATAGTTTTTATAGCCATTAAAATAGAAAATCAGCTCCATTTGCTCATCATCATCAAATTGAGTCATAGTTACTTCACTAAAACTATTTTGATACTCAGGATTACCCCACTTTGTATCACCACCGCTATAAACAGGATAAAAAACACCATTTTTAAAGTGAAATATTTCATAGCTATGTATATAAACGACAAAGAATTCGTTTTTAGATGTACCTGCTGGAAAAATTTTTACTGGATGTCTCTTTTTTAATTCATTAATTACTTTTCCATCTGAATCAGCAACTACCTTAATCGAGTTGTCATTCTGTAACAATGTCATATCATCAATAAATAGCACGTCCTTTACAGACTCATCTATTACCCAAAGCAATGCCCCTTTATTATCAACTTTCTTAAACGTTTGTTTAGAGTCTTCATATAAATAATAATATTTTTCACCATCAACCACCTGACTGGCGATGACATCTTCATAAGCTGAATTAGATAAATCGGTAGTCAGAGTTGAGCCTATATAGTTATATATTTGCTCATCTGATAAGTCATACATAAAATTACGATAAATAGACACTGAATTATCGTCAGCTAATTCTACTAACTTTGCACTTTTGAAGTAGTCTTTACTTCCATATGATTTTTCTTTATATGGAAATGTCAGCTTGTTATCATTTATGGTAAATGCTAAAAAACGGCTGTCTTTACATAATATTTCATCATTTCCATCATTATTAAAATCTGCAGAACCGATAATATGAGAAAATTGAAAGTTATTAATAAAATCAGTTTCTAAAAATGTCGATTCAACCTCACCATTATCAAAAATTTCAATCAAGGTCGGTCTACTTCTGTACCCTCCAAAATCATCTCTATCGTCTGTAGATAATAATAGTTGATTCGTATTACTCCCTGATTTTTTTATATTAAAGACTTTATAAAAATTAATCTTCTGTTCACTGAGCAAGATTTTAATCATACTACTATTTTTATAGTGACCAATCAGTAATTCTGAGTCAGCGTTTTGAAGTAATAAGGCACATTTATTACCTGCCGTCTTAATTACAGTTAATATTTCATCATCTGACTTATATAATACATCCCCCCCAGTAATCCGGCGAATTGCTTTATTCGTTATCACCTCATCGAGCCCATCGTTAGTTACATCACAAAATGACACTACATTTTCAGATGAGTAATGATCTATTTGATATTTAATACTGAAGTTAAGCGTTTCAAAAACAGTTATTTCACCTGCATTACCATAACTAATTAAATCAACGTTTTCATCACTATCAACGTCCTTAAAAATAACATTTTTCCAATGATCTAATTTCGTTGTGACAACTTTTTTTATACTATAATCTGCATCATCCAATATATGTAATTCATATCTTTTAAATTTTTCACTTTGATAATTATATTTATCGGGAACTAGAAAATGTTCCATCACACCATCATTATTTAGATCATAGCTTGCTTTATAATCTAAGTTGAATGGCATAATTGGAATCCTTAAGCCTGATTTCAGCTTATTCTCTTGGGATAAAAAAATCTCTCTTACAACGCCAGCTTGGTTTTCCAGAAGAAAGCGTTCACCCAACCGTTCTTTTGACTTGGCAGGAGTAAATCCATCAGAACTAGTACCAACATATATTTTTTTATCATGAACATCATTCACAATAACTTGGCTTTTAATTAAAGTCATTTTGTCTTTATTTAAAGCTTCGATAGCAAAATGAATCTCAGAATCAAACCCAAAGCTTGGGATATGTGCATTCCACGTTACAACACCGCTTTCATTTACGGTCATCCCAGGAGGCCCATAGGCAATTCTGTAAGTAATAGGCTGATCAGGCATCTCATTGTTATGAGTTACTTTACTGCTAAAAAACCCATCTAAAGGCACAATCTCTTTGTCATTAAAAACCGTCACATTTGGAGCAAGCTGCAAAGCCTGAATTGTTTGGCTGCTTTTATGAGATGCCCCTGATAAGTCTGTAACGGTTAAGCCAACCTTATAATATCCTGGTAAGTCGGTTAATAGACGGGAGATTTGACCTTCAATAATAGTTGCATTGGATTCAATCGGTGCCTGAAGTATTTCCCATTTGTAAATTAAAGGCTCCATATCAAGATCATACGAACCCAATGAAGAGAATTCAAACTCAGCACCACGATCTGCAACTTCGCTTACTACATCGATCATTGCAACTGGCGTTTCATTTATACCATCTGAAAACTCAACGGGAATTGCATTTAAATCAAATTTAAAAGGTATATATTCCCCTCCAAATTTAAATATAATAGTTTTACCGTATTTAACCTCGACTGAAAAAGTATTTTTTGAAGAAAAAACGATAACTAGATCATGTTCCTCAGCATTATCAACTTGCTCAGTCTTCAATAATATTAAACCAACATCTGAGATATATACATCCCCAATATAATTTAACTCTGTTCTATTTTTATTAGCTTTAAATTCTGTAATAAATTTATCGAAATATAATTGCTTAGCACCTTCTTTTAATAGTATTTGATGCTCTGCGTAGAACTTACCTGAACTAGATCTTCTAACTTTAGAATTCCCTGATAGAGTTATTTCACTCTCATCTGTTAAATCTAAAATTACCAAATTAATATTCCAGTCGAGCTCATCTAAATGAGAATCATCAATTGCATTAACCAAATAAACATCTATTTGCCCATTTAATGCTTCAGCTCCCAGTGCGCATTTATCATACAACAATCTAATATGTTTATTTTTTGTTATTTCAGTCGAGGAAAATGTACCAGAATCACACACTATTTCTTGTATTTGATTAGTCGTTTCGAATGGCAAAATATGGTAATACTGCGCATCATCAGAAAAAACTAATGTCGTTAATAAGTCTAATCCTGATGCAATATCTAATACTATTTCCGATGCTTGAGCTGGATTGATCTCAACCGTACCTTTTAGTCCGGTATAATTAGGTTGGGTGAGTGTATAACCACTTGTTGGAGATATTTGACTAGCACCGCCTTGAGAACTTTTACCACCTCCTCCACAAGAAATAATGAAAAGACTGATTAAACAATAAAAAATTAACGTTACTTTACTTTTGATCTCTGTTATCCATCTCATATATCTGCTCCTAACTGCTAAAATAGGAACGTATTCTATAGAAATAGATAACAGAGTCAAAATTTTAAAAACTTAATCAAGCTAATAATTAATGAGCATAATCACCATACTTTATTTACAAATACTTAGACGCATTATCAAAATAGTGCTTCAAACGAGCGACATATTGGGCAACATGAATACCGTCCATTAGCGCATGATGTACTTCAATTGAAAGTGGCATAATGCCAGTGCGTTTGTTGTATTTACCAAAAACTAGTTTTGGAATACCTGAGTATTCAGAATGATTACTCGCATGAGAAAAACTGGTAAAGCTTAACCAAGGCAATACTGAAATATGCAAACAATTGCAGGCAAGGCCGGTTGAATAAAACTGCTCAGAAAAAAATGGTTGTGATTTGGCAAGCTCAAATGCCTGCTTAGATGATGTACAAAAACGATTAAAATCCGTGGCATGCTCTAAATAACTAAAGCGAAATGTTTCGTCTTCTTTAAGCTGCACTACGTTGGCATTGATTTTATCAAAGAGCCACACGTCCCCTTCTATTAAACGTAAGCAAAATGGTTCGATGTCGTTGGCGGCCAACATGGCCAAATACAGATAACTATTAAAGAAAGAAACATTGTTTAAGCGGGAATAATTGAAAAGGCTTTCGGCTTCGAGTTCAACACAGATATTAAAATAGGGATCAGTAAAGTTTTTATAAAATTGAAAATGTTGCTGTCGCGGCCATTGTTCCAATTCTATTTTTATCGCACCATCACTCGGGGTTTTCATAGCTCAAATTTTTACACTAATTAAGGTAGTTTAAGTTTATGCTGCTTTTATAAAATGGCAAATGAAGAAACTGTGAAGATTTCAAACTTGACCAAATCACCGCAGTTTAGATACTTTTCTATGCGTTAAGCGCGGTATCTTACCCAATCACTTTTCCTGAAAAATGCATTGCTTTATAGTCAATCTTTGGCAAGTTGTGGGCGCAAAAAATGAATAATAATATAAAAAAAATAGTGATTGTGGGTGGCGGTACTGCAGGTTGGATGGCTGCGGCAAGTTTAGCTAAATACGTTAATAACAGCGCAGAGATTTGTTTAATCGAATCAAGTGATATTGCAACCGTGGGTGTGGGTGAAGCGACGATCCCTAATATTGTGCAATTTAACCGAAATTTAGGCATTGATGAAACAGCCTTTATCAAAGCAACTCAAGCGACCTTTAAGCTCGGCATTCAATTTGAAAATTGGCATCCACAAAATAAACAATTTTTTCATCCGTTTGCCGATTATGGCCTGAAGATCGATCAGGTCGATTTTCATCATTACCTTTATCGTGCACAACAAACCGAGTGTAGTAGCCAATTAGCTGATTTTAGCTTTGCCTGCCAATTAGCAAAACAGTACAAATTTGCCCAGCCCCATGCAAACCCAAGCACGCCGCTGGCCGATTATGCCTACGCATATCATTTTGATGCTGGTTTATACGGGCAATTTTTGAAAAAACACAGCATTAATGCTGGAGTTAACCACCTAATTGGCACCATCGAGCAAGTTAATTTACATCCCGACACTGGCTTTATTAACAATGTGGCTCTGACTGATGGCCAAATAGTTGAGGGCGAGTTTTTTATCGATTGCAGTGGCTTTGAAGGGCTGTTGATTGAAAAAGCGCTTCATACCGGTTACGAAGATTGGAGCCATTGGCTATTTTGTGACTCGGCCCTTGCAGTGCAAACCACACGCGTTAACCCACCAGAACCTTTTACCCGTTCAATTGCGCAAAGTGCGGGTTGGCAGTGGCATATTCCGTTACAGCACCGCAGCGGCAATGGCTATATTTATAGCAGCCGTTTTGAAAGTGATGAGCAAGCCAAAGCACTGTTGCAAACTAATATCAACGGAGAGCCTTTAGGTGAAATTCGTAAAATCACCTTTAAACCTGGGCGACGTAAACAAATTTGGCATAAAAACTGTTTTGCTTTAGGGCTCGCCAGTGGCTTTTTAGAACCATTAGAATCCACCAGCATTTCATTGGTACAAACCGCCATTGCAAAACTGCTGACGTTTTTTCCTGACTGTAGTTTTAATCAAGCCGATATTAATGAGGTGAATCGTTTACATAACTTAGAGCTTGAAAATATTCGTGATTTTTTAATTTTGCATTACAAATTATCGGCGCGATGCGATACGCCTTTTTGGCAAGCCTGTCAAAATATGGCGCAGCAAAGCCATTGCCACAACCCGCATAACTATACCCGTAGCCGTTCAAGATGCTCGGGTGTTGGCCGCGCGCCTTCACCTCAATCACATAGTCCATCTATGCTCGTGAGGATTCAGGTGCTTGCCGCCTTCGAGCATATTGAAAGGCGACGGGTATATGCGCTTTACTTGCCCCGCATTTGAAAAAGCGGGGCAGTCATTCACGACTCAATTTTTGGCGCTTGGCAATAATCGGTTAAAAATGCCTGATGGCTGGGCTGCTTCACAACACTGCGAGCAAGTGCTGCCTGCCCTTGCGCTAAGCTTTGTGCTAACTTTTGGCTATTTAGAGCATGTAACGTTGGGTTAAATCCTGCAGGGCGCACTTGCATGCCCTCAAAAACCGCATACCAACTGGTCGGTTGAAATAAAGCTTCTACTTCAGGAATTAAGCCACCCGCAACCTTAAAAAAATCAATTTTTTGCTGCAAGCTCTCTGGAATGGCCATGGTTTGGCAATCTTGCCAAAAAGCTGAATCGCTGCGTTTAGTGGTGCAATAATGCAGCACTAAAAAGTCACGGATCTCTTGATAATCAGCACGCACACGGCGGTTAAACTCAGCCATTTGAATACTATTACATTGTTTATCTGGAAACATACGCACAAACAAGGCTAAGGTTTTTGACACTAAATGAATGGCGGTGGATTCAAGAGGTTCTAAAAAACCTTGCGCAAGGCCAAGCGCTAAACAGTTGTTATGCCAACTTTGTTTACGAATGCCCGTTACAAAAGGAATAATGTGCGGCTCGCCAATGACCTCACCCACCACTGAATTTAATAAGGTTTGAATGGCTTGTTGATCCGTAATGTATTTATCACAAAATACATAGCCGTTTCCGGTTTGCCTCAGACGCTACAGCGGTAAATAACACACCCCATTTATTGCCATTGTAGCTAAATAAGCCATTGATATTTGGGTCTGTATCTTTACTGATTGTGCCTTTAGTCGCCTCAACACCACCTGAAAAAGTAAAACCTTCATCCATATCAAAAGGACGGCGGGTATGTAAATCAATTGAACCTGAAATACCTGCGGCTGAAGATTTGGCTTCACTTGATTTATATACATCAAGTCCAGAAAAAAGCTGTGATGGTAAATCACCAAAGTCAGCGCCTGATGAATCAATGGTTGTTGCGCTTAAAAATACTTCGCCATTCATCATGGTATCAACTTGTGGTAAACCACGAATGGCAACAGGGCCACCTTCACCTGCGGTACGTTCAATTTGTACGCCCGTGATACGCTGTAAAGAATCAGCAATAGTTACATCGGGTAATTTACCGATGTCTTCAGCTGTAATTCCGTCAACTTGAGATGCCGCAAAACGCTTGGTATTAATACTGGCTTTAGTACTGCCACGAATACCCGATACTTCAACCACTTCGATATCTTGTTCAGCGGTATTTTTTTCTGCTGCAATAACATGGCCACCTGAAAACAAACACGCAGCAACACTCAGCGCAACCGCTGAGCGTTTAAAACTATTTCGAGAAACGACAACGCTGTCATTTGATACCCGAGAATCCCTCATAACTAACCTTCCCCTAAATTGATGATGCTTATAAGAATTATGTGTTCGAAAATAATATGAACTTTGTTATTTTGCCTATTAACTCAACAATTAAGCATACCATTGTGTGCAATCCATATACTTTTCTATCCATTTAAAGAAGAATTTAGAGCGGGTGTAAGAATTAGGTAAAAAAAATGCAGCCAGTTGGCTGCATTTTTCTCAATAACAAATTGACTATAAACCGTTGGCAATAATTTCTTGTGCTAACTCATCAGCAATTAAGTGGGTTGATTTTTGCTCTGTCACAGAACGAGCAAATATTTCACTCAAAGTACCAAAAATGCCTTCAACATGTTTCGTTGACGCTTGTGCACTATAACCACCCGGCGCAGTTTCATAATATACATTGATTATGCCACCCGCATTAATGACATAATCTGGTGCATACAAAATACCTTTTTGACGAAGTAACTCACCATGACGGCTTTCTGCGAGTTGATTATTTGCACATCCAGCAATGATTGTCGCTTTTAAACGTGCAATGGTATTATCGTTCACTGTTGCACCTAGTGCACAAGGTGAATAAACATCGACATCTAAATCATAAATTTCATCAATACCCACAGCAGTGGCATTAAAGTCATTGACTACTCGGTCAATTGACGCTTGATTAATATCGGTTACATATAACGAAGCACCCGCTTCATACAAGTATTTACATAAGCTATAAGCAACCGCACCTAAACCTTGCACCGCCACTTTAACCCCGGCTAAATCTTGATGACCGTGTTGATGCTGATACGCAGCTTTAATACCTAAAAATGTACCAAGTGCAGTAAATGGTGATGGGTTACCACTTTTGCCTTCAAGTCCAAGTACATAATTAGTTTCTTTATTCATGATAGCGACGTCAGCACAGGTGATATTGACATCTTCTGCTGAATAATACGCACCACCTAAGCCTTCAAGTTTTCGGCCAAACGCACGAAATAATGCTTCTGATTTTATTTCTTTGGCATTACCAATAATAACTGATTTACCACCACCAAATGGTAAACGAGCAACTGCGTTTTTATAAGTCATACCTTTTGATAAACGTAGTACGTCATAGACTGCATCTTCATCAGATACATAATCCCATAAACGACAACCACCCACAGCTGGGCCCAATTTAGTGCTATGAACTGCGATGATAGCTTTTAAGCCTGATTCTTGATCTGAGCAAAATACAACTTGTTCGTGATTATCAAACTCAACTCGATTAAATACAGCCACGTTTATTCTCCAATATTAGTCACCTGAAAGCAGGATCTATGAGCGCTGAACTGGCGAGAACTCTACCACCAAGTAATTAACAGCGCCACATTTTGAGATGATAAAACTCAAACTGCGCCAAATATAGATATTTCAATTCAATTAAAAACATTAAGGCAGATTTATTATGCAGACCGAGCAACTATAATAAAGATTTTAACCAATTTATGATTAAAACCAACACTTTTAGTTTACGTTAACGTAAAAGGAAGTTTATTTGTAAACTTTTAAATACAATTTACCCAGTGATTGAATAAAATATAAAGGTATTAAATTTCAATTAGATATGGCAATCCGCATGCAAAATATACCCCTTCGCTAGATAAAGCACTACCAACTAAATTATCAAGTGGTGTAAGGGATAATACTAATTGCCCTGCTTTTATCACTGTCTGCCCAGCATTTAGCTCACCCTGATGAAGATATAAACCGTATAAACATGAAACCGTTTTAACGCTGTGTTTTTTAGTCGTTATAACATTATTCATACTGTAAAATAGTTGCGCAGCATCAAGCGAAAAACGCACCATGTTAAGTGTGTGCTCTTGCGCTGCTATCAAATTGAAATCTTGAACTGGGCCATTTAGAAGCTCTGCACGCACCGTATCTTGGCCGGCAAAATACCAACACGGATCATTTGGTGAAAACAAAAAGCAAACGTGTGAATCATCTACTTTGCGCTGCTCAAGTTTTAAGCCTTCCCCGCTTAGTAATAATAACGCCCGCTGATAACCCGAAAAGTCACTAAATGGACCACCTTGTTCAACCCTCGCCATACTAATTCTAAGCTCGAAATCACGCTCTGCAACGTTGCTTTTTGGCGGCCAGATCCATAATTGGGTTGTTGAACCACCAGCCCACTGAGTGGTGATAAAATTGCACGGTTCAATAATTTTCATAAAATTCAATCTCGACATTTAAATAAATTTAGCTATCAGCTCTGGACAAGAGATGCATCAAGATATTGATTTAAAATCATATTTCTAATTTTAATTGCTCTAACCAGAGATTTTTAACGGTAAAAAAACAGATTGACGCATCAATATTGCAACTTAATCCAACGCAGTTAACGTTGAAAATAGCGGCCTGAGATAGAGTGATTATCCAGCATTAAGATTTGATAACAAAAAGGTGCGATAAACGCACCTTTTATTCAATACCACTCATTATTTTTGAGTGTGTTTTTTCATCCAACTAAATACTTCATCGTACCAATGAATTAAGTTATCTTGATTTAAAATCCAATGGTTTTCATCTGGATACACGACTAAGCGTGAATCAATACCTTTACGTTGCAATGTGGTAAAGGCACCTAAACCTTGCGCGTATGGCACACGATAGTCTTTTAAGCCATGGATCACTAACATTGGTGTTTTCCAGTTATCTACAAATGACGCAGGGTTAAATTTACCGTAGTCAGCATTTTTAGCCCAAAACTCACCGCCCATTTCATGCTCAGCAAACCAAAGCTCTTCGGTAGTTTGATGAAAACTATCCATATCAAATAAACCTGCGTGGTTTACTAAACAGTTAAAGCCGTCTGTCCAGTTACCGGCAATCCAGTTCATCATATAACCACCATATGAGCCGCCTAGTGCACAGGCATTTTTACCATCTAACCAAGTCTCTTTTTGCGTGATATACGCAAGACCTTTCTGTAAGTCTTCAAGTGGTTTACCACCCCAATCACGGGAGATTGAATCAGTAAATGCTTGGCCATAGCCTGTTGATCCATGGAAATCAACCATAACAACGCCATAGCCTTGCGCTGCCCATAATTGAGCATTCCAACGATAATGGAACATGTTACCAAAAGAACCCTGTGGGCCGCCGTGTACTAAGAACGCAATCGGGTATTTTTTACCTGCTTCAAAGTTCCAAGGTTTAACCACATAACCGTGCACAGTTTCATTGTTCCAACCGGGAAAACTAAACTGCTCAAATTCACCGAGTTTGATATCCGCTAGATTCGTTTTATTCACATCTGTTAGTTGCGTAAGCTCTGAACCATCAAGATTAATTTGGTAAATATCTTTTGGAGAACTTAAGGTATGACGGCTAAAAATAATTTTATTATCAGTTAGTTGTACATCACCAGCGCTACCATTAGAAAACACTTTACGCACATCACCAAAATTAGTGCTGATCTCATAAATGCCCTTTTGCCCTACATCTTGGGTCGTAACATAAACAGCGCGGTTATTTGGTGAAAATTGGTAACTATCAATGCTGCGATCCCAAAGAGGTGCGACTTCATCTAACTTACCGGTTTTTAAATCTTTTACCATTAAACCAAAACGGTCGGCTTCAAAACCTGGTTTCTTCATTGCTAAGTAGGCCATAAAACGGCCATCAGCTGAAAACTGCGGTTGTGAATCCCACGCTAAATTTTCTTTTGTTAGATTCTCAACCGCACCACCTTCAATTGAGACTTTAAATAAATCAAAATTAGTGGTCCATGCATGGTCTTTGCTTGGCGCCTTTGCTGAAAAAACCACATTTAAGCTATCAGGGGTAAACGTAACTTCTTCCATTCCTGCAAATGGTTTGGCTGGAATATCAGTATCCCAATCTGGGGTTAAATCTTTAGCATCTTTGATTGGATTTTCTGTGATATCGGCAACAAAAATATGGCTACGAAAACGGTCTGCCCACGTATCCCAGTGGCGTACCATCAGTTGGTCATACTCCATGGCATGATGCTTTTCACTGTCAAATATCTTTGTTTTTTCAATCGTACAGCTAATTGTTTCACAGCCAGGCACAACTTCTAACGCGAGTGCTAGCTTTTTGTTGTCAGGCGATAACTTATAACCATTAACCGAAAGCGCTAAATCTGTCACTGGTGTTGCTTCACCCCCAGTTAAATTAAGCTGCCATACTTGATGGCTAGCTTTACGGTTGGCTAAAAAGTAAATCGATTTACCATCATTAAGCCAGGTTACATCCGATTCAGACCCCGGATAACTGGTCAAGCGTTTATCGGCTTGTTTTGGATTGCTCAGTGATTTTAAGTACAAATCGCTACCAGTGGGTGTTTTTAAAGAGTAAATCAGTTGGCTGCCATCAGGCGATACACTGATATTGCCTATCTTATTTAAACTATTGAGCTTTTGTACCGTTAACGGTTCTGCTGCTTGCACATTGGCGGTTAATCCTGCCAATAATGTAAGGCTAATAGCGCTTTTTATCATTTTTTTACCTTTGCAGATTATTAAAAGGAAAAGAGCGCATTGCGCTCTTTTTTATTACTCGTGTTTTGAATTATTTTTTGCTTAATTCTTTATCAAGATCTGCAATTTTGGCTTTCCAAATTGCAGGACCTTGGGTATGAGCATTGGCCCCTTCGCTATCAACAGCGACGGTCACTGGCATATCTTCAACTTCAAACTCGTAAATTGCTTCCATTCCTAAGTCTTCAAACGCCACTACTTTGGCTTTTTTGATTGCTTTAGAAACAAGGTACGCTGCTCCACCTACGGCCATTAGATAAACCGATTTATTCTTTTTAATCGACTCAACGGTGGCAGGACCACGCTCGGCTTTACCAATCATGCCAATAATGCCGGTTTTTTCGAGCATCATGTCAGTAAACTTGTCCATGCGGGTTGCAGTTGTAGGACCTGCTGGACCGACTGCTTCATCACGTACCGCATCTACCGGGCCAACATAATAAATAAATTTATTATCGAAGTTGACACCCTCTGGTAGACCTTGACCAGAATTGATCATGTCTTGTAAGCGTTTATGCGCTGCATCACGACCAGTTAAAATAGTACCGCTTAACAATACTGTTTCGCCCATTTTCCACTCTTGGGTGTCTTCTTTTGTTAACGTATCTAAATTAACACGGCGTGTATCTGCACCGACTTCAAACGTCACTTGTGGCCAATCTTCAAGCTTTGGCGCTACTAAATTGGCTGGGCCTGACCCATCAAGCGTGAAATGCACATGACGCGTCGCAGCACAATTTGGGATCATTACCACAGGTTTTGAAGCGGCATGGGTTGGCACTGATTTAATTTTAACATCCACAACTGTGGTTAAACCGCCCAAACCTTGCGCACCAATACCTAATTTATTAGCACGGTCAAATATTTCTAAGCGTAGTTTTTCTTCGGTTGTAACCGCGCCACGCTCCATTAACTCGTGAATATCAACAGGATCCATAAGTGATTCTTTTGCTAGAACCGCTGCTTTTTCAGCAGTACCACCAATGCCTATTCCCAGCATACCCGGTGGACACCAGCCAGCACCCATAGTAGGTAATGTTTTTTCAACCCATTCAGCAATATCGTCTGAAGGATTTAACATCACCATTTTCGATTTGTTTTCAGAGCCGCCGCCCTTGGCCGCAATCATCACTTCAACTTCGCCGCCCGCGACTAAATCAATGTGCACAACTGATGGTGTATTATCTTTGGTATTTTTACGTGTACCAGCAGGATCTGCAACGATAGAAGCACGAAGTGGATTATCTGGATTCATGTATGCACGGCGTGTACCTTCGTCCACCATTTGTTGAACAGTTAAATCGGTTTTATCCCACGATACATCCATACCTACTTTTACAAAACAAGTAATGATCCCAGTGTCTTGACACAGTGGACGCTTACCTTCTGCAGACATACGTGAATTAATTAAAATTTGTGCGATGGCATCTTTTGCCGCTTTAGATTGTTCTTTGTGATACGCTTTTTCGAGAGCTTGAACAAAATCAAGTGGATGATAAAAAGAGATATATTGCAGTGCATCTTCGATGCTATCAATAAAATCTTGCTGACGGATCATGCTCATGGTCGGTCCTTTAAGAGTCGTTAAACCATTGACGGAGGCTTTAGTTTACATTTGCTCGCGCTCTGATTGCAACGGGAGCTGAAAATGCGGCTTATTTCGTTTAGAATCACCCTAATAATACCCTCCCAGTCCCTTTGCGACCAGTCTGGTAAGTAGAAGTTAATGATAAACGAACAAATATCGTGCAAAAAATTAGACATTCGGCTCAATACAACTGAATTGTTTAGTAAATTTGCAGATCAAGCATGGGCAATCTTACTCGATTCAGCCAATCCGACCAATAAAAATGACCAATTTGATATCATCAGCTTTGCGCCGATTAATGTCGTTGAAGCAAAAGAAGGTCAATGTTTCATTGATGGAAAAGTGGCTAAAGAGTCGCCTTTTAGTGCGTTAAAAAATCTATTAGCCCGTTTTAGCCAAGCCAAAGCCCCTGAGCACTTACCTTTTACAGGAGGTTTACTCGGTTACTTCGCTTATGACTTGGGCCGTTACTTAGAAACCATGCCAACACTTTGTTGTCATGATATTAGCTTACCTGATATGGCTGTCGGGCTTTACCCTGATGCGCTTGTTTACCATCATGGTCAGCAATGCTGGTTCTATATCAGCCAACCAGGTTTTGATAGGTTGGCACTTTATCAAACACAGCTCAATCACACAGTGCAAACCGCATCTTTTAGTCTATGTAGCGCTTGGTTATCAAACATGGATAAAACCAGTTACAGCCAAAAGTTTAGTCAAATACAGGATTACTTACGCTCTGGCGATTGCTATCAAATCAATCTGGCTCAGCGTTTTAGTGCGCAATTTTGTGGTGCCCCTTGGCAAGCCTATTTAACGCTTAGAGATAAAAACCAAGCGCCATTTTCCGCTTATATTAACCACCCAGATGGGCAAATTGCTTCTATTTCTCCTGAACGCTTTATTAAAGTAAAAGAGGGATTAGTCGAAACCAAACCCATAAAAGGCACTTTAGCGAGAAGCTCAGATCCAATTGAAGATAAACAACGGGCTGAACAACTAAAACATTCGGCTAAAGATCGCGCCGAAAATGTCATGATTGTTGATTTATTACGCAATGATTTAGGCAAAGTCGCCGCGCCCGGCTCTGTATTAGTGCCACATTTGTTTGAAATTGAGAGTTATCCTGCCGTCCATCACCTTGTCAGTACTGTGACGTCTATTCTGGCTGATGATAAGACTGCCTTAGATCAACTCGAAGCTGCGTTTCCAGGCGGGTCAATTACGGGTGCTCCAAAAATTCGCGCCATGGAAATTATTGAAGAACTCGAACCCCATCAGCGCTCAGTTTATTGTGGCTCGATTGGCTATATCTCAGCGTGTGGCAATATGGATACCAGTATCACCATTCGTACGTTAGTCTTTAATCAAGCAAAAGTTCATTGTTGGGCTGGTGGCGGAATTGTTGCAGATTCAAAAGTAGACTCTGAGTATCAAGAAACGTACGATAAGGTAAATAAAATTTTACCTGTACTACTGTGACTCTTAACGACTTTATTACTCGCTTTCAATTGCACCCTCCGGTGGGTAACCAAGGTTACCCACATAACGCCAAACAAAGCGCGGTGCTATTGCCACTTTGTGAGCTTGAGGGTGAGCTTCATATTCTGTTTTGCAAACGTCCAAGTTATCTTAAGCACCATCCTGCTGAAATTTGTTTCCCAGGTGGCAAATTCGAACTCGCCGATGGCGATTTACGCACCACAGCCCTTCGAGAATCGAATGAAGAATTAAACCTTGCTGCGCAGCATATCAATCTTATTGGCGAGCTTGATGCCTATTGGACACTAACCGGTTTTGAGATAAAACCTTATGTCGGCATTATTACTGATTTAACGGCTATTCAACCTGCCGAAGATGAGGTCGAAAAGATTTTTTATATTCCTTTTAGTGCCCTAAGAACCCCACAGAACTGGCAGCCTCTCCCCTTTGTTCGCCAAAATAAACCCCGTATTTTACAAGGTTTTTATACTGAGCATGGCCTACTTTGGGGTGCAACGGCCCAAATTGTCCGCAATCTGGTCAAACAAGTGAGTGTGTAGCTGATTTCAATCTTGCATAAGATTGCATACAGGTTATGATTAGCGCCCGTTCAAGGTATTCAAGAGATTTTATTATGATCAGTGCATTCGATATGTTTAGTATCGGGATTGGCCCATCATCCTCTCACACTGTAGGTCCGATGCGTGCATCACGCATGTTTGTTAAAAAGCTGCAAGATTTAGCTGTTTTTGACCAAGTGACTGAAGTAAAAGTAGAGCTGTTTGGTTCATTAGGACAAACAGGCATTGGCCATGGCTCTGGCAAAGCGGTTATTTTAGGACTTGCAGGCTATGACCCTGAAAGCATCGACGCAGATCAAGTAGATAGTATTCTAAAAAAAATAGAACTAGAACAAATTATTTACCTTGATCAAAGCCATGCAGTTCAATTCCCAACGCAAGGCGCAATTGTATTTCATCGTCGTAAAACATTGCCAAAACACAGTAATGCAATGGAAATCATCGCCTATAAAGGCCAAGAAATTATTTGTCAGCAAGTTTATTATTCTATTGGTGGTGGTTTTATTGTCACGGCTGAAGATTTTGATAATGAAAAAGAAGCGGCCATTGAAATACGGACACAAAATCCAATTCCATTTGACTTCAATTCTGCCAAAGAACTACTTGAAATGTGTAAAGAAAGTGGTTTTAGTGTTTCAACACTGATGATGGCAAATGAAAAAACCCTTCGTACCGAAGAACAAATTAAAGATGAGCTTTTTAATTTGTGGTTAGTGATGAAAGCCTGTATTGAACGCGGCATTCGTACCGAAGGTATCTTACCGGGTGGTTTAAAAGTAAAACGCCGTGCGCCGAGTTTATATCTACAACTGAATGTAGAAACCAACGATGATCCGTTACGCGCTATGGATTGGGTCGATCTTTTTGCACTTGCCGTAAATGAAGAAAATGCCGCGGGTGGTCGCGTGGTCACAGCTCCAACAAACGGCGCTGCTGGAATTTTACCCGCTGTACTAATGTATTACGATAAATTCATCAAGCAAGTTGACCGTGATATCGCCACTCGTTATTTACTCACTGCTGCTGCTATTGGTATTTTGTATAAAAAGAATGCCTCGATTTCAGGTGCGGAAGTTGGCTGCCAAGGTGAAGTGGGCGTGGCTTGCTCAATGGCGGCAGGCGCGTTAACTGAAATCGTTGGTGGTAATGTTGAACATGTTGAAAATGCAGCAGAGATTGGCATGGAGCACAACTTAGGCTTAACTTGCGACCCAGTTGGTGGTTTAGTACAAGTGCCATGTATTGAACGTAATGCGATGGGCGCCATTAAAGCGATAAATGCATC
Organism: Pseudoalteromonas tunicata; assembly: GCF_002310815.1. Classification (NCBI taxonomy): domain Bacteria; kingdom Pseudomonadati; phylum Pseudomonadota; class Gammaproteobacteria; order Alteromonadales; family Pseudoalteromonadaceae; genus Pseudoalteromonas; species Pseudoalteromonas tunicata. Next base: position 1,575,194 of record NZ_CP011032.1, on the reverse strand, counting down.
ACGGTTAGCACTTCGTGGTTCTGGTCAACAAAAAGTATCTTTAGATAAAGTGATCAAAACCATGTGGGAAACAGGTAATGATATGAAAACTAAATATAAAGAAACTGCACGCGGTGGCTTAGCGGTTAATATCATTGAATGTTAATAGATAAATTTAAGCAATAAAAAAGGCGGATAGCGCCTTTTTTATTGTTTACAAACACACTATCGAACTGGTAGTTCAATATCGGCAAATAACGCATCAACATCTTCTTGGTTACGCAATAAACTAGCACGCTCAACCCGCTCTTTGGTTAAATGCGAAGCAAAACGCTCAATAAAATCATACATATAAGTACGCAAGAAGGTGCCTTTTCTAAAGCCAATTTTTGTGGTGCTTGCATCAAATAAGTGACTTGCATCAATACAGACTAAATCTTGGTCAGCTTGTTTATCTATCGCCATTGATGCGACGACACCGACTCCCAATCCCAAACGAACATAAGTCTTGATAACATCAGCATCGGTTGCAGTAAATACAATTTGAGGTTCTAAGCCATGCTTATTAAATGCTTTATCAAGCTCAGAACGGCCTGTAAAACCAAATACGTAAGTAATTAACGGATATTTTGCAATATCAGCTATTGTCAGGTTATTTGCTTTTTGAGCTAACGGATGATTTTTAGCCACCACAATACTGCGATTCCAATGGTAACAAGGCAACATCACTAAATCTGAATAAAGATGAAGTGCTTCAGTCGCAATTGCAAAATCAGCATCACCTCGCGCTGCTGCATCTGAGATTTGCTGCGGCGTGCCTTGATGCATATGTAATGACACTTTAGGAAACTTCTTCATAAAGCCTTGAATGACTTGAGGTAACGCATATCGAGCTTGAGTATGGGTCGTTGCAATATTGAGTTTACCTTGATCAGGCAAAGTATGCTCATTTGCAACCGCTTTGATCCCTTCAACTTTTGATAAAATCTCACGCGAGATATGAATAATATCTTTGCCAGCAGGGGTAACATGAGTGAGATGCTTTCCACTTCGGCCAAAAATCTGCACGCCAAGCTCATCTTCTAACATTCGAACTTGTTTTGAGATCCCAGGTTGTGAGGTATACAAGCTTTCTGCTGTCGCAGAGACATTGAGGTTGTGATTAAGCACTTCAACGATATATCTAAGTTGTTGTAATTTCATGATCGATTTTGTCTATTCTTATTACCTTTATTTATAATCGTTTGGCCCAACTATTCCAAGTGATAATTAATTTAAATTAGATTTTTTGTTAAAAAACCACCTTTTGACTAAGATTATTACTAGCTTAGCTGCATAACTATCTCATTATTAATAAAAGAATCTAAATCGCAAACATGACTAATCCACTACAACGCTATACGCAATTGAAATTTTTGATTGTTGATGATTTTTCCGAGTTCCGTCTATCACTCAAACAGATGGTCGAAAGCTTTGGTGCAAAACATGTGGATGTCTGTATAAATGCTGAAGAAGCCATCAGTAAATATGCTGAACATTATCATAATGTCATTTTAGTTGATTACAATTTAGGCGAAGGCCTAAGTGGATTACAGCTGCTTGAAGAGCTCAATCATCGAGAGCTACTTAAACCCGGCACAATTTTTATTTTGATCACTGGTGAGACTGCAATGGAACTCGTTATGGGCGCCCTTGAATACCGCCCCGATGATTATTTAGCAAAACCTTTCACACGAAATACTTTAAAAACACGATTAGATAAACTTGTGCATCTGCAAGAAGTTTTCAGCCCAATTTATCAAGCGTTAAGTAAAGGTAAGCCGAATCTTGCGATTGAATGCTGTGATGCCCTACAACAATCAAGTCGCTTAACCATGCATTGCTTGCGCTTAAAAGGAGATATTTTATTAAAATCAGGTTCCTATGCTAAAGCGGTTAACGTGTTTACCACCGTAATTGAACAACATGAGCTCAATTGGGCCCTGATGGGATTGGCGCGGGCTTATTCAGGATTAAATAAACTTAGCGAAATCGAACAGCTGTGTAAAAAAATAATAACCAAAAATAAAAGCGCCCTTGAAGCCTATGATCTATTAGCAGAAACTCAATGCGCATTAGGTGAATTTGAAGAAGCCTATTCGTTATTAAAATCCGCTTGCGAAATTTCACCCAATTCACTTATTCGCCAACGAAAACTTGGCTCATTGGCAGAGCGCTATCTTGATTTAGAAATCGCTTATAATGCATTTAAGAAGGTTATTTCTCTTGGTAAGTACTCGATTAAAATTCGGCCTGATGATTACCTCAGCTTGCTACAGATTATTGTTCAGATTCAATTTGGCTCATTCGGTTCACTGTCATTACGTGCGCCAAAAGAATATGCAGGTATTTACCGTGATATCAGTCGTCGCTATTTAGGGGATTTTCAACTAGCACTCGCACTGCAACTCCACCAAGCTTTACTGAAATATTTAAGTAATGATAAAGATACGGGTTTAACTGAAATTAAAGAATTACTCTCTCGTTGCCAGCAGCTACCTGATCGTTTAAAACCTTTTTTAATTCATCAAATCACCTTTGTAGAGCAACGGATTGAAGAACCTGAGGTGAAAAATACGATTAATCAGCAGTTTTTAAGTAACAGAGCAGATTTAGTGACCCAAGAAAATTTTAATAAGGCAAATAATTATAACCGCCAGGGGATGGTAAAGTTTAAAGAGAAAGATTATCTAGCCGCTAAAAATGCCTTTAAAACAGCACTCATGAATTCACCTTCAAATATCAATATCGCCTTGAATCTATTACAATGTTTATATCGTTTAGCTGAAAATCATCAACGTAATGCAATTGAACCTGCATTACTAAGTTTGTGTGCACAATCATTAGAATGTGTCGATCCTGCGGATCATCGTTTTGCTCACAGTCAAAGTTTGTTTCGAAATATAAAAGCAATAATTGCGCAATAAGGAATGAATATGCCCACCACTCCACTGGACTTCTCAACCGTGCTTGCTGCAAGTATGCATGATATGAAAAACTCGCTTTGCCTATTACTACAATCGATGGATAACATTAGTTCCAGACTTGAACACGATGAAAAAACAAAAACGGAATTTGCTCAATTTCATTATGAAATAGCTCGTTTAAACTCAAATTTACTGCAACTTCTTGCTTTATATAGAAATTGTCAAAATTCACTACCGCTAAATATCGAGGAGGTTTATCTCGATGAGTTGTTTGAAGAGCTACTGATTAAAAATGAAATGTATATCAGCAATAAAATGCTAAAGTGTACTGTAGAGATTGAAGATGATTTATCTTGGTTTTTCGACAATGACTTAATCACAAATTTATTAAATGACATTTTAGTTAATGCCATGCGTTACTCAAAATCTCAACTACTTTTAAAAGCATTTAAAGAAGAGCAATACCTCAAAATTCAAATAATGGATGATGGTGCAGGATACCCAGAACAAATGCTTCTTAATACTAATGAACAAATGGCAAGTGTTTCACTGAGTCAAAGTAGAACTGGGCTTGGCTTATATTTTGCCAGCTTAATTGCCAAGGCTCATAACAACAATGGGCAGTATGGATCGGTAAATCTAAGTAATGGCGGGCGATTTAATGGCAGTGTATTTACCCTAACACTACCCTAACTTCATATATTTAGGTAAGATTAGAGAATAATCATGAAAAATATAAAAGAGATGTATTTATGATAGTTGCTATCATTTTAGTTTTAATTGTTGCCTTAATAGTTATTGCCGTATGGGTTAATGCTGTGCAGCAACATAGAGAAAAACAAGAAATTGAACGTCGTCAAGAATTAACCAAGCACAAGAAAGTGATTGAAGAAACCGAAGATATCTTGATGAATGCAGCTAACCTACCTATGTCGTCAGCTCTTATTGGCGTATTGCATAAACGAATTGTTGACTCCCTTCGTGCTATGTGTGAACTGTCACCCACTTCAAAAGAACTTAAATCCCGTTTAGTTGAATCAAACGAAAGAATGCAAAACTCACAAAGCACTGATTCCTCAGCAGGTGATAAAATTGTCCTGCCTGATAATGACAAACAAATTATTGCGCTAGTTCAAGGTATTAAGAAGTTACGTAACTTACTGCGTTCTGAACATAGCAAAGGCAAAGTTGATACTCAGATATTTTTAAATGAAGATAAGCGCCTAGAAAAGCTTCAATTAAGAATTAATGTAGAAAGTCAGGCTAAACGAGGTATGGCAGCTCGTTCTGCTAATATGCTGGGTTCTGCGCGTCAATACTTTGAAAAAGCGATTGCGACACTTTCGGCTCAAACTTATTCCGATGAATATATCTCATCTAAAAAAGCTGAAATTGAAAATTTATTAGAAGAAATCACCAATGAGTTAAAAGTAACAAATGCAACTGATAGAAAGAAAAAAGCCGAACAAGAGCAAGACGATTTAGATGTACTTTTTGCACCTAAGAAAAAATGGTAACTGTTTAGCCAACAAATACGATAATTTAGAAAATAAAAAACCAGCTTATAGTAAGCTGGTTTTTTAGTACAAAAAAGTGTTAAGCTTTTTTGCTAGCGGCTTTTTTCTCTTCTACTACCCACTTACCTTGCAAGTAATGTGCAGTCCAACCAGTCGCCTTACCATCAACTTCAGTCATTACATATTGCTCTTTTGCCTTACGACTAAAACGAACAATGGTTTCATTTCCTTGCGCATCAGTGAGCGGTGCATCAGCTAAATAATAAAATTTAGGTGAGATACGATCCCTAAAACGCTTTAACTCTGCCACTTTTGGTGCGCGAGTTTCACGAGATTTAGGAAAGGTTGATGCTGCTAAAAATAATCCCGATGCGCCATCTCTTAGCACAAAATAAGCGTCAGATTTTTCGCAAACAAGTTCAGGTAGATGAACTGGATCTTCTTTAGGTGGTGCAGCTTCGCCACTTTTAAGTAGCTTACGAGTGTTTTTACACTCATCATTCGTACAACCAAAATATTTACCAAAACGGCCTGATTTTAACTGCATATCAGAACCACATTTATCACATTCGATAAGTGGGCCATCATATCCTTTTATTTTAAAAGTACCAGATTCTACAATATAGCCATTACAACCAGGATTATTACCACAAACATGTAATTTGCGACCTTCATCAATTAAATAAGAATCCATCGCTGTTTCACATACCGGACAGCGCTTCATATGACGCAGACTTTCTGTTTCAGCATCTTCTGAATCGACCGCTAAGGCTTCGTCACCGCTAGTTAAGTTCATTGTAGTAGTACAACGCTCTTTTGGCGGTAGGTTATAACCTGTACATCCTAAGAAGACTCCAGTAGAAGCAGTTCTGATCCCCATGTTACGAGCACAAGTCGGGCAAGTTATATCTGTTTCTACCATTTGATTTTGACGCATGCCACCTTCAAGCTCCTCTTTACCCGCCACTTCGAGCTGTAAAGAAAAATCTTTGTAAAAGGTATCAAGTACATCGGTCCATTCCAATTTACCAAGAGCGATATCGTCTAAACGACCTTCCATTTTGGCTGTGAAATCAAAATCAAGTAATTCAGTAAAGTTTTCTACTAAACGATCATTAACAATTTCACCCATTTTCTCGGCAAAGAAACGGCGATTTTCGACTCGGGCATAACCCCTGTCTTGAATCGTTGAAATGATAGCAGCATAAGTCGATGGACGACCAATGCCTCGTTTTTCAAGCTCTTTAACTAAACTTGCTTCACCAAATCGTGCTGGCGGTTTTGTAAAGTGCTGCAATGGATCAAGCTGTTCAAGTTTAAGTACATCGCCCACTTCAACTTTAGGTAATGCTTGTTCTTCTTCATTCTTTTTACGAATAGCAGGTTGCACACGTGTCCAACCATCAAATACCAATACTCGGCCTTTAGCTTTTAATTGGTAGTCTGCCGCTTCTACAGTAATGGTTGTTAAGTCATATTCCGCATTAACCATTTGGCAAGCAACAAATTGGCGCCAAATAAGCTCATATAGCTTTTTAGCGTCAGCTTCAACACCATCTAAGTCACCAGACATAAACGCCACATTAGAAGGACGAATTGCTTCATGGGCCTCTTGAGCATTCCCTTTAGAACTGTAAGAAATAGGTTCAGCTGGTAAATAGTGTTGGCCAAACTTTTCTGCCACATACTCGCGACAAGCAGTCACTGCATCAACAGATAAATTGGTTGAGTCCGTACGCATATAAGTTATGTAACCCGCTTCGTATAAGCGCTGGGCCAACATCATGGTTTTCTTTACACCATAACCTAAGCGATTACTCGAAGCTTGTTGCATTGTTGAAGTAATAAAAGGAGCTGATGGTTTACTTTTACTTGGCTTTTTCTCATTTTCGACCACAGTAAATTGTGCATTTTCTAATGCAGCAACAGCGGCCATTGTTTGATCTTTATTAACTGGCTTAAAGGCTTGTTGTTGATATTTAACAACAGCTAAACGAATTTGTTCTTGTTTAGCAACAACATCTGCGTGTAAGTCCCAATATTCTTCTGGGATAAATGCTTTAATCTCACGCTCACGTTCAACTAAAACTCGCACAGCAACCGATTGCACTCGCCCTGCAGATAAACCTCGCGCTACTTTTTGCCAAAGTAGTGGAGAAACCATAAAACCCACAACACGGTCTAAGAAGCGCCTCGCTTGCTGAGCATTCACCATATCAGTGTTTAATTCACCGGGTGTTGAGAATGCTTGTTGAATCGCATTTTTAGTGATTTCATTAAACACGACACGTTTATATTTGCTCGACTCGCCGCCAATCACTTGTTCGAGGTGCCATGCAATAGCTTCCCCTTCTCTATCTAAGTCGGTTGCGAGATAGATTTGGTCAGCGTCTTGTGCTAGTTTTTGTAATTCTTGAACAACCTTTTCTTTACCAGGTAATATTTCATAATGCGGTTGCCAGCCTTTAGCTGGATCAATACCCATTCTCGCAACTAGATTATTATAATCACGAGCTTGTTTATAAGCGGCTTTTTCTTCAGGATCCATTTTACGCACTTCAGCTGGTGTTTTACCTGTTGAAGATTTTTTATTCTGGCCCGAACCTGAAGTTGGAAGATCGCGGATATGTCCAACACTGGACTTAACTACAAAATCTTTCCCTAAGTATTTATTAATTGTTTTAGCCTTAGCCGGTGACTCAACAATTACTAACGATTTACCCATGTCTGCCTATTTTGAACAATTAGTATTCAATTTAATTAATTACACCCATTAAGGGCTCTATTATTAAAGGTATATCGACAAACTGCCAGTGTGACAAGCAATTAATTAAAAGTTTTTTCAATAAATTGACTACTTTGGGAAAAATTTGAACGATTTGTTCGATTTTTAACAACTGAAACATCTAACTAAAAATTGTAAAATTCAATAACAAGTAACTAATTGATAAATTCAGTGATTGTAATTGTTTATGTATTTATAACGTAAAAATGACACCAAATAATTTATAGCTCCAATAAAAAAGGCCTCAAAAGAGGCCTTATGATTTAAGAAACGAATTAACCAGCATCAAGAACTACTAAGCTCGCTTGTGATATAACGGCTTTAGGTGTGGTAAATTTAATATTAACAGAACCTGATGACTTTTTATTAGGTGTCGCTTCAGGCGCTATTGTAAAACTAAAACCACGCGCAGTTGTACGAGCACTATTTGGTAAAGTTTCGGTATCACGACCTGAAAAATCACCATTTGTTGCAGCAACATCTACAGATGTACCTGCTGGTAACGAGTTATTGTACAAATCAGAGTAATAGAAATTAATCGTAGTTGCACCTAAGCCGACATTAACTGGGTTATCTTCATTACCCGCATCATTATCATCATTATTACTAGGCGTAGCTGGATTATTATCATCATCTATATGAATAAATACAGGTGTCAAATCAACCGCAGCGACATCACAGTAGTCAGCAGACTCTGATGCTTCTAACGTTAATAGCGTTCTTACAATATTGTCTTTGTCAGTAATTTTGTAATTACTGCAATCAGCTGGCATTCCAGCAATACCATAAGCAGGAATGCCAGGCACCGATGCTTTAGCAATGTTAAATCTATAATAAGCTTCACTACCAGACATTACTATTTCAAAACGACGGCGTACATCAATTAAATCTTTAGTACATTTACCTAAAGCCTCAGCATCTGCAGTACAAACTAAGCCATTAAATTTACCATCAGAAGGGCTATGAGCCCCATCATTATTTAAATCAACAAACTCTTCCCATTGTCCGCCGTTAGTATTGCCTGATGAACATGGATTTGAAGCCGCTTCACAATCAACATTTCCTTCAAATTTACCATTTTCATTGTCATCACGAAACGCTTCAGCCAAGTCAAAGCTAGAATAAAATTCTCCGTCATCGAAGACCCCATTGCCGTTTCGGTCAACAAACGATTCCTCGCCTTTTGCTGTGGCTAATACTGTTGCACGTCCACCTAACGGCACGCCAAGAGGATCATATGCTGCATTTCTAATACCAACTAAACATGGAGCAGCCTGACCAAAATACGGATCACAGTTCACAGCACCTAGTCTAGGATTTAATGAACCAATCGTATTATTCCACTTAACCTCTGTAAATGGTTTTGGATCTTGTGAGCGCCATTGCACTTTACATTCACCATCGACTGTACGGCACTCTAATTGAGGATTAAACGCTGCACCATCAAGCGTACCAACAGCACCACCTTCAGTGGTGACATACACAGCAGTCCCATCTGGTACCGGATTATTAAAGTGATCAGCCATCAAAATGGTGATATTAGAGATTACCCCATTATAATCTAAGCCTTCTGCATTAATGATATCCGGTGAGGCTGTAAAACTGTTGTTATCAGGTAACCCAGTACTGGTTGAAACTAAATCTGACACAGTAATAATTTGCTGATCAAGTGCAACTAAACCTAGTTTGCCATCAGGGCATGCTGAATCGCGCACTGCAGCACTTTCATTCGCCTTACATTGGTCATAAAGCTCTTTCCAGCACGTAACATCATCTAACTGACTAGTAGGTATTTGGCTTGCTGGGATGTAACAAGCGTGAACACGCACCGCCATGGGTACTGTGCCAGAGTTCACTTGAACACGGCTAATACCTTCATTGTCGGTATTCACTGTTTTTGGAGATACACTAATACCACCATTTGTAGACGATAATTTAAAGTCCATTCGAGCTTGGCGAACAGCTTGACCAACACTGTCAATTAATTTAAAGGTAATTTCAGAGGTCTCTGAGCGACCTTGGCCGCCAGTACCTTTTAATGCAAGTACAGTATTGGTAGCATCGATAAAACTAATTGACTCAACAGGAGCGCTTGATACAGGAATATTCGTTTCAATAAACTTCGCACTTCCACCACTAACAACTGATGCAACAACGGTATCACCTTGAGAGACATTACAACCCTTAGTGCGATATGTCGCTGTTGCTATACCACCAATACTAGTCACTTTTTCATCTAATACAGATAAACCGGCTTGAGCACAACCTGAAGTCAGCTCAACCTCTAAAGGTAACGTCATCAGTGATTGGTCTGTATTTTTAATCTTTATCGTTATAACGGTAGTTGCACCCGCTGCAAGTGGTTGATTTTTATCTGTTGGAACACCTTGTGCGTCTAATACAAATGGTAATCCATTATCTATATCTAATGATATTTCAGCTACACCAATCTCAAAGGCGGTTGATTTACTCACACCTTTAGCTGTTGCTTTCACTTCGCCAGCACCACCATCTGCGCTAGGTTGAAGTTTTAAAATTGCAACGCCAAAATTGTCAGTAATTGCCGTACCTGATTCAGGTAATATTTTTCCAAGTGTCGTTTCAGCCGATACTAAAATATTTTTAAACCCATCACCTGTATTGGTATCTGTGGCAGTAATATAGATATCTGCGATGCTATCTGAAGAAACACGATTTACCACTTTACAGCCGTTACTTGTTGGATCAAGCTTAACTGAATCGCGATTATTACCCCAATCAGCATTACAGCCAACGAGAATTTTCACATCAACAGTTGCAATTGCTTGATCGATTGGCGCACCATCACCTGATGAAAAAAATACCGTTTCATTAACCAATTCAGAGCCATTTACTGGCGCATAAGTTGCGATAACTTTACCTGCGCCCTTAAAATTGCCTGGTGCTAAGTCTATTTTTGCCACACCTTGACTATTTGTAATAGCGGTACCTGGAGTTGCAGGTTTAATTTCACCTGTAAATTGAGTTGTAAATGAGACTAGAGCTCCTTGAATACCAACGCCATCCTGAGTAATTGTAGCGTTAACAATCCCCATGTTATCGGTCGTCACTGGATTTTGTTCGTCAAAAAGATTTCCGTTACTATCTTGTACAACTAAAGATAATTTTAATGCACCTTGCTCACCGCCGTTATCGCCCTCATCGCCGTTGCTGGTAAAGCTTATTTTTTGGTTTAGAGTTTGACCATCAGCAGAGCTAAAAGCAGCGGTAACCTCTGAGGCACCAGCTGCTGAGCCAGCTCTGAGCTTTATCTTAGCTTTACCATCAGTTGCTGTTTGAGCTGTTCCATTGGTCGGGTCTAACGTACCAATACTTCCAGCAAGCGCAAAAGTAATTAATTGACCACCAAATGGTTGGCCATTTTTAGTCAGAGATGCAACTAATTCACCTTGATTATCTTTAGAAATAACGATTTCAGATTGATCTGGGGCAATGCCATTTATGGATATTGATAATTCAAACTTATCTTTTGTGGTTCCCGTTGTTGTCTCAAGACTCCCACCGCCACCGCAGGCTGCGAGCGCAAAACAAAACAGCGTCATACAGATTAAGCGTATTAAAGGCATGTACCTCTCCCTAGCTTGTTATAATTATAGAGTTATTTACCCTATCTTAACCTATTAGCAATCTAAAAATCATAGCATTTTTAAAAAAAGTTACCGCTTTTAGCTTTAATAATTTAATTTGGCTGGTACGCTATGCAAAATTTTAATAAAAGTACTCTATTTTTATGATCTCTCGCACACCTCTTGGTTTAACCAGCCGCATTATGATTGGTATGGTTCTAGGTATTTTACTTGGTTCATTGATAAAATTTATTATCGGGGATGAAAGTGATTATTTTATTTCGTTTGGGCTGTTTGATTTAGCTATCAAAGGTTTTTTTGTTGATGGTCTATTTCATATTGGTGGGGCTGTCTTTGTTGCAAGCCTAAAAATGTTGGTAGTCCCTTTAGTATTTGTATCACTAGTATGTGGTACTTGTAGTTTAAGTGACCCTAAAAAACTCGGACGTTTAGGTGGTAAATCGATTGGTTTATATTTAATCACGACAGCCATTGCAATTACAGTTGCCATTACATTAGCATTATTAATAGCCCCAGGTGAGGGTGTACCTATCCCTGCCGATGCGGCTTTTGATAACAAACAAGCACCAACACTTGTACAAGTTATCATCAATATGTTTCCAACCAATCCGATCAGTGCCATGGCCAGCGGCAATATGCTGCAAGTAATCGTCTTTGCTTTGTTGTTTGGTATTTCAATGGCACTGAGTGGGGATGCTGGTAAACGTTTAGCCAATGTTTTTGAAGACTTAAACACCGTCATTTTAAAACTAGTCACGATCTTAATGAATTTAGCACCTATTGGTGTCTTTTGTTTAATGGCAAAACTGTTTACTACTATCGAGCTAGATATGATTGCTCGTCTAGCAAAATACTTTTTTGTTGTGGTGCTTGCACTTCTAATCCATGGTCTTATTAATTACAGCTTATTACTAAAATTATTAGCGAACCTGAATCCTCTTATCTTCTTGATGAAGATGAAAGATGCGGCGCTTTTTGCATTTAGTACCTCAAGCTCGAGCGCCACAATGCCAATCACCCTTGAAACAGCAACAAAAAAATTAGGTGCAAATAATAGTGTTGCCTCTTTCACTGTGCCATTAGGTGCCACCATTAATATGGATGGTACAGCTATCATGCAAGGTGTCGCGACTGTTTTTATTGCGCAAGTATTTTCAGTTGACCTTACGTTATCAGATTACTTAATGGTGATTTTAACAGCAACGCTTGCCTCTGTCGGAACTGCGGGTGTGCCTGGAGTTGGTTTAATCATGCTCGCTATGGTACTGAACCAAGTAGGCTTACCTGTTGAAGGGATAGCAATTATTATTGGCGTTGATAGATTACTCGATATGACTCGTACAGCCGTTAATATTACAGGTGATTGTATGGTAACTTGTATCGTTGCTAAATCTGAAGGTGAATTTGACCAAAAAATATTTGATGATTTAAACGCGGCAAAAGATTTAGAAGAGATTCATTTTAAAAAATAGTCACTTTTTAACGCATTAAAAGCCGAGAGTTACACTACCTCGGCTTTCTTATTAGGGTTTTAAGCGCTGTAGAGTCGAAAGTATGCTCAATATTGATCGCTCAATACCTTTTGTTAAACCGATTGAAAATTTATCGGCCAATGTTTTCTTATGGGAGAACTTCACTTTATAAATTTGAGACTGCTGATTGAACGTTAATAAAACATCGTCGCTGGTCGCTATCTCATCCACTAATCCTTTTTCAATCGCTTGAGATGCAAACCAATGCTCACCTGTTGCAACTTCTGTTAAATCTAATGTCGGACGCTTTAAACTAACAAATTGTTTAAATAACTCATGAGTTTGTTGAATTTCTTCCCGAAATTTGTCTCGTGCTTGATCTGTATTTTCACCAAACAAAGTCAAAGTGCGTTTAAATTCACCCGCCGTAATTTGTTCAAACTCAATGTCATTCTTTTTCAAAATTTTATTAAAATTAGGGATTTGAGCAATAACACCAATAGAGCCAATAATTGCAAAGGGTGCTGCAACCACTTTATCGGCAACACAGGCCATCATGTAACCGCCACTTGCTGCAACTTTATCAACACATACCGTTAAGTTAATACCCGCATTTTTGATTCGCTCTAGTTGTGAAGCAGCCAAACCATAACCATGAACAACTCCGCCACCACTTTCTAAACGTAACAAAACTTGGTCTTTTCCTGCTTGCGCTACGGTCAAAATTGCGGTTATTTCCTCGCGCAGCTCATCGACTTCACGTGCATCAATACTGCCATTAAAATCAAGTACGTAGACTTTATTCTTAACATCATTTTTTTGTTGTTTAAGTCGTTTCTTTTCATCTTTTTCAAACGCCTTAAATTCATCTTTCGATAATGTTGCCGATAAAAACTGAGATTTTAGTTCATTTAATTGCAATGAGACATCATCGAGCTCTATTTGCCCTTTTTTTGCTTTCGGCTTTTGAGCCACACCCGCAACAGACGCAGCAATCACAATAAAAGCCACAACAAAAGTGACAGTTTCGGCTAAAAACAAACCATATTGATATAAAAATTCCAAAATAGACCCTCAAAAATAAGTTTATGAAAATTTACCATTTAATAGAGACAAACTGTAGATAAAAAAAAAGCCGCTGAATTCAGCGGCTTTTAAATAAACAATTAAAATTATTCAGTCACTAAAGTCGAATCACCGATAACCAGCATACGACCGCTGCTTGCTAAATAGGTTGCCATTTGTAACTGCATTTCAGCTGTTGCACGTGCACTTTCTTGTGCAGTAGCACCGGCACCATCACGAGGTGCTGGTGATAATAACGAACCATGATGACCTTTGACAAACTTAGTAACATAAGATTGTGGCTCTGCTGTCATTTGAGTTTCAGTCGCAACGGCTAAACCTGCTAGTTTTGCAAAAGGAATAGTACTTGCTAAGGGATTATTCATTGTATAAGGCGGGATAACCGTGTCTTTCTTGTTATCCATACCATCACCTACAACTAAACTAATGTGCACTGGTGTGCCTGTCGCTTTTAAACCTTGTGCATAGTTAGTTGAATCAGCCACATCAAGCACTGTTTGCGCTGCAAAGACAAACTGGGTAAACACAGCTTGAATATTAGCAATCTTTGCGCTCTCGCCTTGTTGAGTTAACGATGTCATAAACTCTTGATAGGCACATGTTGCAAAAGCTTCTGGATTTTGAGCATAAACGGCGCAATTTGCAGGTACTGCCTGTGCAAATGCTAAGAACTCAGCTGTCTCATCAGTACCAGCTGCAGATAAAACTGACGCTTGAATAAATGGACCAAACTCTTGTGATTCTAATAAGAAACTCGCTACACCGCCGCCGCCACTTGATAGCGAGGCTGTATTAACTTTAAACATCGCATCAACTTGAGGATTGCCAAGTGTTGAATTGGTGTGAGTTAAGAACATAGGAGCAACAACAGAACCTAACGATTGACCAACATAACTAACATCAAACTTATTCACGTTCGGTACATTAATAAAGTTAAGACCTAACCGAAGCGCTAGTAAATCGGCTGCTGATTGACGCAAATTATCACGTGCCACTAACAGTGATGATAAATTCATATAATGTAAAACTGACAATGTACTTGCATTAAAGTCATCTGTACCATCTTGGTTCACATCAAGTCCACGTGTGCCATGTAATGGATGATCGATTGCTACAGTTGCAAAGCCTTGTAAACTCAAAGCTGCCGTCACTGCTAGCATATCTTCTTTTTGACGAGTAATGCCATGTTGTAAAATAACTATTGGCCAACCCGCTTCTGGCATCTCTAATGGCGGCAAACCTTGAGTGGAACGGACATAATTAAGTAATGTTAAATCACTATCAGGTGTCGTGAATTGGACCTCAGCATTTTCATAACGTTGCACTTTTGGAATTGAATTATATTTTGTTAAATGCTTTTGTGGGTCTAAACCTAAATCCCTTAACTTGCCACCACTTAAACCAAAACAAAGGCCATCAGCTTCATTAATAGGATCAATAGGAAAGCCATCGCCCGCTAACGCTTTATAACCAGATACGATCACAGCATTATCACACAAACCTTGCCATGAACTTTCTGCTAACGCATTAATACCAGGTGCCTGAGGTGTTTTGTTATAGATAGGAAGAACGATACTTCCTTTTTGATATTTTACCGCTGTGAACACAGGACTAATATCGGTCATACCGATACTTGCAAATACATCAGCAACTGTCATCGATGGAAAATCAGGGTTAATCGCCACTTTAGGCAAAGCCGCTGGATTCATTTGCAGGTTTGCAGCAAGTAACTTTTTAACTGTACCAAGCGCAGTTCCAACTGATTGCATCGTCATTGCACCGCTGAAAATGATATCATCTTTGGTGATAGTACCTTGCGATGTAATGGCATTTTCATAGCTGTTAATAACCGCTTGAAGTTGTTTTTGGCTGGCTGTTACAAGCGGCATTGTGACCATATCTTGTTTAACCAAAGCATAAGTTGATGAAGGCTCGACTGAGCGCCCTTCACTGTCTTTTACGCCTCTAGTTAAAACATTAATATAGGAAGCACCTGCTTTAAATGGTTTAAGTGGAATAATCGCAATGCTGTCACCTACTGGCTTAGTAGCAAAGTCAACACCATAGGTTAGCTCACCGACTAATTTACAGCCAAGTCCTGCTGGGACTACTGAGCACTCCTCATCAACTAAACTTGCGCCCATCACAACTTCAAAAATACGCACCGAACCTGGAGTAACCACGGATACGGCATCTAGGCTAACATTTGCGGGGAATTTTAATGCTATGGTGTAAGGCGTTTGTGTAGACCAACCATCCAAAGCACCGAGTGCTGTTTGAGGATCTGCATAATTGATTGTGGTAGCATTTTCACCTGGCATAGCAAGTGTGCCATCTTTGGTGCCACTAAAAAGTAAATCGTTCGGTACAGACACAACCCCATTACTTGGATCAAATGCGACTGTTGAGGCAGGAACTACCTGCACAGTATCATTTTTTAATTCTTCTAGGCTTTCACCACCACAACCTGTTAAAGCTGTTGTAATAGCAAGTGAGATTAGCAGTTTTTTCATATTATTTTCGCTCCGATCCCGATCTTCTTATTTTTAATTATTAATTGAAAATATGTTCGGTGATTATTATTCAGACATTAGACCAGTTAAAGTTAACGTAAACAAATCCTTTTCGCCACTAAATTTTACACAAAATCCACAACTTCGCAGTTTGAATGTGATAAAATGCCGAAAAATATTATTTTGGGTATTTTAATGCAAAATCAGCAGCTAGATCCTTTAGAACTTAAAGAAAAAGTTATTTTAATTACTGGTGCCGGAGACGGAATTGGTCGAGTTGCCGCACTTGAATATGCAAAAGCAGGTGCAACTGTTATTTTATTAGGCAAAACAGTCAACAAACTTGAATGTGTTTACGATGAAATTATTGCAGCTGGAGGCCCTCAGCCTGCGATAGTCCCACTTGATATGAAAGGTGCAACAAAACAGCATTATCGTGATTTGGCCGCCACCATTGAAAATCAATTTGGTCGCCTTGATGGTTTACTCAATAATGCTGGTATTTTAGGTTCTTTAGGCCCGCTTGAGCATTTCTGCGTCTCTACTTTTGAAAACATTATGAAAGTAAATGTCACAGCTCAAGCTGTATTAACAAAATATATGTTCCCTATTTTGCGAAAATCCCCTAATGCATCAATTATTTTTACATCATCGGGTGTAGGACGTGAAGGACGCGAATTTTGGGGCGCTTACGCTATCTCTAAATTTGCAGTTGAAGGTATGATGCAAACATGGTCAAAAGAAGTAGCAAAAACCAATATCCGTATCAACTGTATTAACCCAGGTGCTACTGAAACAAAAATGCGCGCTTCAGCCTACCCGGGTGAAGATCGTTCAAAATTAGCAAGTCCACTTGATTTAATGCCAACTTACCTCTATTTGATGAGCGATCGCTCAATTGGGATCAATGGTCAATCGCTTGATGCACAGCAAAAGTAACTGATTAAAATGTGCAATTGCTTTGCTCACTTTCAATCAGTCAAAATGTAAAAAAGCCGCAATGTGCGGCTTTTTTATTAAGTACGTTTTTTAGCTTTAGGATCCGTTTTTTTACCCGTTGTACGCTGTTTATGTTTATTAACAGCTTTACGAATTTGGGCAATTTTAGCGCGTTTATCTTTACGTTTTTCAGGAATCACCGACAGTTTAGTTTCTAACTCACGATCTAAGCCAACGAGCTTACGTAAGTAATTTACTTTATCGAGTTCAAGCTCTTCCCATCCACCTTGCGGCAAACGTTTATTTAACTCTAAATCACCGTATCGGACACGAATTAATCGAGATACTTCAACGCCCTGTGATTGCCACAAACGACGTACTTCACGGTTACGGCCTTCGGTTAATAATACGTTGTACCATTTATTAATTCCTTCTCCACCATGCGGCATGATTTTAAGAAATTTAGCTGGGCCATCTTCAAGCTCAACACCTTTAGTTAAGGTTTTAAGCGTTTCAGTTGTTACTTCACCAAATACACGTACCGCATATTCACGTTCAACTTCATAACGAGGATGCATCAAACGATTGGCTAATTCACCATCATTGGTAAATAACAATAAACCCGAAGTATTAACATCTAATCGGCCGACGGCAATCCAACGGTCATCATCTAAACGCATTAAACGGTCAAATACTGTAGGACGCCCTTCTGGGTCTTTACGTGTACACAGTTCACCTTCAGGTTTGTGGTACATCAAAACGCGACAAACGCGCTCTTCAGGTTCTTCAATTTTAACGATATGACCATCTAAACGAATAAGCTGATGTGGCTCTACGCGATCGCCTAATCGTGCAACATTACCATCAACACTTACACGATGGGCTTCAATAAATTTTTCAATCTCACGGCGTGAGCCTTTACCAGCTCTTGCCAATACTTTTTGCAGTTTTTCACTCATTCGGACAGTTCACTCACTGAAGGGTCTCTTAACAACTGGTCGATTTTACTTTGCTGTAATTGTGGCAGCTCGGGTAAATTATCTAAACCAGTTAACGAAAAATAATCTAAAAATAACTTGGTAGTGGCATAAAGGGCTGGACGTCCAGGCACTTCTTTATGACCCACAATTTGGATCCACTCGCGATCTTGTAGTTGTTTCATTATCTGACTACTCACAGCAACACCGCGTACTTGTTCAATCTCACCTCGGGTAATTGGTTGACGATAAGCAATCAAAGACAAGGTTTCTAACAATGCACGTGAATAACGAGGCGCTTTTTCGGGCCAAATTTTATTTAACCAAGGTGCTAAACTGGGGTTACTTTGAAAACGAAATCCTGACGCAACTTCAACTAAGCAAATCCCACGGCTACTGTAGTGTAGTTGTAATTCGCTGAGGTTGTGTTTAATTCGTTTTAAAGAGACATTAAATTCATCCAATACTGTATTTTTCAAAAACTCGATACTCACAGGCTTACCTGCAACAAACAGCGTTGCTTCAATAAGTTGCATAAGTTGTTGATCTGATATTGGACTTTTATTCACGTACTCGCCTATCACAACAAGGGTGACTGAATTTATGGGGATGCACAATTTAGCTTGCTATTATGGCAGGTAATAAACGACAAAGAAACGAGATTATGCATTAAAACGCTGATTGTTGCTCATCACCTTTAACAGCTAAACGCACATACACAGGACTATTAAATGCTGTTTGCATGCATTCAATTAAGCCTTCTTTAATCAACTCTAAAATTGCAATGAAGCTCACCACTACGCCGCTTCGCCCCTCTTTTATTTCAAATAACTCATTAAAGCCAACAAATTCTGTGCGGCTCTGTAATAAGTTTAAAATGTGGCTCATTCGTTCACGGGTTGACAATACTTCAGCTGTTATTTGATGATGGGTAAAAATTTTGGCTCTGGCCATTACATCACTCAGTGCCAATAATAAGTCTTTTAATTCAACACTTGGTAAAGGCTTTTCGTATTCTGGTTCTTGCGGCATGGCTGCTTGTGCGATAAAAAAATCACGTTCAAATCGAGGAATGTCATCCAATTGCTCCGCAGCTTGTTTAAATTGTTCATATTCTTGCAAACGGCGAATAAGTTCAGCCCTAGGATCTTCTTCCTCCCCTGCTAACTCTTGATGTACTGGCAAGAGTAGCCGGGATTTGATTTGCGCCAACAAGGCGGCCATTACCAAATATTCAGCTGCTAATTCGAGTTTAAACTCTTGCATTAAATCAATGTACTGAACGTACTGGCAAGTAATTGTATGAATAGATAATTCGAGGATATCAAGCTTGTGGCGTTTAATTAAATATAACAGTAAATCAAGAGGCCCTTCAAAAGCTTCAAGGGCGACTTCAAGCGCATCGGGAGGAATATAAAGATCCTGCGGCTGATTGGTGTAGGCTTTACCATGTAAAAAAGCTAATGGTAGTGCTTGCTGAACCGGTGCCGTCATTAATTTTATATTCCCATCTCTCAAAATTTACTCGAACGGACTGACATCACCGCAACCGACACGTAATATCTCAACACTGTCGTCTGATAAATCGATTACTGTGGTTGCTTGCTCAATCAAGTAGCCACCATCAATAATTAAATCAACCTGTTTTTCAAGTAATGATCGAATTACTTCAGGATCTGATTCTGTATGTTCTTGTCCTGGTAAAATCAATGAACAAGACATGATTGGCTCGCCAAGTTCTGCCAATAATGCCTGAGTGATTTTGTGGTTAGGAACACGGATCCCAATAGTTTTTTTCTTATCATTCAGTAAACGTTTTGGTACTTCTTTTGTCCCTTTAAAAATAAAGGTATAAGCGCCTGGTGTATTGTTTTTCACCAAACGAAACATTTGGTTATCAACTCGTGCATAGGTTGCAAGTTCAGATAAATCGCAGCAGACTAAGGTTAAGTTATGGTGTTTTTCTAAAGAACGAATACGCTGGATACGCTCCATAGCGGTTTTATTTCCAATACTACATCCAAGGGCATAACCCGAATCTGTTGGATAGACAATCACGCCACCTTTTTGAATCACTTCAATCGCTTGACGAATAAGTCGCGTTTGAGGATTGTCGACATGAATTTGAAAAAATTGACTCATATTATTTTATCTCTTAATCATTGCGTCATTAAGCCGCTGTTAATTCGGTTGGCCATGATTGCCACACTGCTTGGCAATCTTTTGGTAAATATAAATTTTTACCAAGTTCAAGCCAAGTTGTTGGAAAATGAAAATCCGACCCTTGTGAGCCTAACAATCCAAATTCGCGGCTTAGCTGACCTAAAAACTGGCGCTCTGTTGGCGCTTGTTGCGGCTGCGCTACTTCCATCGCGTGGCCACCAGCCATTTTATAGTCACTGAGCAACTGGCGTAGCCATTTATTAGATAACTGGTATCGACCTGGGTGGGCAATAACAGCTTGACCGCCTGCGGCGGTAATCGCGCTAATGGCGGTCGCCATGTCACACCATTCACTTGGTGTATAACCAATTTTGCCGCGCACTAAATATTTTTTAAATACCGACTGCACATTTTTAGCAAGTCCGATTTGCACGATATAACGTGCAAAATGAGCGCGTGTAACTTGAGCATTTTCTGCTAGTTTTTTGGCATTTTCATAGGCATCAACAATACCGTGTTTTTCAAGTCGCGCGCCAATTTCCATTGCTCGGGTATCTCGCTTGGCTTGCTGCTGTGCTAATAGCGCTAATAACTGCGGATTGGTAACATCAATATTTAGACCCACGATATGAATTTCAAAATTTTTCCACTTAGTGGAGATTTCGACCCCATCAATTAACGTCAAAGGCAACTGATTGTCTTTGATATAAGCATGACTCTGAGCCAACGCATTAATGGTGTCATGGTCGGTAATCGCTAAAACATCTACTTTTTTTTCAATGGCGCGATCGATCAGTTGCTCTGGTGTTAAGCTACCATCGGAAAACAAGGTGTGACTGTGTAAGTCATATTTCATGTCTGTAAAATCAATATATTGACGCGTTAATGAAGTAGATTATAGCAGCGACTCAGGCTTAAAAGATACCAAAGGGCTTTTTTGACTGTATTTTCAAGGCAATTAATCTAGTTGGTTTGAATGTGCGATACAGATATATAACAAGTTAACAACAAAATTGAAAAATAATCATATAGAACCAGCCGCTAAACGCTTGACACTCATGGTCTAAATCTTGTTTACTAGGGGTCAAGACATTTTAGGTAAAAATAATAATGAATACTTCAGTTCAAACACTAACAGTAATTTGGTGGTGGCACTCGTAAAACGCGGGGGGGAACTGTCATGTCTAACAGTTTTTTAAACCCGCCTTGTGCGGGTTTTTTTATAGCAAAAATTTGAGGTTTAAAATGAATAACTTAGTTAACAAACACAGCTCTTGGTGGTGGCGCCTGATTTAACGGGACGGAATACTTGTAACTATAGTTTTTCAAGCCCGCACTTTTTACTGCGGGCTTTTTTATTTAGGGGAATGAGAATTGATTTTTAGCCATATAACAACCAGTCCAGGTGAGGTCACCAGTATTACCCTTTCAAGGGAATACATTGCCTGCCCATTATCTGTCTATGCCAATCTAAATAAAGCCAACTCTTTATTGCTAGAGTCAGCCGAGATTGATTCTAAAGATAATGTAAAAAGTTTAATTTTAGTTGATGCCGCCATTCGTATTGAATGCACAGGTGGACGCGTAACTTTAGTTTCTCAGTCTAATAATGGTCAACAGCTTTTACCGTATTTAGCGCAACGAGTTGAAAATTGTGATGTAACACTGACAGACAATTCTCTGACATTACTCTATCGTGACAATCAATCTGAAATGGATGAATTTTCACGTCTAACAGCAGACAATGCATTTAGTGCGCTACGTAGCTGTATCAATACAATAAAAAGTACCACAGCGCACCCATTCGCGGTATTTTTAGGGGGTGTATTTGCATATGATATGGTGGCAAATTTTGAAACATTGCCTGAGGTTCCGACTGGCCCTAACGAATGTCCAGACTACGTATTTTATTTAGCAGAAACCTTGGTGGTAATTGATCACCAAAAACAAACTACTGAGTTAGTGGGCAATGTTTTTAATGGCCCCGATGTACATGCAAATTGTTTTGAAGTAGGTCAACAGCTTGAAACTCTCAATCTGTTGTGTTCTAGCAGTCACCCTTTTACTCCACAAGCCGTTAACGCTCGCCCCAATGTCAATGTTGATATCAGCGACGATGATTTTTGCAACCAAGTAACCCAGTTAAAAAAACACATCGTTGATGGGGATATCTTTCAAGTGGTACCGTCACGCACCTTCAGCATTGCTTGTCCAAATGCATTAGCTGCTTACCAACAGCTTAAAAAGCAAAATCCAAGTCCATATATGTTTTATATGCAAGACCAAGATTTTACCTTGTTTGGCGCATCACCAGAATCAGCCTTAAAATATTGTGCCACCAGCAACCAAGTTGAAGTTTATCCAATTGCAGGCACTCGCCCACGCGGAAAATTTGCCAATGGCGAAATTAACCCTGATATGGACAGCCGCATTGAGCTTGATTTACGCAACGATAAAAAAGAACTCGCTGAACATTTAATGCTGGTTGATTTAGCGCGAAATGATGTCGCACGAATTTCTATTGCAGGCACTCGTTTTGCCAAGGAGTTACTCAAAGTAGACCGCTATTCTCAAGTTATGCACTTAGTCTCGCGTGTTGTAGGTCAATTAAAACCACAACTTGATGCGCTGCATGCTTATCAAGCATGTATGAACATGGGTACACTTGTTGGCGCCCCAAAAGTAAAAGCGTCTGAACTCATTCGCTTAACTGAACAAAAACGCCGTGGGAGTTACGGTGGGGCCGTGGGATATTTAACCGGAGATGGCTCAATGGATTCATGTATCGTCATTCGCAGTGCGTTTGTCAAAAATAATATCGCTCATGTGCAAGCCGGTGCAGGTGTTGTATTTGATTCAAATCCCCAGGCTGAAGCCAATGAAACTCGCGCCAAAGCACAAGCGGTCATTAAAGCCATTCAATCTACATTTTTGGCAGGTGAATAATGAAATATAAAATTTATTTTTTAGATAACTTTGATTCGTTTAGTTACAACCTAGTGGATGAATTTGCCCAGTTAGGGGCTGAACTAGTCATTTATCGTAACAATCTTAGTGCCGAGTTTATCTTCGCACAGATGCAGCAAGAAACCGTGCCGGTCATCTTAGTCTTATCACCAGGACCTGGAGCGCCAAGTGAAGCTGGTTGTTTAATGGCCTTAATCGAATTGTGTAAAGGTAAATTCCCAATTTTAGGCATTTGTTTGGGCCAACAAGCACTGACTCAAAGTTACGGCGGTGTGATTGGTCATGCTGGCGAAACGGTTCATGGCAAATCATCCGTAATCAGCTTGGCAGATCATCCTGTATTTAACGGCTTTGGTGACAGCATGCCTGTGGCGCGTTATCACTCATTAATGGCAACTTATGTACCTGATTGCCTAAGTATTATCGCTCATTATCAAGATATTCCAATGGCCATTTACCATGCACAAGATAAAGTGATCGGTTATCAATTTCACCCAGAATCAATTTTAACGCCTGATGGTTCAGTGCTTTTGCGCCAAAGTTTAGAATTTTTGAGTCAATAAGGACATGGTAATGGAACAGCTCATTCAACAAGTAATTGATCAACAAGATTTAAGTTTTACTCAAGCAGAGCAATTTTTTAATGCGGTGATGCAAGGGGAAATTAATGAAATTCAACTAACCGCAGCCCTTGTTGCGCTTAAAATTAAACAAGAAACGCCCGATGAAATTGCCGGTGCAGCGCAGGCCATGCGCGCCAATGCGGTGCCTTTTACCACATCGTTACCACTGACAGCCGATAGCTGTGGCACCGGTGGCGATGGCTCAAATACCATAAATATTTCGACAACTGCCGCAATTGTTGCTGCCGCTTGTGGCCTTAATATGGTCAAACATGGCAATAAAAGCGTATCAAGTAATTCAGGTTCTGCCGATTTACTCACCGCACTTGGCATTAACATTGCGATGACACCCGAGCAAGCAAGCACTTGTTTAAGTAAAACCGGTTTCACCTTTTTATTCGCGCCGCTTTATCACAGTGGTGTTAAGCATGCGATGCCGGTGCGAAACGCACTTAAAACTCGCACCATTTTTAATATTCTGGGCCCTTTGGCCAATCCTGCGGCACCGCAAGTTCAGCTCTTAGGTGTGTACGATCCTGCTTTATGCATGCCGCTTGCTCAAACTTTAAATACCTTGGGTTGTCGTCGTGCCATGGTGGTTCACGGTGCAGGCACCGATGAAATTGCCTTACATGGTGATACCTTAGTGGTTGAACTTAACAATGGTGAAATAAACGAGTATTCGGTTTCTCCCGCTGATTTTGACTTAGAACACTTTACATTAAGCGAACTTGCAGGAGCAGGTCCCGAATCAAACGCAGCAGCAAGTCGCGCCATTTTAAATGGCCAAGGAACGCCCGCTCATAACGCGGCAATCATTGCTAATGTTGCTGCATTACTGTATTTATCAGGGCTGGCGCAAAACTTTAAAGAAGGTGCAAATCAAGTGCGCCAAGTACTATCTTCCGGTGTCGCCCTTGCGACATTAAATGGAATTGTTGAGGCAAGTCATGGCTAATGTATTAGAAAAAATTGTTGCCGATAAACATCTTGAAATTGCCGAGCGTAAAATAAAACAGCCGCTTTCAAGTTTTATTGATGAGGTAAAACCAAGTCAGCGTAATTTCTACCAAGCACTTGTGGCTCCTGGCACTCACTATATTTTAGAATGTAAAAAAGCCTCGCCATCAAAAGGCTTGATCAGAGAAGTATTCGACTTAAACGAAATTACTGGCGCATATAAACACTACGCCACCTGCATCAGCGTATTAACTGATGAAAAATACTTTAAAGGCAGTTTCGCTTACTTAAAAAAAGTGAGCCAATTGGTCGAGCAACCTTTAATTGGTAAAGATTTTTATGTTGATGAATATCAAGTTTATTTTGCGCGCTTACATGGCGCTGATGCTATTTTATTAATGCTTTCGGTGCTTGATGACAGCCAATATCAACACTTAGCGGCAGTGGCAAAATCGCTCAACATGAGCATTTTGACCGAAGTGAGTAACGAAGAAGAAGTCCATCGTGCACTTGCCCTAGATGCTGACATTATTGGTATAAACAACCGTAACCTGCGAGACTTAAGTACCGATTTAGCAACTACCGAAACACTTCGTGCGCTTATCCCTGGTAATAAAGTAGTGATTTCAGAATCTGGCATTTATACCCATGATGATGTGAAACGCTTACGTGGTCTATGCAATGGCTTTTTAGTGGGCAGTTCATTAATGGCCGAAGCCAACATCGACCTTGCATGCCGTCGCTTAATCTATGGTGACAATAAAGTCTGTGGCTTAACCCGGGTTGATGACGCGCACGCGGCCTTTGAGCGCGGTGCGGTATATGGTGGATTAATTTTTTATAAAAAATCCCCTCGTTATGTCGATTACGACTGCGCGCAAGCCATAGTGCAAAGTACCAGCTTAAAATTTGTTGGGGTGTTTGTGAATGCTGATTTACTCGATGTTGCCGAACACGCCGAACGATTGCAACTTGCAGCTGTTCAATTACACGGCCAAGAAGACATCGCTTATATCACAACTCTGCGCGAGCGTTTACCCGCAAGCTGCCAAATATGGAAAGCTATCAGCGTGAGTGATCACATTCCTGAATTGATCTCAGGCGTTGATCGGTATTTATTTGATACCCACAGCGACAACCAAGCCGGTGGTACAGGCAAAAAATTTGATTGGTCACTGCTCGCTGGGCAAAGCAACTTTATGCTCGCAGGTGGGATCAACGCACACAATATTAATGAAGCGCGCATAGTAGGCGCTTTAGGGCTCGATCTAAACTCAGGGGTAGAACTTAGCCCTGGTAAAAAATGTAAAGATAAAATCGCAACGCTGTTTGCAAATTTAAAGAATGAATGAGGTGAAAATGCAAAATCCAGCCTATTTTGGCGAGTTCGGTGGAATGTTTGTTCCTGAACTCCTAGTGCCAGCGCTAAAACAACTTGAGCAAGAGTTTAATCTTGCTCAAAAAGACCCTGCTTTTTTAGCCGAGTTTCAAAAACTCTTAAATGAATATGCAGGTCGTCCTACGCCATTAACGCTAACCCGTAATTTAGTAACAAATCCTCATGTAAGACTGTATTTAAAACGTGAAGATTTACTCCATGGCGGCGCGCACAAAACCAACCAAGTACTTGGTCAAGCCTTGCTTACTAAGCGTATGGGGAAAAAAGAAGTCATCGCAGAAACCGGTGCAGGTCAGCACGGTGTTGCCACAGCTTTAGCGTGCGCACTACTTGGTTTAAAGTGCCGTGTTTACATGGGGGCTAAAGATGTTGAGCGCCAGCAACCTAATGTATTTCGCATGAAACTCATGGGTGCTGAGGTCATTCCGGTTACTGCGGGTTCTGGCACGTTAAAAGATGCCGTCAACGAAGCAATGCGTGATTGGTCTGCCAATTATAAAGATGCGCATTACTTACTAGGTACTGCGGCAGGCCCTCACCCGTTCCCAACCGTGGTGCGTGAATTCCAAAAAATGATTGGTGAAGAAGCCAAGCAACAAGTTCTTAAAGCCGAAGGCCGTTTACCTGACGCTGTTATTGCGTGTGTCGGTGGCGGTTCAAATGCAATTGGCATGTTCTGTGATTTTATCGATGAAGCATCCGTTAAATTAATTGGTGTTGAGCCCGCAGGTAAAGGTCTTGATACTGATGAACATGGCGCAGCGCTCTGTAAAGGCACCAAGGGTATTTTACACGGTGCGTATACCTACATTATGCAAAACAAAGATGGGCAAATTGAAGAGTCTTATTCTGTGTCTGCAGGGCTTGATTACCCTGCAGTTGGCCCGCAGCATGCATTTTTACACGAAACTGGCCGTGCACAATACGTTGGTATTAGTGATGATGAAGCACTTGAAGCGTTCCAATTACTAGCGCGTAAAGAAGGTATTATTCCAGCGCTTGAATCGAGTCATGCGCTTGCCTACGCACTAAAAATGGCAGAGGAATGTGATAAAGACACCATTTTAGTGGTGAATTTAAGTGGCCGTGGTGATAAAGATTTAACCCATGTACATACTGTTTTAACTGCAGGAGGCAAACTATGAGCCGTTACCAAGCCACTTTTGAACAGCTAGCTGCTAAAAAACAAGGGGCATTTGTGCCATTTGTTACTATAGGTGATCCAAATGCCGAGCTGTCAGTTGAAATAATTAAAAGCTTAATTGATGGCGGAGCTGATGCATTAGAGCTCGGTATTCCATTTTCAGATCCGATTGCCGATGGCCCTGTTATTCAAGCGGCGAATATCCGAGCGTTATTAGAGGATATCAATACCGATACCTGTTTTAACATCATTAAACAAGTGCGTGAATACAATGCCGATATTCCAATTGGTTTGTTATTGTATTCAAACTTAGTGTTTGCCAAAGGGATTGAACACTTTTATCAGTTAGCTAAAGCTGCAGGCGTTGACTCAATTTTGATTGCTGATGTGCCACTACACGAATCAAAACCATTTCGCCAAGCTGCAAGCGCCGCAGGTATTGAGCCTATCTTTATTGCAACTCCTAATGCAGATGATGATACGCTGCGCACCTGCGCCTCTTATGGTCGTGGTTATACCTATTTACTTTCCCGTGCAGGTGTGACAGGTACCGATAGCCAAGTGCAGTTACCTGCTGATGCAATGATCAAAAAGTTAGCCGAATATCATGCAGCCCCAACGTTACTCGGTTTTGGGGTATCACAACCTGAACATGTAAAAGCCGCCCTCGAATCAGGGGCTGCTGGCGCCATCTCTGGCTCTGCGGTAGTGAAGATTATTGAAAATAATTTAAACCAACCAGAGCAAATGCTCAGTGAATTAAAGCAATTTGTTACCCGTATGAAAGCAGCAACCTTGTAACCACAGGTAAGTCAGACAAAAAAGGAGAAGCGAGCTTCTCCTTTTTTATTTACCGTAAAAACCTTAAAAAAACACTTAAGCACATTTCAATTGGTAATTAATCATCAGCTTGAGTAAAGTAAGGCAACTTTTTATTACTGAATGCTTGAATATGCACGTTTTGCTTGAATATATTCCACTGATTGCTTTTTTTGCTGTGTATAAACTGGTCGATATTTTTTGGGCCACTGCTGTATTAATTGGCCTGTCGGCGCTACAACTCGGTTACGGTTATTTTAAAGACGGAAAAATCGCCACCCGACATCTAGTGATGTTCTCGATTGCTTTAGTGCTTGGCTCTCTCACCATTTTGTTTCACGATGAGCAGTTTATAAAATGGAAAGCGACCTTTATTTACGCAGGCCTTGGGGGCACGCTTTTAATTTCACGCTATTTTTTCAAGAAAAACTTGGTTGAAAAAATGCTCACGTCTATTTTAGCTAATGCAATTGAAAATCAGCAAAAGCTAGAAGTGCCACGCCAAGTCTGGGACAAAATCAATGCATTTTGGATGGTTTTACTTTTTTGTGTCGCAGCGCTTAATATTTATATCGCTTATCAGTATTCGTTGGATTTTTGGGTTAATTTTAAAGTCTTTGGTTTAACTGCGATTACCTTTGTAGCCTTCATCATCACGATGATAATGCTATATAAATACTTTCCTGAAGAGGAAGCGAGCTAACCGTTCGTTTTCTTAACCAACACTTGGCTTAGCATCTAAGCATCAGTGACTTACATTTCTGCGTATTAAATCGTCACTAAAGCTTCACATCTATCCTTAAGGGCTTTGCTAAACTGAACCGAGTTAAGCGAAGCAAAGTCCCTGCCTTTGTTTGCTATGTAACTTTCTGCTTTTATGAGTAAACATCAACTATGAATTACAGCTATTACCGCTGGTTTGAACTGATTGCTGTATTTATAGTTTTACCTTTAATTGGTTATCTTATGAAAGACCAATTAAAACTATTATTAATCCCAACCTTACTCCTGCTGACCGTTTGGTGTTGCTTTTTGTTACTCAAAGATCCGAAATTTAAGCGTTTTCGCCTAACAAATGTGGCACAATTGAGTGTGGCAAAAAAACGGATTTTAACTTTTTTTAGTGCCGGCGTCGTCTTTAGCTGTGCATTTTACGCCTTGTTAAATCAAGAAAAGTGGTTTCAATTACCGCTCGAATCCCCCCTTAACTGGCTCATGCTGATTGTGTTTTATCCGTTAGTATCGGTTATGCCGCAAGAATTAATTTATCGTACTTATTTTTTTCATCGCTATAAAAAAATTATTCCCGATAAACGTTGGCGCATTTTACTCAGCGCTAGCACATTTAGTTTAGCGCACATCATTTATGATAATTGGGTTGCGGTACTCCTTTCGTTTGCAGGTGGATTAATGTTTGCGTATACCTACGCGCATAGTCGCTCAACCTTTGCATGTGTTGTTGAACACAGTATTTGGGGGCTTTGGCTCTTTAGCCTAGGATTGGGTCAGTATTTAGATTCTGGGGCGATTGTCAGCACATAAAAAAGGGTTTACATGCTGCCATGTAAACCCTGCCTTGAAATGCGGCACTTAAAAACCAAGTAAGCTCACAGCAAAAAACTTAGTGGCAACCGTATTGATAAAAATGGCCAACAAAATAACTGGAATAAAGGTCGACAGTGAAAAGTTAACATATCGCTCCATAAAGCTGCCTTGATAGTTATCTGAACCTAGGCTGAGCTCTTTAGATAGCTCGCTTTTCTTCCAACGATACATCACAAATAAACACACTAACAAACCGTTTAATGGCAAAATCGTGTCATAAAACACATCATAAACCACATCAAATAAACTCTTATTGCCAGAACCATAGGTAGTAAAGTTAGTGAGCCATTCAACCATACCAAACGATAACGTACACAATACCGTTAATACACCCATAGTGAGCGATAAAATTCCAAGCGCCTTTTTACGGCTGATGCATTTTTCTTCAATTAACGTCGCGGTAGGCACTTCAATAATCGATACTAACGATGTAATTGCAGCAAAAAATACTAACAAGAAAAAGATAAACGCGACCATAGAAGCACCGACATAGCCAATGTCAGCTTGCAGTGCCAGTAGAATTTTTGGTAAATAAACAAAAATCATCGACACAGATGAATCTGATAACTGCGTAGGATCAGTCTCAGGATTAAAACTAAAAATAGCAGGTAAAACCATCAAACCTGCAATAAAGGCCACTAATGAGTCAGTCACCGCCACCATTTTAGCGGCGCCAACAATGTCATCTTTTTTAGAGATATAAGAGGCATAAGTCATTAAAATACCCATACCCAGTGAAAGCGAAAAAAACGCTTGTGATAATGCACCATTGAGTACCGAAGCATCTAACTTCGAAAAATCGGGTACCACATAATATTTAACCCCAGCCATCGCATTATCAAGAGTTAAGACATATCCCACTAAGGCAATCAGTAATACAAACAACGCTGGCATTAAAATTTTAGATGCTTTTTCAATACCCTCTTTTACACCACCAACTAAAATCAGGTTAATAATCAACCCAACTAATGCCATATAAATAAACACTGAAGTTTGATTAATAAAGCTGCCAAAATGTTCTGGTTTAGCCAATAAATCTAAATTACCGATACTCGTTTGCACTAAATAACCAAAAATCCACACTGTGATCACCATGTAAAACACCGCAATCATAAAAGGTGTCAATACGGCTAACCAGCCAGCTTTTCGCCAACCGTTGTGATTATTTGACAACAAACGATACGAACCGAGAGGATCTTTTTGCGCGTGACGGCCCATTGCCATTTCAGCCATCATCACAGGTAAACAAATAAACGCGACAAATAGTGCATACACCACTAAAAAAGCACCACCACCATTTTTTGTTGCAGAAACCGGAAAGCCAACTAAATTACCAATCCCAACTGCAGAACCTGCTGCAGCAAGGATAAACCCTAAACGTGAACTAAAATGCTCGCGACTTGCACTCATGGTAAAACCTTTTTTATTATTCGAATCCGACCGATGCTAGCAGCCTTACACGCCTAGTTTCAAGCTTTTGTCATCATTCTTTACATATCAAGGACAAAACAGTGATAATGCGGCCTCTCACACTTGTTCTTGAAGGTATGTTATGTGGTATATGATTTGTTCAACCGATATTGAAAACAGTTTACCGCTTCGAAAAGAAGCGCGCCCTGCCCATTTAGCCCGTCTTGAAGCATTAAAAAGCGAAGATAGATTATTTGTTGCAGGTCCACTCCCCGCGATTGATTCAGAAGACCCTGCCGAGGCTGGATTTACTGGTTCATTAGTTATTGCGCAATTTAACTCTTTAGAAGATGCACGCCAATGGGCCGCCGATGACCCTTATGTTGCTGCGGGTGTATATGCAGAAT
Source organism: Pseudoalteromonas tunicata (assembly GCF_002310815.1). Taxonomy (NCBI): domain Bacteria; kingdom Pseudomonadati; phylum Pseudomonadota; class Gammaproteobacteria; order Alteromonadales; family Pseudoalteromonadaceae; genus Pseudoalteromonas; species Pseudoalteromonas tunicata. Next base: position 1,543,837 of record NZ_CP011032.1, on the reverse strand, counting down.
CTATTGTAAAACCATTTAAAAAAGTGCTGCCTTAAATTTATGCTTTCACAAGCTTGGGTTTGCTCAAGCTTGTTGGAACAAAACTCCACAATTAAATTTAAATTTCACTATTCAGGCATAATTCAGTCAGTGACCGCTAATTTAGAGTTTAGTTACCCAATTAAGTGAGTCAGAATTATGAAGATACTTCTCTTAAGCAGCTGTTTACTTGTATTAAGCACAAGCGCACTAGCCAAACACACCCAATGGTACGACGAAGCAAAAGTAATTAACGTTACTCCGGTGTATCATCATGACTATTATAGCAATCGCTACGATGACCACTTTGACGATAAAGTCATTGTCAAACATAACAATGATAATCACCGTGGTAAAATTATCATCACTACCGATAACAAGCACCATAATAAACGCCGCAATAAATCTAACAGAGTTATTGGCTATAACGTCAGCTATAAATATCGTGGCCAAGTCTTTGATACGTTTACTGAGCAACACCCAGGTAACTATATCAGTGTAAAGCTCAATATTGAGCCTTTGGTGAATAAAAGTCGGGTTGTAGTTAAACAATATCGACATGATTGAGACAAAAGAGTAATTCTACTTGAGTTTACTGACTTCTTTTCTTTACACTTATGTTATTGCGAGCAAAGATAAGATGCGATACACCATGATACGACTCAGTTTACTCTTATTAATCAGCTGTATAATGAGTACACACTTATACGCAGCGCCACCTGTTGAACCTGTGGTTAAATCTGCAGCCAAAAGTACCTCTATTGGTAAACGTCAAGCGGTGCAAATTGTTAAAAAAGAATATCCAGGCCAAGTCTTAAAGGTGAAAGAAAAAGACTCTCACTTCAAAGTACGGGTATTACAATCTCAAGGCCATGTTATTGATCTGAATGTTAATAAAACAGATGGCAAAGTGAAAAAGGATAACGATTAATGCGTATTTTAGTGATCGAAGATGATTTACATTTAGCAGACAACCTTAGAGCTGCACTAGAAAAAGAAAAGTACAGCGTTGATCTTGCTCATGATGGCGAAAGTGGTTTATTTCATTTAACCGAATACCCTTTGGATTTAGCCGTTATCGATTTAGGTCTGCCAAAAATGAACGGTATCGAAGTCATCAAACGCGCGCGCGCACAACAAGCTGAACTGCCAATTTTAATTTTAACTGCCCGCGACCGCTGGCAAGACAAAGTCGAAGGTCTTGATGCAGGCGCAGATGATTACTTAACTAAACCGTTTCATCCTGAAGAACTTATAGCACGTTGTAACGCTCTTATCCGCCGAAGTGCAGGCCAAGCCAACCCAGAAATGATAGCAGGCCCAATTCGCATCAATACTCGCTCACAACAAGTGTGGCTTAATAACATTGAAGTTTCGCTCACCGGCTATGAGTATCGCGTTTTAGAATACCTCATGGTGAACCCACAAAAAGTGATCTCAAAATCTGAACTCACTGAGCATATTTACGACCAAGATTTTGACCTGGATTCGAATGTTATCGAAGTTTTTGTCTTACGGTTACGTAAAAAAATCGACCCAGATGGCACGCTCAATCCAATTGAAACCCTACGCGGTCGTGGTTATCGCTTACGCAGCCAATGGTAATGCCGGTTATTTCGCTCAAAATAAGACAAGGATTTATCCTTGTCTTTTTATTGGTGGTTGCCCTACCTATCTTATTTATTTCGATTGGTAAGTCTTATTACGCCTCACTAGTGAATGCCACCGAAAACACCTTAGAAGCACATATTTATACCTTAGTGGCAGAAGTCGACTTCGCTGAAAATTCCGTAGAAATGCCGCAAAATTTATTTGCATCAGAACTTAATCGTATTAATTCCGACACCTTCGCTTATATTTATCAAGATGAAGAAAAACGTTGGCAATCAGAATCAAGCCTCAATCAAGACTTAGTGCCACAAATTGGCCAAGCGCCGATTGGTGAAACCTTGTTTGAAAAAATACAATTTCAAGACAAAGAATATTGGCAAATGCGTTTTTCTTTGGTGTACGAAACCAATCAATCGAGCCATACATTTAGCTTTTACTTATTAAAAGATAACGCCTCACTACTTGAAACCATGCAAGAATTTCGGCAAACACTCGTCGATTGGCTGATTATTATGGGTGTAGTGATCACCGTATTATTAATGATAGGTTTTGTCTGGAGTGCCAGGCCATTACAACGACTTGATCACGAAATTAAAGAAATTGAGCTCGGTCAAGCAACCGAAATCACCGGCCGCTATCCAATTGAATTAATAAAGATCCAGCAAGATTTAAACTTACTGTTAGCCTCTCAGCAACGCCAAAAAGAGCAATACCGTAAATCTCTGAGTGATTTAGCCCACGCGTTAAAAACGCCCCTTGCAGTGCTAAAATCAAGCGAAATGGCTCATAGTCCAGAAAATAATGAACAACTCGATCGCATCAATCATATGATTGAACATCAACTCAAACGCGCGGCAACAGGTGCCACTGACACTTGGAAAAAACACACCACAATTAAACCTGTCTGTGATTCGATCATCAATGCCATGAGCAAGGTTTATCGTGACAAAGCCTTTAATATTGACCTAAGCTGTTCTAAAGAAATGTTTTTCCTTGGTGACAAAACTGATTTAATGGAAATTTTAGGCAACCTGATTGATAATGCCTGCAAAGCCTGTGTTAGCCATGTAGTCATTACAATCAGCACAGAAAACCACACGTTAATCATTGAAGTCGCGGATGATGGACCAGGCATAAAAGCCAAAGACCGTGCAAGTTTAGTTGAGCGTGGTAAACGCCTCGACAGTTATGAGGCAGGCCATGGGATTGGCATGGCCATCGTCAATGATCTAGTATCAGCCTATCAAGGCCAATTAACCATTAGTGACAGCCCCTTAGGAGGCGCATTATTTAATGTTACATTTAAACAAAACGTTCATTAATACTGTTGGATTTTTAGTGCTGGCAAATATCAGCACTGTTGCCCAAGCAGCCTTTAACGATGGCTGTGACAACGACAAGTCAACCAACCCGCGTTACATTCGTTGTTTAGAAAATAAGATTACCGAGCAGCAAAATATTGCACAAACTTGGCGTAATAAAATTGAGTTCGATTTAGAAAAAAAGCAAAACGAAACCGGAAATGTCCAACTACTAAAAGTATTTACCCGAGCCGAACAAGAGTTTGTAAAATACGTTGAAGATAGCTGTCGCTGGCGCTATTTAGATTTATTACCCGATACAATTGCAGCAACTATTACTTATAAACGCTGTGAGTTACAGCTAAATCAGCAGCGTGTTGAAGGCTTAAAATTTAAATAACAGATGTCAAACCGTTTAAAAAAGCACCCTCGGGTGCTTTTTACATTTAACTGAATGTATTGCCTAACATTACTGATTATCTATTGTTGTTCGACGTTTACTCTTTCATCGGGTTTCGACAATACCTCAATTGCTGGCGTATCTTCCTCACCAGAACCAAGTAATACAGCAAGCCAGCGACCTTCATCACTCGATTCCAAACCAATTTTAACTATCATAGTTAATGGAACAGATAACAGCATACCGACAGTGCCAAGCAACCAGCCCCAAAAAATGAGTGATAAAAATACCACCAGCGTCGAAAGCCCTAAACCTCGGCCCATGTATTTGGGCTCAACTACATTGCCCATCACAGTATTAATGGCGATATAACCAAAGCCCACCATGCCGGCTACCGCAGGGCCTTGCAGGATCAGTGCTAACAAAACGGCCGGTACAGCTGCAATAATAGAACCGATATTGGGAATGTAATTAAACATAAAAGCAAGTACACCCCAAAGTACAAAGTAATCAACGCTTAAAATCCAGAGCAACAGCCCCACCAGCACACCAGTGGCTAAACTCACTAAGGTTTTTATTGCTAAATAGGCATTCACTGATTCTAAAAAACGGTCGATTTGGCGCATTTTCATTTGCGGATCATCTAATGCCAAATGTACTTTTTTACCGATAACTGGCGCTTCAAACAACATAAACACCACAGTCAAAATAATTAAAAACAAATTAGCCATCACGCCACCCAAGCCCGCAAGCATGTTTGACGCCATATCAATCACTTTACCCGGATCAAATAACTCTAAAATTTGTTCTTTATTGAGCAAAATATTGTATTTTGCTGCAACTTCAACCGCCCACACAAATTCTTGTTGTAACTTAATTTTGTATTCTGGGATGTTTCTTGAAAAATCATTCAGTGATTGCCCAACCAAGCCAGCAAGCGACATACCGAGCAATACAATCAATAGGATAACTAAAATAACCGCCACACCTTTTGGAATGCGATAGCGGGCGCAAATATTAATCAGTGGGTTACAAATAATAGCTAAAAAAAGCGAAAGCAAAAATGGCACAATCACCACACTTGCCGCTTTTACTCCAGCCAAAACCACTACGGTTGCAGCCAAAATAAGCATTCTTTTGCTGATCCCAGAAAAATTGGGTTGAACCATAATTATTCCTTGTTATAAAACTGCGGTTAAATCTAACTGCAATACAAAATAAATTTATAAATATCATGCTGTAACACATCATAATGTAAATTCAGTTAAAGCTCGATAAACAAACGCCAAATTGCGCTATTTTAATCGAAGCCGAGTTTGATCGACCCTATCGCTTACTACGTAAAATCAAACTAAGTACACCGTAATGCACAAAGATTAAAAAACAACCAAACATTAACTACACTTAGGGACAAATACCGTGGTAATAGAAGCTGACAAAATGAATATTCTCATCACTGGTGGTACAGGTTTAATTGGTAAAGAACTAATAAAATTTCTTAATAATCATCATAATGTCACCGTTTTTACCCGTTCAATTAGTAAAGCGTATAAATTAAATGGCCATCAAATTAATGCCGTGAGTGATCTCAATCAGCTCGATTTTAATCAGCTTGATGTCGTTATTAATCTCGCAGGAGAACCGATTGCTGATAAACGCTGGACTCAACAACAGAAAGAAAAAATAGAGCAAAGCCGTTTTAACATCACACAACAATTAGTTGACCGCATAAAACAGGCTGATACTCCACCTCATACCTTTATTTCTGGCAGCGCGATTGGTTTTTATGGCCGACAAGCACAAGCAGTCGATGAAAGCTGGGATAATTGTCATCCCGAATTTAGCCATTACCTGTGTAAAAAGTGGGAAGACATCGCCAATCAAGCACAAAGTGAGCGTACGCGGGTTTGCTTATTACGTACCGGCATTGTATTGAGTGATAAAGGCGGCGCACTTAAAAAAATGTTGCCCGCTTTCAAACTTTGTTTAGGCGGACCTATTAGTCATGGTGAGCAAATGATGTCGTGGATCCACATTGATGACATGGTGAGCGCGATTTTATTTATTTTGAACCAAGCCTATTTACATGGCCCAATCAACTTAACGGCACCAAATCCTGTTTCAAATGCGTGTTTTAGCCAAACCTTAGCTAAAACAATTCGCCGCCCAGACTTTTTTACCATGCCAGCAAAGGTGCTTACCTTACTGTTTGGTGAAATGGCTGACTTATTGCTACATGGTCAAGCGGTTAAACCAACTATCTTGCTTAATGCAGGCTTTCGCTTTCATCATCAGTATATTGAAGAAGCATTACGTAATTTATTACAAAAATAGCGCTATTTTTAAACGTTGAACATAAAAAAGGTGAGCCATGCTCACCTTTTTGCTCTTTAAACGAACACTCAGATTAGCTAAGTGCGCGTAATAACCCTTGAGTATTTTGGCGCATGGTTTTTGCCACCATACTATAGCCAACTAACGCTACAAATACCCCGCCCGATAACGGACCAAATAACCAAATTTTTGGGTGTAGCTTTCCAGGTAATTCAAAGACTTGCTGTTGAATAATTAAAAGCGTGACATCGCTTACTATCGCAGCGACTAAACCGGCAATTAAACCGAGTAATAAAAACTCATACAAGGTCGCTTGCTTAATTAAACTACCGCGCGCGCCTAAGGTTCGTAAAATAACAATTTCTTGCATCCGCTCAGCCAAACTTGCTTGTACTTGTGAAATCAGTACTAAGGTGCCACAAAGCACTACAATGGCCAATACAAAACCAATCGCTAGCGATACTTGGTTAATAATAGATTGGGCCTGTAACAATCTATCTTGAATATCAACTACGCTAATGGTCGGATATTGCATCAATAGTTGGTTAAATACTTTGTTTTGCTCACTACTAACATGGGATGCCGTAAAATAAGTAGCCGGAAAATGCGCTAATGCCTCAGGATTTAAAATCATAAAAAAGTTAGGTTGCATGCTGCCCCAATCGACTTTTCTAAAACTCGTGACCCTAGCACTTACTTCTTGATTATTAATCAGTAATGTCAGCTCATCACCTAGTTTAATTTTTAACCCTTCAGCCATGCCTTGCTCAACCGAGACTTGTGCACTGCCATCATTATTAAACCACTCGCCCTCTACTAAGTCGTTCGTAGCTGGCATTTCTTGCGCCCAGGTTAAATTTAGCTCACGCCCAACCCCTTGTTTTGCTTCTTCGTCTTTTTTCTCACCTTCTTGCAAAGACACATCACGGGCATATTTTTCATTATTTAAAGCTTGAACGCGACCACGGATCACCGGATAAAATTCGCTTGCCTCAATACCATGCTGCTCAAAATACGCCGAGATAGGAGCCACTTCGTCTTTAGCAATATTAATTAAAAAAGCATTTGGTGCATTTTGTGGCACTTGCGCTTGCCAATCGGCAATCATGTCATTTTTTAATACCACTAACAGCAACATTAATTTGATTGCTAATGCAAAGCTAATTAATTGCACCGCATTGGCATTGGCTCGTTTTTGAATCGTGGCCAATGCCAATGACCAACTATTAGCAGGGCTTAAACCTAAACGACGACCGCCGCCAAAAATAAGCCGTGAGATCCCAAACAAAACCGCAACAACTAACGCAGATGCGCCATACAAAATCACACTCACTTTTAAATTGCCGCTAAAAAGCCACATTAAGCCAAATACAGTTAATGCCGACATTGCCATGTGCATACGACCAATAGCCAGCGTATCACCTAAATTACGGCGCAGCACGCGAAGTGGTGGAATATCAAATAAATCGAGTAATGGTTTTAGCGCAAACATCACCGCACATACTGCCCCAATAAAAATTGCCATAAACCAAGGTTTCCAACCTGCATTTGGTAACGTTGTTCCCATCGATTGAGCTAGGTAATCTGCACCAAGTGTTTGCAAGCCAAAGCCTATTAGCAATCCTAAACTAATTGAAAAAAAGCAAATAAGGCTCAAATGTAAGAGATACATTTTACGAATAGTACTGCGCGACCCACCTAAGGTTTTCATCATAGCCACAGGATCGTATTGGCGTTCACAATAGCGTTTTGCCGAAACCGCCATTGCCACTGCGGCTAAAATAATGCCTAACAAACCCGCAATAAGTAGAAATTGGCTTGAACGCGTTAAATTATCACCTAACGGCGATTGGCGATCTTTAATGCCCTCCCAGGTTTGATTATCTTTTAATTGTGGTTTTATCCAGCTGTAATAATCGCTCAGTGTGGTTTCATCCCCAGCAAACAAGAAACGATAAAAGACTCGGCTTCCGGGCTGAATCACTTTCGTCGCCGCAATGTCATTTTGATTAATAATGATGCGACGATTACCTGTAAAGGAAAATAGTGCGCCATCAGGCTCGCGTACCAACACATGCGAAACCACAAAACGACCAGCCCCAATTTCAACCTCATCACCGACTTGCAATTTCATGCTATAAAAAATCGATTCACTCAACCAGACCTCACCTTTTTTCGGGCCTGAGCTCACTTCAAATGTGTCACCATCAAGAGTATTTTTTATAATGACTTTGCCGCGTAACGGATAACTTTCTGTCGCCGCTTTCACCGAAACTAACAACATGTCGTCGTTAGCAAACAGCATGGTATCAAAATAAGTCAGTTCAGCCGTTTGCAGCCCGCGCTGTTGCGCCTCATTCAAAAAAGCAGAGTCAATCGCATGATTACTGTCTAAACGACGGTCTGCTGCAATAAATTCCGTTGATTTTTGTTCAATGTTGAGCCGAATACGGTCAGTTACGGCTGATAAGGTAAACACAGTTAATACTGCCAAGGCGATTGCAGCACTAATAATGGTGAGTTCGCCACGCTTTAACTCACGCATAAATAATTTTAAGGCGAGCTTAACCCACATGAGCGCGTACTCCTTGGGTTAGTTTTTCAAGTTCACCCCCTTCAATGTGCAAAATGTGATTACACTTTTGCGCCAAATGTTCATCGTGCGTCACTAAAACTAAGGTTGTGCCATTTTGCTCATTCAACTCAAACAGTAATTTTTCAATCAACTGGCCATTTTTACTGTCTAAGTTTGCCGAAGGTTCGTCGGCAAATAAAATTTTAGGGCCACCAACAAACGCGCGTGCAATTGCTACACGTTGCTGCTCACCGCCAGATAATTGCGATGGGTAATGGCCAATACGATGCGAAAGCCCTACTTTTTCAAGTAATGCCAGTGCTTGTTCTTTAGCGTTGGTTTTTCCGGCAAGCTCGGCAGGCAACATCACATTTTCAAGGGCGGTTAAACTTTGTACCAGCATGAAAGATTGAAAAACAAACCCAATTTTTTGGGCACGTAGCGCTGCTCGGTCTTCTTCATCTAAGGTATGAAGTGGTGCACCATCTAAAAATATTTCGCCTTCGCTGGCCACATCTAAGCCAGCTAATAAACTTAACAAAGTAGATTTACCAGAGCCTGATGCACCCACTATTGCAACCGAATCGCCAGACTTGACATTAAAGCTGATGTCCTTGAGGATGGCTAAGTCCCCTTCTAAAGTGGTGACTGTTTTAGCTAATCCATTGACCTGTATTACATTAAGTTGAGAAAGCACTGACATATGACTCCTACAATGATCCGTATATTTATCTTATTAGTTTTCATTTTTACACCTTTAGGTGCATCGGCAAAGCAAACAATTTTAATTGTGGGTGATAGTTTAAGTGCCGCCTATGGCCTAAAACAATCTGAAGGATGGGTCAATTTGTTACAAAATAAGTTTGACCAAGAGCAACACGCTATTGAATTAATTAATGTCAGTGTCAGCGGCCAAACAACTGGTAACGCCCTACTGACTTTAAACGAGCACCTTAAACGCTATCAACCAAGCCACGTTTTAATTGAGCTTGGTGCTAACGACGGCCTCAGAGGCTTTCCAATCAAGCAAATAAAACAAGACCTAAAGCAACTCGTTGAAACAAGCCAGGCAACCGGAGCACATGTTGCCGTAATGGAAATCCAAATTCCGCCAAATCTTGGCCCGCGTTATACTTCGCTGTTTACAGCTGTTTTTAGCGAAACAACCCAGAAAACCAATACCACGCTGATGCCATTTTTTATGCTAGCAGTGGCAGGTAATCCCGAGCTCATTCAAAACGATAATCTACACCCAAACCTTCAAGCTCAGCCTATCATACGGGATTTTATGGCCAAGGAGATCACTATTTGGCTAGAGAAAACCGCACCTTAAGCGCATTTTGGTATAATTACTAGCCAAAGTGACTCCCAACTCCTTCGCTTTGGCTGGTAATTATAAAATTGAAAAAACAAATACCCTCTAGCAACTAATGCTTTGATACCTAAATGTTTTTAATTGAAATGATTAAACTACAGTAAGTCGTTCACAACTTTTAGTATTATATAAATAACTCAACACATCACTTATCAAGCTCAAAGAGCATAGCAACCTTGTTTGGTTTTTGTGCAAACGATTTTAACCGTATTGATTTTTATATAAAATTGAGTAGTATTGGCTTCGGTCGTCGGCATATAGCGCAGCTTGGTAGCGCACTTCGCTGGGGGTGAAGGGGTCGCAGGTTCGAATCCTGCTATGCCGACCATTTTCTTGATAATAGCGTTATGATTTGACAACAAAACTGTAATTTTCATTACATACTGTACTCTCGCCCTTCACTATAAAACACTCACTGATTAATATATCCCATTGTTATAAAAAACTTAACACCCCCTCAATGAAGCCATCAATTCGCATCAATACTAAGTAGAAATACACCTCTCAGATCCAAAAAATAATTGAACTGAACAAAAAATCTAGGCAAAAAATACCGCACCGAATATACTGTATATAACTACAGTATATGGTTGTTGTTATGTTTGTCATACCTATTTACATTGAAGCGGGGATCACAGGGTTTGAGTCTCCTGCTGCTGAATACAAAGAACTTGGCCTCTCACTTGATGAGCTATTAATAAAACACCCATCGGCGACTTTTGTTGGCTTGGCTTCAGGTGCCTCGATGCAAGACGTAGGAATTTTTGATGGTGATATTTTAATTGTCGACAGAGCACTCGATATTAATAATGGTGATGTAATAGTGGCTAGTTTTAATGGATCTTTTGTCTGTAAAATCATAGATAAAACAAATCAGTTATTAATTTCTGCTTCTCATAATTACGCTGCTGTGGCTGTCAATCAAGATGACAATTTTAAAATTGAGGGAGTAGTAACTTGCTCAATTCGCTTACATAAGCACACAACCGAGCTCACAAAATGTATGCGTTAGTCGATGCTGTTTCATTTTATGCCAGTGCTGAAAAAGTATTTGACCCTGCAATACGATTTAAACCCGTAGTGGTATTAACTAACAATGATGGCTGTATTTGCGCTGTATGCCCTATCGCTAAAAAATTAAGCATTCCAAAGTTCCAGCCGTATTTTAAAGTGAAACCTTTTTTAGATGCACATAAGGTAGTGGTTCGTTCTTCTAATTATGAGCTTTATGCGGATTTAAGTGAGCGCATGATGACGGTGATCAACCGATATTGTGATAATCATTATGTGTATTCTATCGATGAATCATTTTTACAGTTTACAGGTTTTCAAAATATCATCAGTGATTGGTTTACCTATGGCAAAACCATTCGCAGAGCTGTATGGCGTGAAACGGGCTTACCTGTTGGGGTTGGCTTTGGCCCAACACCGACTCTTGCAAAAGCAGCCAATCATGCCGCCAAAAAGCTGGCTGGGTTTCGAGGCGTAGCCGTGATTAATGATGAACAATCACGGAAAAATATTTTGTCACAAATGAGCGTAACCGATGTTTGGGGGATTGGCTCACGCCTTGGCAAAAAGTTAACGTTTTTAGGCATCCATTCTGCGCTCGATCTCGCCAATCAAAACCCAAAAATGATGAGACGACAATTTAGCGTGGTGGTAGAGCGAACCATCAACGAGCTCAACGGAATAACCTGCTTAAGTTGGGATGATGTTAAACAAAATAAAAAAGAGATTTTTTCAACTCGCAGTTTTGGTGAACGAATTTTTGATGCCCACACTTTAAATGCAGCACTGGTTACTCATGGCTCAATTGTTGCCAAAAAACTTCGAAATCAGCATTCGTTAACCAAAAAACTGCTGATTTTTGCATCCAGTTCGGTTCACGAAGACAACTATTATAAAAAATCCATTCTCTATGATTTTGCAGTGCCCACCTGTGACACTATTGTAATTGCCAACGCTATCGCCGAAGTATTGCCACAAATATTTAAAGCCAATACGCGATTTTATCGTTGTGGGGTTGGGGCGATTGAACTGGCCGATAGCAAATTTCAGCAAAAAGATCTTTTTGCAACAACCACAGATCAACCAGAACTCATGAAGTGCTTAGATTCGATTAATAAACGCTATGGCACAGGTACTCTTTCTCTTGCCTGCGAAAAAAAAACGCAGCACTGGCAAATGAAACGCGCATTATTATCGCCACAATACACCACCCGCTGGTCTGATATCCCTGTAGTCGACTGTAATTAGCATCAACCAAAAACAATTGGCGACCCTATACAATACTTTTTAAACCTGTCCTTGCCGCTCATCGCCAATGTTGCACTTAAAGCAGCTGCGGATATGGCACTGTATTTGAACTCGCCTTACAAAAAGGAGCACTCACACAAGCTCAATTATTCGACTCAAATTACCAGCCCATTCCTAATACCGATATGGAAGAAGTCATGCACGACTTCTCAGCACTTATTTAGGCACATAGCAAACATTGGGGAGGTTTTCGAATTGGTTAATAAAGCTGAAATAATTAAAGAATTACGTTTATTTAGCTCAAAAACGCTGCCTTAATCTAAACGACCTTCAATAAAAAATGCTAATTTTTCAATTCTCTAGTGTGTGGTACAATTTTTACTTAAGTGATGCGCTATTATCAACTAAACTAAAAATCACGATTGAAAATAAGGTGACAGAATGCGACATTGGATGTTTTTGCCGTTACTACTCGCGCTTTGCCCTCTCCTTTTTGCTGATGAAGCCCGTTTAACGCCCTCAACATCGGCCGATACAATTGACATTATTTACCCAAGACCTTCACGGGATGAAGATTTAGAAACTTGGTATCCATTAATTTTACTCAAAAAAGCACTTAGTCATAGCCAATTAGATTATTCATTACGCCATACCAACAATGTGATGGTACAAAGTCGCGCACTTAAAGAACTCACCATAGGTAAAAATCTCACCGTAACTTGGACCATGACTAATCAAGAGCGCGAACAAGATTTGTTACCGGTACGAGTACCAATTTATAAAGGCTTATATGGCTGGCGTTTATTATTGACCCAAGCCCAAAGAATTGAAGAGCTTCAAGGTTACAAAAATCCCGAGCGATTTAGCAAATTAGTGTATTTACAAGGCCATGATTGGCCTGATACCGAAGTTTTAAAAGAAAATGGCTTTACTGTAAGCACGGCTGTAAGTTATGAGGCCTTATTCAATATGTTACTAAAAGGCCGAGGAGATGTATTTCCCCGCAGTATTATAGAAATCAATTGGGAGTTAGATCACCGCAGTGATAAAGACGAATTTGCTGTGGTGCCACACATTGCATTGCACTACCCCTCTGCGATGTACTTCTTTTTTAATAAAAAAGATAAAGACTTAGCTAAGGCTGTCGAGCAAGGCCTGATGTTAATGCATGAAAATGGTGAATTCACACAGTTATTTGAACAATTTTTTGCCAACGAAATAGCCAAAGCCAAATTAACCGAAAAGCACATAATCAAACTCGAAAACACACAATTACCGAGCTTGACACCCCTTAATAATCCACAATTATGGTTTTCACCTTACGCAGCGGCTAATAAATCTTAAACTCTTGATATTGCTTTAACTGCACATAATCCCATGCAACAGTTAGAACATCAGCAGTTTTAGGCCCTTCTTCAAGATATTGAGCAAAATTAACTAATTGAGATTCTGTACCTGTGGCTTCAATTTCAACCTCGCCATGAGCTAGATTTTTCGCATACCCACTTATTCCATGGTTCAATGCATAATGCTGTGCTCCAGCACGAAAACCAACCCCTTGTACTTTACCGCTCACAATCACTCTAAATGTTCTCATTGTCATAACACATTAGCCTTTTGATGATTATTTAAGCAAAGCTAGCTAAGTAATGTAAAAGTACCAAGTGTAAGCACGGATATTATAAAAAACAGTTTCCATTTGGGGGATTTTTCATTAACCTAAACTAGGTAATCTTTAGGATTAAAACCCTATAAATTTACACTCTCTTTTAAATGAAAAGGATATTCTATGCGCACATTATTTATCATCGGTTCTTTGTTATGCGTCCCAGTAATTAGCCAAGCTAATACATATTTTGGTGATGTTAATTTTACGCATATAACTCCCTCTAGTGAGCAAGCAATTTGGCAAGCAAGCAGCCAACTACCACTTAAGTACCCTGTTGAATTAGCAAAACAAATGATTATCGGCTGTGGCATTTTTAATGTTGAAATTTCAGCCGAGGGCAAAACAAACAAAGTGAGCTTAATCTCAGAGGTAACGAACAAAAAATCATTAGCTAAAGAGACGATTAAAACGTTAAAACGCTTTAAGTGGCAACCTCAAGCAGGCCAAGTTGCAGCAGCGAGCGAGCAAGTTATTCGTTTAGATTATTGTTTGGGGGGTGATAGCATTGAAAGCGCTCAAGCTCGGTGTCAAACACAAGCAAAGCTACCTTGTTCAAAAACATGATCGTTCACCTTACTCCTCTTACATAAGTTCCAAGTATAATTAACCTCAATTCTGGATAAGATATTTACCAATACTTTGAATTAAAATTAGATATCTAATTTTAATTCATCTCTAGCAAGCGGCTTTTCAAGGGTAACGAGGCGGATTGGTGCGTCAATAGCGGATCTATTGCAAGCGAATTCAACGCTGTTAGCGTTAAAAATAGCTGCCTGAGATAGATTTATACCCAGTATTGAGGTTAATTAGCGTTATATTATAACAGCTCGTCGCAGAGCCATTGACGTCAATAGCGCAATACACGTACCCTAAATGAGATATAACAATAAGGAACAAAAAATGCGCTTAAAACCTCTTGTTGCAACGCTATCGCTTGCACTTTGTGGTACAGCTATTGCCGATGAAGGCATGTGGCAACCACACCAACTTCCTGAGCTTGAATCAATATTAAAAGCTAAAGGGCTTGAAATTGATGCTAAATCAATTTCAAAACTGACTGAATTTCCAATGAACGCCGTTATCAGCCTAGGTGGTTGTACTGCTTCATTTGTATCACCACAAGGGTTAGTTGTCACCAACCATCACTGTGCTTATGGTTCAATTCAATATAATTCAACACCTGAAAATAATATTTTAGAAAATGGATTTTTAGCCAAGTCACCTGCAGAAGACTTACCTGCAGCACCTGGCTCGCGTGTTTATGTAACAGAAACTGTGACTGATGTGACCGATAAAGTAATTAAAGGCACACAAAAGCTCAATGCAAAAGCTCGTTATGATGCCCTAGAGAAAAATGAAAAAGCCTTAGTGGCAGAATGTGAAGCCGATAAAAACTACCGTTGTAATGTGTATTCATTCCACGGCGGATTAGAGTTTTACTTAATTAAATCGCTTGAAATTAAAGACGTACGCTTAGCGTACACCCCAGCAATGGGTGTAGGTAAATATGGCGGCGATATCGATAACTGGATGTGGCCGCGCCATACCGGTGATTTTGCCTTTTACCGCGCTTATGTTGGCAAAGATGGAAAACCAGCTGAGTTTAGCCAAGATAACGTCCCATATGTGCCAGCGTCTTACCTCAGTGTGAGTGCTAAAGGTGTACAAGATGGTGATTTTGTTATGGTAACGGGCTATCCAGGTCGCACCAATCGCTATCGCATTGCGGCTGAGGTTGATTACACCTTTAATACCAGTTATCCAAAATCACGTGAACATAACTCAAAATATGTATCACTGATTGAAGAAAACTCAGAAGATGGCAGCAAAGCTCGTATTGCTTATGAAAGCACTATCGCAGGCTACAATAACTACATTAAAAACTACGGCTCAATGATTGAAAGCTTTAACAAAGGCACCATGTTTGAACGTAAAAAACAGTTTGAGCAAGAGCTAAGTGCGTGGATCAATAGCGACCGAAAACGTAAAAAACAATATGGCAAAGTCTTAAAGGAATTGTCAACGTTAGTGGCACAATCACAAGAGCATAATGAACGCGACCGCATGTTAGGGTATGTTCATCGTTCACAAATGATTAGCACAGCCCGTGGTTTATATCGTTTATCATATGAAATGCAAAAACCTGATGCCGAACGTGAATCAGGCTATCAAGAACGTGATTTACCACGTTTTGAAGCAAGTTTAAAACGCATGACTCGCCGCTTTGATGCGACAGTTGACCAAGCTATTTTACTGCACTTTTTAGAGCTATATGCTGCGTTACCAAAAGAAGAGCGTTTTGCTGAAGTCGACAAAGCGTTTAAATTAGAAAACGGTTTTGATAAAACAAAACACAGTGAATTACTTGCACAAATGTATGCCAGCTCAGCACTTAATGATGAAGCGGCACGTTTAGCCTTGTACCAACAGCCATTTAATGAGCTTAAAAACAGCCAAGATCCTTTCATCCAATACGCAAATGCAATTTTTGCGGTAATGAAAGCTGAGGAAGATAAAGACAAAGCACTTGCAGGTAAATTACAAGCTGCTCGCCCACAGCTTATGTCGGCTATTATTGCCTTTAACAAAGCACAAAATAAACCTGTCTATGCCGATGCCAACAGCACATTACGCGTCACATACGGCACCGTGGGTGGCTATTCGCCACAAGATGGTTTAGTTGCCACTCCATTTACGTCTTTAGAAGGTTTATTAGCCAAAAACACCGATGTAGATCCATTTAATGCGCCGAAAAAACAGCAAGATTTGATTAAAGCAAAATTATTTGGTGACTACACCGGTGGCATGAACACCGTACCAGTGAACTTCTTATCAAACGTAGATACAACCGGTGGTAACTCAGGTTCCCCAACCTTAAATGGTAAAGCTGAACTTGTAGGCTTACTGTTTGATGGTGTGTACGAAAGTATTATTGGCGATTGGGATTACAATCCTGAATTTAATCGTTCAATCCATGTTGATTCACGCTACATGCTGTGGGTGATGGATAAAGTAGATAATGCACAAAATTTATTAGATGAAATGAATATCGTTAAATAACAATAAAGGGCGCACAAGCGCCCTTTTTAATTTCTGTAAGCCAAATACGAGCACAATATAACTCGTGTTGGCTAAGCTAAGCTAAAGAATTACAGCTGCTTTGGCCCTTGTAGCTTTAAATTCATTTTAGGGTCTTTTAATAAAATCCCCTTTTTAAAAAGTAACTTATGCAGTTGTTTTTGTAATTTAGTTTCAACATGGCTATCAAGTGCAATACGCAATGTTTGTGTATCCGTAAAATGATAATGCACTAATAAACTACCCGGAAAACAATCAAACTCAACGGTATGGCTTAAATGGCTAAAACCCTCTATTTGTTTTGCCTCTTCGCTCATGTGTGCAAGTACCGCTAATAGTTTTTCGTTTAAACGCTGGCAAATTTTACTCATTTTCATCTTTTGGACTCACAACTTTAATCACTAATTTATCTATGCGCAGTGTAACCTGTTTGCCATCTATTTACTGCATAATTCCAATTAATGCCCCCTTTTTTCACCATGATGAGCATAGAACTAAGTTCATATTGAATGAATTAAATTAATAGTAGCAGCATCAAAAAATGATGATTTTAAAAACACACTGGATGATAACCAGGTAATAATTGCACAATAAATACGCCAAAAAGGCTATTTTTAAGAGCATTTAATGTCACAAAAAACTCGCTGTTGTTTTTGGATACAGTTGGTTTGAAAACAAAGTTTTACGGGACATCAGCTAAGGATTAAAAATAGGTAAATCAATTGTAACCAACCATTTTTATAGGACTTTTATTATACCGATTACATTTGATTACATATCAAGTTATAACTATTACACTTGTTTCAATTGCCATTTAAAAATTATCTAGTATGATGAATCTAAAGTGTTTTTATTTGTACAAATAATTCACATTCAAACTAAAAACCACTTTAATTGTGTAAAACAAAATAATAAGAACAATAAACAACCTACCATTCATTTGCCGTTCAGTTTCAAAATCCTACTTTGCGTGTCGTCTCCAACAGTCTCTCAATAAAATCACACTCTGTTGGCTCTGTTTTATTAACAACAAGTAGGTCCAAATGAACAAAACGTCTCTGAATTTAGCAGTGCTTGCTGCACTTCCCCTTTTTTATAGTACCGTCAGTGTTGCAGAAACATCGTCTCTTGATGCCATTGAGACAATTCAAGTAACAGGCTCTCGCATTAATCGTACGGATATGGAAACCGCAAGCCCTGTAACAGTAATTTCAGCTGAGTTAATCGCACAAAGTGGTTATGCATCTGTTGAAGAGATTTTATCAAAGCAACCTGTTGCGGCAGGTATGAACCTAGGTGCTACATCAAATAATGGTTCAGGTGGCTCTGCCACAGTTAACCTTCGCGGTATGGGCACTAATCGTACCTTGGTATTATTAAATGGCCGTCGTATGGTGGCATCAGGCACAGGTGCTGATTCATCTGTTGATTTAAATACCATTCCTGTGGCGATGATCAAATCAATCGAAATATTGAAAGATGGCGCATCTGCGGTATACGGCTCAGATGCTATTGCTGGTGTCGTTAATATCATCACAAAACAAGATTTTGAAGGCACTAAAATCGCCGCGGATGTTAGCGAAACAGCTCAAGGTGATGGTACAAGTGGTGGCGTGAGTATATTGCATGGTGTTGAGTTTGCCGGTGGTAACTTGGTCATTGGTGCACAATTCTCAGAACGTGGCAAAATTATTCAGGCCGATCGTGATCATGTTGAACCTGGTTGTTCATCATTTATACCTGAAGGTACATTAGGTGGCAAAACACCAGATGGTCAAGGTGGCTTTAAAAAACGTCAACACTGCTATGACTTTACTCAAGATAGTTACGCTCAAACACCTAACGAATTATTCAGTGCATTTTCAAGCTTCACCACTGAATTAGACGCAGATACACGCATTAATGCAGACTTAATGTACACTCGTCGTGAATCAAATCAACAAATGGCACCACAACCAGCCAACATCGATTTATTAAGCGCTAAACTTGCCGATAAATACTCGCAACTTTTTGCAGACACCGATGGTAATGTAGCGCAAGAATTAAACTACCGCCGTCGCATGACCGATGCAGGCCCACGTATTTCGGAGCAAGTAACCGATACATACCGTTTCTCTTTAGGTATTACAGGTGAGCTAGAGTCAGATGCAAGCTGGGATGTATCTGTCACCTATGGTCGTAATGATTCTGAAGATAAAGTACAAAACTCAATTCACGCCGGCAACATGGAAAAGAGCATTTATGCTAACCAAGATTTATGGTTCAGCGGTGATGCACTCTCGCGCGACTTTTTAGCCAGCCAAGGTACCATGTACACCGAAACCAACAAAGGTGGCAATGAGCAATTCATCATGGCAGCAGGATTAAGCGGTGTGACTTCATTTGACTTAGGCTATGCCGTAGGTATTGAAAACCGTTTTGAAAGTGGTTTTTATACCCCTGATTTAATTACTCAAGCAGGTGAAAGTACCGCAGCACAACAAGACCCTACTTCAGGTAACTACTCGGTACAGTCTGTTTATGGCGAAGTATCAATGCCAGTGAACGATCAATTATCACTTGAAGCGGCAACTCGCTTTGATAACTACTCAACCTTTGGTACAGCAGTAACTTGGAAAGTGGGTGCAACATACCGTTTCAACGATGAGTTTATGATGCGCTCAGTTGCAGCAACAGGCTTTAGAGCACCAAATGTTGCTGAACTTTACGGCGGTAACTCAGGTTCGTTCGATTACTTAGACGATCCGTGGGGCAATGCACCCGATGCACAAATTTTAGTGAACTATACGGGCGATTTAAACTTACAACCTGAAGAAAGTGAATCATTCACCTTTGGTATGGTGTGGGAAATCACTGATGGTTTATCAAGCACATTAGATTACTGGTCATTTGATATTACCGACGCTATCAGCCGTTTAAATGTACAAAACCAAATGAATAATTGTTTTGCCGGTCAACAACAAGCATGTGATTCAATTAACATCACACCTGCTGGTGATTTATCGGATATGACATCGGTTTTAACCAATGTTGGTTCGCAACAAACATCTGGGATTGATTGGAACATCGGCTACCGCCAAGATAGTTACCGTATCACGTTAGATACTACTTATTTAATTGAATTTAAAGAAGATGGTATTAATTATGAAGGGACTATTGATGGCAATATGGGTGGATACTCAAAACTAAAAGCCAACTTTACGGTTGATTACAATCTAACTGATGCAGTGACGCTTGCCTATAACGCGCAGTATATTCAAGGTATGGATGGCAATAACGATGGTGATAAATACACTACCGATGATGTGGTTTATCACAACGTAAGTGCTGCCTACGAAGTGAATGATCAATGGCGTATTAACGGGGGCGTTAAAAACCTGCTTGATACCGATCCTGAATACGTTCCAGATGGTAACGATATGAATACAATCCCAAGTTTATATGATGTTGTGGGTCGTACTTTCTATCTCAGCACCAGCTACCGTTTTTAAGTAATTTATTTAAAAAACGATACCTTTAAAGACGACTTCGGTCGTCTTTTTTATAAACGACAAAAAATAATAATCCATAACAAACTATTTTCAGCTCCTGCACGACTAACTGATAAACGGCCTAACACCATTAACCACACAGGATAGTCAGCATGAAACACTTTAATCCATTACTAATCGCACTCCCGTGCATCCTCATTGCGCTTGCGGCAACAGCATCAACGACCTATCACACTGCCAGTGATACGGCAACCGAATATCGGATACAAGCCTACAATAATTGCAACCAAGTCGCCGATATACCAATGACAGCACCTCAAATTACGCTCTATCAAAAACTGGAGACAGCACAAAAAGCGATTGAAATAGCTCAGTCGCCAATTGAAAAAATTGAACAACAAATAAATGCCTACTCAACTGAAATATCAGCCATAACCGAATTAGCAGTTGTTGAAAATGAGCATACGCTCACCATAAATAAAACTCTGCTGGCAAAACAAGAACAGGCCGCTAAGCAACTAGAAAACTTCATAGCACAGCATCAAGCTGATTTTGATAGGTTAGAAAAAACAGCAAGCCAAATAGAATCCATAGCACAACAGTTCGAGGAAAGTATCAAACCCACTCTAGGTGGTATGAGCTATCAATACCTGCAAGTTGTTGGACCAAATACACCTAAAAACAACAATACATGCAACGATAGCTTAGCCTATCGTATGCACTAACCTCACACACTTGCTGTTGCTGTGAGCAAGGCCATTGCTTTGCCACAGCGCGATTAAAGTCCAGTTACAATTTATTACTGCAAAATAATACCATAGCCTTTAAACTGGCTACTCCTCGATTGTTAAAAAGGTACTGTTTTGAACTATAAGTGGATTTTATTTGACGCCGATGAAACCCTGTTTCATTTCGATGCATACGCGGGCTTACAGGCCATGTTTAGCGAGTTTGGCGTTGCGTTCAGCCAAGAAGATTTTACCCAATATCAAGCAACAAACCAGCCTTTATGGCACGCCTTTCAACTTGGGCAAATCAATGCAGAGCAATTACAACATCGTCGGTTTGCGCAATGGGGAAGTAAACTCGATATTGCACCAGCCACATTAAACAGTCGTTTTCTGCAATCGATGGCCAATATCACCCAGCTTATTGAAGGGGTTGCACCGTTATTAAGTGCGCTAAAAGGTCAGGCTCAGTTAGGTATTATTACCAATGGTTTTGAAGCACTGCAAAGTGTGCGCTTGGCAAAACTTGGCTTAACCGACACGTTTAAGATTGTCGTCTCTTCTGAGCAAGCGGGTGTTGCTAAACCTGATATTGGTATTTTTAATTACACCCTTAATTTGATGGGCGATGTCGCTAAAGAAGAAGTACTGATGGTGGGTGACAACTTTGTACCTGACGTCATTGGCGGTCAAAAAGCAGGATTTGATACCTGTTGGTATAACCCAAAACAATTGGCCATACCTCAAGAGCCTGCGCCTACGTTTAATATCAGCAATATGGCGCAATTAATTGAAATCTTAAATCTTAAATCTTAAATTAATAAGGCCGTATCAGTACGGCCTTATTGTTACTGCTTTGCAAACAAAGCTGGATGCAAAAATGGCGCCAATGCAAGCAATAATGCATGGTGATAATTACCTTCTCGGTTCGCAAGCCCATTGGTTAATAACCCAATCGCCCCACCTTTTTGCTTAATATTGTGTGTATTAAATAACTCATCCATCAGGGGTCCGAGCTCTTTCCCTTCAAGCAAGGATTGATAAATCGCGGTAGGCAGTGGCAAATTTGCGCCTCTGCCAACATGTTGTTCGTTTGCGTTAGCAATCACAACATATGCAAAGGTGGCAGCACCGTAACTAAAATGATCCACTCCGCCTTCAATAGCAACATAATAATCGGCCGCAAATTGCTGACAAAATGCCACACGATTAATGGCGCCTTGCAAGGTTTCTTGCTCTGTCATTGGTTGAGCAGCAACATCTGAAGGCGCATCAGTCGCAATACACTCGATAATATGATCAACAAATGCCGCCGAAAACGCTGTTTTAACTGCGTTAACTTTGACCGGATTGGTAGACCCGACTCTAACTTGAATTGTGGGAAACATGACTTAACCTAAAAAACACCCGATGTGTAATTGTGCCACAATTAAAGAGCACAGACATCCCTAATCAAGCGTTTAGATATCGTGTGAAGCGTGTTCTGAAAAGCAGTTTTTGATTTCAAGTAATAAGGCATCGGTTGCCAATACAATGTCAGCCTCACCCTTTTCTTTTATCGTACTTTCAAGCAGACTGGCTAGTTCACTGATGTGTTCAAAGCCGAACATGCCAGCAGCCCCTCGAATAGCATGAGCGTTTAGCGCCAAATCTTGCCAACTTTTAGAGCGCATTTGTAACTCTATCGAACTAATGCTTTCTTGCAGGCTTTTGACAAAATTAGCTTTTAACTTAGCAAGTTCCGCGGGAGATAACTCAATGTCGTCATCTAATTCGACTTGCAAATAATGAGAGATTTTTTTGACAAAAATCGTTCTATCAATCGGTTTAGCTAAATGATCACTAAAACCAAGTTTTAAATAGCGCTGCACTTCATGATCCATCGCATTAGCAGTAAGGGCAATAATTGGTGTAGTACAACCAGTTGCTAAAATAATACTGATGGCCTGAATCCCGTCCATCACTGGCATTTGAATATCTAACAAAATAAGGTCAAATTCGTCATCTAGCGTTGCTTGTACCGCATCTTGCCCGTTTGCCACTGCCGTAACCTGCAGACCCATTCGCTCTAAAATACGTTTTACCAATGCTCGATTATCGGGGTGATCTTCTGCCAGCAATACTGTCCCTGTCAGTTTTTGTGGCGCCTGCTCTACTTGATAACCCGTATCAGGCAATTTAATCAAATCAAGCATATCTTTGATCATGCGATTGTTATGGGCCAAGCGACATGTCAACGTCACAATAAACTCCGAGCCTTTACCTATCTCACTTTTAACCGAGATATCACCACCTAACTTATGAGCCAAGTTTTTAGAAATATTCAACCCTAAACCTGTACCACCATATTTGCGCGTAGTGGAGGTATCCGCTTGCGAAAAAGCCTCAAACAGCTTTTGAGTTTGTTCTTTAGTCATACCAATACCGCTGTCTCTGACTCGAATAATCAACTTTTCGTCTTTAAAAGACACGATTAAAGTGATTGCGCCATAGTCTGTAAATTTCATTGCGTTATTAGTCAGATTCAGCAAAATTTGCCGTAAGCGAGTTGGGTCAATAATAATTTTATTTGGTAGAGGAAACTCATACAGCACTTTAAATTCAAGTCCTTTATCACGAATTTGCTTACCTAAAATAGACTCAACATTGGCAATGGTGGCAAACAAATCGGTTTCAATCCACTCCACTTCCAACTTGTTCGCCTCAATTTTCGACATATCTAAAATGTCATTAATGATGCCAAGAACATGATTGCCATTTTGCGCGATAACTTGCACAGCTTTAGCATGATTTCGAGGTTCAATATCCCCTAAAATAATGCCGTCGGCATAACCGATAATTGAGGTCATAGGTGTGCGAATTTCATGACTCATATTCGCTAAAAAGCGGCTTTTTGCTTCATTTGCATCACGTAGCTCATGGGTCATTTGTTCAAGCATTTGAGTGCGCAAAAAGACTTTTTCTTCTAAATTTTTTGTCAGTTCGAAATTTTCATTATTCAATAACCGCAGTTTATCTGCGACAGCAAATGCCAATAACAGCGCATCTAATGTAGTGCCAATCAATCCTAATAAGTACAAGTTAAAATCAATCGGCGGCAATACGCCAAGGTTAGTCATATTGGCAAACATGTTCGGTAAAAACATCGCCAAATAGGCCATAATAAAATATTTAGCAGGCTTAAATCCTCTTAGCCAGGCACAGACACCAACATAAAAACCAAACATCATGGCAATGCCTGTCACTAATGAAGCCCAGATAAAACCAAAACCTGGCGAATACATTACAAATGGAATACCGAGCGCCGCAACCCAACCTATGGTTAATGAAATATTAGCTTGGCGTGGTGCAGCCTCTCTTAACTTTAAAAAATGATTATAAAACAAAATATTAGTGATAGGCGTTAAGGTAAATCCAACCCAATGCAAGCTTGAATTATGGATATCAAACAACTCTTTGGGTAAGTGAAAAAAGAATACCCAAGCAAAAATCCATGTCACCGTAAAAATAGCATAATAGAGGTTGGTGATATCTCGCGATCCAATATAAATCAGTAGATTATAAAAGCCTAAAGCTAAACCAAAACCTAAACAAAGCAATAATATAACGGTTTCATTAGTTACTTTTTTCTCAAACTCTTGCTCTGGCACTAATACAAGTTTTGCAGGAGTGTAAAAATATTCACTGGTGAATAAGGTGACAATATAATGAGGCTTATCTTTTGCAACAAAAACACGGTTACCGTAATGATAATCAAATTCTGTTTGAAACTGAGCACCGGTTTCAACTTTTTGGGTAAAACTGGGAGAGTAAATATGAGATTTAATACTGTCCATCACAGTATTATAAGGATAAAACACCATATCCTGTTGATTGGTTTTGTTTTCTAATTTAACAATGAACCAGTATTGCCCACCAAAATAACTGATTTCCTCCAACGGCTTTTTAGTGGCAAGCCATTCGTCTATTGTATCAAAATCGCTCGGGAATTGATTATCGGTGGCGCTAAATAACTGCCCTTCAACTAATAAATTATCTTGCAAAGTATCGGTGGTCAAAATAAAGGTTTTTAAAGGCTCAACTGCATTTGCCACTGAAAAAAAACTCGTGACAAAAAACAGCAATAAAAATACTGCCGATAATATTTTCCCGCCCTTAAACTCGTACTTCACTTTTACATTTACCGCCTAATTAGCTAAATTCCCTCGAAGCATTTAAAAATGATATTGGAATACCATACCATAACGACGACCTTCGCCTTTAAAGTCTTCAAGCATGCCCAAAAAACTACTTAAATCAAACTTCAAGTTACTGTAATGCTGGCCAAATAAATTTTTACCCCATAAAGATACATCCCAATCATCACTTTCATAACGGATAAAACCATTCCATAGCGTATAACCTGTCTGCTCTGCATATGGGTTTTCGTTTTGATCGAAATAATAATCTGATTGGTAATCAAAATTTAATTGTAAAACCAAGTTATGACTCAATAATGGCATTTCATAATTAGCTAAGCCACTGATATTCCATTTAGAAGTAAAAGGTAATCGATTATCCGTAAGCTCCCGTCCTGTGGGGTCGATAAATTTATCAAAATTAGCCTCAGGTAAATACCCTAACCCTAATTGAAAATAAAGTTGTGCCGTTGGAGTGTAAAACAGCTCGATTTCAGAACCATAAATAGTAGATGAGCCAACATTTTCAAGCAGTTGTAGTGGAGGAGTATTTGGCACCGTCGACGCTTGATTCATAAATACTTGCTGATCTTGATAGTCGTAATAAAACGCCGCCATGTTGATAGCTAAATCTTGATCGAGCAAAGTCAGTTTAGCACCAACTTCATGCGCATTGAGGGTTTCTGCGCCATAATCAGCCAGCTGAGCTTGTTCAAGCGATGATAAAAAACCGCCGTTATAGCCCCCACTTTTAAAGCCATTTGAAAAACTATAATAGACTGAATTATTGCTATCAAGCTGATGATTTACCGCCAGTTTTCCTGACCATTTATTATCATCTTGCGACCCAGATACCTGATAAAAAGGAATGGTTAAACCAACATAATCATTCGGATCCGTGCCTACATTTAAATGAGTAATACTTTGATAATCTGTTGATTCTGCAGTATAACGCAGACCCACGGTGAAAGTAGTTGCAGGACTATAGCGATAATCATACTGAGCAAACAAGGCGCTAGAATCTACATCAATTTGATTGTCATAAATAAAAGTAACTGCTTGAGAAAGTACACCACGAAGATCACGAAAAATATCATTGTAGTTATCTTGCACTATGCTTTCATCAAGCCAAAATGCGCCAGCGATCAAGTAATGCTCACCTAGCTGGTGATGAAGTCTAAGCTCTTGAGTGATCACTTGATTTTCAAGCCCTAAATTGCCTTCACATAAACGGCTAGGTGATCCATCACAATTAAAAGCATGTTGTCTTTTTAATTTATCCCAACTAGTGACAGAAATTAAACTAGTATTGTCAGTGAGTTGTCCGGTTAAATTAAGGCTTAAACCTTTAGAATCTGTTTTATGTGGACTGTTATTATTTACTTTTACATCATAAAAATCATTACTGCCTGAATTATAACCAAATAAATCAAAACAGCTGGTTGAGCCAGCCTCGCTAACCGAGCAAGGCGCTTTAGTAGCAGGATTTTTGAACAAACCAATGCTTCCAACAGGCTGAACTATCCCACTCCAATCCTCAAGATGTGCTTTGAGCAGCACATCAAGCTTGCCAAAATCGCTGCTCAACAAAAAGCGATAATTATCTTGTCGCATGCCGGCTTCTGGTGAACTTTTGAGTAAGTTATTTGTTGAATAATCATAATCTTGGTGACTAAAAGCAAAACGTGCTGCGCTATCATCAGTCAAGGGCAAATTAATCGCACCTTCTAAAGTCTGATGATCATTATTTGCAAGTCCCGCTGTAATATAACCACCAAACTCACTATCAGGGCGAGTTGAACGTAAAATAATTGCGCCACCCGTACTGTTGCGACCAAATAAGGTGCCTTGCGGGCCTCGTAATACTTCAACTTGCTCCATATCAAATAAATTAACAATTTGATTATTTGCAGAGCCAGCTACCACATCGTCTATATAAAAACTGACCGGTGACGTATTAGAGGTATTGTAATCGATGAGGCCCACACCACGGATATTAATAGCAGGAGGTGTGCCTTCTGCAGCGTTTTGACTAATTTTCACATTGGGGGAAAACGAAGCAAGCTCAGTGGTATCTTTAATCCGTTGCTCACTAAGTGCAGCACCATTAATTGATGTAACTGCTACACTGACATCTTGAATTCGCTGTAATCTTTTTTGTGCATAGACTTCAATCACTTCAATATCTTGCATTGCACCATCATTAGCTTGGGCAACATTCACTGCAGTATTGAGTGCAAGAGAGAGCGCTGATAAAGCAAAAAAAACCGGATAGGAGGTCATAAAAAGATCCATTATTTTATTTAGCAAAGCAAAAATTGAATTCCAAGCTGCAGTATAGTAGATAAAAAGAATATGCCATCAAATAGACGCAATAATAACAGCCATTTAGCCATCATTATTGCGTAAAAATCATCAATTAAAAACATTTTTCGCCGAAGTTTAAACAAAAAACAAAAAACTCAGCGACATGTGATTAACAAATAATCAGTTAATCGGGGTCAAAGCCATTTTCTCCATCAATATGAGTAGGATAACCACTAATTGCACGTGATGTTTGCATGCCAGCCATCACCGCCGCTTCAACACATCCTGCATTCACACCGGTTTTAATCCAATCACCAGTTAAATACAGATTTTGAAAAATACTACCGTCTGTATCTAATCGATAGGCGCTACTCCCCGTAACCGACAAGACATAGCGCTCTGATGGGTCAACATTTGCCCGCCAATATTGGCTGTCAAAGCGGGCTTCACCGCTGCGATTTTGCGGGTCGATTAAATGTTGCCATGCAAACTCCCCTACACTTGCGACATCAGGCCAAAGTTCAAACATCTGATTTTTAAGTTTAAAAATTGCGTTATCTTTCACTTTATCAGTACAAATGTCGGGAAAGTCGGTTTGAGATTGAGGCGGATAATTGTCCACAGGCAACGCACTACAAAAATAAGCGACATTTTTAGGTTCAAGTTCGGGTGACCAAGTTTCGCGGCAAATGAGTTGATCCATCGAAGCCCACGTATCAAAAGGTTCACTAAAACCACTTAAAATTGGCTCTTCACCAGAGTCGGGGATATCTGTCCAACCCAATTGCTGTAATGGCACATCAAGCCACAGTTGAAACGCTTGGGTGGCAACCGTTTTGACTTGATCTGAAGTTTGTTTTAGTGCCACGTCAATATCCAGTAATTTTGCCGCCACATGCGGTAAACCACCCACTGAAATACCAAAAATAACCTCATCAAAATCAACCCCACGTTTCAAGGTTTTTGTTGGTAAAGGTTGGCCAAACGCCGCTTGATACACGTGTGGCCACGTCGACCAAAATGCTTCTAAATTAATGTTATGCTCAATGATTAAAGCCGCTTGGCTTGGGTCAATTTGCGCAAGTAACGGTGCACTTGGCCAGCATGCTAATCCTTTTACATCCACCAGCGGGACATATTCTTTGTCGGGGTTTATTAACGTAACTTGCTGCACTAAATTGATTTGTTCGATACAGTCTTGTTGCAATAAGTCTTTGCCTGGCACTAACTCGGTAACTTGATTAAAAAACTCAAACTTCACCCCTTGACGACTTAACAATTCATACATTGGACTAAAAATGGTATCGCCCATGCCCGCCTGCATTTTCCACATCACTCCACCGCGATAACACAATGCAATGCGCAGCATAGCTAAACACGCCACCCCAGCTTCAACATTTGGTTGGTCAAAGTTTCCATCTTCATAAGCAAATACTAAATCATAAAAACCACGTACTGGCGCCGAATGCACCGAATATTTATCATTCGCGCCACTTTTTAATAACCATTGCCTAAAATCATATTGATTTAGGACTCCAAAGCCCTTTTTATACACTTTGTCATCAAGCAGGCCAGTTAAAATCGCCAAACCTAAATCAACACAAATATAGATACGGCGAATATCATCGTGATCTTCAAGCAAATCATCGAATTCGTTCACCAGCCATTTCTTCATTTTGCGTAATAAAAATGCAAGCGCACTGTGATGTTTACTATTATTAAGCTCTTTATCATCGACCCGTTTTTGTAAGAACTGCCCAACTTGTAAACTTGATACCCGAATATGATCGCTTATTTGCGCTAATGATTCTTCAACATCATCTTTAAATTCGGCAAACTCATCAGCAATATCATCGACTTTGTCTTTAATTTGCTCATAAAAATGCGTGAGTAATCCTTCATGATCATCTTCATACACCGCCACTTTGCTGCTTTTTTTCAGCAATTTACCTTTGTACTCTAAATCATCAATAAACTTTTTCAGCCAAACATAAACAAATTGCACTATTTCCCAAAAATGAAATTCTAAAGTGCCATTTGCAGGATTTCCTGGAATTTGTGGAAAATCGATAGACCAGGTATCCCACTGCTCTTCAATCAATTCTTGTAGCACCACAAAGCTGTGAGGTTTAAAAGCATCTTGCCAGGTTGCAAGTGGCACTCCAGCAGGGCGTGCTAATTGATCATATACCGCTTCAATAGTTTTGAAGGAGTTAACATAAGCACCAAACCAAACATGTAAGCCATGCTCTTCAATCCGCTCGCCTAGCTGGGCGTTACGACCACTGGCCCCTTTACCACCTAAACGCCAACCTTGCTGATAGACTGTGATGTCATATTTGTCTTGCCAGTTGGCTTGCTGAGTCAAGTAAAAAGCAGATGTCATCGCAGAGACACCACCGCCTAAAATGGCAATTTTTTGTTTTGTCATTGGTTTGTCCTTAACATGCTGGGTTAGTTGCAACTTCAAAAGCGGGTTCTTGATCAAAATCCATCAGCACACTAAAAGGTAAAATCGCATCTTGAGTGCCTACTTTTAAACCAAACATTTGTTCCAGTGGAAACGTATCGAGCTGATGAAATGTTACTTGATATTCATGGGTTAAAATCGCAGCTTTATGGACTTTTTTAATCATTGAGGGTGAGTGCATCACCGCTTGATACACAGCTTTTTCACCTAGGCCATCAGGAAACTGTTTAAATAATATTTGATCCATTTGCGGATGCACAAAACCATCAAGCAGTTGCTTTAGCGCATTAAAATCTAAATCAAAAAAATCGTGTTCTGATTTTAATAATGCAAAGACTTCTTTCACTAAATCGACAAATTCAACAATGGGATTTTCACTGCCCTCAGCCACCTTTTTTACTTCAAGCAACATGTGTTCGGCCATTTTAGTTTCTAATGAAAACGGCTCAAATGCATCCACTGACAGCGAAAAATAATTGGCTTGCTCGCCAATGTTTGGCATCACGTATTGGCATAAATATTTGTTATAGCCCCATGTTTCACGTCCGTTGATCAGAGCATAAATATTGTTTACACAGATAAAAGCCGGATACCAATAAATATGATCAACCTTCTCTTTGCCCAACTTTTTAACCATTTTGGCAACCGGTAACCAAATAATCACATCGGTTTCTTGCATCCAACCTTGTTGCTGATATGGCGGCACTTTTGAAGCAATATTTTCTATATCTGTAAAGGTCAATAAGGTGTACGCCGACAAGGCTTTAAAGCGCATGTCACTGGTTGCAACTGTGTTTAATGTTTGGTCGATATAAGCTTGAATGAGCGCTAAATCACCTTTAACAAAAAAGCCGTACATATTGGCATTGAGCATGCGGCACGGCGGTTTAGCAATCACATTTCCAGGAAAATGCACATAGTTTGGGCGGATTGGGTCTGACATAACAATTCCTTCATTTTATTCTTAGACCCATAACTGTAATCGGCTTTTGTCATTTTAGGTACTTCCTTACGATGAATTTTTTAGTCTCTTTGAATTATTTTTTGCGCTATAAAGTTAAAAAACAGCTCCGCGGCTTGTAAATTATAATTTTGTGATGCCGGATTTATAACACCATGTAAATAAGCACTTTTAGTTAAAGTTAACTTGTCATTTTGTTGATGGGCCAATGACGCCATCACCTCATCAACACTAAAGTGGGGCTCGTGACTGGCAAATATAATCTCTGTTGGTAACTTAGGCGTTAAGGTCAGTTGATTGCGAATATGACTTGGATAAAAAAGTACCGTTTTTGGCAATGCGTTTGCAAAAGTTTGACTACAAAAATGCCATAGCGCAGAAGCGCCGGCACTAAAACCGATAATTAAATCGGCCCGCTGAAGTAATTGAGTTTGGTCTAATAAACGCTGTCGATAAACATCGTGGCCACCTTGCGCAGTATAATATTCATAAGCTAATTGGTCGTGTTCAAACTCTGGCGATGGATACTCATACGGGCTAATAATGTGGCATTTTGCGCCTAAGGCACTAAGACGTATCACCCATTCATTTAAATGAGTGGTATGACCAAAAATATCAGTCACTAAAATCACTTTCATAACAGCACCTTGAATTTATTAGTAAATTCTATTAGATAATAACCGAGCCTGAACAAAAGAGCAGCTCATTTTATGGCATGATCCTCGCAATCTCTCTGTATCCAATGACAACAACACGCTTTTCAGCCTCCTTTGCACCCATCTAGTGCAACGTTGCTTTAAAGCGCACAAGGACAGAGCAGCCCATGCATTATTATGAAGTTAATTTCGATGGCCTCGTTGGCCCAAGCCACAACTACGCAGGTCTTTCATTTGGTAATGTTGCCTCGCAAAAAAATGCCACCAACATTGCCAATCCCAAACAAGCCGCGTTGCAAGGCTTAGCAAAAATGAAAGCAATGCATGACGAAGGTCTGGTGCAAGGTGTATTTGCACCCCATGCACGTCCCGACCTTCGCACATTACGTCAATTAGGGTTCACAGGAACAGATAGTTATATTTTAAATCAGGTCTCGCGCCAAGCGCCGCACCTACTCAAAGCCTGTTATTCAGCCTCATCAATGTGGACAGCAAATGCAGCTACAGTATCATCCAGTAGTGATTGTGATGATAACAAGGTTCATTTTACCGCGGCCAATTTGGCCAACAAATTTCATCGTGCAATTGAGGCGCCAACGACCGAGCGTTTACTCAAAGCCATGTTCAATAATGAAGACTCTTTTGCTCATCACAGCGCGTTACCAAGTGGGGTGCATTTTTCTGATGAAGGCGCAGCTAACCACATGCGGTTATGTGATACTCATGGCCATCAAGGGCTAAACTTATTTGTTTATGGCACGAGTAGCTTTGATCCCAGCAGCCCAAAGCCGAGCCGCTACCCTGCACGCCAATCATTAGAGGCAAGTCAGGCCATTGCTCGCTTACATCAATTGAGTGAGTCGCAGACGCTATTTATTCAACAAAATCCGAATGTCATTGATGCTGGTGTGTTCCACAATGATGTGATTGCAGTTGCCAATGAAAATGTCATGCTCTTTCATGAACATGCCTTTTTAAATAGTGACGAGGTGATCAGCCAAATTACAAACGCCTTCCAAGGGCAACGACCGCTTCATTTAATTGAAGTCAAAGAGCATCATGTGGGAATAAATGATGCGGTGGGAAGCTATTTATTTAACTCTCAATTAGTCAGTTTACCTTTTGGTGGCATGGCTTTAATTGCACCAAGTGAATGCCAGCATCACGACCAAGTCGCTACGTATTTGGCTTTACTTCAACAAGCAGACAATCCAATTAGCCAAATTCACTATTTTGATTTAAACCAGAGCATGCAAAATGGCGGCGGCCCCGCTTGTTTACGTTTGCGTGTCCCTTTGTCAGCAAAAGAACTTGGCGCCGTCAATCAGCATTGTTTGTTTTCAACTCATCTTTATCATAGTTTATGCCAATGGGTTGAAAAGCATTATCGCGATAGGCTCACAGAAACCGACTTAGCCGACATCAGCTTGTTGAACGAGTGCCAAATTGCGCTTGATGAGCTGACGCAGATGTTACAGCTAGGCTCTGTGTATGATTTTCAACGAGAATAATCACTAACCTGTGCACTTAAATGGAATGATTGTCCAAAATACAGATTTTAGATTGTAACTTGGGGGGCGCTTCTCTAAAATTAGCGCCCTTATCTCTTTATTGGAATCTCTATGTCCTCTGCTATCTATCTTGAAGCCGGTCGCGAAAAAGCACTTAAACGCAAACACCCTTGGATTTTTTCAAAAGCCATTAAAAAAATGAAGGGAAAACCAGGCCTTGGAGACACAGTTGATATTTACGATGCCAATGGTCAGTTTTTAGCAATTGCTTCATATAGCCCGCATTCGCAAATTCGTGCAAGGGTCTGGAGTTTTGATCAAAACGAAACAATTGACCCTGCATTTTTTGAAAAACGCATTCGCCGAGCGCTTGATGCGCGCCAAGCAGTGATTAAAGCCGGTGGCTTAACAGGCTTTCGTTTAGTGGCTGCAGAATCAGATTACTTACCAGGGATCACTATAGATAAGTTTGATAACTATTTAGTTTGTCAGCTATTAAGTGCCGGTGCAGAACGTCATAAAGGTGATATCGTTATTGCGCTACGTGCTATTTTCCCTGAGTGTAATGTCTATGAGCGTTCTGATGTTGATGTACGCACCAAAGAAGGCTTAGAACCCACAGTTGGCGTATTACACGGCGTTGCCCCCACAGCCCCTGTTATCATCGAAGAAAACGGCCTCAAAATTGAAGTCGACATTATTGGCGGTCATAAAACAGGATTTTATCTTGATCAACGAGATAGCCGCGCTGCCCTCGAGCGTTTTTCAGAGGGCAACGATGTTCTTAACTGTTTTTGTTATACCGGTACTTTTGGTTTATACGCACTACGGGGCAACTGTAAAAGCGTGATCAATGTGGATGTGTCACAACCGGCACTTGATACGGCAAAACGCAATGTTGAAATCAATAATTTAGATTTAACCAAAGCAGAATTTGTTAAGCAGGACGTATTTAAACTACTACGCCAATACCGCGAAGAAGGCCGCTTATTTGATACTGTTGTAATGGACCCACCAAAGTTTGCTGATAATAAAGCGCAGCTTACTGGCGCATGTCGTGGTTATAAAGATATCAATATGATTGCGATGCAAATTTTAAAACCAGGCGGCACATTACTCACGTTTTCGTGCTCTGGTTTAATGGACCAAAACTTATTTCAAAAAGTAGTGGCCGATGCAGCGCTAGATGCAGGTAAAGATTTATTGATTATGGAGCGCTTAAATCAAGCGGCCGACCACCCGATTTCAGGCCCATACCCTGAAGGGTTTTATTTAAAAGGCTTAGTGTGTAAAGTATATTAACTTAAAAATCAGTAAGTTATACTTTTAAAATAAAGCAAACCTTATTTATTTAAGGTTTGCTTAGCCTTACAAACTACGACTCTTTTCACCCTCTATTGCACGATTATTTATTGGCTCTGATTTATTTTTAATCGGCTGTGTAATCCCACACCTGCTAGTGACTCAGCAATTGAATTAGTCACAATAAAAGTTAACTTGCTAAAAGAAAACTTGGTATTTCTCCTGTTAAATATGTTCACTGCCAAATGAAATTAATTGGTTTTATTCAGATTAAAAAAACATACCTACCCCAAATTCAGTTATAAAAATTGTCATTAATTCGCTACAGATAATGCATCCAAACAGACAATTTGGAGTAAATACTCTTGAGGTGATTCAGTGCTGTTACTGCAAAAAAGATCTGCTGTACAAAAATCGGTACGTTCGATTTTTGAATAAAAAATGCTTTATGTTGCTAAAAACATAAATTGACAGCGTTATCATTTGTTGCTTTTTTAGGTATGTGAACATTTTGTAACGTTATTCACTAAATCTAAAAAACCATAATTAATTAACATTGGAGTTGCAACAAATGAGCAAGTACAACACGGTTAACTTTCGTAAAAATGCCATTTTGATGGCGTTATTGGGCGGGGTTGGTTTTAATACCATCGCAACAGAGCAACAATTAGCGACGCCTGAGACTGAGCGTTTTATAGTGCAATACAAACTCAACCCTGTATTTGAAAGCAATCAAAGCGCATCATCACACCAGCTTACTACGCTTAAACAAAATATGGTGCAGACAATTGCGGCATCAGTGCAAGCCAATGTTATACAAGAACTCCCTTCCATAAACGCCGTTGCATTAATTTTGAGTGCCGAGCAAAAAGCGATGCTCGAAACTAATCCTGATGTGGCAAGCATTGAGGTCGATCCTAAGCGCTACTTACTGGCAGAAAGTACACCTTATGGTATCAATATGGTGCAAGCACCTTTGCTATCTGATGCCATGAGCGGTAATCGTAAAGTATGTATTATGGATACCGGCTATACGCTTAATCACCCTGATTTACCAAGTACAGGCATCACAGGCGATGACGGTTATGGTAATAACGATACCGGAAATTGGTATAACGATGGTAATGGTCATGGTACTCACGTAGCCGGTACCATCGCTGCA
Organism: Pseudoalteromonas tunicata; assembly: GCF_002310815.1. Classification (NCBI taxonomy): domain Bacteria; kingdom Pseudomonadati; phylum Pseudomonadota; class Gammaproteobacteria; order Alteromonadales; family Pseudoalteromonadaceae; genus Pseudoalteromonas; species Pseudoalteromonas tunicata. The sequence continues at coordinate 1,508,451 of NZ_CP011032.1, read as the reverse complement.
ATTGGTGGTAATAACCAAGGTGTGGTTGGGGTTAATCCATCAGGACAGCTTGGTTTACACATAGTTAAAGTATTTAATGATCAAGGCAATTGGGCATACGGTTCAGATTTGATCAAAGCCATTTCACAGTGTCAGGCTGCGGGTGCAAACATTACTAGTATGAGTTTAGGGGGCTCAGGCTCGTCTACTGCTGAGCGCCAAGCGTTTGATAATAGCTATGCGCAAGGTATGCTCCATATTGCCGCTGCGGGTAATGATGGCAACAGCTCTTTAAGTTATCCTGCTTCTTATAATTCTGTGGTCTCTGTTGCGGCCGTTGATAGCTCAGAAAACAAAGCATCATTCTCACAATTTAACAATCAAGTTGAAATCGCAGCGCCAGGTGTTGGGGTTAATTCTACTTGGAACAATAATGGCTATAAAAGTATTAGTGGTACATCAATGGCTACACCGCATGTTTCAGGTGTTGCAGCACTTGTGTGGAGCAACAACCTTAGCTGTAGTAACCAACAAGTTCGTGACGCAATTAATAAAACAGCAAAAGATAAAGGCGCTGCAGGTCGTGATACTTCTTATGGTTTTGGTTTAATTCAAGCCAAAGCCGCTGCTGATTATTTAGCCAACGATTGTGGTACAGGTGGCGGCACTGATGCGGCCCCAATTGCACGCTTTAGTGCTAATGTAACCGGTAAACAAGTCAGCTTCACTAATCAATCAACAGATGATAAAGGCATAACCAGTTATGCTTGGCAATTTGGTGATAGTAATAACTCCACATCTACAGCGCAAAATCCAAGCTTTACCTACAATGCTGATGGCCAATATACGGTTCGTTTAACGGTAAAAGATACCGCAGGCCAATCTGCTTTCTTCACTCAGGTTGTTACTATCAATACAGATACTAATACAGGTTGTGATGGTTTAGCTTCATGGAACAATGCAACCTCATACAAAATTGGTGATAAAGTTGCCCACAATAACAAGATATATGAAGCAACCTGGTGGTCAACCGGCGCAAACCCAGAAGTATACAGTAACGTTTGGAAGCGCTTAGGCAACTGCTCTGGTGATGGCGATAATACAAATAAAGCACCTGTCGCAAACTTTAGTTTTAATACCAACCAACTTTCGGTCAGCTTTACTGACACCTCCAGCGACGATAAAGCTGTTGCAAGCTACGCTTGGTCATTTGGTGATGGCGCAACGTCAATGCAAGCGTCACCAAGCCATACTTATACTCAAGCTGGCAGCTATTTGGTATCGCTTACGGTAAAAGATGCCGAAGGACTTGAAGCAACAAAAACCCAACAAGTTCAAGTGAGTGAAAGCCAGCAAGGTTGCTCTGGTGTAGTTGCGTGGTCAACAAGCTCAGTGTATGTCGCAGGCGATCAGGTCGCATATCAAAATACCAAATACACCGCTAATTGGTGGACCAAAGGTGATAATCCTGCCGATAACTCAGGCCAATATAAAGTATGGACTGCTAATGGCAGCTGTCAGTAAGTTACACTGAAGAAACAAAAAAAGCCCTAGCAGTTAGCTAGGGCTTTTTTATTGGGACAAACACTAAGATTAATTCATCTCAATGATTTCTAACCCAAGTAAATATTCATTTGATTCTAACGAGGTACAACGCACAACTTTGGCAAGGGCTTCAAGGGATGGCACACTGTTATTCGATGATGCTATTTTTACTTTTAGTGTGATATTCATCTCAATCGGCTCATCAATTTCAATCGCCATACCAGTGGCACTTAAGTCACGGCACACACCATCAATTTGACGACCTGCTTCAGAATCAATTAAGGTTAACTGCACTTCGGCATTGACCATCATTCTGAAAAAATTCCGTTTATCTTCATATAACATAACAACCCCCTATCTCATCCTGTGTTATCTCGGTGCGCTTATTTGGCAACATAATGAGATATTTTTTCTATTAATTGTGGCAACGAATATGGTTTGACTATGTAATCGTCACAGCCAGCATCAAAGCCTGCTTTTTTATCTCGATCAGATTCCAAGCCAGTCAGCATTAGCACTGGAATGTCTTGGGTTTCTGGCGTGTTTTTTATCATTCTGCAGGTATCGTAACCGTCTAAACCGGGCATACACACATCCAATAAAATCAAATCTGGATGATCTGTAACAATCTGCCCAAGGCACAACTGACCACTGGCTAAGTACTCTAATTGAAAACGCTCAGGAATGACCCCTTTTAGCAACTCAAAATTAAAATACTCATCATCGACCAATAAAATTTTTGCTCGTTTTTGGCAAATATCCATTGCAGCTTCCTTGTTCATTCTACCCTCCATGATGATAGTCAAGTGCAATGTCAGTCCGTTGCGCATGACTATAAAGTAAAGCGGTTGATTTTTTTTGCAAGCATTTAGTACAACCATTATCCAAAGCCAAGACTAAGTATTTGTGTTATCACTAAATTAGCTCAAAATTATTTTAGTTCATTAATCGCATTTAGCACTCTTTTTGCCGAAACTGGATACGGGGTGCCAAGAGTTTGCGCAAAAAACGACACTCTCAATTCTTGTTGCATCCAAAAAATAGCCTGTAATGCTTCAGGTAACACATAGCCTTTTGGCACTTTATTCACTTCGCCTTGATAGGCCTCTGCCACTTTATTAAGTTCAAGTACACACAGTCGGTCGCGATTTGGATCAACGGGTAATTTCTCCAGGCGCCTTTCTATCGCTTGTAAATAACGTACCAAATCTTTGAGTTTTTCAGCACCAAATTGACACACAAACCCTTTAAAAACTAATGTTGAAAGCTGTTGTTTGATGTCACCATGAGCGGTGATCATACTCAAATCAACTTTACCTTTTAGGCGTTTATGAACCGCATTAGCAAGGCTCAGCACTTGCTCAACTTCCGTGGCAATTTGCACCACGGCATCGCCAAGCTCACCGCGCACTTTTTCTTTGGCACGGTTAAAGTCCGCTTCATCGCGGATCAGCGCAAAGTCAGGACATAAGGTATCAACCCCTGCGGCAATACAGTCATCAATTAAATCTTTAACTTGGCCAAAAGGATTAAAATAAAGCCCAAGCTTGGCTTTATTTGGCAGTTTTTGCTGTAAGTATTTAATTGGCGATGGAATATTGAGCAAAATTAAGCGGCGCAATCCATGTTTATGGGCTTGCTCTGCTTTGAGCTGAGAATCGAACAGCTCAACCGCCGCCGATGATTTTTTATCGACTAAAGCTGGAAACGCCTTGATTTCGTAACCAGCTTGTTTTTTTACATAAGCTTCGGGTAACGCACCAAAATCCCATTCGATTAGCTCGGTTTTTTCAATCCCTTTATCCGCCACTTTAGACAAGGTATCGCTGACTTTACCTTGCAACTGATCTTTGAGCGCCTGTAAATTGTGGTTACGCGCAAGCAACGCGCCTTTGTCGTCACGCACTTCAAACATTATGCGTAAATGTGATGCAAGCGCAGTGTAATCCCACTCGTTTTCATCAATGCGGATCCCACTCATTTTCAGCAGCTTTTGGCTCACCGCTTCAATGAACTTGCCTTGCATTGGCGCAAGGGTCGCCATCACCGCATCAGCAAAATTAGGCGCGGGTACAAAATTGCGGCGCGTTGCTTTAGGCAACGATTTAATTAAACCTGTAATAAGCTCGTGGCGAAACGCTGGAATATGCCAATCAAAGCCAATGTCCTCAACCTGATTCAGTAGCGCCAATGGGATTTGCAGCGCGACCCCATCGACCGCTTTACCCGGTTCGAAATGGTACTCAAGTGGCAACATTAAACGGTCTTGTTGCCAAACATCGGGGTAATCTGCTGCCGAAATATGATTCGCTTGATGCATCATCAAGTTTTCGCGGGTCATATTTAAAAAACCAGCGTCCGCTTTTTGCTGTTTTTTCCACCAGTGAGCAAAATCGTTACGGTTATTAACATGCTCAGGGATTTTTTTGTCGTAAAACTCAAACAAGGTTTGGTCATCAACCAAAATATCGCGACGACGCGCTTTATTTTCAAGGCTTTGAATATCTTCAACTAAGGCCAAATTATGCTTTAAAAAGCCCTCGTCTTTACCCAGCTCTTGATTCACAAGCGCTTCGCGAATAAATAGCTCACGGCTCAGTTTTGGGTCGATTTTGCTGTACACAGTGCGGCGCTGATTGACAATAATCAGCCCGTATAACGTTTGTTGCTCAAGTGCAATCACACAGCCGGGCTTTTTCTCCCAGTGTGGTTCTGAATAACTGCGCTTAATTAAATGCTGTGCTAATGGCTCAACCCACTTTAAATCGATTTTGGCATTAATGCGGGCAAACAAACGGCTGGTTTCGACTAGCTCCGCCGCCATAAGCCATTTTGGACTCTTTTTGAATAAACTTGACCCAGGAAAAACATGAAAACGCGAATTACGTGCACCTTTATAACTGTTATCTTCATCTTTAAAACCAATGTGGCTCAGCAAACCGGCCAATAACGCTTGATGAATAGCATCAAACCCCGCAGGTTCATTGTTTATCGCCACATTCATTTCTTGGCAAACTGTGGTCAGTTGATAAACCAAATCTTGCCATTCACGCACGCGCATATAGGCCAAAAACTCTTGCTGGCACATACGTCTAAATTGATTATTCGAAAGCGCTTGTTGTTGCTCTTCAAGGTAACGCCATAAATTTAAAAAGGCGATAAAATCAGAATCTGGCTCATTAAAGCGCTGGTGTTTTTCTTCGCTTTGCGCTTTTTTCTCACGTGGTCGTTCGCGCGGGTCTTGAATCGACATCGCCGCGACAATCACAATCACTTCGAATACTGAATTAAATTGTTTGGCTGCCAGTACCATTTTGGCCAAACGCGGATCAACGGGTAAACGACTTAATTCTTTACCGGATTGTGTCAGTTTTGGCGTTTTACCCGCTTGAACTTCTTCAACGGCTTCGAGTTCTTCCAGCAAACGTAAACCATCGGTAATATTGCGATTATCCGGCGGCTGAACAAATGGGAACTGGCTAATGTCGCCGAGCCCTAAAGCCAGCATTTGCAAAATAACCGAGGCTAAATTGGTGCGCAGTATTTCAGGATCGGTAAATTCTGGGCGACCTAAAAAATCGTCTTCTGAATATAAGCGAATACAAATACCCGCTTGTACACGACCACAACGGCCTTTTCGTTGATTGGCCGACGCTTGTGAAATCGCCTCAATCGGTAAACGTTGCACTTTGGTGCGGTAACTGTAACGGCTAATACGGGCTGTGCCGGGGTCGATAACGTATTTAATGCCAGGCACGGTTAACGAAGTTTCAGCGACGTTTGTTGACAGCACAATGCGCCTGCCTGAATGGCTGGCAAAAATTTTGTTTTGCTCTGCATTTGATAAGCGCGAATAAAGCGGCAGCACTTCGGTATGTTTGAGGTTACGTTTACCGAGGGCTTCGGCGGTATCGCGAATTTCGCGCTCACCGTTCATAAAAATCAAAATGTCGCCTGGGCCTTCTGCCATCAGCTCATCAACCGCATCAAAAATCCCTTGCAGTTGGTCGCCTTCGGCTTCCATTTCGTCTTTATCAACCTCGGTAATGGGACGATAACGCACATCAACCGGAAACGTACGACCCGATACTTCAATAATGGGCGCATCATTAAAATGCTTAGAAAAACGTTCAGGATCGATAGTGGCAGACGTAATAATGACTTTTAAATCGGGGCGTCGCGGTAATAGGTTTTTTAAATAACCTAAAATAAAGTCGATGTTTAAACTACGCTCATGGGCTTCATCGATGATGATAGTATCGTATTGATTTAAAAAGCGGTCGTGCTGAATTTCCGCCAATAAAATACCGTCGGTCATCAGTTTAACCGCGGTTTTATCAGATACCTGATCGTTAAATCGAATTTTAAAACCAACCTCTTGACCAAGTGGGCAATTAAGCTCTTCAGCAATTCGGTTGGCAACGGTACGTGCGGCTAATCGGCGTGGCTGAGTATGACCAATAAAGCCCGCTGCACCTCGGCCAAGCTCTAAACAAATTTTAGGTAACTGCGTGGTTTTACCCGAGCCCGTTTCGCCCGCAACAATCACCACTTGGTTATTGGCGATGGCCTCTTTGATGTCGTCTTTTTTCTGACTGACCGGCAAATTTTCGGGATAAGACACTTTAGGCAAATTGGCTAAACGCTGCGCCCGTGTGGCGATGCTTTTTTCAATCGCCAGAGTTACTTCAGCGAGTACTTTGGCTTGTTTTTCTTCATTTTTTATTTTTGCTATACCGTCTAAGCGACGTTTAAAGAAAAACTGATCTTTGTTTAAACACTGTTTTAATGAGCGATATAACTCACGAGTTGCCTGTGCCATACGACTTACAATACCAATTTGCAAAAGGACCGTGAGTTTATCAAACTCTGCAAGGGAGTGAAAACCTTTACACACTGCCTATTAGCAATTAAGTGGTAATAATTGAATGCCAAGTTATCACTTGGCAAATCAAGCAATTATTGTTAGCGTCAATTCTCGCTAAGTTTAAATTAGCGTCACCCTAGTTTCAAAAAGGACTCCACTTACATGGCCTCCACTTTTTTACAACGCTTTGGCAAGAAAGTTGCCAGCTACTTACGATTAGCCTTGTTTATGGCTGGGGTATTAATTGGCGTACAAGTACCGGGCTTTGTTGATCAATACGGTAAAAACCTCGAAGCTCGGTTACTCGAATCGAGCCAAGCCCTCAATCAATTTCAAGCCGATGCTGATAAATTTTTTGACGGTGATATCAATAAACTGATTGCCTACTACCAAGCCAAAAACGATGTAGTGATCACCGCTGGCGCAAATAGCATTACCGCCATCGCAACTCGCCAAGCGATGCTAAAAACGGCATGGCAAGCGTTTAACCAATCAACCTTGGCGCAATTTCAACACGTCGCCCTCGCCCCCATTAGCGACATTCGCAGCCAAGTATGGCAAAGCTACGATTACCTTATCGTACTTAAACCGATTGCGATTGGGATTGGCTTAGTATTCGGCATTTTGTTGGCAATGGTACTTGATGTATTAGTAGCGCTTATTGTAATGCTTGGACGCAGGGGTAAAACAGTGCAAAAGGTGATTTAAGGGGGTTGCCAACAACGGAACCAAACATTCGCGGCTCTCCAACGAGGGTCAATTTTGGATGATTAGAGCAGCAAAAATGTTGGTCATGCCGGTCTATTAACTCTTCGAGTATTTATCAGTAGTGTGTATCACATCAAAACACTCAGCCAGAAAAAACAGCTTAAAAAACACCTCCTTTTTTGATTTGAATATCACAATCATTGGAATATGTTTTTCTTTACAAATTAGTAACTTGATGATTTGAAACCAACTTATTACAATTCAGCCCCAATAAAAGAAATTACTGAATCTATAAGAACACAAATGCACAACCACATACCTACAGAACAAGACTGGGAAGGTTATCAAGACGACATTGATGCTCGTTATGCCTACGAATATTTTTTTGGTAAAACCATCTATGAGTTAACAGAGGAATTTCGCCAGTCAGTGATTGAAAGAGCAGACGAGCTGCGTTTTATGCCTGTTCGCCCCTTTCGTTATTATATTTTTGCCCTTAGTCACTTCATCATGGAGGATAATTATCTTGAAAACGAGGCGGACATGGCGATCGATTGTCTATTTACCTTAGTGCTGGAAAAACTTAATGAATACCCCGAAAATATTCTGCCGGTGATGGAAAGATTACTGCCATCGCTACAATTTATGGCCGATAATGTCGAACGCTATAATATCTCAGAAGAAATTTATGGCTCAGTGCCTAATCGCCTACAAACCATATTACAACGCTACCGAATGCTGCAACACTAAAGGTTCGAGGCAAGGAAGAAGCCAGCATTGCCGTATTGATTTCATATTTTTTCAACCGCGCTAAAAACAGTGCGGTTGAATAACCATCTCAGAGGAAAGTTGCGTTGCAAATACTGTCACTGGCAGCAACAAAACCAAAGGTAGCCGCGTTAAATTGTTAAGAGCAGCTATCCTTGTTTGCAATTTTTTAGCCTCGGTGACCATGCTGTTGACCATGAAAAGGCGTTTCATACTCAACCACTTAGGTATTTATTTTTAATTCAAAACGTAAATTACCCTCATCAATGCCAACTTCTTTAAAACCAGTCGCTATCAGCACCTTTTGCGAGGCTTCATTTTGTGGCCCAGAGTGCGCAATAATACATTTTGTTTTCGCAAAAGAAAAAGCATGTGAAACAAGCATCTTAACTATTTCAGTTGCATAACCAAGACGCTGCCATTGCGGTAATACTGAATAACCTATTTCAACCACCCCATTATTATCTGGTGGGCCAAAATAACCACCGGAGCCAACCAGAGTTCTTGCGCCTGACAAAGAGTCAATATCAATTGCATACCAACCGTACCAACCTTGGGCAGCATCTCCTCCCTCTTCAAAACAGGTAAGGAAAAACGCCATCGCATCTTGGTCGTATTCTCCAGAAGGCCAAGCACTTGACACAATTGCATTTAATTTTTCAGCAAGTAAATGAGGGGTTTCAAGCTCAATACGAAGATGAGCAGCCGAAGACGTTATCAATTCTATCCGATCAGATTTTATATTTTTTATAATTTTTATTTACTCCATATTGTTAAGACGTGTTGCGACTTAATTCGTGCCTATAATGACTACGCATTATAATAATGTAAACAGATACTTACTAACAAAAGTATCCTGCATTAAAGAACGCCATTTAGGAATGTAATGATATTAAAGAAAATACAGTAACTGATCTGAGTTCGATGTATGGACTCCACCACTCAAGTCCAGCTACAGTGGTGTCGACCAAAACCAAAGGAGTCCATACAAAATGAAGCATACAATAATTTCTCTCGATTTAGCCAAGAATGTTATTCAAGTTTAGGGGATATTTTATTACTGAGTTCATCATCAACAGTATTTGCACAGACTGATTTAACACCGCTTCTTTTAGGTGATTGGTGTTTAAATACCTAAACGTTTCAGGAGGATGTAAGTGTTGTTATAAAAATGGAACTTATACCATCAAACAAGCCTATACATCTACCGACCCTTATACAATTGAAGGTATGACGGTTAAGCTAAAAAACTTGGGTAACCTGCAAGTGCTAGCTATTTCTGATACTGAGATGACAGCTAAGGTTTACTCCCATTATCATTTTAGTAAAAAAATTGCCTCCCTATTGTTGATAAAGCAAATCAACTCACACTTTTAATCAATGCAATCATGTTTAAAGACATTAAGAAAGTGCAATCGTTGGTCGCAAAAGGCGTTAATGCGGGGCCAGGATGTTGAGTGTCGTTATTAGTCAAGGCGATAGCGGTTAAATCATCATCATGAAAATACACCATCCATGAAAAAAACCTGGCACCATGCCATCATGCTTGTAAGTTAATTTGTTACTTATTGGATAAACATTTAATCCCAAGCCATAGTGAATAAATTCACCATTATTAAGCTTGGTTTGAGTGGTCATTAAATGATAATTATGGTTTGAAATCACTTTGCCCGAGTGCAGTGCTATTTGCCAGCGGCTTATGTCTGTAAGAGTTGATGCAATTGCCCCTGCGGCAGAAATCCAACTACGATCTACCAACCATTTTTGCTCGAGCGCAGGCTCTAAGTAGGTATCAGGGGCGCTTTCACGGCGGGTGTAAGCGGTTACATTGCCTGCCGTTACGCCTTTTTCAATCACAAACGTATTGTTCATATTAAGCGGAATGAAAAAGCTATCACGTAGGTAATCGTGATAACTTTTACCCGATACCACTTCAATAATTTTGCCTAAATAAAGGTAACCTGAGTTTGAATAGCGATACTCACGGCCCATTGCAAACGGCGGTGACCCAGTGCTAATTGTTTTGATAAACTCATCGAGTATTGCATAGCGATGGCAAAGATTATTGACCGCTTCATCATTAACATAATCAGGCAAGCCTGCGCTATGGCTGAGAACTCGCTCAATGGTTAAGTGTTTTAACTCAGGGGTTGATGTCTGGAATATAGTTTCCTAAGGGATCACTAACTGAGAGTTTTTGTGCATCAACCAGTTTTAATATCGCCGCCGTGAATATTTTAGTCACAGAACCTAATTGAAAAACAGGTTGTTGCGGGAATATTTATGGCGCTACAAAATGCGTATTTCGTAGCGCCCAGATAAAAAAGCTCAAAAATAAAACAGCTAACTATGATTAAAAGTGAGTTTTTATCTGAATGACCATCATTTATAAGAAATTTAAGCCTTGTTTTAATAACGATGACGCTTGGCCATAACCGCTTTGCTCTAAATAACCTGTTAGCATCTCGGCCATAGGTAAAATAGTTTCTTTGGGAATGCCTAACTTTTTAAAGGCTTTATCTAAATAACCTAAGCTTGCAGCGGTTTGCGCTTCATCACTTGATTTGCCAAACATGGCACTTAAACCGGACATTTTAATACTTGGCGCTGATTGAATGTATTGTTTAGTATCAGGTAAGGCGCTGCTGATCATGGAAAAATTTTCTTTTGATACATGGTCTTGTGCCACTTTTAATAAGCTCCCCAAACCAGCTTGCGCTATCTCAGGGCTTAAGCCAAATTGGCTTGCTGCCATGTCTATTAAACCCGATGTCATTGCAGGCTGCGCAGTAGGTTGTGCTACGTCTTTAGCGACACTTTTAGCTTGGTTTTCGAGTGATTTAGTTAAATCAGATAAACCCGCGACCGCTGAGTGAGAAGCAAAAACGAGCGCACTGCTCATCACTAAGGTTGATAATTTCATACATTTTTCTTATTTCAATTGGGGATGGCGTAATCATAGCGGCAGAGCCATCACAAAGTAAAACACTGTTTTGTTATCCAAATAATCCAGTTCAATTTGGCTGATTAGGAATGAGTGTGTATTTAATGGTGTAACCAAGCTCTCATTGAACAATCACAAAAAAATTCAATTATGACGTCCTACCCTCTCTTTTTCACTAACAGCACAGCTAAAATGCCGCCAAGGACCAGTACACTGGCAACCATTAAACGTAACGTAATAGGTTCAGATACAAATATAACCCCGCCAAATGCAGCAATAACGGGCACTGAGAGCTGCACCACCGCAGCTTCCGTTGCAGACAAGTACCCTAGCGCGATAAACCAAATGGTATAACCTAACGCAGAAGCAAATGCGCCAGATAAAACGCCCAGCAATACACCTTGCCAGCTAATATCAAAACTTGGATACATAATGATGCTTAATAGCGCCACCAGCGGTAAGGTATAAGTAAAATTAACAGCCGTTTGTGTGCTTGGGGTTAACACTCCACGCCCACTCACGCTGTATAAACCCCATGCGATACCAGCGATGGCCATCAAGATAAATCCTGTCATACTCGGGGTTGCAAGGTTGGGCCACACGAGGTAGACCAAACCCAAAAATGATAAACTGATCCCACACCATTCAATTAAGCGCAGCCGATTTCCTGAGCGCAAACTTGCTAAAATCATGGTTAATTGCACTGCGCCAAACAATACCAAGGCACCTGTGCCAGTCTCAACCGATAAATATGCCCACGAAAAGGTGATTGCGTAAACGAACAATAAAATAGCGGGCCATTTTGTTGTTTTGTGCAACTGCGGCGTGCTGGGTTTTGCTTTTATCGAGTTAAAACCCAGTAATAAAGCAAACATCGCCACACCGGCAAGCAGGCGAATAACAGTAAAGCTTGAAGGGTCAATGGCGTGATCTTTGAGAGCTAAACGACACAATACCGAATTGGCCGCAAAGGCGATAAGCGCAATAAGGGTATAGCTGATAGTTTTGAGGGAGTTATTCATACTTTGCCGGTTACGTTAAGTTAATTATCAGGCTTGTTAATGGTTCGCACTTGACTCAGGTAGCAACGAGTAACACGCTGATACCTCATTCACCCCATAAATTAGCGTTCAATTATAAGTGTACAATCGATGTGTTTAAGCATGTGATTAACAATGTTTGGCACAGGTAATACCGTAGGCTCTGTTGATCCGTCAGACGATTGTAGCTTTTGCCCTGATATTACAATCTGACATTGTTCAACACTGAGTTGTTGTTTGATAAAAAAACTGATGATGTCGTCAATCTGTCCTTCATAAAGCGGGATCTGGCCACTAAACAACGCAGGCGATTGAGTTGTGCTGTTTTGTTGCAGATAGCGTGCTGATTGTACTTCTCGCTGTAAAGTGAGCGCTTGTAACTTATTGAGGTTATTAAAACAAAACATCACACTGGCCATTGCTATACTCATACACACTCTCATTATTGCCAATTTTAATTTCAGTGCCGAGTTTACCCGATTTTTATCAATAAGGTGGCATTAGTTGACGCTGTATTTTTACGGCCTTCGTCGCTGCCAGCAGATAACAAAAAACAGGCTCAGTTACAGGCCTGTTTTTTAGAGATGTTAAAAGATAAATAAGTAAATTTAGATAATTAAAAACGATATTCAACATCTAAAATGATCTGACGCCCTTGGCCTTGAATGGGCGATTGACTCCCCCGATACGGTTGAATCATGACATGCTTATTATTTAGCAGTCGCTCTACTCCGACATTAACAAGCCATTGTTGATTGTCAAACTGATAAAATACCCGCATATCGGTTTCGCTTGGCATGGCTTTTTCTTCCCCACAAACCCAATTAATGTCATCAATACAAGCGTAACGTGCTGACACCGATTGTGCTACCCAATGCAGTGATGACGAGCGATCAAACGAATAATGAGCATCTATTTTTAACATGTGATTTGGAATACCTAGCACATCATTTTCACTGCCAAGAACACGCAAAGCGCCAATATTATTTTGTTCTATAGCAAAATAACTGTAGCTGGCATTGAGTCCAAACTGATGGTAATGCCAATTAGCTTGTAATTCTGCTCCGTAAGTACCAAGGCTACCGAGCGTTGCATTTGATGCAGTTTGCGGATTAAAGCCAATGTAGTTATCAATTTGTTGTAAAAATACATTACTTACTAGTGCCAATGAATCACTCAATTGATAACCCAGTTCTATTTCCCAGCTTTGGGTTGTTTCTGCTTGATTGATGGGCGTATCTGCATTTTGGGCACTGGCAACCGTATCAAACTGAGGAATTTTAAATGCTTCGTTATAAACTAATTTTAAATGCAGCCGTTGCCAAAGCTTTGTAATTGAAATTCGTGGCACAAATTTACTACCTGCATATTCGTGACTTTCAAAGCGACCACCAAGCGTCAGATTTCCCCAATCAAACACGGTTTCATATTGTAAAAAAACTGCAGCATCATCAATGCTGGACTGTGAATCACCTTGATAACGAGTCGAGGGATCAAAGATGTAAGACTGCGTGACTTCGGCAGTTTCATGATAAATCGTGCTGCCAAATAAAATATTTGAACGCGCTGATAAGGTAGCCATTGCCGTTAAATCTAGCCGAGTTCTTGCAAGTTTTCGGGTCAAATCATGCTGGTATTGCCCTTGGCTATTCCAAGGCTTCTGACTGACATAACTCATTTTACTTTCAAGACTAAGTGCATCATTCAGCTGCCATAATTTACTAAGGCTTATAGCCTGATGCAAAAAAGATAACTCATTGGGCTGGGTATAACGACGATTTGGCGCATAAAACAAGCCTGAATCGCCAAATAAAAGTTTATCTTGTTGTTTAAATTCATTGTGTTGCAAGTGAAGCTGCCAACCTAAATAATCAAGATTTAAGTTCACTTCAATAGGCTTTGAATTACTATTATCACGTAAGTTAAACTGATAACCATCAAGTCCGGTCCATTGTTTATCGCTATAATCCCCCTGACCAACAGTAGCAGAAAGGCCTAATCTCATCGGTTGATTATTAACCGTTAATTGATGAGCAGTACGCATACTCACATTGGTTTGATGATTACCCCCTTGGCCTAAGTGGCTAGTATAAGAAACAGCATTTCCTAATTGGCTAGCACTTTTTGTAGTAACGCGGATCACAGCAAGCGCAGCTTGGCCACCATATCGTACTGAACCCGGACCGCGAATTATTTCAACTTTATCAATCAAGTTAGTTGGATAACGATTGCCAAGCACCATAGAACCAAATGCCAACTCATTTTGTTCTATTCCATCGATGATCAATAAAATTTTAGCTTCCATCCCCCAGACACCACGAAAACTGCTTGAAAATGTGCCGATGGTATCTGTACCCAGCCAAAAGCCTGGCACTTGCTTGAGTAAATCCATCAAATACATTGCACCTGTGTACTTGATTTGCTCGCTCGTAATTAAAGTGACTGTGCTTGGTTGTTCCCGTAAGGTGGTTTTTTTGTTCGAAGCGATATCAATTTCAACATTGATAAGGTCTTCGAGGCTTAACGCAAAAAAATCATCTATGGGCTCAGAGGAAGTTGCTTCTACTGGCCGTGTATAAATACAACAAAAAATACATGTTGCTAGTAATAAATACAGTGAGGACCAATGGAATTTCGAATCTTTTATCAGCATTGTTACATTAGCAATAACAGTAGTTAGACTTAACTGTAGCACAAATAAAATCCTTTTTATTTTTTGATTCAACCATTTAAAAGCTGAATTTTTTCTGATTTTTTAGATTTGACATCGAGTTAATTCATCGAGCTTGTTAAGGTAGTGAAAACGTTTAAGGAGGAAATATGAAACATCTTTTTGCTTTACTATTTTTAATCAGTTTTAACTGCATAAGTGCTAATTACGATGGCGCTTGGTACTTTATTAAAGGGCAATATACACTTGGCAACGGTGAGATTATTTATGCCGATAACAACACTGTGGTGGCCATAAAAACGGTAAAAGGTAATAAATTCGCGCTCACCAATATGAAAGCAGGCACTTTTAGTGGCTATTTAGCCGGTGACTTTACCACTGATGAGCAGCATTATTCAGAAGTTATCACCTCTGGCACCAGCGAAGAGCACTTGGGCAAAACGTTTACCTTTAAAGGCTGGCTTGAAACCAAAGAAATCGATGGCGTCAAAACCGTATTTTGGCATCATCAAGGTGAAGTGAACGGCGTACTTGAAACAGAAGTCTGGCGTAAAATTAAACCTTGATATTGACGGTTTAAAAACGGCACCTAAAGGTGCCGTTACTAAGCTTAAAAAACGAGAGTACACACTGGTTTATTTTAAACGGTCCATTAAATAAGCAAAACTTAGGCTACTGACCATGGCGCGCTGCTCATTATTGGCGGCCCCTGAGTGACCACCTTCCATATTCTCAAAATACAAGACGTCATGCCCCATTTCTTTCATCTTCGCCACCATTTTACGGGCATGGGCCGGATGTACCCGATCGTCACGTGTAGACGTCGTGAAAAATACTTTAGGATAAACCGTCTCTTTATTTAAATTATGATACGGTGAGTAGGTTTTAATGTAATCCCATTCCTCAGCAATATCAGGATTTCCGTATTCACCCATCCAACTTGCGCCCGCTAACAAGTGACTAAAACGTTTCATATCAAGCAGTGGCACTTGGCAAATCACTGCATTATATAAATCAGGACGACGAGTAAATGCAGCGCCTACTAACAAACCACCGTTACTGCCACCTTGAATGCCTAAATGTTTCGATGATGTCACTTTATGTGCAATTAAATCTTCAGCAATGGCTTCAAAATCTTCATAAGCTTTATGGCGATTTTGTTTTAAAGCCGCTTGATGCCAACGCGGGCCATATTCAGCGCCGCCACGAATATTTGCCAATACATATACGCCCCCTTGTTCTAACCAGTTTTTACCTGTGCTAGCAGAATAATAAGGCTGCATCGACACTTCAAAACCACCGTAACCATATAATAAGGTTGGGTTTTTACCATCGTGTTTCATGTTTTTTGCATGAACAATAAAATACGGCACCTTGGTGCCATCTTTTGAGGTAGCAAACCGCTGCTCTGCAACAAATTTATTGCCATCAAAATGCGATTTGGCACCTTTTAATTTAGTGATTTTTAAGTCGTCGCCAGAAACCAAAAACAGGCTTGCTGGAGTTAAAAAGTCGGTATAACTAACAAAGAAGTCGTCTTTATCTGTATCGGTATTAAATACCGAAATAGTGCCAGTTTCAGGAAAAGCAATTTGTTCGATTTGCCACTGACCATCTGGTTTTGCACGATAGCGGTAAACTTTACTTTTCACATCCTCCATCACAGAAACTAAAATGGCCGATTTAGTGAAGCTAAGCCCTTCAATCGAGACTTTATCTGTCGCTTTGATGAAGCTTTTAAATTTCGGTTTATTGGCAATTAAATCATTCACATCGGTGTAAATGACTTCAGCTTGGGCAAATCCCTGCCAAGGTGATTTTAGCTCAATAAAAATCTGCCCATTATTGATCCCTTTGACTGAGGCGTCGTTTGGGATCGCTAATTTAACTTGTTTATCATTATGGAGTAGATACATGTCGCGAGTGTAAAAACTAGTGCCATCAAAAATAAAATGATAAGCCGTACTGCTATCATAAGCGGTGTAACCTGCGGCAGAAACTGAGGTTTTATCGGCTGTAAATAACGTTTTAGCATCGGCAAGTGCAGTGCCGCGTTGCCATAGTTTCACCACACTAGGATAACCTGAATCTGTCATCGAGCCTGGACCAAAGTCTGTGCCAACAAAAACAGTATTTTCATCAAACCAACTAATGGCATTTTTTGCTTCAGCTAAACTGAAACCGTCTTTCACAAACGACTTAGTGGAAATATCAAATTCGCGCACCACAGTAGCATCGGCACCACCGCGTGATAAAGACAATAAACACCGTTGGTATTGTGGATAATGGCAACTTATGCCTTTATAGACCCAGTTTTCGTTTTCTTGTTTGGCCAGTGCATCTAAATCAAGTACGGTTTCCCATTTTGGTGAAGCTTTTTGGTATTCTTCAAATGTCGTCCGGCGATACACACCACGGGTATGAGTTTCATCTCGCCAAAAATTATAGTAATACCCAGCACGCTCAGAAGCATAAGGTATGCGCTCTTTATCGTTTAAAATTGCGAGCGTATTATTATAAATTTGCTGATAACTTGGATGGGCCTTTAATTGCGCTAAAGACAACTCGTTTTGTTGTTTAACCCAGTTTAACGCTTGTTCGCCTTCGACGTCTTCAAGCCAAATGTATGGATCTTCATTGGTTGCCTTTGCTACAAACGAAGTCAGTGTGGTGGCGAGCACCGCACCTGATAAAAGAATCGATTTTTTCAATGTTATTTCCCTAAATTATAAACTCCCCAATAGTATAAAACCTCTATCGGGGACGCAATGTACTTACTTTATTGATTTTTATAAAATGTAACGAATTTTCTCATTATACCTACACATCTAAATTACAATGGCTTTTGCAGATAACGCCGCTTCACGATGAGGTTATTCGTCTGCAAAGATACCCACATAAGTAGGTGATAAATTAGATTTGCTGGCGCGATACATGCCTGAGGTATTAAACGGCATGCTAATATTGCCTTTAGGGTCGATAATTATCACACCGCCCGTACCACCAGCTTGAAACATCGGGCCAAAAATCACCTCTTTACCCGCTTGCTCGATGGTTTTGCCTTGGTATTGCACCCGAGCACAAATATCTGCCGCAACATTATAACGAATAAAAAATTCACCATGACCTGTTGCTGACACTGCGCACGATTGATTATCAGCAAAGGTGCCGGCACCAATAATCGGCGCATCACCAATACGACCAAACCGTTTAGCTGTCATGCCTCCGGTTGACGTGCCAGCTGCAATATTGCCAAATTGATCTAACGCCACCGCACCCACAGTGCCCATTTTATATTCACTAGGTAACGCTTGATGCGCAGCTTGATAATCTTTAGTGTGGTTAGTAGCTTTTTCGAGTTTTTCTTTGGCTTTGAGCAAAGCCTCATAACGCTCTTTTGTATCAAAGAGGGTATTGTCGACCAGTGGCACACCTTGAGTTTGGGCAAACTGCTCTGCCCCTTCAGCTGCCAACATGACATGGACTGATTTTTCCATCACCAAACGCGCTAAATTAATTGGATTTTCGATGCGCTTAACCCCAGCAACGGCACCTGCTTGACGCGACTTTCCTTCCATAATGGACGCATCCAGTTCGTGCTGCCCATCATAGGTGTACACCGCCCCTTTTCCTGCATTAAAAAAAGGGGAGTTTTCTAATACATTAATAGCCGTGGTAATGGCATCAAGACTTTGACCACCTTTTGCTAAAACCGCATGGCCCGCTTCGACGGCTTGGCGTAATGTAACGCGATAGGCTTGTTCTTGTTCTGGAGTGAAACGACTTTTAGCTATCGTGCCCGCACCACCATGAATCGCAATCGCAAAAGGTACTTCTGCTTGTGCCTGTAAGGCTTGGCTAAATAAAGCGAAGGATAACGCACCCACGGATAATAATTGCTTCATAACACATCCAATTTTGTTATTAATTTTTATAAGTAAAAATCAATGTGCAGCGTTTAATGGTTAAACACAAATAAATTGCGATAAATGGAAAGTGTTGAGTATTTGTTCTAGATCAAGTTCTGAATTTCAAAAAGGCGTAATTTAAAACTCAAGCAATAAGGAGAAAACACATGGCAAATGACACTCTCTTACTCAAACTTGAGCAACAGCAAGCTGAGCTTATTAATCGTATTAACGCGATTGAAAACGATTTTAAACAAGGCCGCAGCGCTGATTTTGCCGAATATGTGAGTGAAACTGAAAATGACCAAGTACTCAATACCATTCGCAATGAAGCCAAAAGCGAATTGCAATTGGTTAATCAGGCGATTGAAAACCTGCACCAAGGCCATTATGGGGTTTGCCAGCAGTGCCTAAAAGCAATTGCCCCCGCTCGGCTTGAGGCTCTCCCTTATACCCAAACTTGTATTGACTGCGCTTAATAGGAAGAAAAATATGACTATCGAAAAACATGACATTCACCATGAGTTTCCTGAATTTAAAGACGAAATCCGTGATTTAAAAATGAATAACGCCCACTTTTCTCGTCTTTTTAAAGAATACCATGAGCTCGACCATGAGGTGATCCGCATTGAAGAAGGGGTAGAAAATACTGCTGATGATTACCTAGAGCATTTAAAGGTCAAACGCTTACGTTTAAAAGACGAAATTTACGCCATGCTGAAACAACATTCGGCCTGCGTATAAACCTACCTCAATTGGTTTGTTACTTGCACTCGAAGCGCCTCAGGGCGCTTTTTTTCTTTGGTTAACGACTTACCCAAGGGGAAATAACTAATCAATTGAATTTTAAGCATAAAAAAGAGCAGACTAGCTGCTCTTTTTTTAACTAAGTTAAACCTTTATTTTGGGTTTTTCTCAGCTTTAACACGTGCTAAACGGTTAACTTGGTGCATTGATGTTAACGACGAGAAGATTGGGCCTAAGAAACCGCGCTTGCGTAAATCTAAGAAATCTTCATCTGATAGCTCGTTTAATTTTTTCTCATCAACTAAATAGATACCATTGATATCGCGTTTTTCGCCATCAATTTCAATCGTTAGTGTTTGAGCTGATAACAATTCTTTATCTGCTAAATATTTAGAAAACGCAGCCGTTACTTGAGAGAACTCAAGGTAAGAGATTAAAGACTCTTTACGACGTTTTAAATAATCTGTCTCTTCGCCTTTTTCATCAAACAGCGCACGACCTTCATCTTCGCTCACTAAGTTGCTTGATTGCACAACAGCAACGATTAAACGTTGTTGATCTTCAGGGCTTGCAACAAGTGCTAACGGGTAACGTACTAATGCATGTGGTACGTATAAACCAGTCCAGCGATCTTCGTTGATAAATAAGTTTTCACCTGGCTCTAGACCTAGCATTGCAACTGGTTGGAACTCACCTGTTTCTGAGTTTTTAACAAACACAATTGGGTACTCATTGGCAACGCGAGAAAACTCGTGTGCAACGATTGGTACTAAGTGCTGGTTTTTCATGAATTCGATGTTAATGCCATTTTTAATTTTTGTATTGGCATGAGTTACATTATGTAACGGCTGAATATTAGAATCCGTCATTTTACTGCTCCAAAAAAATATAGTTTTTATACATTCAACTTACTGTTAAGCCCAAGGCTACTGGTTTTGACGCTAAAATGGAAGCGTCAATTTCCTAAAAAATCACTTTATAACTTTTGAAAACCATATTTTTTAACTTTATTGAGTAACGCTCGATTTGTTGTTAAGTGTTTCTCAAAATTTGACCGCATTTGACTGACTTGACCGAACAAATTTTCGGCGGTATCCAGGTTGGCATACCGACTTTGGCTCATGGCTAAATCAGGGTGATAACCCATGCCATAGAGTACATATTGATAACTCTCTTGTGGAAATGGTTCAAATACATGAGCAAAATCATATTTACTGATAGGTCGATGCTGCCACTGGTTGAGCATCTCAGATAACGAGCTAGGAATGCTCTCGGGGCGCTTATTGGCTTGCCAAAATGGTGCCGAGCGATTTGATAATACATAATGTAATTTAATAAAGTCGATGGTTTTGCGCCAACGATAATTAAATGAATCATTAAATGTCTGTGCGCTCGCTTGCATCAGCGCTTTATTAATTGGAAACAGCTCTGCCACCATATTGGCGGATGCTTCAATTAAAAAAATAGCGGATGCTTCTAACGGCTCAACAAAGGCTGCGGATAATCCAATTGCAACACAGTTTTTATGCCAGAACTTTTCACGATAGCCACAGTTCATTTTAATGTGTTTGGCTGGTAAATCGGTGGCTTTTGGCCCTAAATACTGGCGTAAAGTATGTTCTGCTTCATCATGACTGATAAATTCTGAGCTATAAACATGCCCTGTGCCACGGCGAGACTGTAAACCTATATCCCATATCCAGCCTGCTTGTTGCGCTGTCGATAAGGTGGCACTGGCAATATCGGCTTCATCATTTTCATAGGGCATTTGAATTGCGATGGCATTATCAACAAATAAAGTGTCTGCAATACTGTTAAATTTTACGCCAAGCGCTTGGCCAATTAATAGGCTTTTAAATCCGGTGCAATCAACATATAAGTCTGCGGCCAACATACCTTGGGTATCCGTTACAAGTGATGCAATGGCGCCCTCTTCATCTGTATTGACCTGCACCACATTTCCTATAAGGTGTTTTACGCCTAACTTTTCAATGCAGTGGCGTTTAAGTAACGTCGCAAATTTACCTGCATCGAGGTGATAAGCGTAATTTTGAATGCCTTCGTAAGGTTTGTTAGTAATGAGCTTAGGCGCAAGCCCTTTATCACAAAGAATATCTTGCGCACTGACCGCTTGAGCATATGAGGTGTGTTTATCTCCAAGCAACCAATAAGGCGCTAAGTTAAATTGCGCACTGTCACTGACGGAGCTAAACAAATGATAATAGGTGTTATTGGTACTGATTGGATCTGATTTCCAATTGACAAACTGGGTGGCTTGTTTAAACGAAGCATCCGTTTCTTTTATAAATTCAGCTTCATCAATACCGATACTCGCCAACGTTTTACGTATCGTTGGCCAGGTGCCCTCACCGACTCCAACGGTCGGAATATCTGATGACTCAAGCAAGGTTACTTGCACCCCATTGGGTTGATTAGCTGCTAACTCTTTGGCCAGTTTTGCGGCGCTCAACCAGCCTGCTGTGCCTCCGCCAACAATGACGATACGACTCTTATGATTCATCTAAACGCCTTAAATCTTTGTAAAACCAAACTGATAAACTTTTTTTAGTAAATCACGATGCTTAGGTAAATGCGTGACTAATTTATCGGCCATCATACTTACATCACGAAACTTAGCCTTGGCTTTGTCTGAATAAATAAAGCCATCTTGATTGTGAGCAAGACTCGTTTGGTATTTCATGCCATAAAGCACATAAAGATAACTATCTAAATTAAACGGCTCCCACGCATTATCAAAGTCATACTTTGTCGGTGGATGCTCTTTCCAATGCAATAAACGTTGCTGCAGTGCTTTAGGAATGGTTTTATTTGAACAGTTATCGCGCCAATAAGCACTGTCATCACGATCTGAAATACAATAATGTAACTTAATAAAATCAATAGTTCTGATCATCCGCATGTTAAACGAGCGATTAAATTTCTCTTCAACATATTGCATAGACTCTCGAGTTCGCGGAAATTGATCTGCCAACATTTTTGCCGCTGCGTCATAAAGGTAGATAGCTGATGCTTCAAGTGGCTCTACAAATCCAGCAGACATGCCAATGGCAACACAGTTTTTATGCCAAAACTTTTCACGATAGCCCAATTTTAATGGGATCACTCTGGCAGTTAAACCTTCGGCTTCTTGGCCTATGTAATCGCGTAGTTGTTTTTCCGCAGTCTTGATATCAGTGTGTTTACTACTAAAAACATGGCCTACACCACGACGGTTATATAAACCAATATCCCAAATCCAACCGTTGTCTTGCGCGGTCATAATGGTGTGTGAAGCAATGTCACGCTCAGGATCGGCGTACGGTACTTGCATGGCAATAGCGGTATCATTGAGGATGACATCACTAATATCAACCCAAGGAATGTGGTAGGTTTGCTCAAATAAAACCGGTGTTGTACCACTACAATCAACAAATAAATCGCCACAAATTGCGTCGTATTGCTCACTGTCGGTAGTGACAGAGGTGACATAATCATCGCCATCGCGATTTGCTTTTAATACATTGGCTTGAATGTATTTTACACCCAGTTTTTCAGTGCAATGTTTGGTTAAAAAGCGGGCAAATTTATTGGCATTTAAATGATATGAGTATTCTTGTACTGCTTGGTATTCTGGAGTCGTTTTTTCTTTAGGCCCAAGGCCTGCTTCACAGACTAAACTTTGGGTCGCAACCGCATGATCATAGCGTGAACGTTCGCTGTGACCTAACAACCAATATGGCGCGAGGCTAAATTCATACGATGAGTGAAATACGGTGTTAAGCGGATGATAATACTGATGAGTTTGCTCGTTTACTGACTTCATCCAATTACAAAATAATGCCCCTTGTTTGAAGGTAGCATCACACCCTTTCATAAACTCAGCTTCACTGACGCCAATCTGTTTAAGCGTTGCCCTAAGATTTGGCCAAGTACCTTCTCCGACACCTAAAATAGGAATATTTGGTGATTCAACAAGAGTTACTTGCACCGCTTCTTTATTTGTACTTTGTAGCTGACTCGATAAAACGGCAGCAGTTAACCAACCTGCGGTACCACCACCTATGATGACAACTTGATTTACTCGATGTGACATAACAACCTCAGACTATGTACTTATCACAATAATCTACCTCAAATTACTGTGATAAAAACATAAAAAAGAAAGGAAGGCATGCGCCTTCCCTTTTTTATCATCGAATTATTAGAAACGGTAAGACAATTTCAAATAACTATTACGACCATTTTCTGCTGCTAAACGCATTGCGTCATACGCACCATCTAAACGTTGCGTTGTTGTTTCTTCAAGCAAGTTAGTCATTTCTAGGCTTAAATCTAGGTTTTCATTGATATGCCACGTTGCTGATAAATCAACATAACCGTGCGCATCCCAAAGTGTTGTACCGCCAATCCCTGTGCTTTCAGCTAGGTATTCATCACGGTGATTATAAGCTACACGTACTGAGTACAAATCTGTTTCGTAGTAACCAGTTAAGTTCATGGTTAGCTTAGATAAACCCGGTAAACCTGCTTTAACGATTTGACCATTTGATTGTTGTAAACCATAACCTTCGGCATACGTTAAGTTAGCAAGTACACCAAATTCACCAAATGCTTGTTGGTATTGCAGTTCAAGGCCTTCAATTTGACCGCCTAGACCTTGTGCTGGAGCACTAACAAAGCGCGTTTGACCTCCAACCTGGATTTGTGACACATTCCCGCCTTGGATAATGAATGACTTAATATCTTTGCTAAAGAGTGACGCAGAAATCAATGACGACTCATTGAAGTACCACTCAATACCAATATCAGCTTGGTTTGCACGATACGGATCAAGATCAACCGAACCACGGGTATAGGTTTGCGTTGTTTCGTTATAGCTTGATGCTGGATTCATAAAGGTATAGTTGGGACGGCTCATAACTTTTGCCGCTGACATACGTAAAATTAAAGTATCATCAAGGTCTAAGGCTAAATTAAAGCTTGGTAACCAATCTGCATAATTACGCTTTTCAGTTGTTTTAAAATCTAGGGTAACAAAATCGTAGTATGTTGATGTGGTATCAGTTTGAACATAACGTAACCCTACGTTACCTCGGAAACCATCGCCAGAATAATCACTTTGCACATATGCTGCTGTAATATCTTCTGATACTTTACCCCAACCATCTTTATTTAAGGTTGAGCCATTTTTAAAGCTGTTAATATGTTTACGCAGTGCCGCGCCATCAGTTCGAGCAATATTAGTGGGTGAGCCTGCAACTAAACCAACTCCTGAGTGATCAAAATGACCATCAGCAAAATCTGCTTTAGTAAGTGGTTGGCCATTGGCACCTAGGTTAATTCCTGGTGCAAAACTCCATCTATTTGAGTAGCTTAAAAACTCATGATCACGTACTTTTAAACCTGTTTTGATATTGGTAATTGAGCCAATTTCAACAGCAAAATCAAGATCTAATTGCGCAAAAGTTTCTTCATCTGAACGAACACCTTCTGTCACTGCCGGCGTATTCATTACGTATTCAGCATGATTGCCAGCATCGGTATTGCTTGGTTTTAACAACATATCGTTTTTACGTGTCATATCAAACTCAATGGTTTGATTAGGATTAGTTGACGTCCAACCAATGTTATAGTTACCACCATCACCACCTGATGCTTCGGTTTTACCTAAGATAAACTTAGCGGTGTACGATTCTGCTGTATAATTAGCTTCGTACGAATACACTTTGGTATCAACCTCTGCATTACGGGTATTTTGATCATCAAATGGACCGCCTGTGCGTGTACCATTGAGTGCAAAACCTAACGGACCAAATTCAGTTGCACCTGAAACCGTTGAATTAAATCCTGCTACATCAGTACCTGCGATAATTAAGTAGTTTTGATTTGAGTTACCCGCATCTAAATCAACACCAAAATAGTTAAATGACATTTCTAGCGCATCAGAAGGCGCATATTGCACAACAAAGTTTACCGCATCACGCTTACGTGTTTGGTTAAACTCAGCAATACCGGCACCCGCCCAACCATCGTCCATGTAGTTTTCAGCTTTATGTGCCCGGCCAACTGTTTCAAGGGTAGAAAGTGAGCCTAAAATACCAAAATTGCTTTCTTCATTTTTCCAGCTAACAAGACCCGTACCGCCAAACCCATTGTCATCAGCAATGCTGTTATCTTGCATTTCTAATGAACCGAAGATGGTCATTGAGTCTAGCTCTAGTGGTTTGCGAGTACGCATTACCACGCTACCGCCCACACCACCTTCATCTAATGAAGCTGTTGGTGATTTATAAACATCTACCCCTGCAACCATTTCAGCTGGCATTAAATCCATATCAAAAGAGCGCGACATTGCTTGTTGAGAAAACCAACCTGTCGAAGCAACATAGTTCCCATTTAAAGAAATGGCCGTTAACTCGGGATTCGTACCACGGATTGAAACTGAACCGCCCTCTCCCGCAAAGTTACGAGTAATTGACACACCAGGAATGCGTTGAAGCGATTCAGCGATATTTTTATCTGGCATTTTACCAATGTCTTCAGCTGAAATTGAATCAACTACCGCGTTAGCGAAACGTTTCGTATTTAATGCAGCTTCTAACGAGCGGCGTATACCACGCACTTCAATAACTTCAACTTCTTCTTGAACTTTAACTTCATCAGCAGCATAAACAGTGCCCGTCATACCTGCGGTCAATACTAGACCGATGTTTATTGCTAATATGCTTTTTTTAAAATTGTTAGCTAACACAGGATTCCCCTTGAATCTATATTGTTGGTTTTATATCACTTCTACCCAGCGATCATGACAACGCTGTCATAATTACAACAAAACATACAACACAATTAACATAAAGACCACAAATTTTTAACCTTAATTCCGCGATATGACGTCTAGGCAATACCTAGTGACGATTATAACTAATAATGAAAAATACTTTTTGTTAACAATTGGTATTATGTGTGCTTTATAAATCAATATAAAAAATCGCTGATAAATACTTCCGCAATCAAAAATATTAATGATCAATAGAAATAAATAACGGGAATTGCCAGGCAAAAGGCTTAAAAGTAAAACATGTTTGGTTTCAAAAATTTACTCTCTATGTTCTTCAGTGCTTTAAACTACTTCTTTTAGCGTTAGTAAATCACGTTTTATGTTCTGGTAACCATAAACATGTTCGAAACTCAGTTTGGCTTATATTAACCTCAATACTGGATAATAAATCTATCTAAAGCTGCGATTTTCAACGCAACAGCGTAGGATCAACGAGCAATAAACCCCTATTAACATGACAATCTTCCTTGCTAGCCTTGAAAATCTCATGCTCGAGATAAATAATTTTAAGATTTAATTTTAATTCAATGAGTTAGTAATTTTCTTATCCAAAACTGAGGTGATTACTCTTTTTTTGCGAGTACTGTGTCTATCGTTGAATTTTTTGATTTAAATCCTAAAATAACGGCTCATTAATAGATTAAAAAATAACAGAGGTTGAAATATAAATCGGCCAGAATGGCGTTTGACTAATATACAAAAAAACTCACATAATGCTCTAAGCTCTGTTTTATCTGGATACTTATGTTTTATTTAAATAATGACTTCACGGTTAAAAAAATTACGATCCCTTCATCAAATCACATACTATTTATCATTGACGACTTCTTAAAGAACCCAGAAGTTCTTGTTAACTTCGCCAAAAACACAGCTTATTTTAACCCTCCAGGTGCAGATGGCACATTTTATCCCGGAAAAAGAGATAAAATGCCTGCACCTTATAAACGTGCTCTTAGTGAATTACTGCATACACTCACTACACAAGGTTATAGTGATAAATTTTTAGATGTAGATGTTTATAGAAGTGAAATTTCAATAACCACCTTAAAAGAAAATGAGCTCTCTATTTATCAAAAGCTACCCCATGTAGATTGTTACGAGAATAACGAATTTGCGACTGTTCATTATTTATGCAGCGAACAACATGGTGGGACTTCTTTTTATAAATACAAATCTACCGGTGAAACAGAAATTAATGGTGACAACGCTGTCATCGATATGATTAAATCATTAAAAGAGTTTGAAAATGAGCACTCTGGTTACTTACAAGGAAGCACACGCTTATTCGAACAAGTTTTTACCGTGAAGCCTAAGTTTAATCGCATCATTATTTATTCTGGAAATATACTACACTGTGCTGATTTAAAAGGTGAAATTAACCAAACCTCTGATTTAAGTTTGGGTAGATTAACCGTTGCTTCTTTCTTTTGTATCAAAAAATAAAAAGACAAGGTTTACCATGACAGATTTGAGAAATGTAATTGTAGTCGGTGGTGGCACCTCTGGATGGTTAAGTGCAACTTATCTAGCAAGTAGCTTTAAAAAAACAGGCCGTAATATCAAAGTTACTTTAATTGAATCAGCCAACATTCCAACGATTGGTGTCGGAGAAGGTACATTTCCGACTATAGTGAATACCTTGTATGAAATAGGTTTATCTGAAAAAGATTTCCTTGCCTCTTGTGATGCGAGCTTTAAACAAGGTGCACTGTTTAAAAATTGGCTCCATGACCCTCAAGAGCGCACTCATGGCTATTATCATCCTTTTGAACCACCTGAAATGCCAAAAGGCATAGACCTCAGTGCCTATTGGGTAAAAAGAAAAAAGGCAGGAACAATGTCACATGATTTTAGTCATGCTACCTGTGTTCAGGCCCAATTATGTGATCATAATTTAGCGCCCAAAACTACAGAAACACCCGAATTTTCATGGCTTGCTAAATATGCATATCATCTGGATGCCGCCAAACTCGGAAAAGTTCTACAAAAGCATGGTACCGAAAAGCTCAATATTGAGCATATCTTTGCTGATATTGAAGACGTGAATATAGATAACGATGGTTATATCGCGTCGATAACAAGTAATGAAGGTAAAACATTTTTAGCTGATTTTTTTGTTGATTGTACGGGTTTTAGATCTTTACTGTTAGGCAAAGCACTAACAGTACCATTCGTTAGTCAGTCGCAATATTTAAGTGTCGATTCAGCGGTAACGCTGCAAGTATCGTATGAAAAAGATGACTCACCAATAGCAACCCATACTATTTCAACGGCTCAAGAAGCCGGTTGGATTTGGGATATATCGCTTCAATCAAGACGAGGGACTGGTTATGTCTATTCATCAAAACATACTACTCCTGAACGGGCAGAAGCCGTTCTTAAGGCTTATCATAATATTGATGCAGACACTGATATTTCGCTAAGGCATATTCATTTTGATGTGGGTTACCGTGAAAAGTCATGGTACAAAAACTGCTGTGCGATTGGTTTTTCCAGTGGATTTGTTGAACCTCTTGAAGCGACGGCTATTGCGATGGTTGAGGCTGGAGTTCGCTCTCTTGCTGCACGCTTCCCACAACACAGAGCTGCGATGGACATAAGACAACAGCAATACAATGAAATTTTTGTATCGCGCTGGAAAAATATCATTGATTTCATCAAGCTTCATTATTGTCTCTCTAAACGAAAAGATACGGCTTTTTGGCAAGAACATACCAGTAGTAAGACACTACCTGCTAGTTTAAAAGCTCGGCTTGAGGCATGGAAATATTATGGTATTACCGATGGTGACTTACCATATAAATATGACTTATTTACCTTGGCCAGCTGGCAATATATTCTCTATGGGCTTGAGTTTTTACCTGATTACGTGGAATCAGCGCCATTACCCGATACATTAATCGATAAAGCATTTGAATCTATTCAAATCAAAGGCTCTAACGCGAAAAAGCAATTAAAAAATAATCGCGATTTAATTCAAAATTATCTATAAAAAAAGCCCTTAGGGGCTTTTTTTTATAGCTTACTGAAGTCAAATCTAGCAAGTTTATCTATTAATTCGCGATGTGAAGGAAGGCTCGCTATTAATTTTTGACTATGATCTTCTACTTGTTGAGCCAATATTTGATCTTGCTCGAATGACTTAGCGTCTATATATGATGGCTTAGTTAAATAATGCATTCCATACAAAACATATAAATAATTTTCTACATCAAACACTTCAAACTTTGAAAAGAAGTCGGTCGATAAAGGCGGATTATTTTGCCAAATCGCTAACTTTTGTTTTAGTTCATCAGATAAGCGATCGACGTTTTTCCAATCCAACCAAAAAGCAGAATCCTGTCTATCTGATAAATAATAATGCAATTGTATAAAATCAATAACGCGATCCCATGCATATTTTACATTACGGTTGAACCGGCTCTGACAAGCTGGTAGCTCTGATTTTGAGCGAGGAAAACGCTCTGCTAAATGTCGAGCACAAAAATCGGTTACTAAAATGGCAGTTGCTTCTAATGGTTCAACAAAACCTTGGGACAAACCAATTGCAACGCAGTTGCCTTGCCAAAACTGTTCTCGATAGCCAATTTTCATTGGAATTACTCGAGAAACTATGCCCTCTAAAGACTGACCGAGATAACGCTCAAACTTTTGTTTTGCCTCTTCATCTGAAAGATAGTTTGACGAATAAACAAAACCGGTTCCACGCCTATTTTTTAGCGCTATATCCCATATCCAACCTGCTTCATGTGCAGTAGCAATTGTATATGGAGGGATTTCAGCATCATCCTCAGTAGGTATTTGCGCCGTAATAGCTTTATCTATGGGGAGCTTATGGCTCATATCCACAAATGGTATATTTAATTTTTTACCCAACAAGTAACAATTAAATCCCGAGCAATCTACATAAAAATCAAAAACTTGCTCACCATGAGTGTCCGTTACTATCAACTCAATGTCAGTATTATTAACAGTCGCATCAATCACAGTACTCACTTGATGTGCAACAGAAAACTTATTTACTGCATGGTTTTGTA
This sequence comes from Pseudoalteromonas tunicata, assembly GCF_002310815.1. Taxonomy (NCBI): domain Bacteria; kingdom Pseudomonadati; phylum Pseudomonadota; class Gammaproteobacteria; order Alteromonadales; family Pseudoalteromonadaceae; genus Pseudoalteromonas; species Pseudoalteromonas tunicata. The sequence continues at coordinate 1,478,399 of NZ_CP011032.1, read as the reverse complement.
ATAATTCGGCAAATTTTTTCGCATTAAGATGATATGCATAAGTCGTTTCGCCGACATATTCAGGTGTTGAAATCTTTTTTGGGGCTTTTTTAGCCTCGCATACATTTGCTTGAAATGAGACCGTTTGGGCAAATGACTTGTGTTGTGTGCGTAGCCAAAAAGGAGTTAAATCTCGATTATTTGGAAAAGGAAAATCAAATAAGTGATGATAAAAATTACCTTCACCGTGTGCCGTTTTGTCTAACCAATTTACAAACTTGATAGATTGCTTAAATGTCGCATCACATTCTTTGATAAATTGACTTTCGCTGATCCCAAAGTATTTGAGTGTTTCTCTCATCATAGGCACAGTCCCCTCACCAACACCTATGGTTGGTATATCAGGAGACTCAATTACGGTAATTGATATACCTTGCCCGATCAGAGCTTTACCTAAGTGATTTGCTGTTAACCACCCCGCAGTGCCCCCACCTAAAATAGCGACTTTTTTTATATCCATATTAAATCCAATGAAGATATTAATTGACTACGAAGTAACCCTATCATTACTATTTCAAAAAATACAATAGCTTATACTGATAGCGGCTATATAAAATGCTGTTGATTTTAATACATATAAAAAACCCGAGCTTAAGCTCGGGTTTTTTTGTCCAATTCGTTATTAGAAACGGAATTGAACACCTAGTGAGTAACGCGCTTCACCTTGGTAAGCGTATGCAGGATAACCTTTGCTAAAGCGTTTAGCATCTGAACCGCCCCACTTTTGATGATTACCAATCTGAACGCTATCTTCTTCAAGAAGATTTGTAATATCAGCAATTACAGTGAAGTTATCACTAATCTTATATGTAGCACTTAAATCAAGTGTACCAAAGTCTTGATGTTCACGAGCACCATAGAAACCTGTTTCACGGATCATATACTCTGAACGCCATGAATAAGCAGCTCGAGCTGAGAAATCATCATTCTCATAGAATAACACGGTATTAACTGTGTGCTCTGATGAATCAGAGAAGATTGGGTTGTGATCAACAAAGTTTTCAGCATTTGCATTTGCATCAGCGTAGGTGTAGTTAACAATTGCACCAAAACCATTATCAAATGAATGTTGTAATTGAAGTTCTAAACCTAAAACATCACCACCATCACCATCTTTATATGATTGTAATAACCAGCTATCTTCACCTGTACCTGGATCAACAATACCAATTGCTTGGTCTGCTACCTGAGAGAAAGTAGTAAATGTAGCTACATCTTTCCAGAATATCGCAGCAGATACTAAGCTCGACGGAGAGAAATAATATTCAACACCTAAGTCAGCTTGATTTGCTTTAAACGGGCTAAGTGTTGGAGTACCTTTAACAACTGTTTGGTTTTGTGGATCATTATCTGCGTAACCGCTAAGTGCAGAGTTTGCAAACATGTCGTTGTAGTTAGGACGAGAAATTACTGTTGATGCTGAAGCACGGATAATAATATCTTCAGAATAGTTATACGCAATATTTACACTAGGTAAAAACTCAGAATAATCATGATCTTCTGTTACCGTATTCATGCTGTAACCATTGTTAATAGGGTTAACAGTATCAACTAACGTCGGATCTAGTGCATATGCTGTTGAACTTGCATCTGTACTTACGTAACGAAGACCGAAGTTACCACGGAAGTTATCACCTTGGAAATTCGCCATTACATAAAGTGCAATCGACTCTTCATTAAGTGAGGCATAACCTGAACGAGCTCTTACCCAGCCATCGATAAACTCTTTAGAGTAAGCAACCATTGCTCCGCCATCAGCTTTAGGGATTGATGTATTATCCATACCCGCAGCAATTGTGCCATTCACAAAACGAGAAGAATCCACTAGCGCAGCTTGTGCGTCGCCATCAAATCCTTTTAGGATTGGACGATTTTGGTCACGAACAACATCATGATCAGACCAACGAGCACCCGTTTTAATTGACGTAATTAAACCAAAATCAGTATCAAATTCTAGATCAATTTGTGCATATGTTTCTTCGTCTGTACGTGGCTCGTTAACGATTGAGTTTGGTTGTAAACCTTCCCAACCAACATATTCGCCCGCAGATGGAAGTGGGAAAGACTTATCAACTAGGTCTAAATCAATGACATTACCAGTTGCATCGATAGTACCTACAGCACCACCCACACCTGAGATGTATGCAACATTCGTTTCAAAATTAGTACCACCAGTGGCTTCAGACGTACCGATTTGACCTTCAACTTTAAAACCATCACCTTGGAATTTAAAATCAAATGCAAAAAGTTCAGTTTCCATAGTCGCATTACGAGGACGCACATCGTAATAACCATTACCACCTAAACCATTCTCAGTAACCCAAGCTTGATCTGTAGTACATTTAATTTCAACACCATCAGCATTTTTTTCACATGCATCAGATAAATTTTGCGGTACCCAAACTTGATTGTTAACACCATCAGCACCTAATTCAAGGTTCATATAATGTAGGCCAAAATCTAGATTTTCAGTTGGAGCATATTGCAAAACAAAATCAACAGCTGTTCGTTCTCGTTCTTGAACAAATGCTGTAGGTGCGATACGACCACCCCAGTTAGGAAGCGCTTCAACACCGCGGCGTTCTAAAGAATAATCAGAACGAGCAATCGAGCCTAAAATACCAAAGTTTTCAGTATCATTTTTCCAACTAACTAATGCAGATAAAGCAGGATCAGTCTCATCACCAATTGAAGATTTTGTAGCTTTAGCTGAACCAAACACAGTTAAAGCATCTAAATCTAAAGGCTTGCGCGTTTTAACAACAACAGTACCACCCACACCACCTTCAAGAAGGTCAGCTTGTGAAGATTTATAAACATCCATGCCTGCAATTAACTCAGGTGGCAACATAGAATAGTTAAATGTACGATCGATTGCTTGTTGTGAATACCAACCAGCTGAGGCTACGTTTTGACCATTTAAAGTCGTTAACGTTAGTGAGTTAGAAGCACCACGAATTGATACTGAAGAGCCTTCACCGAATTGACGAGATACTGTAACACCTGGAACGCGGCCTAATGCTTCAGCAACATTGTTATCTGGAAACTTACCAATGTCTTCTGCTGACACTGCATCAACAACAGCATTTGCAAAACGTTTTGTATTCATTGAAGCTTCAAGTGAACGACGAATACCACGTACTTCGATTACTTCAACGTCTTCTTTAACTTTAACTTCATCTGCAGCATAAACAGTACCAGTCAAGCCAGCGGTCATAATTAGACCGATGTTAACTGCTAGTAAGCTTTTTTTAAAATTTTTAGCTAACACAGGATTCCCCTTGAATCAATTTTGTTGGTTTTTTAAATCACTTCTGCCCAGTGATGATGACAACGCTGTCATCTAGTAACAAACCATACACGCAAAATTACAACTTCGCTACATTTTTTTTGTGTACTTTGTACAATTTTTCCACTTAATTTAAACGAAAAAATACTTTGAATTAACAAAATAAGCACAAAAAAGCCCGCAAAGAGCATTTCGCTCCTTTGCTAAACTTTATCTTACCTATCGATGCATCATGATGTAAAGCCGAAAGCGATGAGAAACATAGTCACTAAAATGTAATAAAATATGAACAAGCTTAAATAAAAATAAAATATTGATTTAAAACAACAGGATAGAACTTTACACTTTGAATAAGTTAAACTGGAGTGACCAGCTCGACCTGATATTGATTTTTAAGTCAAATAAGCCTTAAAAGCTTATTCGACTTAAAAAAGAAATAAATAGCGCAGTAATTAGATTCAAAGGGGGAAAATCAATACACTATCACAGCAACAAATAATTCGGGCAGGAGTTATTTGCAAAGTAATAGTTAGAATACATAAATGACAGCGCTGTCATTTATGTATTCTAACTATTACTTTGCTGAAAATCTAGTATTAAACAGATTAATCCTAAAGATAAATTCAACTATTTGTATTTTAAAATGCTGGCACTGTTCTTTTGATTATCCAACTCACTCAGTATGCTATTGCTGGCTAAGGCGAGTTAAATTTTGAGTTTGGCTTGTATTAATAGAATTAACTGAAATTTAAGTGATTTTCTAAGATACAGCTATAGACCTTAAAAACTGATTGTTGGGTACAATAAAAAAGTGAGTTTGCATTATAAACTCACAAATTATAATTTTTAAATTTTGGATAAAGGCACCTTAAGATGCCCATTATTGATGCTAACCCCCGACTCATTCGAGGGTTATTTTTAACATTTAGTACAAACAACTAAAGTGATACCTTTATTGTGATATCAAGTTAAAAAGCTGTTTGATTTAAAATGCTTTTTACACCCTAAGGTGCCCAATATACCTCAACTAATACGTTATCTTGATGTAATACCGCACTAACTGGTGTTGCGTCGATATCAGCTTTTTCTTTTGCCTTCATGTACACATCTAATTTTTCTTGACCACTAATCAACAGTTTAATCACTTTTGAATTTAAAATACCATTTAAACTCAAAGTCATACGCTCGGTAATATCACCTGTTACTTCACTTTGCATTGCATTTATGGCACACACTAATTCCTTGGTAGTTAAACCATGCGCTAAACCATCAGCATGTGGAAAAAGTGACGCAGTATGGCCATCTGGCCCCATACCTAAAATAGTTACATCAAATGGCTGCTTTAACTTTTGATATTCAGCTTCGCACTGCGCTGTTCCCTGCACAGCTGACAAAGCACTATTTTTCATCGTAATGAAATTCGCTTCTTTGGCATAACCTTGTAATAAAGTCTCTTTAATAAATACTTCATTACTTTTCTCATGAGTCGCATCAACCCATCGTTCATCAACCATAGCCACATCAATATCATGCCAAGGCAATGCTAAACCAGATAAATGTTTGTATGCCGGTGCTGGTGATGAACCACCAGATACTAATAATGTTGCGCGACCATCAGCTTCAATACCTGCCACCAACGATTTTTCTAATGAGGCCGATAATTCTGCATTAAGCGCTTCTTTGGAATCAAAAAACTTCTCAACAATCGCCATCTTAAACATTATCTCCTGCGTTGTACCAAGTATGATTTCGCTCAGCTAATAACTCATCAGCATCAATTGGGCCCCAAGAACCAGCTCGATAAAGCGCTGGAACACCTGATTTTTGCCATTGTTCAACAATAGGATCAATCCACTTCCACGCTTGACGAACTTCGTCACGATGAATAAATAACGCAGGATTATTGGCTGCTGCATCAAGCATTAAACGCTTATAAGCATCACCTTGATAGTTATTATTATAATCTTCCGCTAATTCGATGTTTAACGTTACAGGTTCAAGTTGCATTTCTAGACTATCAAGACGTTTTGACATCAAAGTTAGTTGAATACTTTCTTCTGGTTGAATTTGGATCACCAGACGATTAGGTTGAATTGGACCGACATTTTGCTCATAAACATTATGTGAAACCGATTTATATTCAACCACAATCTCAGCGCAACGCTTTTTCAAACGCTTGCCCGTTCTTAAATAAAATGGCACACCTGCCCAACGCCAGTTATCAATGTGAGCGCGAATAGCAACAAAGGTTTCTGTGGTGGAGTTATCACCTAATTCTTCTAAATAACCAGGTACCACTTTACCATTCATTGTTCCAGGTACATATTGCCCACGCACAATGTTCTCTTTAACTTCTTTACCTACTATAGGGCGTAGCGCTTCAAGTACTTTTAATTTTTCAGCTCGAATACTATTCGCATTCAATTTATGCGGCGATTCCATCGCAACTAAACATAAAAGTTGTAATAAGTGGTTTTGCACCATGTCTCGCAGTGCACCTGCTTTGTCATAAAAACCAGCACGAGTTTCTAAACCAACGGTTTCTGAAATACTAATTTGAATATTATCAATCGTTTTAGCATCCCATAAATTCTCAAACAATACGTTCGAAAAACGCAATGCCATTAAATTTTGTACTGTCTCTTTACCTAAATAATGGTCAATACGGAAAATTTGCTCTTCTTTAAAATACAGAGCCACTTGAGAGTTAATTTCTTCAGCAGAAGCACCGCAGTAACCGATTGGCTTTTCCACCACGACACGCGAAGTTTCAGTAATAAGCTCCATCTGCGACAACAACTCACAACAACGACCGTAAACAGCTGGCGGTAAAGATAAATAAAACACCCGCGAACGATCTGAGGCTTCGGCTTCAAGACGTTCTTTTAATAAAGTCCAGTTTTCATCAATCTCTGTAACATTAATCGCTATCGGATGAATAAACTCTGCAAATACAGCCCAATCTTTTTTGTTATATTCGCCAGTGCTTAAATGGGCTTGCAAGGCGTTGTCTACTTTTTCAATAAATTCGGCTCGATCAGCTAATTCTCTTACTGTTGGCATAATACGACTACCAGCAGGCAAATTACCTTCTTGATAAGCGCGATACCATGCCGGTAGGAGTTTACGTAGTGATAAATCACCACCACCACCAAAAATAATAATATCAAATGGGTTTAGCATAATTAATTCTCTTTTATTAGGAGCGAGAGCTCTAAGTCTGGGCACTTCTTACTGTCGTGCTGAGGATAATAGTATCGTTTAATTGGCAATTGCTTTAATGAATTGCAGATTATTTAAAAGCTTTTTTAATGAATTCGTATGCAAGTTTAATTTTACAGATGATAAATATGCCCGAAGCACACTAAGGAGGCAATTAAAACATCTTGCTTTAATTCAGTTTTTTGCAAGATAAGGGGTTAAGAGCCTGCAACCCTCTCACAAATTGCAAGGCTCTAGGACACCCACGCTTACCCGTTCAAAGGTTCTTTTACCAGTTAAGGCAGATAATGAGCCTTGGGACACTGCAACTCCTCTCACAAAATTACAGGTCCAAAGTACTCAGCGCTACCCGTTCAAAGGTATATGGTTGAGTAAAATGGCTCTCGAAGATCACAGAGTTGAACCCCGATAATCTTCGAGCCGCCAGCGCTACTCATCATTAATCACAACTGTGATTAACTAAATTCTAGATTGTACGTTTTTGTTTAAAATAATTAACTAGGCCGTTAGTCGAGCTATCATGACCTAAAACAATATTATTAGTCGCAAGCTCGGCTTCAATATTACTCGCAAGCCCCTTGCCAAGCTCAACGCCCCATTGATCAAATGAACAAATTTCAAGCAAGATACCTTGGCAAAATATTTTATGTTCATAAAATGCGATTAAACGACCAAGGCCTCTGGCATCAATTTTATCTAAGATAATAGACGTTGTTGGTCGATTACCTTGATGAACTTTATGTGCTACTAACTGTTCTATTTCTGTATCGCTAAGCCCTTTTTTACCGAGCGCTGCACGCACTTCATTTGCATCTACACCATTCATTAATGCTTGGGTCTGAGCAAAGAAATTCGACATTAATACTTGATGATGATGACCAACCGCAACGCTTGGCTCAATTGAGCCAATAAAATCAGCAGGTACAATTGTGGTACCTTGATGCAGATACTGGTAAAAAGCATGCTGCCCGTTTATACCTGTCATCCCCCAAATTAATGGCACGGTCGTATAATCAACCGAGTCACCTGCAAACGTAACTGATTTTCCATTACTTTCCATTTCTGCTTGTTGTAAATACGCAGGCAACATATGCATAGTTTGATCATAAGGTAAAATTGCTTGCGCTTTTGCGCCTAAAAACGAGGTATTCCATACACTCAAAAGCGCCATAATCACAGGGATATTTTGGCTTAGCTCGGTATTAAAAAAGTGCTCATCCGCATCAGCAGCCCCAGCTAACAATTCAGTAAACGTATCAAAACCCAAATACAGTGCAATCGGTAAACCGATGGCAGACCAAAGCGAAAAACGTCCTCCTACCCAATCCCACATAGCAAAAACATTGGCACTATCAATGCCAAACTCAGCGGTTTTAGTGAGGTTTGAGCTAACAGCTACAAAATGTTTTGCTACTGCGCCTTCAACATCTGTCGCAGCATTTAGCCACGCTAATGCGGTGCGTGCATTGGTCATTGTTTCTGATGTAGTAAAGGTTTTTGAAGAAACCACAAACAATGTTGTTGCCGGATTTAACCTTGCTAATACTTGATGAATTTGAACACCATCAGCATTAGAGACATAATGCACGTTTAATCTGTCATCTGCATAAGGCTTGAGCGCTTCCGTGGCCATTTGTGGGCCAAGGTTTGAACCACCAACTCCGATACTCACCACATCAGTGATCGCTTGATTATCATAACCTAACCATGCACCTGAACGTACTTGTTCAACAAATACGCTCATTTTTTTTAATTCAGTATGTACCGCTTGATTAATATTCTCGCCATCAAGCATAAAAGGGTTGTCTGCGCGCTGGCGCAATGCCGTGTGTAATACTGAACGATTTTCGGTAAAATTAATTCTTTCGCCACGAAACATTTTTTCGCGCCATTCGATTAAATTAACGTCTTTGGCTAATGCTAATAATTGCTCGTGAATTTCAGGTGTAATTAAATTTTTAGAGTAATCAAAAAGTAATCCATCGATTGCAATTGAGTAGCGCTCAAAACGTTCAGCATCATCTGAAAAAAGCTGTTTTAGATGAACACCTTGAATGTTTTTTGCTAACAATTGCAATGATTGCCAACTAGGCAATGCAGTACGGTTACTCATATTAATTCCTCAAAAAGTTAGCTCTACCCCAAGGTAAAATTAACTACTTAACTACAAGTCAATCCTATTTATTAGAATGACTTTATTTGATAGAAGTTAACAATAAGTAAAAATGACAACGCTGTCAACACTCCAAAAGAAATATTTGACACCGTTGTCATCGCTAATTATGAAATATTTTCTGCTATCTTAGTCAGAAGTTAGATAGACTAGGTTAAATCAATTCGATTGATGTAAATAAAAAAGTTAAACATCAAGCTCACATGAGTTAAAGGGGTCGCGACAGGGTCTGTTTTTGTAATGATCCGGTCTGATATTTTACGCTGTATTCGAATATAGAATAACAATATGAAAGTAACGATTAATGACGTCGCAAAACTAGCTGGCGTATCAATGAAAACCGTTTCACGTGTGATGAACAACGAACCATCAGTACGCAAAAAAACCTATGATGAGGTAATGAAAGCGGTTAACGAATTAAAATACCAACCTAACCTTGCTGCACGTAGCTTGGCTGGTACAAAGTCTTTTACTGTTGGCTTAGTGTACGATAATCCAAACGCCTATTATGTCCTTGACATGCAAAAAGGTATTTTATCGCGCTGTAAAGATGAAGGATATGAATTACTTATTCACCCTTGCTCTGGTAAAGATGAAAATATGCTCGAAGAGTTAACTACCATGGTGACTCGTGCTCGTATTTCTGGGCTGATTTTAACGCCTCCACTGTCTGAACGTGAAGATGTTATTGAAGCGCTAGATAAACTCGAGGTGAACTACGTTCGAGTTTTATCTGGTCGCCAAACCGAAGAGACCCAAACTGACTGTATTTTTGTTAATGACCGAGATGCTTCGTTTGCTATCACCGAGCATTTAATTGGACTTGGCCATCGCAATATAGCTTTTTTATCTGGTGATAAAGAACATAAATCAACTCTTGAACGCCTTGCTGGCTATAAAGAGGCATTATCGAGCAATAACATCAACATTGATGATGCCTTAATCATCGATGGTCACTACTCATTTGAGTCTGGTGTTAATAATGCCAAAGCCTTATTAAGCGAGAATAAGTCAGTCACCGCTATTTTTGCCTGTAATGATGAAATTGCGGCTGGTGCCCTTTTCGCGGCACGGCTCATGACAATAAAAATCCCTCAGCAACTTTCGATTGCTGGGTTTGAAGATAACCCCTTCTCTCGCCAAACTTGGCCAAAACTAACGACTGCACATCAATCAATTGAGACGATTGCACAGCACGCAGCTCAGTTATTATTTACCAAAACACGAGGTACACGTAACAAGCCAAAAGAGTTACGCAAAATGTTTACACCTGAACTTGTGATCCGTGATAGCACTGGCGCTTTAGAATAAACATGTGATTGTTCATAACAAAAAAGCCATCGGATGATGGCTTTTTTGTTTAATTTTTAAAAATATTTAAGCCAGTGCCATTCCACCTTTAATGTTAAAGACATGCTCAAAGCCTAACTGTTTTAAATTCAGGCATGCTTGCCTTGAACGATTACCACTGCGGCATAACAATACATATGATTGGTTTTTAGACAGTTTACCTTGCCAAATCGCATCCGATATACGATTGAGCGGAATATTAATGACTTGTGAAGCATTAATGCCAAACATCTTTTGTGGAAGCGAAGCATTATGTTCATAAGACTCTCGAATATCAATCAGGACCGCAACGTTATCCGACACCATCTCAATAGCGTCCTCTAATGATTGCTCTATCAAAGGATCGGTTGCCACGTTCAATACCGCCCCACAAAAATACTCGTTTTGCTGCGCTAGGGTTTCATCAATTTTTACTTTTTGCGTAATAAAGTCATTTTGCGTAATGATACCATTAACAACTTGCTCTAAAAGATGATTTGTTCGTATTTGAGTTTGCCAATCAGTTGCAAAACTTTGCGAATAGTCATGTGATGAGCACATTAGCGTGTTCGCTGTTACTTGCTCTGATAATGCTTGTATCGATTGATACATAATTCCAGCATCGCCTTGTTCTAAGTTAGTTCGACCAAGCCCACCCGTTAAAATTAAATCGCCACAAAAACATAACTCAGTAACCCCATTATTTTTTAGTAGATAGCTCACACTATCTGATATGTGACCTGGTGTTGCTATCGCACTTAATTCGTACTGCCCTAATCTCAATGATTGCACACCCACTGGCCAACCTAAATGATTCATTGCAGCTAAAGGCTCAAGCTGCGCCATTTGGTAAAACAGCTCTATCATTGATTCTTGTTCAGGGTGCTGATGAGAGGCCAGCACAGCAACTAGTTCTAACTTTTGGCCTTGAATTACATTAATTAAACGAGGCATCAGCTCCAAAACAGGGTCAATAACCACGGCTTGTTTTTCATCGGTTACAAACAGCCAGCTACACGCGCCTTGATGCCTAAATTGGCTAAGACCAAGTGAACAAACTTCTTTATCACCCAGAGGCTCACGGTCAGAAACAATCAAACAAGCCGATGCTAAAACCGACTTAAGCTGCGAAATACGCTTACATGCCAAATCAATTTCTATTTGGGTTGCAGCAGGACCAAAAGACAAACGAATTGCATTTTCTGATTGCCAGTTTGGCACGCTCATGGCATCAAGCACATAACTGCGAGAAGCTCCAGAACTGCAGGCCGAACCCGCACTGACCCTGATGCCTGCGGCATCAAATAAGTCCATAATCTCTTTGCTAGATACATTCTTCACTGCAAAGTTTATTGTTGTGGGTACTGACTTATTAAAATCATGATTAAATACAATTTCAGGAAAAACAAACTGTAGGACTTGACTTAATTGCTCTCGATAAGCAAGCAATTGCGAATAAGATTTAAACACAGTTTGTTGTTCATCAAGTAATAAATTAAATAAACAATTAAGCCCCGCGATCCCAGGTAAGTTTTCGGTCCCTGAACGCATACCACTTTCTTGCCCACCCCCGGCAATAAAAGGCGTGTAAGCGCTGTTTTCTCTGATATATAAAAAGCCAATCCCTTTTGGAGCATATAACTTATGGCCAGAAAAAGGGGCATAATCAATACTGGTATCACTTAGTTTTAATGAGGTTTTACCGAGCGCTTGAACACAGTCAACCATCCAAGCAACTGTTGAATTATTATTTCGAATGGCATGTTCTAATTTTTCTAAATCTTGAAAAACCCCAGTTTCATTATTCACAGCCATAGTGCAAATCATTAATGCGTTTGGCACATGCTCTGCAATAAAAGTTAAATCCAACAAACCGTCAGGGTTAACAGGAATGGCCAAAATCTCTGCATTAATTTCAAGCACTGCATTCCAATGCTTTAACGTATTAGGCACAGCTTTATGCTCTGTTGCACCATACAGTAATACTGGTTTTTTAATGCTATGATTTTTCTGACTCAACAAAGCAGAGACTATCGCGGTTTGGATCCCTTCGGTTGCACCCGATGTGAACAGCACTTGCCCTGTTTTTGCACCTATTACCGTCTTAGCCAATAGCCGTGTTTGCTCCATCAAATGCTTGGCTTTAATACCGGTAATATGTGAACTAGAAGGATTACCAAAACATACTTTCATCGCATGAGACACGACTTCTGCAATTTGAGGTAATACGGCAGTTGTCGCATTTGCATCTAAATAAATTTGGTTATTATCTAGTTGCAATTGAATATTGTTTGGCATGGTCAACTCTATATCACTTTAAGTTATATCTTATAACCTATGTTACACAAATTTCGAAAAATCGCTAATAACCAATTTAAGTGATCTTGCTCATTTTTATGCTTTAACACACCGTTTTAACTACAAACAAAAAAAGGTCTGCATTTCGGCAGACCTTTTGTGAATGATTTACAGCACTAAAACTAAGTCAAAATTGTGATAACAACCACAAAAAGAAGTAACATTTGACCGAGTAAACTAATAGATGACATCACTCTTAATAAAAATAGGCTCCAAGGATGCTTGATATATGGGTATAAATTACATCGCTTAAGACTAACAGCATAAAACAGCATTAATAATGTGCTGATCACAATAAAGAATGAACTTTCAACTTTATAATCAAAATCGGGTTTAAAAAAGAAAAACAATTGTAATGGTAACAACCAACAAACCAATGCATGCAGTAAATGTACAATATCGATACGTTTAATTTGTTGCTTTGCACTGAGCTCCTTAATACCAAAATCTTTTTCAAACTGACGCAATACTAACCTAAAACCCTGATCTACAGCAGTTTGATAGGCTGTTTGCCCAGCTTTATTCTTTTTAGTGTAATCAACGCCATTTTTTAACAGTAACGCTATGCATGATTCACTTTGCCCAAGTACTGCATAATGCAACAAAGTATTGCCCGCTTTATCAACAGATTTAAGCGTTGTTGGAGATAAATTATTCACTAATATATCAACAAAGCCGCGTTCAGCCGCCCACATCATGGCTGTACAACCTTGCTCATCAGCAACACAACCCGTCGCACCTTGGGTTAAAAAACGCTTACACAAGCTTTGTTTTGCTGATTTATCTTTAATATGAGCCAATAGCGCTTGTTCGAGTAAATTTAAATCAGTGTCATCTTCTTGTAATGCCACCAGCAAGCCAAAATAATCTTCACCTTGCAATAAACGCTCAGTTAAAATTTGCACCAATTGTGGGGTTTGCTCAACCGCTGTTTTTAAATAAGGAGCGAGTAAAGCATGCAACTCTTCATCACGCCAAAGAGACATTACATCGTCTTGTGATAATACTAATCCTTGGGCCAATGAATATTGCAAAATTTGATACGCATGAAGCTGATGACACAAACGTGCCAAGCTTAATTGACTGTACTGAATAAACTGGCTTTTTATCGGCAAATAATTGAGCAACCGTTCGAGCAATAAAAATGTTACCTGCTCATTTGACATAGATTGGCTTTTTAAATGGGCAAGCACTTGTTCTATATAGCGCTGCTCATCATCATCATACTCATAAATATGTTGAAAGCAGCAACCTTGAAACGGCTCTGCAGGCTTTTGCCACAACAAATAAAATAAAGGTGGAAGTACCGTTAGTGCAATCCCTTTATCGTCAATTCTTTCCTGACAAACGGGCCATTGCTCTAAAGCATCTAAAATATGCGCGCCATTTTGCTCTAACAAGCCCTTTATTAACAAAGGATATTGCTTGGGCCAAATCAGCACATTTTCATTAGACAAAACATCTCTCCACACATAAAACACAGTCAACTTCGGCCGTAATGGTAACAGGAAAATCCCAGCGCAAAAAGCGTTAATCACTGCACTCAGCGCTTTTTAATAATGACTTTTGCTCAGAATTAACGCACACTTAATAAGCTGTAAATAAATGAGAAAATGACCATGCAAACGTGGCAAATTATCGGCATCATCGTGATTGTGGTTGGATTTATTTGGGGGAATTTAGCATTGTTGCGTTATAGCGCAAAATTTGACCTCACTAAATTTAATCAAGACCCAATCGAAAAAGCAAAAGCGTCGTTAGCGGAACAAGAAAAACGGCAAAATGCAGAAAAAACGGCAAAAAAAAACGAACACTAAAACGTGTTCGTTTTTTTCATTCTATAACCTTATACCAACCAATGAGCCATTAATGCAATAACCGGCAAAGTGATCAACGTGCGCAGCAAAAAGATTACAAACAACTCAAGGATATTGACCGGAATTTTACTACCAAGCAATAACGCCCCTACTTCTGACATGTAAATCAATTGAGTGACACTCATCGCAGCAATAATAAAACGTGTTACATCACTTTCAATCGAGTTGGCAGCCAAAATTGATGGAATGAACATATCGGCAAAACCCACCACGATTGTTTGCGCGGCTTTTTCAGCTTCAGGTATTTGTAACAACTCAAGGAATGGGATAAATGGTGTGCCAAGTATCTGGAAAACTGGTGTATATTCAGCAACTAATAACGCAAATGTCCCTACAGCCATTACAACCGGCAATACCGCAAACACCATATCAAACGCATTTTTCAAGCCTTCATCTAAAGTGCCTTTAAAACCTTTTGCGTTATAGGCCTTAGTTAATGCAACATGTAAACCATGCTTAAAAAGGGTTTTACCTTCTGGTAAAGCTTCGTTATCACCATCAGGAACCGTGCCATCAATGTACTGATGTTTTTTCCAACTAAGAGGTGGTAAACGCGGCACAATCAGCGCAGCAACGATACCCGCTAAACACACAGTTAAATAAAATGGGGCAAATAGATGCTCTAACTTTACTTGCCCTATTACAACTAAACTGAACGTGATTGAAACCGCAGAAAACGTAGTTCCAATAATAGCCGCTTCTTTGGCGGTAAAGAATTTTTCTTCATACTGTTTTGCCGTCATCAAAATACCGACACTGCCATCACCAAGCCAAGATGCTACACAATTGACCGCACTACGACCAGGCACGCCAAACAACGGGCGCATGACTTTAGTTAATAAGGTACCCACCAGTTCAAGTAGACCAAAGTTAAGTAACAGTGGTAATAATAATCCCGCCAAAATAAAGACAGAAAACAAAACAGGCATCAAATCATGCAATACCAAATGGCCTGTACTGTCTGAGTACACGGCTGCTGGGCCTATTTTAAAAAAGGTCATCACCACAAATACCATACCAACTAAGCGCGTTACAACCCAAACGTAACTCACCGCAAAAAGGTGATTTAAAAAACCAATGCGAGTAATAAATACAGGTTTAAAAATTTTAACCAGCAAGCCACTGATTGCAGTGAAACAAATTACACCAGTGACAATTGCAGTGATGTGGTTTGCAACCAATAATTGGACTTGTTTAGCAAGCACCGCAATTGGAATGGTAAACACCTCTCCTAAAGGGATGGGCGTCATAAATAGAAAAATACCAATTAAAGATGGGACAATAAACGCAAATAAAGTGCGCCAGTGATAGAGGTTATGTTCTTCAACGTGTTCTTGTTGCATGTTTTTGCCTTTTTTATTGTTACATTAAGGTGAGCGAGCACATTAATGACTGCTTTAAAACAGACAAAAGAAAAGAGCCGCACGTGCTCTTTTCTTTTGGCTATCATGCCTCATTCAAAGGATAAATGAGGCTGAGTTATTTCAAATAACGATTAAATATCAACGCCTTTTTTACGTAATACTTTAACAAGGGCTTGCTGTAAATCGTTCATGGTTCCTGGCTCTAATGTTTCACCTTCACCATCCATCCACGTCAAGCTAGTACCACCTGTTTGTAACTTCTCAATTAAGATTTGATATTTGCCACTTTCAAGCGGTAACTCTGATAAATCATCGCCCCAAATCGAATCCCAAACGCTGGCGTCTGGTTTATCGTAGGTGGCCGCAATTAACCCAGTTTTATCATCAAGCTCAGTAATTGCAAAGTTCAAACTTTCAAGCAAACCGGTAAAACGCTCAAATACTAATAAGTATTCTTGTTCTGTGACTAGCGATGCATTACCTTTATTATCAAAACCCATATTAAGCGAAATTAAACCGCGCTCTTGCTGCTGCTTAATCGCAAACTGGCGATAATTAAAATCGTATTGAGTCACAAACGAATTCAATGCAGCCACTTCAAGCTGTTGTTTTAATACGCCCGTTAAGGGTTCATTTTTGCTTTGATAATCGAGAAGCGTGACAGTCATAGATGCTGTACGCTGATGTTCTTTTTGCTCAATATTAAAGGCAAAACGTTGTTTGCTGACTTCATCTTGAGTTTGCCAAAACCACACATCTTCTGGTTTTGTTAACGCATACCAATCGGTTTCAAGGGTACCTGCTGCTTCATTTGATGCTGTAGGTGCTGCTTGATACTCAGTAATTAAATCTTGTAGTGATTGCCATAAAAATGCTTTGAGATCGATAACACCATCAGGCTTATCAAAAAAGATCCTCGCAATTTTATCACCCTCTTCAACCCAACTGCCACTTGCAATATTAAGCGCTTGTGCAGGTGGTTTTAAGCTGTCGCGGGCCGAAACCTTTTGATACTGCTTAGGCTCCATTGCATATTCAGGATCTTGGTATGGTTTTGTTAGATTCGCTGGAACTTTTAGCGGCTCTGAAACACGATAATTTTTTTCGTGATGGGCATCATTTGTAAATACGCTACAACCTGAAAGCCCTGCGATGACACTCAACACCAAAGTGTTACGAATCCAATACTGCACTAATAATTCTCCTTTGCATGCCGTGAAAAAATACCTAGCTTTGAGTCGGCGATGCCTAAATGGTTCAGTGTATTTTTAAGATCTTGTTAAGACCCTATTGTTATTGTTAGTAAGATTACACTAATTTGTGCATAACCCGATAGCTAAAACGCGCCTATGTTACGTTTACCTGTGCGCAAAAACAAGAATGGCTAATATTTTGTTGGCCTTTGTGTTAAGCTTCGCCGCCATAATGAACATCGGGGGGAATAAATGTCTGGATTTTCCAATCAACAACTGGTTGTGACTGCCATCGGCGAAGATCGCCCAGGTATTGTTGGTGCATTAACGCAATTAGTTAGCGACTGTAATTGCAATATCATCGATAGCCGCATTGCCATATTAGGTAACGAATTTTCCTTTATCATGTTACTTGCTGGCGATATGTCTGCCATTAGCCGAATTGAACATACCTTACCAACTAAAAGCGTTGAGCTGGGTTTGCTAACAATGATGAAACGCACATCAAGTCATCAAAGTAGTGAATACAGCGCAGGTTATACCATTGAATATTCAGGTGTAGATGCGCCCGGTACGTTAAGTCGTGTAACTAAATTATTAGCGCAATATCATCTTAGTATCAGTTCACTAAAATCGGATACCTTCGATTGTGAGGGGGCATTGCATATGCGCTCTGAACTTGAGATTAATTTACCTTTTGATGTTGAGTTTGACGAATTTAAACTTAAATTCGAAAACTTGTGTAATGAGTTTCAACTTGAACACATTTTAAGACGCATCCGCTGAGGAATAATTATGAATACATTAACAGCAGGCCAAACAGCCCCTTCTTTTACTTTATTAGATCAACAAGGCAACTCGGTTGCATTGGCTGAGCTATTAAAACAGCATCAAGTATTAGTTTATTTTTATCCAAAAGCCTCAACTCCTGGCTGTACTATTCAAGCTGAAGGCTTACGTGATCATAAAGCGGATTTTGATGCCCACAATACTGTAATTGTTGGAATCAGCCCCGACCCAGTAAAACGCCTAACCAATTTCACCGATAAAAAAGAGCTTAATTTTACTTTATTATCTGATGAAGACCATGCTGTTGCCGATGCATTTGGTGTATGGGGCTATAAAAAATTTATGGGTAAAGAATACGACGGCATTCACCGTTTAAGCTTCTTAGTAGGCCAAGATGGCACGATTAAGCATGTGTTTGATAAGTTTAAAACTAAAGACCATCATCAAGTGGTATTAGCAGTATTGAGCCAACAATAATTAATCTCAGTTTTGGTTAACTAGCTTTTAAAACGCTAAAAAATCCATTAAAAAAGGCACCTCGGTGCCTTTTTGCTTTTCCTGATACTGTTTATGACACAGCGTTATTCCACTGCGACTTTTTCTTGTTCACTCGACCAAGCATTGATTAATGCACGCACCAGTGATGCCAAAGGTATTGCGAAAAACACGCCCCAAAAACCCCACAAACCACCAAAAAATAACACCGCCACTATTATATAAACAGGGTTTAAATCGACTGCTTCAGAAAAAAGCACGGGGACTAATACATTACCGTCTAACGCTTGAATAATGCCGTAAGCAATAATGATGTACCAAAACTCAGGTGCTAAGCCAAACTGAAATAAAGCTACAGCAGCAACAGGAATGGTCACTAACGCAGCGCCAACAAATGGAATTAATACTGAAAAACCAACCAGCGCGCCAAGTAGTGCTGCATAACGTAAATCAAATAGCGCAAAAGTAATAAACGAAACGCCACCCACAATTAAAATTTCAATCACTTTGCCACGAATATAATTCATAATTTGCTGATGCATTTCACGCCACACCTGGCTCAATAAGCGCCGTTGCTCTGGCAGTAATCTGCTTACACCTCCTACTAATTCTTTTTTATCTTTGAGCATAAAAAAGACCAATAAAGGCACCAAAATCAAATAAATCAATAACGCTACAATATCTTTAAGTGATGTGAGCGAGCTCGATAAAATAATTTGGCCAAATTCAATAAACTTATTTTCAACTGCGCCGACTAAAGTTTGAATTTGCATCGAAGTAATCAGCTCTGGGTATTGAGCCGGTAACTGTAATAAATATGCTTTTCCTTTTTCGAGCATATGAGGGGCTTCTTGCAGAAAATTAGCTAACTGCTGCCAAAGCACCGGCACAATGCCAATAAACGATGCAATCGCTAAACTGCTAAAACACAACATAACTAAAGCAGAAGCGGTTAATCGCGAGCTGCCAATTTGAGTCATTTTTTGCACCGGCCATTCAAGCAAGAATGCGATGACAACGGCCACCAGCACAGGAATAATCAGCGAGCCGACAAAATACAGCAAAGCCACAATCGCAATGCTCACAAAAAACAACGTTACTGAATGAGGATCAGAAAATTTCCTTTCGTACCATAACTTTACAAATTCAAACACGGCGGCCTTGCTCCATAACAAAAATAGTTTTTAGTTTATTGGTAAGCGTAATTTGGTAAACAAAGTGATTAGCGGTTAAATAACGTTCTATATCGGCGCTATCACTTTGTGCTAAAAGAGTAAATTCAATACTTTGCTTGGTAAAATCAACCTGCTTTAACTGGTATTTAAACAAAACAAATAATTGCGGACAAACAAACGCCCTTAAATCACACGTTAACATATTTACTTAATCAAATTATAACGTTGTCATATCATACGCCTGCTCGGCCTAACTGGTAAACTGAAATGAAATTATTTGCCTAAATAGCATTCAAACAAGGTGAATTTTGCTATTTTTAAAACTAAGGGCGTATACCTCATAGTAACAATGAATTATGCTAAAACCTTCTTTGTGCAGGTAGATTTTATGTCAAGTCAAAACAATAAAGCGCAGTTACCCGCAAATCCAACCTTAAAAGAGATTAATTGGTATAAAAAACAGCTTAACTGGGGCGAACTCCCGCCGTTTTATCATTTAGTGGCATCATCGCTTGCAGAATCTGAAGGAATTTTAACCCACGGGTTTGATAACGCCGTTAAACGCCTAATCGATAAACGTAACTGGAATATAGAACTATTAGGTGGCTCCATCAATTTAGCTGGCATGATTGAGTCTGATACTAAACCTCGTATCGCTCTGTACCAAACCTTTACCGAACGCGGTTTTGAGCTCCATGCTTACCCATATGCCAAAGATAAAGAAATAGACCAATACATTAGTAACAATAAACATATGGAATTTCGAGTCTGGGACCCGTATTCTATGAAATTAGTATTAAGAATTAATCAGTTACATAAATACATTCAATTTTATTTTCAACGGGGTGACGATGCCGATAAAGCCCTACTGATTTATTCGCACAAAATTGTGTACAAAATAATTGAATTTTTAAAACAAGAATTGAACATAGTGAAGGTTAAAGGCGTCTCAATAAAAGATTTTTACGATTTATGTGAAAAAGAGCGTACTGTTGACCAAGACGAATTGGCATTAGCCCGCTTAATAAGCTCAGGTCCTGCTGACAAGGAATAAAATGAACAAAAAGACAAGACTCGCAGTTGTTTTAAGTAGTTATCTCGCATTCTCACCTTATGTTACGGCACAAACGTCGTTTAATTTACCAGACTTAGGCACATCCGCAGTCAGTGCACTTTCAATTGATAAAGAGCAAGCTGTGGGAGAATTGATGATGATGAAGGTAAAAAGTGCCTCACCAGTATTTGATGACCCTGTTTTAGATGAATACCTCACCAACATAGGTAACAAACTGGTTGCTAATGCCAATGATGTCCGTTTTCCATTTAAATTTTTTTGGCTTCGTAATTCAGATATTAATGCGTTTGCATTTTACGGCGGTCATGTAGGTGTTCACACAGGTCTGATTTTAAATGCTGATGACGAAAATCAGTTTGCATCTGTACTTGGCCACGAAATTGCCCACGTCACACAGCGCCACCTTGCGCGTCGAATTCAAGCACAACAAGAAAATGCTCCCCTCAGTATTGCAGGTATGATAGCGGGTATTTTAGCAACCATAGTGGCACCCGATGCTGGCATGGCCATTATTTCAGCTAACCAAACCCAATCTGCTTTAAGTCAAATGAGCCATAGCCGTGGTGCAGAGCAAGAAGCCGATCGTATTGGCATGACAATTATGAATAACGCAGGATTTGACCCGCGCTCATCGAGTGAGTTTTTAGGCAAACTCTCAGCACAGTTACGTTTTAAACAAAAACCACCGGTATTTTTACTTACCCATCCGTTACCTGATAGCCGTGTTTCAGATGTACGGCTGCGCGCAGAGCAATTCCCAGTCAAACATGTCCCTTCGAGCCTAGATTTTTTATTGGCTAAAAGCCGTGTTATCGCCCGCTTTGCCGACAAAACAGAAAATGCCGAACTTTTTTTTCGCAGCGAGTTAAAAAAATCAATCTCAATAGATAAACGCGCTCTACAATACGGTTTAGCGCTGGCATTAGTCGACTTAAAACAATTTGAAGAAGCTCAAACCTTATTAAGCGACCTATTAGCCGACGATAGCAATAACCCTTTTTATCTTGATACCAAAACCGATTTGTTATTAGCGCAAGATAAAGCCGCTGAAGCAGTTAAAATGCTGATCCCGCATCACGAAGTAAAACCAAATAATCAGGTCATTACTCTTAATTTGGCCAATGCTGCAATGAGCGCAAAACAACTCGACGAAGCAGAGTCATTGCTAAAAAACTTTCTGCTAGAAAAACCGAACCACAGCTTAGCAAAACAATTATTGGCTGATTGTTACAAACGCCAAGAGAAAAAAGCGGCGTATCACGAAACACTTGCCAGCATCATGGCCAGTAATGGTGGCTATCAACAAGCGTCTGACGAAATTCAAAAAGCGCTCAATTTTGTTGAATCGAACGAAGATATTAAACAACAGCGCTTAAAAGCATTGTTAAAACAATATCGCCAAATGCAAAAAGACCTAGCAAGGCTTTAAGTCTTGCTCGGCTTTGCCTACAATAGCCAAAATTGTTAAAAGGGTGCCAATATGTCGATTAAAATTTATCATAATCCTCGTTGTTCAAAATCAAGAGAAACATTATCGTTATTAGGTGAACACCAAATTCAGGCTGAAATCATCGAGTATTTAGCCACCCCGCCAAGTATCGAGACCTTAAAAACAATCATCGCGCAACTCGGGTATGATTCTGCCCGCCAACTAATGCGCACCAAAGAAGATCTTTATAAAGAGCTTGGTCTTAAAGATGAAAGCAATGAAGAGGCACTCATTGCAGCAATGCATCAATACCCTAAATTAATTGAGCGCCCTATTGTTGTCCACGGTGAGAAAGCTGCTGTTGGACGCCCACCCGAAAGTGTATTAGTGTTATTTTAATGGCTTATATTTTAGTACTTTATCATTCAAGCAATGGTTCTGTAAGAAATCTAGCCTATGAAATTGCGGATGCAATTGAACAACATGGGATGGAAGTTAAATTACGGACCTTTAGTGCGCAGCAACCGCAAGATATTGTGGTGACAAAAGATGATTTAATTCATTGCAGCGCTTTAGCGTTTGGTACACCCACCCGTTTTGGCATGATGGCAGCACAAGCAAAACTGTTTTGGGAAACTACCAGTGATATTTGGCTCAAAGGTCTATTGATTGATAAACCAGCTTGTGTATTTAGTGCCAGCTCAAGCATGCATGGCGGTAATGAAACAACCCTATTAGGCCTTGCGCTGCCTTTATTACATCATGGCATGATGTTACTGGGCGTCCCTTACGATGTCCCAGAGCTTGCCAGCACACAAAGTGGTGGCACACCGTATGGAGCTACTCACGTTGCAGGGCTTAATAACAGTAATACACTGAGCCAACACGAAATTAAAATTTGCCACGCTGTTGGTAAACGTTTAGCCACACTCACTAAAAAGTTACTCTAAATCATGATAGAAAAGAAAAGTATTACCAAAAAATTTCAGCGCCTTGCCCTCTTTGGTTACATTGGCCTGTTGATTTTAATGCCGTTATGGATGTTCATGTTTTCACCTCGGGACGCTCACAGCAATGGCTTTATTTTCCTAGTCTATATTTTGCCTTTATTGCTGCCACTCAAAGGCATTATTGAAGATAAAACCTATACCTATGCGTGGGCTAATTTCATTGTAATGATTTATTTTATTCACGGTTTTACCCTGCTATGGGTCAGCCCAGAAGAACGGTTATTCGTATTGCTCGAACTGCTTTTTGCCAGCGCTATGTTTGTTGGTTGCACCTACTATTCACGCCATCGCGGTCAAGAGTTAGGGTTAAAAATCAGAAAGTTAAAAGATGAGCTAGCCGAAGAAAAAGAAGCGCACAGTCACGACTCCAAATAGCTGCATACGGTTTTATTCAATAATAAAAAACGCTCAAATGAGCGTTTTTTTATTTTTAAGCACACATAAACAAGTTAATTAATACCTAAATACTTATGCACCTGTACCGATAACCGCCAGTTTTTAGCTTTACAGACTTCAATCGCCAATTGTGTTGCTTTCGCTTTTTGGCTAATTGGTTGCAGATAAATCAATTTTGGTGTGACACCACATTCAGCCATTAATTGCTCAAGCTCATCTACATGGCGCTGCATTGCAATTGGATGTTTAATTTCATTTGCGCGTTGCATTGCGCTTTTTAATACCGCATAACCACCACGCATATTAATTTTTGGCGACACCGTCACCCAGGTTTCAGCAGGCACTTTAATTTCAAATGTGCCACTGGTTTCAACCTGAGTGCCATAACCTGCTGCATGTAAACCTTCACATAAAGGCACTAAATCATACATACAAGGCTCACCACCGGTGATCACGATATGCTTCGCCTGATATCCTTTTTCAACAAATAAAGCCAACAGTTGCGCTACAGTAACATCAGCCCACAGCTCTGAGTCGGCCTTTTTCTCTACCGTTTTTTGTAAATCAACTTTATAAGTATCTGAGGTTTCCCAAGTTTGCTTGGTATCGCACCAAGCACAACCGACTGGACAGCCTTGTAAACGCACAAAAATAGACGGCATCCCAGTAAAGCTGGCTTCACCTTGGATGGTTTCAAATATCTCATTAATTTTATACAAAAAAGATTTCCTATTAATTTAAACGCTATGGAGCAGATAACAATCCTGCGTCAATAAAACAAAATAAAGCACTAAAATTGTTATTTTGTCAGCTAACGTGTAGTATATCGCGCCCTGACAAAAACCTCTATTATACTGAGAGCGAGACAAATATGCCGCAAAAAGTTGTTGTAATTTATTCCGGAGGAATGGATTCTTTCACCGTGCTTAACAAAGCCATTTCCGAAGGCCATGAGGTCTATGCGCTATCATTTGATTATGGCCAGCGTCATGTTAAAGAATTAAAAGTTGCGGCGCAGGTCTGTCAGGCTCTGAATGTTCCTCATAAAATTGTTGATATTTCTGCTATTAATCAATTAATTGGTGGCTCTTCGCTTACTGATGATATTGATGTGCCAGAAGGACATTATCAAGAAGAAAGCATGAAAAGTACCATAGTGCCTAACCGAAACATGATTTTATTATCGTTAGCGGTCGGTTACGCTGTTTCTTTAAAAGCAAGCCAAGTCTATTATGGTGCCCATTCAGGTGATCACGCAATTTATCCAGATTGTCGCCCAGAATTTGTGCAAAAAATGAGTGACGTGTGCAAAATTGCTAACTACGATGCCGTTGAAATCGTCAGCCCATATTTAAATAATACTAAAATTGATATTTTAACCGATGGTTTAAAAATGGGATTAGATTACAGCCATACATGGACCTGTTATAACGGCCGTGAAAAAGCCTGTGGAAAATGTGGAGCCTGCCAAGAGCGTTTAGAAGCATTTCGCCTTAATGATGTGGTTGACCCTCTGCCATACGAAGCTTAATCAAACGCTAAAATCAGCCCTGCTTTTGCAGGGTTTCTTTTTTGTACCAAATTAAGTATGGTGATCTGCTCAAAGACGGAGAAACCACATGATTAAGCATACTTTTATGCTCATAAGCTTATTGCTCATGGGCTGCAATAACCAAGATAAAGCAACTGCTCCCCCTATTATTAATGTACCGCCCGTTTCCAATACGCCCATCACAGATAACAGCAGCGAAAACAATTATTTTATTTTGCTATTTGGTAATAGTCATGTTGCCTCAAATGATTTAGGCGGCCTCATTAGCGCGTTGATCACGACCAATTACCCTCAAAAAACGGTTAGTTACACTCGTGCAAGTAAGGCTCTTTTCTTAGATGAAAGAGTCACCGACCCAGAAAGTAATCAGTTAATACAGCAACAGCCTTGGACTCATGTCATCTTACAAGCACAAAAATATTCCGTATCAGGTACAGTGGACTACCCCATAGATGGTGCTTTACATTGGATTGAACAAGTTAAAAACATCAGTGCTACGCCAATTTTATTTCCAGAGCATGCCCAACAAGGCAACCCTGAAGAAGGCACCCGCGTACACCAGTTGCATCAGCGGATCACCCAGCAGAATTCAAGCTGCATCGCTCCTATCGGTTTGGCATGGAATGAAGCACTGAGCCAATATCCTCAGCTACAACTCTATCGACCCGATGGCAACCATGCGCAGTTATTAGGCAGCTTCTTAACTGCTTTGGTGTTTTATTACATTATTAGCGCAGATCAGCAAGTTACGCTCGAACCGTTAACAACAGTGGCAATTGATGAGATAACACAGCAGCAACTAGCTGACATTGCACAAAGTACCTTAGCAGCATATCCTGCGTGTACCGCATAATTAAATCGATGACGTTTGTCACTTGGCGAGGCCCTAATTATTACAGATAATGCAGATTAACCCATACTCAGATAATCATAAAAATGAACGGAGAACAAACATGACAGGTACAACCATGGTGGTATTAATTGTATTTATTTCGGTAGGATTTGGTGTGATGTACGATATGTATAAAAAGCACCTTGAATTTAAAGAAAAAACGCTTAAACATAACCTGTCGAGTGACGCACAAGCGCAAGAATTACAACAAACAATCACCGATCTCAAACGCCGCGTTGCAGCACTTGAGACCATAGTGACAGATAAAAACTACTCATTAAAAGATGAAATTAATCGTCTGTAATATTACAGACGATTTTTTACACTTTTTTATATACCAACGCTTTTAAACTACGGTCGCTATCTACTTCAATAAACCCAGGGGCAGCAGCTAAGCGCTCAATAAAAATGAGTTGATTATCACAGTGCGCTGCAATTAAGGCTTTAAACGCAGGTTCACTTAATTCTGGGCTATTAGCACACAGTAATACAACACTGTCCGGGGCCATCAACTCAGGCAAGCGACGAATAATCTTTTGATAATCTTTGGTTAAAACAAAGCTGCCTTTTTGAAAACTAGGTGGATCTATAATAAGCAAATCAAATGGCGCGAGTTTTTTTAACTTACCAAACGATTTTAAAATATCGTGCGGAAAGTAACTGACGTTTTTATCAAACTGATTTAAACGGTGGTTATTTTGCCCGACTTTTAATACGCCTTTATTCATATCCATATTAACAACGGTGTAAGCACCTCCTTGCATGGCAGCAAGCGAAAATCCACAGGTATATGAAAACAAATTTAATACTTTGGCATCACGAGCATGGCGCATTACAAACTCACGCCCCACTCTCATATCAGGAAAAATCCCGGTATTTTGGCTGCGTGTTAATTCAACGTGGTACTGAATACCCAGCTCTTGGATCACAAATGAGCCCGGATCAGTGCCAATTAATACCTGTGACTGCACTGGCTGAACTGAACGGTCTTGATAAATAAGCCCATCAATTTCACTTGGCCAATCACTGGCAATCACCTTGGTAATTTGGCTGGTTAAAGCTTCTAAATCTTGCTCAGCTAACGGTTCATAACCCACTAAAAACAAATAAGGGGGATAAAAATCTAAGTTTAAGTGTTCAAGGGTTGCAAACGAGTGGCCTCGGCCATGAAAGACACGAGCAAGCTCTTTGTTTGCAATTGGCGCTGCTTTAAGAGCAGTAATGAGTGGGGTAAAATCTAAATTAGGCATTAATTAAACTATGTTGTAAGTGTTGGATTTGATCTCGTACTTGAGCGGCTTTTTCAAACTCTAACTCACGAGCATGTTGCATCATTTTGCTTTCTAATTTCTTAATTTTTTCAGCGATTTGGCCTGCTGACAAGACAGCATAACTTGCATCATTAACCGCCGTCATTTGCTCCGAAGTAACCGTTGTGCCCACGTCCATAATATCCGTTACTTTTTTCTGTAACGCCATGGGCACTTTGCCATGTTTTATATTATAAGCATGCTGAATTTCACGTCGTCGCTCGGTTTCCTCAATCGCAGCAGCCATTGATTTTGTGATTTTATCGCCGTACAAAATTGCCCGACCGCTTAGATGGCGCGCAGCACGGCCAATGGTTTGAATTAACGAGCGAGTTGAGCGTAAAAAACCTTCTTTATCAGCGTCCAATATAGCGACTAATGATACTTCAGGCATATCAAGGCCTTCGCGCAGCAAGTTAATACCAACTAAAACATCAAATACGCCCAATCGTAAATCACGAATAATCTCAATGCGCTCAACGGTATCGATATCTGAGTGCAAATAACGCACTTTAACGCCATGATCTGCCAAATAATCAGTTAAATCTTCTGACATTCGTTTTGTTAGCGTCGTCACTAAAACCCGCTCTTTTAATTCAACCCGTTTATAAATTTCAGAAAGTAAATCATCGACTTGGGTCGCAACCGGTCGCACTTCAATTTCAGGATCAAGTAAGCCAGTTGGTCGAATAACTTGCTCGGCGACTTCACCGCACGAACGCGTAATCTCATATTCGCCAGGGGTGGCCGATACATAAATGGTTTGCGGCGCAATGGCTTCAAATTCATCAAATTTAAGTGGGCGATTATCCATCGCTGATGGCATCCGAAAACCATATTCAACTAAGTTTTCTTTACGACTGCGATCGCCTTTATACATGGCACCAATTTGCGATACAGTGACATGAGATTCATCGATAATCATTAAACTATCGTCAGGCAAATAATCTAACAAGGTTGGCGGTGGCTCGCCAGGAGCTCGACCCGATAAATAACGGCTGTAGTTTTCAACCCCAGAGCAATAACCAAGCTCCACCATCATCTCAATATCATATTGAGTGCGCTGCGCTACCCGTTGTTCTTCCACTAATTTATTGTGTTTGAGTAAAAATTCACGGTGTTGTTTCAGCTCTGCTTTAATTTCTTCAGTCGCTTTTAAAATAGTTTCTCGCGGGGTAACGTAATGAGATTTAGGATAAATAGTCGCCCGAACTATATGCTTTTCAACCGCACCAGTCAGAGGGTCAAAAATGCTCAGTCGCTCAATTTCATCATCAAACATCTCTACCCGAATCGCATAGGTTTCAGATTCAGCCGGAAAAATATCGACCACTTCACCGCGTACTCGATAAGTCGCACGCTGAAAATCGATATCATTACGGGTATATTGCAATTCAGATAAACGCCGCAGCATATCGCGCTGATCAACCTTTTCGCCCACTTTGAGCAACAGCATCATTTTCATATATGAATCAGGGTCACCCAAACCATAAATGGCCGACACCGATGCCACAATAATAACGTCTCTGCGCTCAAGCAAGGCTTTGGTGGCCGACAAACGCATTTGCTCAATGTGCTCGTTTATCGAAGCATCTTTTTCAATAAAGGTATCGCTCGCGACAACATAGGCTTCTGGCTGATAATAGTCATAATAAGAAACAAAATATTCAACACAGTTGTCAGGAAAAAATTCCTTCATTTCACCATAAAGCTGCGCCGCTAAGGTTTTGTTGTGCGCCATAATAATGGTGGGCCGATTCAAATTATGAATAATATTGGCCATGGTGAATGTTTTACCCGTACCTGTGGCACCCAGTAAGGTTTGATGGGCAAGCCCCGCGTCTAACCCCTCACAAAGCTGTTTGATTGCAGTGGGTTGATCGCCACTTGGCTGAAAATCAGACTGCAAACGAAAGACATCACTCATACTGTACACTCTTGTTTTTTATTTTGTTTACTTACATTCACTAACGAATGAGTAAACCAATAATACGCAATCGCTGCGGTAAACACATTGCCGATTACCGCACCAATAAACAACCCTTCTAAGCCAGCAATTACATTACCTAAATACGCAAAAGGTAAATAGAAAATAAAGAGTCGAACTATGCTCAACAGCAAAGCATTCATCGGTAAGTGTAAGGCATTAAACGAGGAGTTTGATAAAATAATAATTCCTTGAATGCCGTACCCAAGTGGCAAGATCCACATAAAAAGCTGAATCACTTCAATAACATGTGGGTCTGACGCAAACGCACGGCTTAACCAGTAAGAGCTCGCTACTAGCACCAAATAAATACCTAACTGCCAGCCCAAAATAAATTTTAATGCGGTTTTATACGCTTCTTCAACCCGTTCGATTTTCCCCGCCCCAAAATTTTGGCTCACAAACGGCGGTAATGTCATAGACAATGCAAGCACCACCAAACACGCAATCGATTCAATTCGGCTACCAACACCAAATGCTGCCACCGCGGTATCACCATGTTTAGCCACCATTGCCGTCATGACAGCCATGGCTATTGGTGTAAGCATATTTGCACTCGCTGCAGGCACGCCAATTTTAAGGATTTTTCTCGCGGCACGCATAAAGGTTTGCTGGCCAGCATCTAAACTCAATAACTTTTTTTGACTAATTAAAATATACAAAATAAGCACCACAGCCGAACTCCAAGCTATCACGCTCGCAACGGCGGCCCCTTTGATACCCATTGCCGGAATTGGGCCAAAACCAAAAATCAGCATCGGATCTAAAATCGCATTCACTATGCCAGCAAAGCCCATAATAATGCTTGGTGTTTTAGTATCACCACTGGCGCGTAGCACCGCATTGCCTATCATGGGCGTAATTAAAATCACACTACCAATAAACCACACCGCCATATAATCATGAATGTACGGCATTAAAGTTTGGCTTGCGCCAAGTAACGCAAAAATATAATCAATGCTGAGATAACCGATAAAAGCCAATACTGCCACAAAACAAGCTGATACGATCAGCGCCACCACCCCATCAAATCGTGCTTGGGCTAAATCACCCGACCCCAATGCTTTTGCAATAACAGCAGAGGTACCAATGCTCAAGCCAATGGCGAGACTAATAACGGTAAACGTCACCGGAAAGGTAAAACTAATGGCAGCTAAGGGATCGGTGCCGAGTAAACTAACAAAAAAGGTATCAACTAAATTAAACAGCATGAGCGTGATCATGCCGATTAACATAGGAACTGTCATTTTTTTGAGTGTTGCAGGGATCGGATCTGCGAGTAAATCGATTTTTTTAGATGAATTATTTTGCATACTGACGCCTATTTTCAGGGGCGTCCATTCTAAAACATCCCTCAGCCTGCTTCTATCTAAATGTCGTAAAACACTTGAAATAAACTGTAAACAGAAATGAATTGTGAATAACAGAAAATAAATAGCTAAAGCAACAGAAAAAAATAAAATCAAAAATGGTAAAAACAAACAAAACAGATCAAATTAATTTACATGTTAGTAACAACTCTCGCTGGAGATGTTTTATTTTTGCACAACTTGATTTGTTTAATCTCTGTCCAGTGTAATTTTACATTTTTTTTAAATTAAATAATTTGACTTATACAACCAACTGATAATAAAGGAAAAAATAAAAATGAAATAAATCTTGATCTGGCTGTAGGGCTCTATTTTAAAGGCTTGAAATACCTTTTCAAAGTTTCATAAACAGAGTTATCCACAGAAACTGTGGGTAACTAAATCAAATCCTTTCCAAACAAGGCTTGCGCTAATCAGACCACCTTACAGATCCCCTAAAGTAAAAAATTTTAACTTTTTTTGAGTGCTGTAACCGACGACCAAAAATGATAAACGCCACGGGGTAAAATGATAAAAAGCACAATTATCAATTAAGGGCGCGGGGTAAAATGATAAAAACACGCTAAACAACGTAAAATCAGTTTTAAACTGTTTCCTACTTAATTACCTTGAATTTATTAGGCTAAGCGCTAACGTCTCTGAGATTTAATTTTATATAGCTTTAAGCAGGGTTTAAACCCTGCTTAAAGCAGCACCAATAGACGATAAAGTAAAGTTTTGAGTGGTTTCTGGGGTAATAAAATCTCAACATATTCACCACCAAGGCTATCAAGGCGCTTCGCTCATTGATTTTTTTGTGTGCTTAATAGCTTAGAATGTGCAAGGCGGTTGGATTGAGCAAACTGCCCAGTTATGCCAACGACATTTTTACCACAAAGGGCACCGTGACGCGTCGCGACCCGAGGGAGTAAGTATTTAAGCGCTAAGAATCTATCAAAGGGTTCAATTGCAACACTTTGAAATAAAGCCAACCAATTATGCTGCACTCTACAACTAAGTGAACTGAATGAAAAATTAATAGTCTTGATTTTATTGCAATTTTATATAGATAATGTGATGCATGCTAAGGATAGCAGTTACCCACCCTCCTCATTTCTTAGTTGCCACATTTAAATTCACTCACTAGTACCTTTGATAAAAATAACGGTATTAATTTAAAAAAATTAAGGATGATTACATGAATATCAATCAACTTCGCCACCCAAAAGAAGTGTTATATCGCACCCTCTGTTTAGTTTTTGGCCTAATCCTTTGGGTGCCATTAATATTTGTCGCCATATGGTTTATTCCATTTGTCGCGCTTTTTTTATGGGTCGCAAGTATGTTTTTTAAAGCGTCGTTATATGGCAACGCGGTAAAAGTTTCTGATAACCAATTTAAAGAACTACATAAAATAAAAGTAGATTTATCAAATCAAATGAACATTAAAAATGATCCCGAATTTTTCATTTTTAATGCTGAAGGTGCTATGAATGCGTTGGCAGTTAAATTTTTAAGCACTAAATATATTTTATTGTTTAGCAGCCTAATTGATTTACTCGATACCGAAGATAAACAACAATTAAAAGCGATTTTAGCGCATGAGTTAGCCCACCACGCAGCCGGCCACACTGATTTTTGGCTTAACCTTGCCATGAAACCAGCCATGTTTATTCCATTTTTAGGTGCTGCGTATAGCCGTGCCTGTGAATATACCGCAGATAGAGTTGCGGTTTATTTTGTTGGAGATGCAGTTTCAAATGCACTATTACAACTTGCTTGTGGCAGCTCGGCATTAAGTAAAAAGTTGAGTACCGATGAATTTTTAGCACAAGAAACTGCTGTGCCTTCTGTGGCAGGATTTATTAATGAGATCTATTCATCCCATCCACGTATGACAAGACGCATCGCAGAAGCTGCTAAATACCATAATAACGCATCGACATCGATTGCAACTCGCCAAGCGGCATAAACATAATCGTCTACTCACTTCAAAACATTTTTTGAAGTGAGTAGATAGCAATTAAGAGCAACACAGAGAAAAGATTAATTAACCTGAGCTTTGGTTAAGAGATTGACTAACGTATTGATATTGAATTGGTAAATTTTTTTTCAAGTCTGCAGCCGGAAACTTTTAAGGATAACAAGGCGAATTTACGCGTCAATAGCTGGCCTATTGCAAGTAAATTCAACGCCGTTAGCGTTGAAAGTAGCCGCTGGAGATAAATTTATTATCCAGAGCTCAGGTTAATTAGTTTGCTTTTCTCGGTGTGCGAAGCCTTGGTGTAGTCTGTGGTAAAAAGGTGCTGAAAAAGCACTCTGAGTTAAAGAATCACAATTTAATAAGCACCAGGCTAAAGCCCGACCATAAAAAACGACTGAGCTTTGCTCGCCTTCTGAAACAGGCTTGCACCTACCTAACATCAACCTTGGGCGGACCAAACCCCAAAATTGCACCTAACTTAACTGCAAAACTTTGCAAAATGCCTTTTTTGGTAAGATTAAGTACGTTTAAAATTTGTTCAAACCTGAATTAAAACAGTCACTTTTCAAACTGATTGCGTATAAAAACAGCGAACGAACGCAATTATTGAATTATTACAAGATTAGTTGTTGACACTTAGGGGCACTGTCATTAATATTTCGCCCCGTTGAGAGAGACACGCTTCCCCCTTAGCTCAGTTGGTTAGAGCGACGGACTGTTAATCCGCAGGTCCCCCGTTCGAGTCGGGGAGGGGGAGCCAAGTTTCTAAACACAATGTAGTTCCCCCTTAGCTCAGTTGGTTAGAGCGACGGACTGTTAATCCGCAGGTCCCCCGTTCGAGTCGGGGAGGGGGAGCCAACTACATAACTTAATTCGTTCCCCCTTAGCTCAGTTGGTTAGAGCGACGGACTGTTAATCCGCAGGTCCCCCGTTCGAGTCGGGGAGGGGGAGCCAAATTAAGTACACTGCCCCATTATTGTTCCCCCTTAGCTCAGTTGGTTAGAGCGACGGACTGTTAATCCGCAGGTCCCCCGTTCGAGTCGGGGAGGGGGAGCCAAATAATTTTTGTTAGACAATCCTTTCTTAATACTTTACTCTCCTACTTTAGATTTAAAACCATAAAAAATAGATATTTAACTCTCTATAAACTAAATTTGGTTTAATGTTCATAACTAGATAATAAGAAACGGACCATGGCTGGACTTACACGATTTTTATTGATTCAAATTTTCTTTTTCATTACTACTTTAAGTATTGCTAGTTATACCTTTATCTCGCAGTTACAGAGCCTTGCGTCACAGCAACAGCTTGTGGCACAAAAATCAATCGACTATTACATAAAAAGTTATAACCCAACCGACGATACCCCACTTGGGCGTAAAGTTGCGATTACGTTTAATTTAAATAGCCTGATTGTTCGTGATAATGAGGGAAAAATCCAAGAGTCTATCCAAGGTGATTTTGATTACCTACCGTTATTTGCAAAACTAATTCAAAACAGCTCCCCTTTTATTCGTCCACAATTTGTTGTTAATACCGAATCTAACCTAAAACTTGAATTCACGATTAAACTCGAAGAAGAAGCCAGCTCTATTCATACTCAGTTTATTATTTTGTTGATTATTATCTTTATTTTATCTTTCTTGCCGCTTTTAAGTGTCAAAAGCATTATCAAACGCGCTCAAGAAAATATCGGCAATAATATGTCATTGATGGTTGATAACTTTATCGAAAAAAATGATAAAAACATTCAACTTGATAGCTCAATCGCGGCCACGAGCGTGTCATCTATTTTTCCAAGCATTGTGCGCCTAAATGCGTATTTACGTAAAAAGCAGCAAGAAATTGAACAATCTGCCCTTTCGATTAAACAAAAAGCCTTTAAAGATTCCGTCACAGCACTCGGTAATCGAAATTTATTTGTAGAATATTATGAAGATCATGTTGAAAGTGCCGAAAATCAATTTGGTAGCTTAATTATGGTGCGT
This sequence comes from Pseudoalteromonas tunicata, assembly GCF_002310815.1. Taxonomy (NCBI): domain Bacteria; kingdom Pseudomonadati; phylum Pseudomonadota; class Gammaproteobacteria; order Alteromonadales; family Pseudoalteromonadaceae; genus Pseudoalteromonas; species Pseudoalteromonas tunicata. The sequence continues at coordinate 1,444,124 of NZ_CP011032.1, read as the reverse complement.
TGCTCTGAGCTGCAATTGATTAACCAAACTCGTGGTTATTATCATGGTGATGAATACATTAAAGAAGTCGCGCAGCTATTATTAAAATCAACAGGCACTTATGCAGGCGCGACTTGTTACCGCCTTAATAGTTCTGACTTTGCTGTTTTGCTACCAAATATTCCGTTAAAAGAAGCAGAGCGTTTTGGTCAAGATTTACAATCAAAATTTACTGAATATCAACGCAGTGCTGAACTCTCTTCGGTGGGCAACTCTGGTATTGTTTCTTATTCATCAGCAAAACCGCTTGGTGAATTATTATCACAAGTTGATACTGCGCTGAGCCTTGCGCAAAGTAAGCAAACAAACGCATGGCATGTGCTAAAAGACAGTGATTTAATGGATAATGTCAGTGCTAATTTTGGTAATCAAAACTGGCGTGAAGTGATTGATGATGTACTTAATAATTCCCGCGTACAGTTATTAATCCAAACCATTATGCCGACCAATCGCAGTGCTAAAGTGTACTCAGAAATTTTGGCGCGCTTTAAAACTGCCGAAGATCAAATTTTGCCAACTGCGTCGTTTTTAGCCATGGCTGAAAAGTTAGAGCAAATTTATCACGTTGATAAAATGATCGTTGAAGCTGCTCTGACCTCAATTAAAACCATGAATTTAGGTGGTCAATTTTTTGGTATTAACATCACAGCTCGTAGCGCACACGATGAACAGTTTATGATTTGGCTTGAAAGACGCCTCTTAAAAGACAGTAATATCTCAACAAAACTCATTTTTGAGATTAGTGAATTTGGTTTACAACAAAACATCAAAGCCAGTAAACGCTTTATTGATATGATCCACCGCGTGGGTGCCCGTATCACAGTTGAGCGTTTTGGTGTCGGTTTAACCTCATTTAAGTTTTTCCGCGACTTAAAACCAGACTTCATTAAAATGGATGCAAGTTACACTCGCGGATTAGAAGAAGATAAAAACAATCAATACTTTATGCGCTTAATTGTCGACCTTGCTCACCGTATTGGGGTGACAGTACTTGCTGAAGGTGTTGAAAGCCAAGAAGAAAAATACATAATTGAGCAACTTTGCCTCGATGGTGCTCAAGGTTATTACATCGAACGACCGCGCGAAATTTAATCCTTCCCTATCACGAATCGAATACTTTTTTCGGTTCGTGATAATTACAAATGATAGTTATTCAATTAATTACCGCTCAAACCGTCTTGGAAGTTGTTAATTTGCTAAGAAAACTGGATAATAAGCCAGTTTTTTAATGTGCTGGAACTCAACCATGTCTGAATACCTGTTACTTTTAATAGCAACAGTGCTGGTTAATAATTTTGTGTTAGTGCAATTTCTTGGACTTTGCCCTTTTATGGGGGTGTCGGGTAAATTGGAAACGGCCATTGGTATGTCTTTGGCGACCACATTTGTATTAACCTTAGCGTCAGTTTGCAGTTATCTTGTCAGCCATTATATTTTAATTCCGCTTGATTTAGCGTTTCTTCGCACAATGAGCTTTATCTTGGTGATTGCTGTGGTAGTTCAGTTCACCGAAATGGTGGTTAAAAAAACCAGCCCTACTCTCTATCGTTTATTGGGTATCTTTTTACCTCTAATAACCACGAACTGTGCCGTTTTAGGGGTTGCATTGCTCAACGTCAACAAAAACCATAATTTTATTGAGTCTGCGATTTATGGTTTTGGTGCGGCTGTTGGTTTTTCATTGGTGCTGGTTTTATTTGCGGCGCTGCGCGAACGCTTAACAGCTGCCGATGTACCCTCTCCTTTTAAAGGTGCATCGATTGCGATGATCACCGCAGGATTAATGTCTATGGCCTTTATGGGCTTTACTGGTTTGGTTAAGTTTTAATGATATTATTGTACGCCCTCGCCGCGCTTGGCATTCTTGCGCTGATTTTTGGTTTAGTTCTCGGCTACTCTGCGATTCGTTTTAAAGTTGAAGGCGATCCGATTGTCGATCAAATCGACGCTATTTTACCGCAAACTCAATGTGGGCAATGTGGCTACCCTGGTTGTCGTCCTTATGCCGAAGCAATTGCCAATGGGGATGAAGTGAATAAATGCCCACCAGGCGGCGAATCAACCGTTAAAGAATTAGCCGAACTTATGGGTGTTGAAGCCAAACCACTGGCAGGTGGTGAAGCAAAAGAACCGATTAAAAAAGTGGCCTATATTCGTGAAGACGAGTGTATTGGTTGTACTAAATGCATTCAAGCCTGCCCTGTTGATGCCATCATAGGCGCCACTCGTCAAATGCATACAGTACTTATTGATGAATGCACAGGTTGCGATTTATGTGTTGAACCATGTCCTGTTGATTGCATTGATATGTTACCGGTTCAAGAAACCAGCCAAAACTGGAAATGGCAGCTTAATGCCATTCCTGTTACCCAGCTTGATTAAGAGGTTTTAGTGGATAGTTTACTTACTCAAATCGATAATGGGACTATTTGGCCAATTCCAGGTGGTATTCATCCTGTTGGGCACAAAGAGCAGTCATCCCAAACCCCTATCGAACGTTTAGCACTGCCAAATGAATTTGTTATTCCATTAAAGCAACATATTGGTACCCAGGGCACGTTATTAGTCAATATTGGTGATAGAGTACTAAAAGGCCAAGCTTTAACCGAGCCAAAAGGTCACTGGGCGTTGCCTGTTCACGCTCCAACATCGGGCATAATCAGCAACATTGCAAGCCTGCCTTCGGCGCACCCATCGGCGTTACCTGAACTCAGTATTGTATTAACTGCTGATAACAACGATACCTGGTGCGAACTCACACCTTGTGATAATTACCTTGAGCTTTGTGCCAGCGAAATCATCAATAAAATTCGTAGCGCTGGTATCAGTGGCATGGGTGGCGCTGGTTTTGCAACTTATGTAAAAGCGCAACCGTTACAAAAAATCGACTACTTAATTGTTAATGGTGTCGAATGTGAGCCTTACATCACCTCCGATGACCGATTAATGCAAGAACACGCCACAACCATCATCGAAGGCAGCCTAATTTTAGCGCACGTACTAAAACCTGAACGTATTTTAATTGGCATAGAAGATAACAAGCCCGAAGCTATTGCAGCGATGCAAGCCGCTGCTAAGCCTTATCCACATATTCTAATTCGAGTTGTGCCAACTAAATACCCATCGGGCGGCGAAAAGCAGCTGATTCAGTTGTTAACCGGTCAAGAAGTTCCCAATGGTAAAATTCCTGCCGATATCGGCATTGTGGTGCAAAATGTTGCAACCCTTTTTGCTATCGAACAAGCGGTTGTGCATGGTAAACCATTAATTGAACGTGTTGTGACCATTACAGGCCACACAATAAAATCACCTGGTAATGCTTGGGTGCTGCTTGGGACACAAGTACGCGAACTGCTATTGCAACGTGGATTTGAGCCTGAAGCTGAACAACGAGTCATTATGGGTGGCCCAATGATGGGTTTTACCCTGCCAACCGTTCGTGTGCCTGTAATTAAAACCACCAACTGTATTTTAGCGCCAAGCCAAGTAGAGCAACCTTTTGCTGGCGATGAAAAAGCGTGTATTCGCTGCAGTGCCTGCGCCGATGCTTGCCCTGCCTCATTATTACCGCAACAATTGCAGTGGTTTGCAAAAAGCCAAGAGTTCGACAAACTCGAACAGCACAATTTATTTGATTGTATTGAATGTGGCGCATGTGCCTTTGTCTGCCCAAGCGAAATTCCACTGGTGCAATATTACCGTGTTGCCAAAGTGCAAATAAAAGAGCAAAAAGCAGAAAAAGCAAAAGCCGAACGTGCAAAAGAACGTTTTGAAATACGAAATCGTCGCTTAGAAAAAGAACTCGCTGAACGACAAAACCGCGGTAAACGCCCTGCAGCTAAAGTATCAGAACAAGCTGCTGATGCCATTCAAGCAGCGCTTGCTCGCACTCAAAATACGGCTTCGACCTCTGACGATAGCACGCAAGATATGGCCGCAATAAGAGCGCAGCGCAAAGAAGCGGCGCGTCTTTATAAAGAGCAAAAAGCCGCCGAGCATCAAGATACTCCGAGCAATATAGAAAGCAGCGCAATACCGGCTGAAGATAAAAAATCGGCCGTTGCAGCCGCCATTGCTCGTGCTAAAGCCAAAAAGCTCGCAGCTGAGCAGCCAAGTGATGAAGCTGAGCCTACACCAGATACAGGCAACAAAGATAAAAAAGCAGCTGTTGCTGCCGCCATTGCCCGCGCCAAAGCCAAAAAGCTCGAAGCTGAATTATTAAGTGATGATGAAATAGCAGATTCTGCCGCAAACGATAAAAAAGCAGCGGTTGCCGCAGCAATTGCCCGAGCAAAAGCAAAAAAACTTGCCGCTGAACAACCAAATAATGAAGCTGAGGCCTTACCAGACACCAGTGCGAACGACAAAAAAGCCGCGGTGGCTGCTGCCATCGCCCGCGCTAAAGCCAAAAAACTGGCCGCGCAAGCTCAAGATAATGCACCTGCGAGTACAACAACTGACACAGAAGTTAGCGATAGTCTAACTCGCTCAAGCGATGCAGCAACACCGCAAAATGAGTTATCTGACGCTGACGATAAAAAAGCAAAAGTTGCTGCTGCCATCGCCCGTGCTAAAGCCAAAAAACTGGCCGCGCAAGCTCAAGACAATGCACCTGCGAGTATAATAACTGACACAGAAGTTAGCGATAATTCAACTCGCTCAAGCGATACAGCAACGCCGCAAAATGAGCAAACAGTGTTATCTGACGCTGACGATAAAAAAGCAAAAGTTGCTGCTGCCATCGCCCGTGCTAAAGCCAAAAAACTGGCTGCGCAAGCTCAAGATAATGCACCTGCGAGTACAATAACTGACACAGAAGTTCGCGATAATTCAACTCGCTCAAGCGATACAGCAACGCCGCAAAACGAGCAAACAGTATTATCTGACGCTGACGATAAAAAAGCAAAAGTTGCTGCTGCCATCGCCCGCGCTAAAGCCAAAAAACTCGCTGCTGCACAACAAGCAGCTTCACCTAATCACAGCACCACAGAGGACGATACTCAATCATGAAACTCAACATGTTAAGTTCTCCCCACAGCCATAGTCAAAAGTCGCTATCAACCTTAATGTTGAGCGTTATTTTTGCCTGTATTCCGGGGCTGATTGCACAGTGTTATTTTTTTGGGACTGCTGTTTTAATTCAATTACTACTTGCGGTGATCACCGCTGTTGTGTGTGAAAGTGCGGTAATGATGCTACGAAAACGCGCGGCACTGCCTGTTATCACCGACTTTAGTGGGATCTTAACTGCCGTTTTATTAGCGTTAAGTATTCCCTCTTTAGCACCGTGGTGGATTATTGTAATTGGTACTTTTTTTGCTATCGTAATTGTGAAACAGCTTTACGGCGGGCTTGGCTTTAACTTGTTTAACCCTGCGATGGCCGCTTATGTATTATTACTGGTGTCGTTTCCTCTACAAATGACATCATGGTTACCCGTCGAAAGCTTGCAACTTCATCCAATTAACTTTGCCGACCAACTCAATGTCATTTTTACCGGATATAGCCAAAGTGGCTTTAGCCTCACACAGCTTAAAATGGATATTGATGGTATTACTATGGCGACCCCGCTTGATACGCTCAAAACTGATTTAGGCAAAGGTTTAACCGTTTCGGAATCCATGAAACATAATGTTTTTGGTCAATACGCAGGATTGGGCTGGCAATGGGTTAATATTGGCTTTTTTATCGGTGGCTTATATTTAATAAAAGCTCGGGTAATTAATTGGCATATTCCAATCTCGATTTTAGCGAGCATCACAGTATGTGCTTCAATTGGCTATATTCTTTCGCCAGACCAAGCGGCAGGCCCCGTGTTTCATTTACTGAGTGGCGCCACCATGTTTGCCGCATTTTTTATTGCCACCGATCCGGTTAGTGCTGCTACGACAAATAAAGGCCGTTTAATTTATGGCGCCTTAATTGGCCTGCTGATTTATTTAATTCGTACTGTGGGTGGTTATCCCGATGCCGTTGCATTTGCAGTTTTGCTGCTCAATATGTCAGTGCCGTTGATAGACCATTACACTCAGCCACGTACTTATGGCCATAGGAAATCATCATGATTTTATCTTCGATGCGTAAAAATGGACTCATTCTGACTTTATTTGCCATAGCCACTACGGGCGCTGTGACCTTGGTTCAACTTGCAACAGCTGAGCAAATTGCGCTGCAAGAACAAAAAAAACTGATGAACACCCTCTCACAAATTATTCCCAATGACGCGTACGACAACGAACTTTACCTTGATTGCACCCAGATCACCGCAGCTGAACTAGGAGAAAATCAAGCACATACCTTGTATCGCGCTCGTAAAAATGGCCAAAACGTTGCTTTGTTAGTGCAAAGCACCGCTCCCGATGGCTATAGCGGTAAAATTGAAATTATTTCAGCGACTTATCGTGATGGGACGTTAGCAGGTGTGCGCGTATTAAAGCACAAAGAAACCCCAGGGCTTGGCGATAAAGTAGAGCCTGAAAAATCAGATTGGATCCATTCATTTATCGGCCAGCAAGTTGAGTCACTTAACGACCCTCGCTTTAGAGTAAAAAAAGATGGCGGTGTGATCGATCAGTTTACTGGTGCAACCATAACACCTAGAGCCGTGGTGAAAAGTGTTAAATCGGCTAATGTGTATGCTCAAACTCATTTTGATGCGCTGTTTGATGCTAAAAATGACTGTGCTGGAGTGCAATAATGAACACTGAATTTCAAAATGTTACCGAACAAGGTCTTTGGAAAAATAACCCTGCGCTCGTGCAACTGCTAGGCTTATGCCCTTTATTGGCTGTAACCGCCACCATTACTAACGCCATGGGCTTAGGGTTTGCAACCTTATTGGTACTAATGGGCTCTAACATTACCGTCTCAATGGTCCGTAACTTTGTGCCAAAAGAAATTCGCATTCCGGTATTTGTCATGATCATTGCCGCCTTTGTTACCATTATCGAACTGCTGATGAATGCCTACACCTTTTCGCTTTATCAATCGCTGGGGATTTTTATTCCACTCATAGTTACCAACTGCGCCATTATCGGCCGTGCCGAAGCCTTTGCTTCAAAAAACACGGTAATTTTATCGGCTTGGGATGGTTTTATGATGGGCTTAGGTTTTACCTTAGTATTGATAGTACTTGGTGCTATGCGTGAGTTATTAGGCCAAGGCACCCTATTTGATGGCGCACACTTATTGTTTGGCCAATGGGCTACAGTATTACGCATTGAAGTATTTCAGTTTGATAGCCAGTTTTTACTTGCCATTTTACCACCTGGTGCTTTTATCGGTATGGGATTTTTAATTGCGGCAAAAAATATCATTGATCAGCAACTTAAAGCTAAACAAGCCCCTATAGCTACCACAGAAAAAGCGCCTCGCGCCCGTGTAACGAGCTTAAATTAATGAATAAAGAAAAACGCCATGAAATTTTAGTACGCTTGCGCGAAAACAACCCACATCCCGAAACCGAACTTGAATACAGCTCGCCGTTTGAGTTGCTAGTCGCGGTCACACTCTCAGCACAAGCAACGGATGTCGGCGTCAATAAAGCGACCCGCAAGCTCTTCCCTGTTGCCAATACACCACAAGCGATTTTAGCTATTGGCCACGACACGTTACGTGATTACATTAAAACCATCGGTTTATTTAACTCAAAAGCCGCCAACGTTTATAAAATGTGCCAAATATTGGTTGACAAACATAACGGCGAAGTGCCAGAAAACCGCGAAGCGCTCGAAGCTTTACCCGGTGTTGGCCGTAAAACTGCTAATGTAGTGCTTAATACCGCCTTTGGCTGGCCGACGATTGCCGTAGACACGCATATTTTCCGTGTTTCTAACCGTACCAAATTTGCTATGGGTAAAGATGTGGTTGAGGTCGAAAAGAAGCTAGATAAAGTGGTGCCGGCCGAATTTAAGGTTGACGTACACCACTGGCTCATTTTACATGGACGTTATACCTGTGTAGCGCGTAAGCCAAAGTGTGGCAGCTGTATAATTGAAGACCTGTGTGAATTTAAAGAGAAAACAGAGTAATCAAAGCCTGCTTTGTGCCATGAACGGACCTTGAGGCGTAACTCGTTTCTGCCCCATTATGAGTTAACGTAAATACTCTATAGGTCGACTTTGAGCGAGAAGCAGTCAATCAAAAGTTTTGATGTCTGAAGTCAAGATTTGACCCTCGTTGACTTAAAGCGCTTGTTAGCTGTTTTTCAACTTCGATGTAAATTGCATCAGTAGTATCACAAATGGTTGATGCTTCAGCGGTAACTCCCCAAAATTCATCGCTAAACATCTCGATTGCAACGAGTAAATGCTCCGCAGATAGCTTTATATCAAATTGTTGCGATGGTATGTGTAATTTATTTTTGCATCTTGCGAAATACAAAGATTCTTCTCGGAAATTTGAATATTCACCAGTTTGATATTTCCTAAAAAACTCTTCAGCTCGATCCTTTCCCATACTATTTTCAAGTCTATCACCAATAAGGTACATATTATCAAGAGCAATCTTATGTTTTTTAACATGTTGGAATAATGGATCTTTACTTCGTCTTACCTGTTTTATTTCTTGCCCCCATGAACGCATATGACCAGATTTTATTTTTGCTATTTCTTCAAATATTGTGATACTTAAAAAAACAGAAGGCGCATAACTCTTAGCCATAAATAAAACATTTGCAGCATTAATTAATTCTTTTACATGCATAATCGCAGAATTATATTCGTCACGATCCATCAAGCCTATATAGTCATCGGAAATAACCCTAGCGGCATCCGCGGTATAATGGAAACTTTGTTTATTCATTGTGACTCCAGATGACAGCTAACGCCCAAAGAAGGGGCAGTAACATGTGGGCTAAAATACGGAACGAAGTGACGGGGCCCATATGTTATTGTCCCGCTTACTTTGTTTGTTATACACATCACTTCTCGGTGGCTGGTAAAAGGACTTTTAGCCCATTGTACCAAGCTAGAAAAGCAACGGTGCCATGAGTTTCATTTTCGAAGTATTGCTGTTGAGATATACCGTTTGTCGCATCTATTACAGATGAGGCAAAAGTAGTACCCCATTTGTAATTAGTTAATCCGATTTCTCCCAGGTGAGAATTGTCTGCAAAAGCAAAGTAAGCTCGAGAACGAATCTTTACTTCTCCATTTGTAGCACTAAATTCTCGATTTAAATAGTCGTTATCCCATAGAGATGTTGGATCAATGATTAGGTAGTCTGTAAAAACAGATGGTGACTTTAGAAGAGTGGTTGCAGCAAACAAACCTCCAAACGATTCACCAACCAATAACCGCTTTTTAGAAGTTCTGTATTTAGTATCAATGGCTGGTATTAGCTCCTTTTGAAGGAACTCGGCGAACTGTTGCGCATTTCCTGTTTGTTCAAATGTGTCCAAAACTCGGCCTTTAAATTTCCACTCTCTCAGATATGAAGGTGTGAGGTCTCGTGATCTATTTGTATTCGGAATGGAAATGACGATTGACTCTTGAACCTGCTTTTCTAACGTTTCTGTACTCAAGGATTCAAGCACCCCGACAAATCCTTTAAATCTATGGGTATCACCGTCAAGAAGATAAATGACAGGGTAAGTATTTTCGCTTTTTTCGTAAGACGGGGGTAAATAAACCATATAAGGTCTATTCTCACCCATTATCTTTGATTCTAACGATGTGGATGTGCCTAATAAAATCGAGTCTTCCGCTAATACTGGCAAGGTAAACAACAAAATTGAGAACGCTGATACCAACTTTTTCATACTAACTTCCCTGATGTGTATAACGATTAAGCTAAGGGGCCGGCTTTAGCCGGTCCCAGTGAGCGAAGCGAACGATTTGAGCGCATTGTTATACCCGTGCTCAAGGTAACTGCTTGATCGCAACGACTAAGGCTGCAATACCTACAACTAAGCCTGATAGCCCAAGCCAATGAGTCTTAAACCATACCCTAACTGGATAAGCCAACTTGCTAGCCGCTAAAAACCCTGAATCAGTAAACACAAAACTCATACCATCTCTCTTGATGTAGCCCAGTTCATCCATCCTCATAACATAAGCTGCATAGTTAACTTTTGGTATAGATTTTTGCCTATCAACTACTTCAGGCACTTGAACTTCCATGTCACGATCAAAGGCATGAAACTTATATCTGTTTAGATCAAGTACCCCATCATTCTCTTGTTCAACGATACGATGATAGAGGGTAAGCATCACTTTTTTCAGGACTTTTTCACTAACCACATACGATTTCAATACCAACTCCTTTCAAGGGTATAACGCTGCCAGCAGGCGTGACGTTGTTTGGCGTCGCTTGACTGGCCTTGTTAGCAGCCTGAACCGGACTTTCGCGGCTTGCCGCACTGGCAAACCCAAACAAAGGCAGACTGCTGATATTAAAATTAAACCTGTTAACTGCGACACGGCGAGCCAACACTGTTAAGCGAAGCCAAGAAGAGCAACGCTACCGCCACAATCGCTTGCAGCAAACCTACAAACTGGCGAGCTTTGACTATTTGCCAGTGCCGCTAGGAAAGCCAAACACGCGCAATGCCCGAACAAAACTACTGACTAAAACCGTTCAAACCCGAAAACCTGCTAACGCCCGCCACACACGCGAGCAACTTGTTGCGAGTCGAGCGCCGAAGGCGCATTGTGCTGGGGTTTGTTAGCTGATTTTATTTAATTTATTTATATTTTTAATGTAACCCAACTCAAAAAGCTCTTGCCCGATAGCTTTTACTATCTGCGTTTCCTCTGCTGTTCTATCCATTTTTGATACAAGGTTTGAATATTTAACTTGCATTTGCTTTATTTCAAAGTCTCTTTTTCGGCAATTGATGCACTTGATACAGTGTGAATCAACCCAAAATTTTAGTTCTTCAAACCAGTACTTTTGCTCAAGCGCAAAAAATATAAACTCTCTCTGGCAACCTTTACAAGACTCTTCGATATCAACGTACAGTTTTCGAGAATATTCTGCATAATTCTGTTTTTCTGCTTCAGCAGGTATTGCCGTTTCAGGAAAATATTTCAAGCTAGCATAGCGCCAGTGGGCACTTTCAATTTCATCTTTAGAATAAACGTGACCAGAAGTAATTGGTTGAGATCCATATCTTGGATGAGGCACATAATTCTTCATTTGGAGTACTACTCAAAATTTCAATAATCAGCTAACGAGGCTGTAGAATTTCTATTTTTATAAATTTGGCCATTTTTTTGACCTCCTGTATCGCTTTCTAAGCGACAATCTCGTACTAAGCAATGCATTTGAGACCCCTTAAAGCACCTAAAAACTTGACCAAATGAGTAATTCTACAACCTCAACGCCCAAATCAGCGGCTAGCTTTGGCTAGTCCGCTGGATTTGCTTGTTAGCTGCTCTTCTTTACTAACTGAATAATCAGTTACATGAATATCTTCACGAGCTTTCTTTAAGGAAGTTGCAAAGTGAATGACGTATTCTCGATCATTTTTTAACTCTAATTCCTTGTTTAAGGACTCATTACTAAAAGCCTTTATAAAGAAACTTATGACTTGGTTCATGCCACACTCCTAGATTTGTTTGTGTGAAACTCATACTGCCATCTTTTAATTGAGTTTAGTGTAAGTTCTAAATCTATTCTCCGGCAAATATCTGAAAAAATTTCTGATATTGCGTCTGCTTGCTGTTCATCCAGCGGATCACATAGCCTGCGCCCATATGTGACTATCGAAATGATGTAGTTATCTCTATAGTCATTATTGACAGTGAATGCTGGGTAGCAAAATACGCTTCCATCCCCAGTTCTATTATCGCGCTCGGATAAAAAGTAATTCCCCTTTTTATGAGCCTGTCTTTTACAAGCGTGAAAAATTGGTTCACCGATTTTAAGGCACTCAGCAGCAGTTGATTTACCCTCTATGAGCTTAATAGCTTTCGTATGTTTCCAACTTCGATTCGTTTCGTATTCGTAATACCAATTATTGTTCTTCGGGTCATTGTGCATGATTGTTATACAAACTTGGTTACGTTTTAAAGAAAAATTATTAAGTAATAACGCCTCTATTTCACCTAAGATCAAATTTATTTGCTCTTTTGGCTGAGTAATTTGCTTAAACGTATTTCCATTTGGCTTCAACTTTCCAGATTCATCTTTAAAACGATCAAGCTTCTTCTGGACCACTCGTGTAGTTAGTAAGGCAAAGCCTTCCAAAAACTTTTTGTATGCATCACCTGATTGTTCCTCGTACCAATCCGCAATCCCTCGAATTAACAAAGCAGTTAAAGATACAAATATTAGTATCGAAAAGGCAATTTCATGCTTCTCTATGTGGTTCTTTATTATGTCCCATTTATCACCCCAGACATCCAATGTAATGAAGTAAGCGCCTGTTAATCCGGGTAGGAAGACTTGTAGAAATCTATTTCTAATAGTTCGTACTATTGTGTTTTCATATAATACTTTTCTAAACAGCTTCCTATGTAAATACCTAGACCTTTCAAATAAAAAGCTAAGTACCCAAACAACTATTACCGCTATCAATATGAAATTTTGATAGTCCTTCGATACATCTTCCAATCTAGCTTCATCCTTTTAAAAATTTAATGCCCAAGCCTAAAGCTTATGGCAGCTAACGAGGCTGTAGAATTTCTATTTTTATAAATTTGGCCATTTTTTTGACCTCCTGTATCGCTTTCTAAGCGACAATCTCGTACTAAGTAATGCATTTGAGACCCCTTAAATCACCTAAAAACTTGACCAAATGAGAAATTCTACAGCCTCAACGCCCTGTTAACAGGCAAAATGCAGTTGGCTAAAATAAGGAACGAAGTGACAAAAAGCCAACTGTATTTTGTCCTTGTTTAACAGCTTGTTAGGGGTACATTTACCCATACTTTTGAATCAACTCTTTAGTATACTTAGATGCATCCTGCATTTGTTTAGTTGATAAATTTAAACCTGAAAGAATACTCTTTGCGGTTACTTGATCTTCTAGCTTTCGATGGACTGTGACTTGTAACCAAGCATATCCCTTAACTAAATCTACATTCTCAGGACCACCCATTTTGTAATAAAGAACACCTAAATCAAATGGTGCTCTCTCATGTTTTTGTTGAGCTGCAATAGTTAATAATGGAATAGCTTCTTTAACATCGGGAGTGCCAAAACTGCCAGATAAAATTAGGATTGCAAGGTTATAGGCAGAACGACCATTTCCTTGTTCAATTGATTTTGAGTACCAATACTTCGCTTTGTTTAAATCTTTGGGGTTGCCGTCACCTCGCTCGTAGCTATACCCCAAAAGGTATTGAGCATAGTTATCACCACCCTCAGCAACTTTTGCTAAATCTTCCATTTTCTTATTTGAAGTAGATTGGCAACCAGAAATGGCTAATACCAATGCTACGATGATTACTCTGAAATCCATTTGTACCCCTAACAATTCAGTATCGAGCGATTGGGTCGTTTTGCGACAGCGGCCACGCTCGATTTCCTACCAGCCATTTTAATCGCCGGCTCTTGCATCCCTTACCAGCTTGAACTTCTAAGGAATACGCGTATCTTTCACTCTGCAGTAAATCGAGTGTCTTGCTCGTTTTCATGACTATACGAGAAACGAGTACCAACTGTTTATATTCACAGTTATTTAACCCGCAATTCTATCAATCGACTTATTTTATTGATATTACAATAGATTACGTTAGTACCGCAATGCATCATGTATTCCTTGCCACAACCGTTAATGCCAGCACAGCCAAACCTACCCCAACAGCGCATTAATCGCCTTCTCTAAACAAATCTCAAAGGCCGCAACACTACTAAACCCAAACGAACATAGCGCACCGCGCTCAACTTGCAAAACAAACCTAACCCGAATCGCAGTCATATAATTTTGTGGCAACTGGGCAATACGGCCATCAATCAACTCTAAATACTCAGGCACATTGCGTTCTTCAGCGGCAAAGCTCGACCCATGCACACCCAACTCACAAAACTCACGTATTTTTTCAGTTGGCGACTTACTCGCATAACCATTACCCAACTCCTGCCTTGCCTGGTAACGGCCCCACTTCTTCAACAGCATCACCACTATTTCTATTAGTTTTAAACACAGCTCAAATCTCATTTAAATACTTGTTAAATGGGGTCTAGATAAGTTTTATTAGTGTGCCAATAATTGCGCCTAGCATACCCGAAAAACCTGATATAGCAGCAATCCACCACCTTGAGTCCTTTTTCTGGTCAAGCTCACGAGTATGAAGATTGATTGCTGTATTGATCAAAGTGGAAATATCAGAATCTTCTAAGGGAATTCGAGAAATTCTTTTTTTCTCTTCTTGAGTTAAAGATTTAAATTTATCCCTTGAAATTTTTTCTTCAAGCTCCACATCATATAGCTTTTGGTAGCTTCTTCGCCAAACTAGAGATGCTTTCTTTCGCTCCCCACCTAAACGAAAAAATTCTGGGTGCTCTTCAAAAATTTTTTTCCAATACTCACCTTTAGATTCATTTCCTTCTATTCTTTTAGCCCAAGCTGAAAAATCTGCTTTATAAAACTTATAAGTTGCCATTACTTGAATTGCAGCTATGACATCAGCCAACCTATTTTTATTTGTAGAGTATGGATTATCCAAAATGCCCCCAATGTTAGAATGAGAAATTTAACGAGCCTTTATAATAAGTAAGCTCGTTTTAAATTTGTTTTCATTAACCTTCAAACATACCTAAGCTCCTATTTTGATTCAATCGTTTAATCTGTTTTGAGTCGATATTTTAAATGGAGGTTTTCTTGCGGTTTCTATGAGATATTAAGTCATTATTAAGGTTAATTAAGAGTTCCCTGCTTAATGCATACAATCAAACCATGTTTTCAAATCAAACTATCCGTGATTCGGTGCTGGGAAATCGAATAAAGTAGCATTTAATGGTTCTGTTCTTAAATTCAATGCTCAGAGATTGTGTTATGTAGGAAGGGTCAAAAGCTTAAAGGTTGCAATGGACCCAAAACCTCTTTTTAGGAATAGTCTACAAGACGCCTTGCAGAAGCAATGCCTGAGTAAATTATCAAATTAAACCATGCAAAAGAACTCAAACAGACTGATGATATTAAAAATACTTTCATCATTTCAGGGTTCTGTATTTTGAAT
The DNA here is from genome assembly GCF_002310815.1 of Pseudoalteromonas tunicata. Taxonomy (NCBI): domain Bacteria; kingdom Pseudomonadati; phylum Pseudomonadota; class Gammaproteobacteria; order Alteromonadales; family Pseudoalteromonadaceae; genus Pseudoalteromonas; species Pseudoalteromonas tunicata. Next base: position 1,428,957 of record NZ_CP011032.1, on the reverse strand, counting down.
GAGATTGCTGCTAATTGAATTGAACCAATACATAAAATTGAAGATAAATAGTATAAAATGATGCTCAAAATAAATTTAACATCTAAGGCGAGTTTATTTTTAATTTTAAACGTTTTATCAAATTCAATATGTGATCGCCCTTTTTTATAATCAATAATCCTTAATAAAGGATCTTGCATTTTGGCAAGAAACCTTATTTCATTAGATGGTGAAGAAACCTTATGTTCATTCTTAAATGCTATATGAAGCTCGGTATCATTTATGCTATCGACATCATTAACAATCATTTTCTCAAAACTTGATAAAGTATGGTCAGGCTTAACGTCTTTTCTTGTATTCCGAAACAGAATGATTGAAATTGCAACGAGTAATACACCAAAAATTGCAATCCAGTTTTCGGGACCAAACTCAAAAACTATCGACACATTCAGATTGTCAGAATTATATTTAGCCTCAGCTTTCTTGCAAAACATATATATATTCGAAGACAATATCAGCACACTACCTAATGAAAAAAGCCCTTTTATATATTTTTGTTCAAAAGGAGCATTCAGAATTGAGTGGAATTTTGTAGCCACACTATCCAAAATTCGTTCAATGAAACTCACATTTCCTCCATGTATAAGTTAATCGTTAAGTAAACCCATTTATAAACATACAGCATAAGAGTTTTATCAATGTAATCAACTGATTTTTTTTAATTTATAACTTTTATTGAAAACTAATTCCTATTGAATAGGATTAAAGAGGTTGTAATTATTGATAGTATTCTTTTGGCTCTTTCAATTTGAAAAATTCTATTGCAAACCTTGCTTACTGTCTGACTACATAAATCTACCCCAACAGCGCATTAATCGCCCTTTCTAAACAAATCTCAAACGCCGTCACGCTACTAAACCCAAACGAACAAAGCGCACCGCGCTCAACTTGCAAAACAAACCTAACCCGAATCGCCGTCATATAATTTTGTGGCAACTGGGCAATGCGGCCATCAATCAACTCTAAATACTCAGGCACGTTGCGTTCTTCAGCTGCAAAGCTCGACCCATGCACACCCAGCTCACAAAACTCACGTATTTTTTCAGTTGGCGACTTACTCGCATAACCATTACCCAACTCCTGCCTTGCCTGGTAACGGCCCCACTTCTTCAACATCATCACCACTAGTTTTCTATTGTTCATTATTAAATAACTCCCAAGCAGTGCCCGCATCGAATTTGTAAAAATCAACCAAACTTAAAAAATCATCCACACTTACAGCCGTTTTGCACTTTTCCCAATTGCGCAACGTGCGCTCAGTCACCCCATAAACCAAGGCAACTTTCTCTTGAGAATACTGGCGAGCCAAGCGCAACTCACGCAGCACGTCCCCCGCGCTTTTTTTGCGTTTGGCTCCTTCTGTATTGTGGATCATCTTATTCACTCCCAACCCCACACACTAAGCCGCTTTCAACTTCAGCTGCAAAAAATAATATCTCGGCAATATCTCGGTCAGCACGCCATTCAAACCCAACCCAAACACATACCCATGATAATCACTCAAAACCGCACCCTTCTGCTTTTCCGCATGCGCGTGAATGTATGTTTTATCTAGCTTTTTTAGCTTATGGTTCAACAAAAGCTCACACACAAAATAATCACCCCCCCTATCAAGCCACATAGAACGCGCAAATTTACGTAAATCATGAGCCGACCACTCACCCCCACTTAAATCACGTATCAAACGGCTCGCATCTTGGGCACTAAACGCACGGCCATTACCCACACCAAACAAAAAAGCACCTTTGGCATAATCACGATAAGCCAAAAACGAGTTTACCCAACCGTCCGCTCCTCGCTCAAAGCAGTCTTGCAAAAGTAAGTATTTTCGCTCTAGGTTCATTATATTTTGGCTGGCCGACAATCGCTGTCGACACCCACATATTTCGTGTTTCCAATCGCACTAAATTTGCCATGGGTAAAGATGTGGTTGAGGTCAAAATGAAGCTAGATAAAGTAGTGCCGGCCGAATTTAAGGTTGACGTACACCACTGGCTCATACTGCACGGACGTTATACTGTGTTGTTCGAAAACCAAAGTGTGGCAGCTGTATAATTGAAGACTTATGTGAATTTAAAGAGAAAACAAAGTAATCAAAGCCTGCTTTGTGTCATGAACGGATGTTGAATAGATCCCCTGCCAAAATTAGTACTTCATGCCTCATTTAGTATTGCCCACTGTTGCTTTCTCCATGCTGCGGGGGTATCGCCATATGCTTTTTTAAATTGTCTGATGAAGTGAGTAGTATCATTCCAACCAAGCTCTTCAACGATCAAATTTATGGGAGCTTTTGTATGTAACAATCTTGAACAAGCTTCTGTTAAACGACTCCTAGTAATCCAATCTCCAATAGAGTATCCCGTATCTTTTTTCACTAACGTAGCTAAGTGTGATGGGCTGCAATGGATGGCCTTTGCTACATCTTTCAGTGAAATCGGCTCTAAAAAGTGCCGCTGAATATAATCCAACGCTGAGACAACTTTGTTAGAGCCTGTAACAACGTACTTTTCTAATTGTGTGGCTTTCTCAATTTCATATAAAATCAAAATTAGTAGACTCCTATAAACCTCCAAATAGTTAGTATGTGCATTTTTTAATGCTTGCTGAAGTTCATTAAACAAAAATGTTATGCTCGATAAACGCTTTTCATCCAACTTTAAAATAGGTAGAGCACCTAATCGAACTTGTCGAAATGGACGCATTAAGGGATCATTTTCATTGAGACCAAGGCAACTTGGGCAAAAACTGACCCACCACACATCCAAGTTTTCGCCTTCAATTAAACTATGGGGCATACCTGCTGGAATTAGTGTGAACATATTAGCGTCTAATTCCACTACTCCTCTATGATGCATTTTTAGAGTGCCTTTATTAATAAAGGTAACAATATATTCCGTTTGAGAACCGTGTTCTTCGCCACTTAAGTTGTCAATAAATTCATGCCCAATACTAATCGTATGTTCCGAATGCATTTACCCCCCTTTTTCAGCTAAACGAACAATAAGCCGATTATAGCGTAGAGGTATCCATATAAAAACTGGAACATTGAATGGATAATAGATTCTAACAAAACAAAAAGCCGATATTTGGCATACCTACAATTTAATGACTGGAGATTTTTAGATGAGTTTAACATTGGCTTTGTTGGGATTAGCTCTACATACATTGATATGGGAAAAGCTTCCTGATTGGGGAAACTGGTTCAATTGGATAGTGAAGCGATTGCCTAAACCTTTAGCTTATCTATATGATGCATGGCGTTGTCCATTTTGTTTTGGCTTTTGGATTGCCTTAGCATTGCACGGTATAACTGGCATTAGTACGCTTGAGAGCTTAACTTCTATGCCACAATATCTTGGTGTGCTAGGTGTGCCAATAGCTTGGTTTTTAGATGCTTTAGCGACAGCATTACTCATTATGTTTGGCAATTTATGTTTTAGCGCAATCGCAGTCCCAGCTATTAAGGGGCATCAAATGACACAAGAGTTTCGAAAAGCAATGCTAGAAGATGAAAGTGCTTAATTGAAAATAGGATGGCAGATATGACAACTAATGATATATCAAGTGATAACAGTTTATTCACGAGTGAACATCTTTCGGTTTATTCCTGTGCTTCGATATTTTTAGAAAATCAAACTTTTATGGTCGAAAAAGTAGTAGAGCTGCTTACACCGCAAGTAGTGAAGGCACTCCCTATTGGCTGGCAAGGTATTGAAACGCCTAAACAAGCACTTAATTGGTTGAATGATAGGTTTAATGAAAGCAATTTACTTGCAATTAAGTTAAAGCAATCACATGAAATTATTGGGTTTGTTTTTATCCATAAGACGGAAGAAAATGTAAGTCCTGCCTCTTTTAATATAGGGTATTTGATTGGTGAAAAATATTGGGGGAAAGGTTATGCAAGCGAGGTTTTAACTGCGTTGGTCAATTATTATAAAAACCAAGCTAAAGCCAGCATCCTGCTTGCAGGCGTTGAAACTGACAATATTGCTTCTATTAAAGTGCTAGAGAAATGTGGATTTGAGATAAGCAAATCAAAAATGGCTCAGGAATGTAATTTATTTTATGAACTCAGGCTTTAAATTTCATAACGTAATAGGCGCAGATTTTAGCTGAGCGGCTGCTTCTCGCTCAAAGCAGCCTGGCAAAAGTCTACGTTCATTATCTTTCGGCTGGCCGACAATCGCTGTCGACACGCATATTTTCCGCGTTTCCAACCGTACCAAATTTGCCATGGGTAAAGATGTGGTTGCGGTTGAACAAAAACTCGAAAAAATGATCCCCAAAGAGTTTAAAGTGGATGTACACCACTGGCTCATTTTAATGGACGTTATACCTGTGTGGCGCGTAAGCCAAAGTGTGGCAGCTGTATTATTGAAGACTTGTGTGAGTTTAAAGATAAGACTGAATAACTCCAGCCTGTTACGATACCAAAGCGGATGTTAGCTTTTGCTTACCTAGCGCCAAGTTGCGACATAGCTGACTTAAGCTATGTCGATTCCCCCCCTAAAAAGAACAGATAGGTAGCAAACTGATCTTTTAAATAAATTAACAACAAGATGTGCCAAGTTAACTTTTAACGATTCACTCACTTCTTTTAGCAGCTAAATGTGCTCGTTGAATGGCTCAAAAGTTATGCTGCTATAGTAACTGTCTTAAGTACATTAATGTTGCATCTATACTCTTGCGGGGGGTTATGAAGCAACGCCTTTCTTGAACGATAAAAAAGCTAGATGTGCTGCTTGAACTGAACTGTAATTATCTAAATGACTCATCTTGTAACCTGCGTACAATAAACCTTCAAAAAAATAAAAAACCCAATCAACACAGAAGTGCTTATTCAATAACCCCTCATCTTTGGCAAGTTTTATCAATTCTCGTATCTCGTTATCTTGCTGTTGCATACGAAGTTGAAGCTTTTCACTTTTCTGAAACATCTTCTCGAATCTTTGCAAAAAAGCAAATTCTTCGTATAACGGCAAAGTATTTTCGAAGACAAGCTTAATAGCATCCAATGAGTCTTTAGCGTTATTTTCAATGGACACATTTACTTCATCAAAGCGGTCTAAACAATATAACGCAATCTCTTCTTGAAGCGCTTCCTTATGCTTAAATTGGCGGTACACCGTTGCTCTGCCAACTTCAGCCATTTTAGCTACATCAACTAGCGTTGAATCCTCATTTTGAATAAACAGTTTTAACCCCGATTGAATGATTTTTTTTCTAGAATTATTTGTTCTTGCATCCATTTTATGAGACAACCTTGTATCATATATTTAATTCCATTATGATACACCAACGTCTCAAAAGTTAAAAATGAATTCTGTGGGGTAAGAAAGTGAATAGACTAATCGGTATTGACTTTGCAAGAGCACTAGCGCTCTTTGGCATGGTTATTGTAAACTTTAAGTTAGCCATGAACGCCGATATTGGCACACCACAATTAATAGAGTTTGCGGCTCTACTCGAAGGCCGGGCCTCGGCTTTGTTTGTCATATTAGCGGGTATAGGTATTGCGCTTTTAACTAAAAAATGTGTAACCAGTGGCTCAATGGAACACATAAAGCAAGTAAGAACCTCTTTGATAAAAAGGTCTGTTTTACTACTTTTGATTGGCTTGGCTTTTACTTCTATTTGGGAAGCAGACATCTTGAAATTCTATGCATTCTATTTTTTGATAGCTGCATTTTTATTTACTCTTAGCAGCAAGAAACTGCTCGGTGCATCTATCGGTTTTGTTTTTGCATTCCCATTAATGTGGCTATTCTTTGATTACGAAAAAGGATGGGATTGGCTCGAGCTTAGTTATACTGGTTTTTGGACAACTGAAGGATTGATTAGACACCTTTTCTTTAATGGTTATCACCCAATTTTACCTTGGTGTGGTTTCTTGTTATTTGGCATATGGTTGGGTAAACAAGATTTATCCAATACTAATGTAAGGAAGTCTTTGTTTACATGGTCTTTAAGTATTTTACTTATTGTAGAAGCCAGTTTCTATATGCTGAGATTGTGGGCAGGAGATGACCCGTCTATTGGCATGTCAAAAGATGAAATTGAGTTTTTGTTAACCACGTCAATAATACCGCCGTTGCCACAATATATGTTTTCAGCTGCAAGCTCTGCCGTTCTTGTTTTGCTAGTTTCTCTAAAACTAGCAAGTGTATTTCCTACCAACCAGTTAATTGAGTGGCTAAGCAAAACTGGGCAGTTAACGTTAACTCTGTATGTAGCACATGTCATTGTTGGCATGGGAATTCTTGAAGCGACTGGCTTACTCGTTAATAAAACCATAGACGTGTCAGTATTTGCTGCATTGGTCTTTTGCATAATTAGCGTAATTTTCAGTGTGTTTTGGCTCAAGTATTATAAAAACGGACCTTTAGAATGGATTTTTAAAAAATGCACTTAGTAGACCAAGGCATTGTTCTAAAAAACTAAAACTATTGAGACTGTTAACTGTTTAATTAGAGTAAATAGAGCTATGTCGAAAGTAACTGTCAGGGAGTTAAAAAGCAGCTTATAGGTATTACCTTTTACATCTACTTTCATTATCTTTTGGCTGGCCGACAATCGCTGTAGATACGCATATTTTCCGCGTTTCCAATCGTAGCAAATTTGCCATGCGTAAAAACATTGATCAAGTAGAACAAAAGTTACTAAACACTGCTCGTACGCCATCCTGCCCTCCCGGCATAAGTATGTCCCTATACAAAAGTTGTACCTGCAGAATTTAAAGTCGATGTGCATCACTGGCTAATACTGCACGGCCGTTATACCTGTGTTGCACGTAAGCCTCTATGTGATGCTTGTATTATTGAAGATTTGTGTGAGTTTAATGATAAAGTTGAGTAAATAACCTCCCTTTTTTATTTTTTCCTAACAAAGGAGGTCTTCATTAATCCGACTTGAAGTTGATAGCCCTATTCTAAAAACTCTGCTGCTAACTCAACCATATAACTGTAATCTGGCATATAATCTCCTCCATTACCTAAAATGACGATAAATGCATTTTTTTCACGATTTATTGCATATATAGTTCTAAAGCCATCATGGCCGCCAGTATGACCATAAACCGTTTTTCCATCATCACTAAAATAAAATATACCATACCCTGTACCATTAAATAGTGATTCATCAGGGGGACTATACGTTGTCATCATTAACGCTTTAGTCTCGGGTTGTAAAATTTTTCCTGTCATAAAAGCAGATAAGAAACGCTGCATATCTACCATTGAACTAACTTGAGCAGCAGAGCCATAGCTAAAAGATTCACGTCCAAATATTTTGTGTTCCGTTGCGAGATTCATTGCTGTTTGCTCTGTAATTTCAGCATGTTCATCCAGAATATAACTATGATTCATCCCTAGAGGACTAAAGATTTCACTTTCCATATAACTAGCAAACGTATTCCCCGTGACTATATTCACTATTTTCGCTAATAAAACATATCCTGTATTGCTGTAATCTTCATTGCTACCCGCATTGAACTCAAGCATTGGATTTTCGATAAAATAATGAAATATTTTGTCATTGGTAATTTCATTATCAATAATCTGATGTGTTTCCAGATCGTTAAATATGTCTGGAATACCTGATTGGTGAACCAGTAAGTGATGTAGAGAAATGTCCTGCCAAGATTGATCTAATTCTGGCAAATAATCCAAGATAGAATCTTCTAGATCAACAAATCCTTGCTCGTATAATTTGAGTATTGCAATTGCAGTAAAGGTTTTACTAACCGACGCTAAACGAAACTGAGTGTTCTCCGTTATTGGTAAATAAGGTTTGGCAATGCCTTTCATTCCAGTATATAAATTCACATCATTTTGCCAGACTGAAATGATTAGCCCCGCATTATCATCATTAAGGTTTGCCTCCAACACCGTATCAAGTGTTTCAGCTAGCGTTGATTGAACACCAGTTTTAATAGTTTCATGTTTTTTACCATTACTGTTACACGCCGAAATAAATAGCAAGATGCCCATAACCATCAGATTCTGAAAATAATTCTTATCCATCATTTACGTACTTTTCCTTTAATTTTATTCTAGAACTGAGTTAGATTAACAGTTTGTTTAATAATAAATAATAGTTGCTACAATACGATTTATGAACGGTATAGTAATTCGAGCATAATACCTTTAACCTATTGATTATAAATAACAATAATAACAAATGGAATATTGTAAAATTGACAAACAGTATAAAGCTACCAACAATAAAACATGGTAAACAGAGTATAATCCTTCTCTCGATACTAATATGTTTTACCTACTTCCTAACGCAAAGCAAAAGCTCTGCTGTTACACAAGGTTATGTTGCTGATGTATCAATCCATAAAAGCGATAGCCCTATATCGCTTAATGCTGCAAATGACGCGTTTAATTGGCAACCTATAAAAGAAGGAAATTTTAACCTTGGCAACCATCGTTATTCATTGATTCGAATTCAATTAGATCAATCAGTATTGCCGTCTCCTGATGGATTAGTTTTGGTTATCGCACGAAATAATATTTTTACTGATGCCATTTTGCTTTATCAACATGATAATGTAACCCAAGAAAAGTTACTTACTCCCTCAAGCACCGATAACAAATTACTCTCAATTAAACTGACTAAAGAAACGATAAAAAATCCCGTTTACATATCTATTTCAGGTCGCTACTTACGTGGAGAGCTATTTGTTCTCACACCTAAAGAATTTACCGATCGCATTAAAAAATCATCGCTAATAGATGGGATCTATTTTGGCATCATTAGCTTATTCTTATTGTTTAGCATTCTAAGCTATGTTTTTTTTCGACAAACTATATTTCTTAAATACGGTGCTTTACTCACCTCTATTTTTTTATGGGTAGCTGCGGGAGAAGGTTGGTTAAAAAGCACTTTTCCTCAAATTCAAGGGGTACCCTTTTTTACGCCTAATTCGCTAGGGATATTGTTTTTTATTACCTTTGCTTTTTTTAGTTATGATTATTTAAAACTTAAACAAAAAAAAACAAAAGCTGGCAGCTTACTGAAATATAATCAAAGAATGCTTATTTTCATTTGGTTATGTTATTGCGTTTCCTTTGAGCGTACCGACCCTACCATGTATCAAATCGCTTATGGTTTAGCATTACTTAACTGTTTAATTGTACTTGCTATCACATTTATTATTGCTGTTCGCACCTTGTCTAGCAAAGGAAAGCAAGGTGTTTTTTACCTATGTGCACTTATTGTTTTTGTTATCGGTAGTGTTATTTCCGGCTTATCAGTAGCAAATATAATCGATTATTTCGTAGGTTGGACGTTAATTAAAGTAAGTTCCTTTATAGAGGTGCTCATACTTGCTAGCGGGCTAATGTATGGTTACAAGGTAGCGTTAACTTCACAAGAAGATAAAGATAAACAACATAGCATTGTTCAAGCAAATATTATTTCAACGCAGAAAGAATTAGCGGAAAGTAGCACGATAATAGAAAACAATAAAAACAGCCGTTCCCTATGCCCTCAAATTGCAAAGATCGTTGCTTTGCTTGATAAGGTGCTATATGTCAAAGCAGCAGGCAACTACTCAGAAATCGTTTATCGACATGGCACAACTACTAAAGAGCAATTAGTCGATACAAATCTGCAAACCATAGAAAAAGCACTAGGTTCTGAAAAAATAATACGTTGCCACAAATCATATTTGGTTAAAGTAGACACTCATTTTATACTTAAACGAAGAACATCGGCAGACTATGACTTAATCGTTGAAGAGCACCTCATACCTATCGGCCGCAAATACCTTAAAGATATCCGGCGCTTATAAGGTAAAGATTAAATGAAAGCAGAGATAGTTGTGAAGCTAGTTTACGCTTTTACAGCTTATTTCATCTACCATCATTATCTTTCGGCTGGCCGACGATTGCCGTAGACGCGCATATTTTCCGTGTTTCTAACCGTACCAAATTTGCCCCCGGCAAAAATGTTGTAGAAGTTGAACAAAAACTACTAAAAGTCGTTCCAAAAGAATTTAAAGTTGACGTGCACCACTGGTTAATCCTGCATGGTCGTTATACCTGTACCGCCCGAAAACCGCGTTGTGGTTCATGTATTATTGAAGACTTATGTGAGTTTAAAGAGAAAACAGAGTAACTAATTTTTAATTGAAATATATTAATGATCATGCGAATAACTTAAATATGTGCTACCCGCATGATTATCTTAATTTGAAAACCTCAAATAAACGCTTAACCTTTAAACATTACCGAACATAAACTCTATACTCCCAAGGCGCCAATTTAAGGCTTGCGTCTTCAGTAAGCGTTGCCTTTTGTTTGCTAAATAGCTCTGTATATACTCCAGCTGTTTGTGGACCCATAAATTGAATATCTTGCTCTTTATCAGAAAAATTAATCACAACAAACACTTTATCTTTGGTATTTTCGCGGATAAAACTAAACACCTCTGTCGGATTAGTATTATAAATACGCTCCATTGTCGCGCCATATTTACCATGCCACAACGCACTGTTTTGTTTCAGCAAAGCTAAGAGCTTCTGAATCAATGGCTTAAAGTCATGCTCTTTCCATTCTATAGGATCTTTTTCAAAAAACTCAAGCCGCTTACTATTCCCTGCTTCAAGTCCATTATAAATTAATGGCATACCTTCACCGACAATAGACAATACGATTGCTGTCGCTACTTTTTCTTCGCTACCATAACGCTCAAACACGGTTCCTTCCCATGAATTAGCATCGTGATTTGAAACATACGTCATCCGATAGCTATTTTTCGGATACGCTCCCTCATTCCATGAATAGTATACAAACAATCTATTTAAATCAGCGTGACCACTTAAAATATCATGAATAGCTTCCTGCCAAGACCATGCATAAGTAGCATCAAAAGCTTTAGCATGTAAATCACGCATTTCCCATTCAGCTAACATAAAAACGGGCTTGATCGCGTCTAGCTCCGCCCTTACGTTTTCCCAAAAATCGAGAGGAACAAAACCAGCTACATCACATCGATAACCATCAATATTTACTTCTTTGACCCAATACTTCATTGCATCAGTCATGTATTCACGCATTTCTGGTACGTTATAATCAAAGTCGATTATGTCTGACCAATCCCACCACGGCGTAGGTTGAAAGTTACCTTGCGAATTTTTTGTATACCAATTTTGGTGCTTATGTCTTAATTCATTATCCCAAGCACTATGATTTGCTACCCAATCTAAAATAACGTACAAACCTAATTCGTGAGCAGCGTTAACAAAGCTTTTTAAGTCATCTAAGGTACCAAACTCCGGATTAACACCGTAGTAATCTTTTACTGAATATGGGCTACCCAAGGATCCTTTTCTGTTTTCTTCGCCAATCGGATGAATCGGCATTAACCAAAGAATATCTACGCCAAGTTCTTTTAATCGTGGTAGTTGATGCTCAGCGGCTGCAAATGTTCCTTCAGGCGTGAACTGTCGTGTATTAATTTGATAAAAACTTGCGTTCTTACTCCACTCAGGATGCGTTAACTTCACATATTCTTGTGGAACATAATTAGAGGAAATATTTGTTGTCTTAGTTTTTTTACTTATATTAGTGCAGGCACACAACCCTAAAAACAGTAATATGAGCGTAAATTTTTTCATTTTTGGAACACCTTAAACGATTAAGTTCAAAGAATATGCGATGTAGCGACATTATTTTCAACAGCCCATTAACATGAATACGAATGCAGCCTTTGCATCTGTCTAGCATAATTATCTTTTGGCTGCCCGGCAATCGCTGTCGACACGCATATTTTCTGTGTTTCTAACCGTTCTAAATTTGCCATGGTAAAAGATGTTGTTGGTTGTGATAACACGTTAAAATAAGGCGCGCTAATTAAGTTTAAACTGAATCTGCATTATAGGTTCGTCCGAAATGGATGCTGTACCTTGTGAACGAGGACCAAGATCAGCAGTTACTTAATTGAAGATTTATGTGAATTTAAAAATAAAACAGAGGTTGTTTAACATGCGTTTACTCCATACCATGCTTCGTGTTACTGATTTAGAGAAATCCATCGCTTTTTATACTCAAGTACTTGGCATGAAAGAAATCCGCCGTGCAGAGAACCCACAATACCGCTATACCCTTGCATTTGTTGGTTACGCTGATGAATCAGAGCAAGCTGTAATTGAACTAACCTATAACTGGGATACTGATAGTTACGATTTAGGTAATGCGTATGGCCATATTGCGCTTGAGTTTGATGATATTTACCGTGCCTGTGAGCAGATAAAAGCCCGTGGTGGTATTGTAACCAGAGAGCCTGGTCCAGTGCTTGGTGGTACCACTGAAATTGCGTTTGTAAAAGATCCTGATGGTTATGCGATTGAACTTATTCAGACTAAAACAAAATTAGACGACTTTTAATCCCCTATTTAATGAGTTATTGATTAAATATTAATTGTTTAATCAATAATTCAACCTCTTTACTTAGCGTATCGTTAAACTGAAGACCCACAATTTCAAATTTTCCCTGCCGCTTTACTGAACATACTTCACATTCTAATGTTAACGATGCTTGATCTTGCGTTTCAATTGTTCTGAGCTGTATCTTTTTTATCGATAAATCAACTGGATGCTCTTTTTCTATTAAAACTCTGCAACCATGTTGGGATAAATCTAAAATCATCACGTCGCACATTGCAGATGCTGACTTAATTTGCGCGGGAATTGAGGTTGGAATACGAATATCTTTTCTAAGTGGTTGGGAAGCAATATTACTCGGTACAGTGCAAACTAACATTTTAGTCGGGATATCAATTACTTTGACAATGGTTGTTACAAAAGCGAGCACAGCTCCACGCCCTTCTTCGGATAATGCACGAATAGTACACGCGGTTTGTGGTACCAAATAATGATCAACTTCAGGGCTTTTTCGACAATCTGGTTTATGTAAAAAAATATACTGGTCGGCTAAGTAACCAATATAAAAACTGCGAACACCAAGACGCTGTCCTGTTGCTGTGATAATTTCCACTGTTATTGGTGATGATGGTTTTAACTGAATTAAAGTATGATGGATTGAGTTTTTCATAAAATCTAACTTCCTTCGCACAAAAACCTGAGTGAATTAGAAATTTAGTATGAAAAATAAAAACGGAAAATTAGCACAGTAAATCTCTGAGCTAACTATATGCATAATTTAGGAATTTTGAAAATTTGGTAGGTAATAAATTTGCTTGGTGGAGCTATGCGGGATCGAACCGCAGACCTCTTCACTGCCAGCGAAGCGCTCTCCCAGCTGAGCTATAGCCCCAAGCAAATTTGAACTCACTTAATAAATTAAGTGGCGTCCCCAAGGGGATTCGAACCCCTGTTACCGCCGTGAAAGGGCGGTGTCCTAGGCCTCTAGACGATGGGGACGCAGAATTCTTGGTGATTAAACCGATAAAACTGTGTCACTAGGACTGGTTATTTAAACTCTTACCATACGAGTAAACGTTACCCTACTCACTTTCGTGAATAAAGTGGCGTCCCCAAGGGGATTCGAACCCCTGTTACCGCCGTGAAAGGGCGGTGTCCTAGGCCTCTAGACGATGGGGACACAGTGCTTATTAAGCGTGTATCACTAGGACATTACAATCAGGTATATTGGTGGAGCTATGCGGGATCGAACCGCAGACCTCTTCACTGCCAGCGAAGCGCTCTCCCAGCTGAGCTATAGCCCCAAGCAAATTTGAACTCACTTAATAAATTAAGTGGCGTCCCCAAGGGGATTCGAACCCCTGTTACCGCCGTGAAAGGGCGGTGTCCTAGGCCTCTAGACGATGGGGACACAGTGCTTATTAAGCGTGTATCACTAGGACATGTACCATATGAGTTGACTTTTTAACTCTAATTAACACTCGAGGCTAATTAAAATTGGCGTCCCCAAGGGGATTCGAACCCCTGTTACCGCCGTGAAAGGGCGGTGTCCTAGGCCTCTAGACGATGGGGACACAGTGCTTATTAAGCGTGTATCACTAGGACATTACAATCAGGTATATTGGTGGAGCTATGCGGGATCGAACCGCAGACCTCTTCACTGCCAGCGAAGCGCTCTCCCAGCTGAGCTATAGCCCCATATATACCTTGCAAAACATCTAAATGTATTGCTGAGTGCGGGGCGCATTCTATGCAGCAGCCAATTTAAAGTCAACAATTTTTTATGCAACATTGTTTAAATGCGTCATTTTTCAACAAGATGGTGATAAGTTATACAAAGCGTTGCATTCTGTGCCTTCGGGGATAATAAAAACCGCTCATTTAACACTATGTTAGGCGATTTATCTTCAATCAAGCTTGCAAATTTAAGCGTGCTATTAAGAATCGCCCCACGCTATTTTATAGATTAAAGCCATAAACCAACGTTAAACCATGCGCTTTTATAACGTGCTCGCTTTAAGCGCCCTATTATTTGTCTTTTTACGACAATCAGGTTCGACCAGATAAAATATATGTCATATTCGAATGGTATTTTAAGGAACATATCTGTCATTAACAAAGAGATAATAATGAAAACAATAAATCGTCGCGCTTTCTTAAAAGCGTCTTTAATGGGCGTAGGCTCTGTAACAACACTTATCGCGCTTAGTGGCTGTTCATCAAATGATGATGACGACCAACAAAAAATTGATAACGGCTTTAAAACCCAATTTGACCATGGTATTGCCAGTGGCGACCCACTTACTGACAAAGCGATTATTTGGACTCGAGTTACACCACAAGGCACACCAAGCTCAGTACAAGTCTTGGTTGAAGTGGCCACCGATACCAACTTTACGCAGCGAGTACTCAATGAAACAACAACTGCGCTTGCCAGCAAAGACTACACCATTAAAATTGATGTATCGGGCTTAAATGCAAATACTCATTACTATTATCGTTTCTCAACTGAATTTGCGAGCACAGCCACAGGCCAATTCAAAACCTTACCTATTAATAATGTATCAAATGTTAAACTGGCGGTCTTTTCATGTGCTAATTACCCTGCTGGGCATTTTAATGTATATAAAGCAGCACTCGAACTTACTGAGCTTGATGCTGTTGTTCATCTTGGTGATTACATTTATGAATATGGTATGGGTGGTTACGCAACCGAGCATGCTCAGGAGCTAAATCGTAGTTTAGCGGCCGATAACGCCAATGAATTATTGACGCTTGATGATTACCGTAAACGATACGCCCTTTATAGAGGCGATGTTAATTTACAAGCATTACATGCTAAAGCAGCCTTTATTGCTATTTGGGACGATCACGAAGTAGCAAACGATGCATATAATGAGGGTGCAGAAAATCACAATGCCGATGAAGGCGACTATAAAACACGTCAAAACGCGGCGCTGCAAGCCTACTTTGAATGGATGCCTATTCGCCCTTATGTTAAGGACTTTACTGAATCTTTATATCGTCATTTTCAATTTGGTGATCTTGTTGCTTTATATATGCTCGATACCCGACACGAGTTCAGAGTAAAGCCGCTTGAATATGCCGATTATATTGACCCTATGACAGGTCAGCTCGACCAACAGGGTTTTATTGCAGATTTATCTAACCCAAGTCGTGATTTACTCGGTCAGAGCCAGCTTAATTGGCTACAAACTCATATGGCCACCTCTGATGCAACCTGGCAAGTATTGGGTCAGCAAATACTGATGACTAAAATGAATATCCCTGCCGAGTTATTAGCAAGCCTCGCCAACCCAAGTGCAAGTATTGCGACCCAGTTTCAACAATTAGCTGACATTAAAACTCGCCAAATTAGCCGCGACCCAAGTTTAACCACTACAGAACTTGCGAGGATCAATACCGTGGCCCCTTATAATTTAGATGCGTGGGACGGTTATCCAATTGAACGAGAGCAAATTCTCGCCATAGCCCGTGAATTTAATAAAAATTTAGTGGTGCTTGCTGGCGATACACATAATGCATGGGCAGGCCAACTCACCGATATGCATGGCAATAATGTCGGTTTTGAATTTGCAACCGCATCGGTAAGCTCTCCTGGCCTTGAATATTATTTAGGTTTAGACCAGCCTACCGCCAAACAATTTGAGCGCGGTCTGACCTTTTTAGTCGAAGACTTACGATTTGCTAATATTACCCAGCGTGGTTTTATGGTGATGGAATTTAATCACCAACAAGCAAAAAGTACTTGGCACTTTGTTGATACAATAATGAACACCGACTTTACTGTTAGCACTAAAACAGCCTCAGTCGCAGCCAAATAAAGCAGCTTTAATTTATATTTAGGTGGGCCTATCACCCACCTGAATATAAAAATGCCGCGCATTAGAGTAAAACAAACACACTTATATAACTGTTTAGTCACTTGTATTGCTGAGCTAAATTGTTGAAAAAATTCTCAGTTTGATTATTCTACCAGCAAAAATTTTTAAGTTGCTCAATTAATCCGCATTCAAACTAAAAATTGACAATCTAGTATTGACTCTAAAACAAGTCTATCTATAATAGCGCCCCACAGAGCAGCGATATCAGGTTTTAACCTTTTTCATGCACTGATTAAATTAAGCGGGTCGTTAGCTCAGTTGGGAGAGCATCGCCCTTACAAGGCGAGGGTCACTGGTTCAAGTCCAGTACGACCCACCACTTAATTTAAGTTTCTTATGGGTCGTTAGCTCAGTTGGGAGAGCATCGCCCTTACAAGGCGAGGGTCACTGGTTCAAGTCCAGTACGACCCACCATAAGAAACACCCTGTAATTTGGGTCGTTAGCTCAGTTGGGAGAGCATCGCCCTTACAAGGCGAGGGTCACTGGTTCAAGTCCAGTACGACCCACCAAATTACACTTATCTAAATGGGTCGTTAGCTCAGTTGGGAGAGCATCGCCCTTACAAGGCGAGGGTCACTGGTTCAAGTCCAGTACGACCCACCATTTAGATACTCTTTACGGGTCGTTAGCTCAGTTGGGAGAGCATCGCCCTTACAAGGCGAGGGTCACTGGTTCAAGTCCAGTACGACCCACCATTTACTTAAATGGTTTCCGTAAAGAAAATTGATTACTTGGGGTCGTTAGCTCAGTTGGGAGAGCATCGCCCTTACAAGGCGAGGGTCACTGGTTCAAGTCCAGTACGACCCACCATGTAATCAAATACCTTAATGTGGGTGATTAGCTCAGTTGGGAGAGCATCGCCCTTACAAGGCGAGGGTCACTGGTTCAAGTCCAGTATCACCCACCACATTAAGGCATCAAACTCCTTCGTTTAAATATATAATTACCGTAACCATCTGTTTTAATTCAACTATTTCACTATTACACTTATATTAAACCTTGCTACTTTTAGAACTGTTTTATATATTCATAAATACGCGTTCATAATCAATAGCTGCGATGGCTGGTAAAACTCTCTTTCAATCAAAAGTTCTGATCGTTGATGATCAACCACTTGCTCAAATTTACATGAAGCAATCGCTTGAAAGCATTGGTTTTAGAGAGCTGACTTGCGCCGAACACGCCCACTCTGCTATTCGCTTATGTGAAAAACAAAAGTTCGATTTAATTCTCTGCTCCTACAATCTTGGCCGCGATAAAGACGGTTACCACCTCTACGAAGAACTCAAAAAGAAGCGTCTTGTTCGCCAATCCACCGGTTTTATTTTTATTAGTGCCGAAACTGATGCCAGCCTGGTACGCAGTGTGGTTGAACTGCAGCCCGATGACTTTTTAGCTAAACCCTTTGTCTTGCGAGAACTGAGCACCCGTATTGAGCGCTTACTTAAACGTAAACGGGCACTCGCTAAAATCTACGACTTCATTGATGTCGAAAACTATTCCAAAGCCTTAAAGTACATCGAAGCCAATTTAAACGGCCAAACCATGACGTCCTACTCGCCTATTTTGCTGCGCTTAAAAGGAGAGTTACTGATCAAACTTAATCGCTTTGCCGAAGCAAAGGAATTTTTTAAATCAGTATTAAATCTACAAAAATTCACCTGGGCCAAAGTGGGCCTTGTTGAATCCCTGATTGCAAATCATGAATATCAGCTCGCTCGCTCATTATTAGAGTCCATGGTTGAGCGCCCTGAAACCAAATTAGTCGCGTTTGATTTACTTGGAAAGTTAGAACTGCATTTAAAAAATTACAACGAGGCGCAAATTTATTTAAGTTCGGCCACAGATATGTCGCCTCGAAATATTGTAAGGCAAAATACCTTAGTGAATGTTGCTAGGTTAAATCATGATTATGAACAGCATTACGATACCAATCGTGCGATATTGAAGTTTGCCAAACACTCTATCCATGATTGCCCCGATATTTACCTCAATGTCGCCCGCGCAGGCGTTGATTACGCCTTAACAACGGAGCAATCTGAATTAATTACCCGTTTGACCCGTCAAACCATGGAATATCTGAGTGAACTAAAACAACAATTTCCTGATGCAGATACCCAAGAGCAACTCGACATTGTCAGGGCACGCTTGCATTATTTAAAAGATGAACGCGACAAAGCGGTCGCTTTAATCAACCAACTGGTTGAAGATGACGGCCCTATTCGCTCGGTTGATGATACGCTCGATAAAGCAAAAGCCCTGCATGAGTTAGGCTTTCATCAACGTGCCTCTGAATTATTTGAAAAAATTGCTGAGCACTGCGCTAAATATCCAGTGAAAGACTCCACTTTTATTGCGTATATCAGTCAAGAAAAACAAGAACGAGAAGACATTAAACACGGGCCACGAGAGCTTAATAATACCGCGGTAAAACAATATCAATCAGGCAAATATCAACAAGCGGTTGAAACTTTTAGCCAAGCGTTTCGCGTTATGCCACGTAATCAAAGCATCGCCCTTAATTTACTGCAATGTATTTTAAATGCGAGTCGCAGCGGCCAAACCTTTAATAGCGAATTAATCGGCCGATGCACTAAAACCATCGAAAATAGCCGCTTAGATAACGACCAACGTGTACGTTACGACAAAATAAAAGAGCAACTACAACAAATAGGTTTATAGCCCTATCGGTAAACGTTTAGGGCTTAATAAACAGCGCGTTTATTTTGATGAAAGGCTCTAGCTCGTTTCTTTGCTTGCATTGGGTTTTTCCACATTCACAGGCTCTGGCCAATCTTTAAAAAACACCGGTAAGTAGCGGCTATTAAATAAATATAACAACACCCAAATCAACAACATGGCTTGTATTGCAATAAATTCCGAAAACGCAAAATAGTTATGAGCCGATTGAAGCACTAGCCACACCAAATCAACCACGGCGCAGCACACTAATGGCCATTTCATAAACCGCCAAGGTCGTCTTAAATGTGGTTTTGCATCAGGGCGGCGCAAAAAATAAAGCACGACAGTAGGCAATGAAATAGAAGCAATAGCAAGCGCGACAAAAAACTGATCTTTATCGCGATAAAACAAGCCCATAATATCAAGCTCAGGCTGGCGAGATACCGCCGCAAGGATCCAAATTAAATACGCACGCATTAATACTGCAAGGGTTAAAACAAATCCAATTGGCGCTTTATACAGGCCATGTTTATCCCAATATTCTGGGCCAAATACTGTCATAACTGATTTTTCCGCTCAGCTAAAATACCAAGCCCAATAAATAAACTACATACCACAGGCATCAGCCAAACCCCTTTTAGCATTGCCAGTAAATGCGCAATAAAAGGCGCGAGCCATACCACTAACGCGCCGTAACCAAACGCAGTAACAACCACAAAAACCAAGGTACGAATAATAAAATGACGTCTGCCAACCACGCGTTTAATCAGTTTATTAAGTTCATTGCCATAAAGCGCAATCAAACATACCGTCAGCAACATCGCAATTTGGCTAAGGTAGGGGGCTAATTTAGCCCCTAGCAGTAAATCTGCGTCGAGTAACCACTGCTCAATACTAGCCATTGTACTGCGCCAATAAAGCAATTAAATCATCTTCAAATAACACCTTAATGCCCAACTCTTGTGCTTTGGTTAATTTTGACCCAGCTTTATCACCTGCCACTAATGCATCCGTTTTAGCCGAGACACTACCTGATACTTTAGCTCCTAGCGCCTGTAAGCGATTTTTAGCGTCGCTTCGGCCCATTTGTAACAAAGTACCGGTTAAAACATAAGTAAGCCCTGCTAATGGCTGCTCGGCTTCTGATTTAGGCTCAAGTGCAGCCCAAGTGATCCCCGCGGCAATTAAAGCGTCAACCACGGCACGATTATGCGCTTCACGAAAAAAGAAATTCACATGTTTAGCTACAATTTCGCCCACATCAGCCACTTCTTGCAAACTGTCAACGGAGGCCGCCATGATGGCGTCTAACGTTAAATAATGGTTCGCTAAATTAAGTGCGGTTGCCTCGCCCACTTCACGAATGCCTAAAGAATACAAAAACCGAGCTAAAGTAGTTTGTTTGGCGTTACCAATAGCAGCCACTAACTTTTCGGCCGATTTTGGCCCCATGCGCTCAAGTGACTCTAAATGCCCTTGTCTAAGGGTAAATATCTCGGCAGGGGTATGAATGAGCTCACGCTCAACCAGTTGCTCAACAATTTTGTCGCCCATTCCATCAATATCAAAGGCTTTACGCGATACAAAGTGCTTAATGGCTTCTTTGCGCTGGGCACCGCAGACTAAACCCCCACTACAACGAGCCACGGCTTCACCGACAGTACGCTCAACTTTCGATTGGCAAACAGGGCAATTGCTTGGAAAAACGATGTCTTTAGCATCGGTTTTGCGCTCTGCGAGCACCACTTGAGTAATTTGCGGAATAACATCACCGGCACGGCGAATAATCACAGTATCGCCAATTTTTACGCCTAAACGCTCAATTTCATCTTGGTTATGCAGTGTCGCGTTTGATACTGTCACGCCGCCTACAAATACAGGCTCTAAACGAGCGACAGGGGTAATTGCACCGGTACGCCCTACTTGAAATTCCACATCAAGTAATTGGGTCATTTCCTCTTGCGCCGGAAATTTAAACGCAATTGCCCAGCGCGGCGCACGCGCCACAAAACCTAAGGTTTGTTGTAGTGCTTTATCATTCACTTTGATCACCACACCATCAATTTCATATTTGAGTTGGCTGCGACGATTCATTATGTCTTGATAATATGCCAGCGCGTCATCAACGCCTGTGACTAATTTAGTTTCTGGGCTCATTGGTAAACCCCAATCGCCAAGGGCTTGTAATTGTGCAAAATGATCATCTGGCACCACGCCACCTTCGATAATCCCCATGCCATAGGCATAAAACATTAAAGGGCGTTTGGCGGTGATTTTTGAGTCGAGCTGACGCAAACTGCCCGCAGCAGCATTACGCGGATTAGCAAAGACTTTGCCATCATTTTTAATCGCCAATTCGTTCATTTTGGCAAAACCCGCGCTATCCATAAAGACTTCACCGCGCACTTCTAAACGATGCGGAATTGACTCTCCGCGCAATTTAAGAGGCACATTACGAATGGTTTTAACATTTTCAGTAATGTTTTCACCCGTTTGGCCATCGCCTCGAGTCGCCGCTTGCACCAATACGCCATCTTGATACAAGATAGACACAGCTAAACCATCAAGCTTAGGTTCACAGCAAAATGTCAAGGTGGTGGTATCTTTTAAACGGTCTTGTAATCGTTTGTTAAAACTACGAAATTCGGTTTCATCAAACGCATTATCCAATGACAACATCGGCACTAAATGCTGCACTTGGCTAAAACTGCCTAATGCCTCACCGCCCACTTTTTGGCTGGGTGAATCAGCGCTTAAAAACTGAGGATATTGCGTTTCAAGTGCAATCAGCTCACGCATCACTCGGTCGTATTCACTGTCTGGCACACTCGGATTATCAAGTACATAATATTGATAATTATATTCTTCTAACTGTACTTTGAGTGCTGCTATTTGGCTTAAAACCGACTCTGTCATTGTTACCTCTTAGATTACGCTATCGCTGTGTTGATGCTATCAACTTTATTTCTAAACTAAAAACGAAAAGCCACCAGCAAGTGGTGGCTAATATTTAAATTGCGAGGGTTTGACTACGCATCAAACTCTCTAATTTTTTCGACGTATTGTCGCACCATAGTCACACTTAAAGGGTCACGATTATGATCAAGCACTTGTGCACCAAATTCATCAGCTAACTTTTTAGCTGCGCTGTGCAACATGTTAAACGCCGGTAAGCTGTCGCCTTCACAAGGTAAGGTCATAAACAGGCTCACACCTGCGGTGCTTAACTGTTCCATATTATCAATATCAAACGTACCTGGGTTGTACATATTAACTAATCGAAATAAAACAGCACCATTGCCTGATGCATCTTCGTGACGATTAAAAAAGCCTTCTTCTGAGTATTTAAAACCAAGCGTTAATAACAATGGCAGCAACGACGCGCCTTGCATAGTCAACCCTTCAGGCATTTGAAGATGGACAATAATGAAATCTGACGGTAAGTCCTTCGCAGGTTCGGTTTTTACCGTTTCTTCAGCAGGAATGTCATAATCATCATCAGGATCAAGATTATTTAAATCGATTTTATCAAGCGCCGGTTCATTTGCTCTGGCACTAATATTCATTCCTAAATCACCCATTTGTGGCTCATCACGCACGGCATTGAGCACAATTGCAGGTTCATCTTGCGTATCAGGGTCACGATCCACAGTTTCAGGAATATCTTGTTGATCTTTTTTGCGAACAGACCACAACCCATGTAACAGCAATCCACCAATGACTAGTGCGCTGATTATGACTAAAACCCATCTTAACTCGTCGGCCATCCGAATACCTTTATTTGTTTATTTCCAATGATATATGAATATCAAACAATATACTTTGTTTAAATTGTTTTTGCCATTTCTACCGCTTGTTCGATATCAACTGATACCATTCGCGATACGCCAGGCTCTGCCATTGTCACCCCAGTGAGGCGACCGGCCATTTCCATCGCCACTTTATTATGGCTGATATAAATAAATTGCACCGTTTGTGACATTTCTTCCACTAAGCGGCAAAAGCGCCCAACGTTGGCGTCATCTAACGGTGCATCAACTTCATCGAGCATACAAAACGGTGCCGGATTAAGTCGAAAAATCGAGAATACCAATGATAATGCGGTCAGCGCTTTTTCTCCACCACTTAACAAATGAATTGTAGAGTTTTTCTTGCCCGGTGGGCGCGCCATAATGGTTACACCACTTTCGAGCATATCATCACTGGTCAGTTCCAAATACGCTTGACCACCGCCAAACACTTTAGGAAACAAGTCGCCTAAATCTCGGTTAATTTGCTCAAATGTCGCTTTAAATAGCTGTTTTGTTTCACGATCTATTTTACCGATTGCACCTTCTAACGTGCTCAGTGCATCGACTAAATCTTGATATTGCTCATCTAAATACTGTTTTCGTTGTTTTGCTTGTTCAAACTCTTCAATCGCCGCTAAGTTTATTGCGCCTAAATCGGTAATATTATCAATGACAGTATTAAGCAGTTGCTGCCATTTGGTGATGGTACTGTGAGCTGGTAAGTCTGCTAATACATCAACAAGTTTAACATTAAGCTCGCTCAATGGCTCAAGTGCGGCATTGGCGCGCAGTTGGCTTCCTTGTAATGCCAGCTCTTGTTCATTAAGTTGTTTTTCAAGTGCCTGTAACTGTTTCTGCGAATGTTGCAAACTTTGCTCTTTTTCAGCCAACAGTTGCTGCTGTGTCACAAGCTGTTGCTGCAATTGCGTTTTTTGCTCATAAATCTCAATTTGAGCAGCCAAGACCTCTTCGATTGACATCACCAACATTTCAAGCGGTTCACTTAAATTGGCTAACTCTTGTTTGGCATGATTGAGCTCTTGGGTCAATGATTGCTGTTGCTGCAAAATCGACTCGTGCTGTTGCTGCAATAACTGCTCAGCATTTTTTAAATTTTCAAGGGTCAGTGCCTGCTTGTGCAGCACACTGCGCGCATTACTCAATGCAAGTTGTTGCTGATTAATGGTTATTTTATGATTTTGGTAAACTTGCTCTGCCAATATAGCGTCTTGTTTGTACTCATCACTTTGCAATGCATGCTCATCAGATTGTGCTTGTAGCACCATTAACGCTTCGTTTATGGTCGCAAGTTGCTCGCTCAAATCAGCACACTGCAGGGTTATTCTATTAAACTGCGATTGCCAATTTTGTTGTTGTGCCGTGAGCATTTCGTGCTTAGTTTGGGCGCTGGCATCTTGTTGTGCATAGTGATGAATGCGCCCTTTGACTTGCTCAAGCAGCTCGGTGTGATCTGTCACCTTTTTTTGCAGCTCATCTACAAGCAAGCTTGATTGCGCTAATAACTCGCTATTATGTGCCACACTTTGCGTCAGTTGCTCTATTTTACGTATTTTAATTAAAACCGACTGAGCATCGTCTTTAAAGGGACTCACAGACCAATTGCGACCCACTAACATGCCTGAAGGCGTAATGGCGGCCAACCAGTAGTGATCCGTTAAATCCGGTGTTTGAGTTTCATCGTCAAGTAACAGTATGCGATCGAGTAAATCAGGGTAAATACCGCTTTTAATCACATGACTTAATGCTTTCGCTCGATACCCAGCCAAAACGGGCTCTGATGATGGCCACACTAAAGAGATTTGCGTTTGCCAATTGGCTACTTGGCTCACTTGAGCATCACTAAAATGCAATAAAGCTTGCTCTACTCTGGTTTCAAAGCCATCACTGACCACCAGCTGCTGAAATAAACTATCCGTTAAATCGCCCTGATTTTGCGCTAACACCTCACCTAACGCAGCTAACTGGGCTTGTTCGTTTAATAACAGCTCTTTGAGCGCTTGTTGCTTTTGTTGTGCAGCTTGCCATTGTTCGGTTTGATGTTTTAACCTCAACTCACATTGTTGTTGCTGTGCTTTTTCGTTGGCAAGTAAGGTTTTACATTGCTGGATCTGTTGTTTTAGATCTGCGAGTTGCGCAGTTAAATCTTGATTTTTAAGGTTGGTCAACTCGCTGTTTTTATCTGCCAGTTGGGCTGAAATCTGCGTTTGTTGTAACTGTTGTGATGTAATTTGATGGTGATATTGGGCGTATTGTTTATCAAATTGGTGGCTGCGCTGCTGCGCCTGTTGCCATGCAGCAAGCAGCTCTTCATCTTGCGCTTGTAGCTCATCAACAATGGCCTGCAATTGCTCTAACTGCGCTTCGGATTGCAAAATGGCAGCGCTTGCACGTTCAAACTCACTACCTTGTTGTTCAGCGTGCTGCGCAAGTTCAGTTAATTTGTTCTTTAATTGGCTGAGCTTGTCTTCATCACGTACCACTAAATTTTCAAGCGCTTGTTTTTTTTGCTGCTGGCTAATTTTTTGCTGTTCAAATTTAGTCTGTTGATTACTTAATTGAAACTCCTGCTGCTGTGCACTTTGAATTTGTTCATTAAGCTGCGCTAACGTTGCTTTTAATGCGCCAAGTACATCGTCATGACCAGTATGTGCTTGTTGATAAAAGCTAATTTCAGATTGTAAGGCTTCAATTTGTTGTTGGGCTTGATCTGATTTTTGCTGGTGTTGTTGCCAACGAAGCACAGCCAACTGGCTTTTTAGTTTACGTTCTTGGCTTTTAAACTCACGATAAGCCAAGGCTTGTGAAGCCTGATGGGTCAGTTTTTCAAGTTGAGTTTGCAGCTCTTGGCGTAAATCGAGTAAACGTTCAAGATTTTCTTTGGTGCTGCGCAATCGAGTTTCGGTTTCACGACGGCGCTCTTTATATTTAGAGACTCCTGCTGCTTCTTCGATAAACACCCGCAGCTCTTGCGGTTTACTTTCAATTAAACGTGAGATCATGCCTTGTTCAATAATGGCATAACTGCGAGGCCCAAGGCCGGTGCCTAAAAATATATCGGTAATATCGCGCTTACGGCATTTAGTGCCATTGAGATAATAAAATGATTCACCTTCGCGCGTGACAAGGCGTTTAATGGCAACTTGGTTACGATCGACCAAGGACCCTGCTAAATAACCTTGAGTATTATCGAACAGTAATTCGACTGACGCTTGAGAAATGGGTTTGCGATTGGTTGAACCGTTAAAAATAACATCTGTCATGGCATCACCACGCAGATTTTTAGCTGAGCTTTCACCAAGTACCCAACGCACCGCGTCAATCACATTAGATTTGCCGCAGCCATTTGGCCCAACCACACAGGTCATTTGGTCAGGAAAAGGGATTTTTGTAGGTTCTACAAATGATTTAAAACCAGCAAGCTTGATTGTGCTTAAACGCATCTTATTATTTTTTAAGTTCGACAGCGCAAACTGTAGCAGATTGGCCGCAAAATTTTAATACTTTTGCCATTTATTGTTGGCAACATGGTGTTACAAATGAGCAATTTAAGCTATTCCCAAGGCCAAAGTGCGTATTTATAATGAAAAAAAATATTTTGGTGTAACAGATATGCAAATTTCTCAAGGTTTTCAATATTTTTTATCGGGTTTTAGTCTTATCTCAAATAAAGGTTTAAAGCGATTTGTGATCATTCCGTTACTGATCAACCTGCTTATTTTTGGGGGCTCGTTATTTTTTGTAGTCGATTGGCTCACCCAAGGGATTAATTACTTTAATGGCTTTTTACCAAGCTGGCTAAGTTGGCTTGAATGGCTCATTTGGCCCATCGCTATTTTGGTGATTTTATTTAGCTACTCGACTATTTTTTCGGTCATCACTAATTTTATTGCCGCCCCGTTTAATGGCTTATTAGCTGAAAAAGTGGAGCTTCATCTTACCGGTCAAAAAATCAATGACGATGGTTTTACCGATTTAATAAAAGATGTGCCACGGATGCTCGGACGCGAAGTCAGCAAATTACTTTATTATTTACCAAAAGCGATTGGCTTTTTTATTTTGCTGTGGATCCTACCTGTGATTGGCCAAATTTTATGGGTTGGCTTTACCTGCTGGATGTTTGCGGTGCAATACAATGATTATCCCTTTGATAACCATAAAATAAAATTTACCGAAACACGCAACAAACTTAAACAAAATCAAGGGCTATCTTATGGATTTGGCCTTGCGGTGATGCTGTTTACTATGATACCAATAGTAAACTTAATTGTGATGCCTGTTGCAGTTTGTGGCGCAACTCGCTTATGGGTCGAGCAATTTAGAGGTGACTACCGCAGTCAACCTTTGTAGCAACTCGCTACCAAACAGAACAATAACAAGGAGAGCGTACGCATGATACTACCTATTTTTCAGGTTGATGCATTTTCAGAACATCAATTTAAAGGCAATCCGGCTGCTGTGATGCCATTACAAAGTTGGCTTGCCGATGACGTATTGCAACAAATTGCTGCTGAAAATAACCTCTCCGAAACCGCTTTTTATGTCGAAGAAGACGACGGCATTCATTTACGCTGGTTTACCCCTGCCACTGAAGTTGACTTATGTGGTCATGCCACACTTGCCACTGCGTGGGTATTGGTGAACGAATATCAATTTGAACATGATGAAATCATCTTTAAAACTCGCTCAGGATTACTCAAAGTACGCCACCTAAATGGGTTGTTTGAACTGGATTTTCCGGTGCATCATGCCAAAGAATGTGAAGTAAAAGCCCCGCTTTTAACTGCTTTTGGTGAAACACCGCTCGAGATTTTAGCGGCAGATGACTACTTATTATTATTTAAAGATGAAACCACCATCAAAGAGCTTAAACCTAACTTTGCGCTGCTAGCACAACTCCCCCTTCGCGGTGTGATTGCCACCGCACAAGGTGACAAGGTCGATTTTGTTTCTCGCTGGTTTGGCCCAAATGTAGGGGTTGAAGAAGACCCAGTGACAGGCTCAGCGCATACCGTACTTACGCCGTATTGGGCACATAAGCTTGATAAAACCTTACTCACCGCCACCCAAGTATCAAAACGCAGCGGTGATTTAATTTGTGAACTTAAAGGCGAGCGCGTTTTAATTAGCGGCCGCGCTAGCTTGTATTTAAAAGGTGAAGTGCATTTAGCCCTGTAAACCATTAGCATCACTACTTTAGTTATAATATCCTTCCTAACTACCATAGTTTTAGTGCCATAAAACTATGGTAAATCCCTAAACACCAATAGATCAGTATCCTTTACCTTTCTCACTATTGAAACCTACTTCTAGTTCACGTAACCTTCAAAAGTTACATATAAAAGCGTGCATACGGATAGCAAGTCACTATTTCCTTATTTTTAAATAATCAAAGGCTTTACTTTATGACTGCTGATTGGCTCACGGCCTTTTTTGTTTCATCAAACGATAATTTACTGATCACAGGCTTATATAGTCCCTTGTTAGTCAGTATATCAGTCCTAATTGCTATTTTTTCTGCTTTTATGGCCTTTGAAGTCGTAACTCAAGCAGTAAAAAGTCATTCTACTACTCGCCAACAACTGATGTTGCTAACCAGCAGTGTCGCGCTTGGTGGTGGCGTCTGGTCGATGCACTTTATTGGTATGTTAGCCTTCGATTTGTGCACCCCTGTAACTTACAGCTTTACCTTAACAGCGTTATCCCTCTTACCCAGCATTGCCGCATCTTGGGTTGCACTTAATTTATTAGCAAAACCAAGTTTTAAAGTATCTCAAATTCTTTTAAGTGGAATTTTAGTTGGCGCTGGCATAGGCACTATGCATTATATTGGTATGGCATCGATGCAGATGGCGCCGTTGCTGCGTTATGACCCTTGGATCTTTGCTTTGTCTATTCTAGTAGCGGTTGTATTAGCAATACTAGCGCTGTGGGTGAAAGCAGGGTTAAACCACGTTGCACAAACCAAAATTTCAACTCGCTTAAGTAATTCTCTTGCCAGTATTGTGATGGGGCTTGCTATTGCAGGTATGCATTATACCGGTATGGCAGCAGCCCGTTTTGTTCTACCTCCGGGGCTTGAACTCACGACCCAGTCCTCCAATATTTCATTTTATTTGGCTATGGGGGTAACGATAACAACAATAGTGATGGTATCAATTGTATTAGTCGTCAATATTTTATTTAAATACAAAGATATTTCATTACTTGCCAAATCTAACGAAGACCGACTTCATGCCATGATGAATACCGCCATCGATGGCATTATTACCATTGATGCGAAGGGTAATGTTGTGAGCGTTAATCAAGCGGTAGAAACTATTTTGGGTTGGCAAGCTTGCGAATTAATTGGCTCAAATGTCAAAAAAATTATGCCTAGTGCCATCGCGGATGAACATGATAACTTTTTAACCCGCTATTTAAATACACGCCAAGCTAAAATTATCGGTATCGGCCGAGAAGTAACCGCTGTACACAAGCAAGGTCATCTTGTGCCCGTACATTTAGGTATTGGCCATGTTAAGCAAGGGAAAGAACACTTTTTTGTTGGCTTTATTTCTGATTTAACTAAACGCAATACAATGGAATTAGCACTTAAGAGGAAAGAATCTAAATTTCGCTCATTAATTAGTAATATTCCTGGAATTGCCTATCGCTGTAAAAATGAACCTGGCTGGCCAATGGTGTATATCAGTAATGCTGTCCAAACTATCACTGGTTACGCTCCATCTGAGTTTGAACTGCCTAATCCACAGCGGTTTTTCTCCGATTTATACCACCCTGATGATATCGCCTTTATTGAAAGCCAAGCTAAACCCCCTACTTTTGCGCTTGAATATCGCATTATTCGTCGTGATGGCCAGATCCGCTGGCTCTTTGAACATGGCAACTATATTCAAGATAACAATTCAGGTGAAACATGGCTCGATGGTTTTATTATGGATATAACCGAGCGAAAAGAAATGGAGCAAGATTTACTTTTGGCTAAAGAGCACGCTGAACAAGCCGCTGCTGCCCGAGCAGCCTTTTTAGCTAATATGAGTCATGAAATTCGTACCCCAATGAACGCCATCATAGGCTTTAGTGATATTTTACTCGATACTGCTTTAGATAAAGAGCAACTAAAACACCTCAGCACGATTAGCCGTTCAGCAAAGTCTTTATTGCATTTACTGAATGATGTATTAGACAGTGCCAAACTCGATAAAGGTAAATTGGAGCTAGAAAACCGCGTTTTCTCTCTTACCGATGAAATCGACACTGTGGTTTCTACTTTATGGCTTCAAGCAAAACAGCAAAATTTAGCACTTGAGGCAGATATCTCCCCAAAAATGGCAAGCCACTATCTAGGTTCACCCGAGCGTTTGAGGCAAATTCTCACCAACCTAATTGGCAATGCCGTTAAATTTACTGCCCAAGGTAAAGTAACTGTCAAAATTTATCCAAGTGCTGAGCAATCGGTTACGTTTGAAATCATTGATACCGGTATTGGTATGAGTGCAGAACAACTTGAGCATGTTTTTGATGCATTTTCTCAAGCAGATGCCTCTATGAGCCGTAAATATGGCGGAACAGGATTAGGCACAACCATCAGTAAACAACTGGTTGAATTAATGGGAGGAGAGATTGAAGTCGAAAGTGAACTTGGAAAAGGCAGCATCTTTCGTTTTACTCTCCCCATGCAAATCAGCCAACAACCTGAGGTGCAATTGCAACCAAAAGCCACCACACTGCCACCTCTGGTGATACTGGTCGTAGATGATATTCAACAAAATATTGATTTATTAACTGTCTTATTAACCCGCGCAGGTCATACGGTACTAACGGCACGCGATGGTCAACAAGCCTTAGTACGCATGAAGCAAAATGACATTGCAGTGACACTAATGGATTTGCAAATGCCTATAATGGATGGCTTAAGTGCAACGCAAGCAAGGCGCGAGCAAGAGCGAAACGAAAACCTACCTTATATGCCAATAATTGCACTTACTGCCAGCGTATTAGCGCAAGATAAAATCGCAACTCAACAAGCCGGTATGGATGGTTTCGCTAATAAACCGATTGATTTAGCACTATTAAACAGCGAAATTGCTCGGGTACTCAATTTAACCATGTCACCTATTTCAGCTGCAACTTTACAACATAAACCTAAATTGATAGATACAACTCAAGGGATCACTCTTTGGGGCAGCGAAACAGTATATTTCAGCGAGCTTGCAAAGTTTTGTACTCAATGGCCTAGCAAATACCAAGCCTTGCAACTAGCGGTTGATCAGCAAGATTTAACACGTATTAAACAGCTTAGTCATGGTTTAAAAGGTATTTGTGGTAATTTAGCGCTTACCCAATGGATGACAATTTTTGCGCAACTTGAACAAAATGACCCCGATACGTTCCAAGTACTTCTCGATACACTTGCCAATAGTTTCCCTGCTATCAAGGCGCAATTAGATACCAACAAGAGCGACAATCAACAATCATGTATCACTTCTGAGAATAACGCTGTTGAGACTCATACATTGTTAATGCAGGTAGAGATACTCATCGGTGCCGTTTGCCATCATACTTATGATCAAAGCAATCTCGATACTTTAGTAACTCTGGCAAGTAATCATCACCCGAATTTAGTTGAATCCATTGTCAAAGCATTAGATGATTTTGACTTTGAGATCGCCCATCAGGCACTACTGGCACTTAAACAAGCCCTATTAGAAAACGAGGAATAACGATGCAAACAGTATCAAACCAAAAACAAACGTTACTTTTAGTGGATGATGAGCCAGTTAACCTACGGATATTGAAGCAATTACTCCATCCTGACTATCAGTTAATTTTTGCCAAACATGGCGAAGAAGCCCTTAAGTTAGCGTTACAAGAACGGCCCGACCTTATTTTACTTGATATTATGATGCCTGACATGACAGGTTTTGAGGTCTGCCAACAACTCAAGCAGCGCCCAGAAACCCAAGCTATCCCAGTGATATTTGTCACAGCCCTAAGCGAAGAGCATGATGAAGCCGCTGGTTTTGCCGTTGGCGCTGTCGATTATATTACAAAACCGATTTCAACTGCGGTTGTTAAAGCGCGTATAAAAACCCATTTATCGTTAGTTCAAGCTGATGAGCTGAGAAAAACCCGCTTGCAGGTTATTCAACGCTTAGGCCGAGCTGCGGAATATAAAGACAACGAAACCGGCACCCACGTATTAAGGATGAGTCATTATTCCAAAGTCATTGCCCTCGCCTATGGCTTAAGCGAAGCACAAGCAGATGACTTACTGCATGCAGCCCCTATGCACGACATTGGTAAAATCGGCATTCCCGATAGTATCATGTTAAAACCGGGCAAACTCACTGATGATGAATTTACCATTATGAAAACTCACGCAGAAATTGGGGCTGAAATTATCGGTGAAGCTGATTCTGAATTACTGCGTTTAGCTAAATCTGTTGCTTTAACCCACCATGAAAAATGGGATGGCACAGGCTATCCAAACGGCTTAAAAGGTGATGCTATTCCTCTTGAAGGGCGAATTGTTGCATTAGCAGATGTATTTGATGCCCTCACCAGTAAACGGCCATATAAAGAAGCATGGCCAATCGAACAAACCATGGATTATATTCGCCAGCAAAGTGGTGTGCATTTTGAACCTAAATTGGTCGAATTATTTGAACAAAATCTTGCCGAAATTATTCAAATCAAAGCGCGTTGGCAAGATGTGTAATTAAACGAGACATCACATAATAAATTCGATACAAAGTGCAATGGAGGCGCTTTGTATCGAAGTTATTATGTTGAAAAAAGATAAACTAAGTTAAGCGTTTTTCAACCCGCCAAGGGGGATTTAACCGATTATCTCCCGCCCAATAGAGTTTAATTTTGTTACCAGATGGGTCAAACAATAGCGCTTCACGCCATAAAAAACGCTGATCTGTTGGTTCTTGCTCAAATACAATACCTTTTAGTTTAAGGCTTGCTACCCACTCATCTAATGCTTGATGTTCAAAATAAATCGTTGCGCCATTTTCAAAACTTGCTGTAGTCAATGACAGTGAAAATGTGGCATCTCCTTCGGGGCAGGCAAAACGCGCATAATGTGCAGTATCCACAATTTGTGTAAAACCCAAAGTTAGATAAAAAGCACATGCTTGCTGCATATCTCTAACAGGTAACGTGACTTGGTTTAAATTCATGTATATTCCTTGTGATGCGCTTTTGCTCAGTCTCTTTGCACTTTTTAGCTTAAGTTAAATAGCAAAACTTTATTAAGCCATCTTATTTCATCTGAGTTCTGGATAGGAGATTTACCAACATATTGAATAAAAATAATATTTTTTAGTTATAATGTAAAAAATAAGATGAGCCGCATTTTTCAACAACCAAATAAAAAACAACAAGCTCATAAATTTAATTTTATAACCAAGCGCCTTAAGCTTCACATTCGCTATTGACGCAACTAAAGTCCAAATCCACCATCGATGTCAATATACGCATTACGTAAGCCAATGCTGGCGTCAGAGATTAAATAATTGATGGCAGGAATAAGGTCATCAGGCACTAAAACTCGACCAACGGGCGTGCTACTGAGTGACTCAAAAAAACCACTGATTGCGGCATCGTCCATCCCTGCTTTGGCCTGAATTTCGGTGGCGGTTACACCTGGGCGAATCGAGTTAATCCGAATGCCACGTGGAGCTAATTCTGAATTAAGCACTCGAGCTAAACCTTCAAACGCAGCTTTACTGGCACTATAAACTCCAGCGCTTGCAAACGCTTTTAATACTGCAACACTCGATACAAATACCACACTGCTGGGATTTTTCAAACAAGGCAGTAATGCCTGTAACGTTAGCGCTGGGCCATTAAAGTTCACCGCCATAGTGCTGGTAAAGTTTTCTAAACTCATTTGCTCAAATGGCGCTGGATAAAACACGCCGGCATTTAAAATTAGGCCATCGAGTTGAATGTTATCGCGCTGAAGCTCAATGACCATTTGCTGGATTTGTTCAACATTGGCACTGTCACACAACACTGGTATCACCTGCTCACCAAGCGCCTTCACCGCGTGGTTCAAGCGCGTCTGGTTTCGCCCTGTGATCACTAATTTAGCACCTTGTAACAACAACGATTGCGCCGCTGCAAAACCTATACCTGCTGTTGCGCCAGTGATTAAAATTGTTTTTCCTTGTAACGAAGTTTGCATTGCTGATTTCCTCTAGATAATACGTTGACGAAGCACAGCATACCCCGCAGAATAGTTTCCAATAAGATACCAAACAAGAAACTCATTGTTTCTCTATGAGAACGTATTTATGAATATTGACGCAACAACCTTGCACCTTCAACTGCCTAATTTATATCTATTTCGTCGTGTTACTCAGCTAGGCAGCTTTCAAGCCACCGCAGACGCGCTGCAATTACCACGCTCATCTGTCAGTAAAAAAATTGCCCAGCTTGAACAGCATTTAGGCTTAAGATTATTGCAACGCAGTACACGGCAATTAAACCTCACCGATGCAGGCAAAGAGTTACTTATCATCACCGACTCACTCACTGACCTACTCAGCAATACCGCTAAATTGACCGAACAAGCCCAAGCTAAGCCCAGTGGTCGAGTAAAAATAAGTAGCTCAACCCTTATCGGCCAACGTTACTTATTACCCTTGTTACCAGACCTAAAACGGTTATTCCCTGAGATAGTAATAGACATTAACCTTGATGATCGGGTAGTTGACCTAATTGAACTGGGGATAGACATTGCACTGCGGGTCGGTCAATTACCCGATTCATCTTTAGTTGCTCGTCAAATTGGCATTAAATCCTGGGCCTGTTTTGCCAGTCCCGCTTACCTACAAGATGCAGCTAAACTTGATAAACCAAGCGACCTTAGTGCACATCAATGCATCATCTTTCGCCATCAAAAACTAGCCATGGATCATTGGCATTTTTGCAGCCCAAGTGGCGAAATTCAAACCATCCACATAACGCCTGCAACAGCATCTGACGATGGCCGCACCTTAGTTGAACTTGCCTGTATGGGCATGGGCATCATTCGAATTGACCCTATTTTAATCAAACCCGAATTACAGGCTGGAAAACTAACGACAGTCTTAACAGCATGGCATCACCCCGATGCAGCCCCTATTCACTTGGTTTGTTTAGAAAAAGAGGCACGTAGTCGAGCCGTAAACGAAGTGTGGCAATACCTCAGTAAAGAGCTTACTCAGGTTCTTAATCAAGCAAGTTGATGACTTAAATCACCTCAATACGGGTTAAGTGTAATCCCACTGTTTATAGCAAGACTTAACTTATAAGAGCACTGATGCATAACATTTTATGCTTGAAATGTGCGTAAATTTTGCTCTGTCACTTTAGCCATTTTAAGCAGCACTTGTTGAGTTAAACAGTGCTCATTAAGGTATTTAATTAAATCCTGCTCGCTTCAAACTTTATAATAATACACTATAGATAATGCCTATCCCGCAGCAAAGCATGGTTAGCGGCATCAAGATCATGCTGATTAAAAACCTCGATACCGTGCTTTTGCAGTAATGCCACCGTGACACCTGTACCATCAAGCTTGGTATTGGTGAAAGTACCATCGTAGATCGCCGAACTCCCACAAGAGGGGCTATTTTCGGTTAATACCGCAACGCGGATCTGGTATTTTTTACACAAGGCTAAAGCGATGTGTGCTCCAGCTTTGAAGTATGCACTTTCATCCAGTCCATTTATATCAATAACCCGCGCGGTTCCCTCCCATACATCAAGGCCATCACCGTTTAGTATTTCTGCTGGAGATCTTGGAATAGTCATCCCTGCATCCACCTCTGGGCAAACTGAAATTACTTTGCCTGCTGCGACCCATTGTTCAAGAATACGTTCTGATGTGCTGAGCGCTTTACCATCATAACGTACTTTTTTCCCGAGTAGACAAGCGCTTACCAGTACTTTTTCCATTTCATTTCCGTTTTATTTGCTTGTAGTACTCTCTTTTCAATCACTCATTCGGCTCTGTAAATCAATTAAAGCCAAGTAACCACCGATACTTTTGAAGACATACTAGCGATGTTGATACTGGGCTGAGGTAATAAATTGATTAAAACTGTCGCACCATACAATCACCGTATTGTAGTGAGTTGGGTCGATGTGCGCAGGGAGCGCCACTAAAAAGTTATTAAAGGTTTTAACAGCCCCTACTTGCACCATCTGCGCTTTTAACCGATTAAAATCGAGCTCTGTTTCAACAAACTCAGGTGACAAATAAAGCTGATAATCTGGCCCCGGAGCTAAGGTGCCGACAAACGCAATCGCGTGCTGGCTAATAAACACCTCGCCCTCACCAAAATGAAGAAAATCACTGTCTTGCAAGTGCCGTTCAAATTTAGCGCTTACTATTGCTCGACTCGAAACCGCCAACAAATCTGACTCTAGTGGTGCCGGTTGCGCAATCAAAATAGGCAAGGTGTAGATCCCCGCCATAAACCCCATAACTGCAATACTTAAGTGAGTTGCTAATAATAAAATCAGCCGCTTGCTGTTCATGCTATTTGTTCCATTAACTTATTTAAATTAAAAAGATAACAGCAACCACGCTTTACCAAGTTACGCCTCAAAAAGAAAGACCTCCCCAGTTGGCAATACCTCATTCAAGAGCTTACTCACGTACTAAAAGATGCTGGGGAAAACTAAATAACATCGGTGGTTTGGCGAAAATTAAAGGCCTTTGACTAGCTATATTTAGCATCTAATTTTTTTAAAGAACGTAAAAACAACCCTAAACCACCCACAGCCAAAACTAAAATAACTATCAGATCAAACGATGACATTGTGCGTAAACTAAAGCGAATGGATGATATTACACCAAATATTAATGCGGTAATTGAGCCTATTGAGAGTAACCACCCCAAAATATTTCTAGAGTTATAAAAAATAAGACCTATACCAAAAATAAACGGGATCATGACAGTGCCACTTGTCACCCCAAAGCTAGTTCCAAATGCACTCAGGTTATATAACCGTGACCCAAGGCCAAAATTTGCAGTAACAGTAATTGCATTTAGTAGCATATAAAAACCACTGCACATCATTAATAAACCAATAAAAAAATGCCCAATTCCACCAGAACTTCCACCTGCACCTTTCATTATTATTACCTTCTAACTATGACTAAAATAAACTTTTACGAGTACCAACTTAAGCACCATACATAAATAAATTTAATTGGTTAGTAAAAACTGTAAGAAAAAAACAAACAAAAACACTTTAAAAAATTCATATTACATCCTTGAAGTTAATAAAGACTAACGGGCCTCTAAAATTGCCTATTTAAATTTATTTTTAATTAACCGACGATAACTGAGTTCCTATTTTGATTCAATGGTTTAGTTGCTTTTCCATCGAAACTTAACAAAATGATTCAGCATGATTTTTAAAGGTATTTAAGTGGGAGTTTAACAAAACGAGTTTATGACGCTCAAAAATTTCTAAGCCGTTGATTTGATGAATGAAGCAGGTAAAACCTAGGGCATTTCCAATGCATACTCACCATCAAGCGCACGGAGACGCTGCGCGACACCAAGAATTGATTGAGTTTATTACGGCTCGTTATCATTCACACCCAAGGCTCAATCTTGATTTAATCGACGTGTATGTCGTGATGTATCACGACACAATCTAAGAGTATGTATTTAGCTGTAAGAGCAATGATAAAAAACATCTTAATATTATGAAGTAGAATATTTTTAATTAAATGAATATCGATTTATCAATGAAAATATTTATGGCGCTTTGTATTTTTCAAGCTGTTTCGAAAGAATTTAGAAGCTTCCGTTATGGTTATCATAGTGAGTTTTACTTTTAACATCAAAAGCATCAAGCGACTAGTTATTTATTATTTGCTAGGTATTTTTGCTAGTAGAATTTATATATTCTGTGATTTTCATAGCCATAGCTTCAAGCTGTCTAGATGTCGTAGCACCAAAAACCCCTTCACTAAATTCAGATTGAGTATCAAAAAATGATTCTCCAATGACTTTGCCTGAAGATAGTTCAGTTATTTTGATTTTTAGCATTAATTGGGCATTCCCAACTATCGCACCAGCCATAAACCGGCCAAAGCCTGATACGAATCTAAAATTTTCAATTGATATATTCACTACTAAATTTGAACTAGATTTATTTTTCACTACACTGAAATTTTTAGAAATTAACTTCTCAAGTTCACCGATACTTCGAGTCAAATCTTTACTTTTTGACAATGATTTTGCAGGTGAAACATCCAAGTAAACTGAATGATTTTGAACATTCTGGTCTACATTAATAGGAGTATGAATAACCTCCTTAATATTTGCTGCACAACCAGATATAAAGAACACTACAAGTACAATCTGTAATTTTTTAAGATAATTCATTCAAAAATTAAACCTTTTTACCAATATTTAAATTTATTTTTTTATCCAACAATAATATCCCAGTTCCTATTTCCATTCAATTATTTACACTAAGATTAATTGAATCTTAATCATTTATTTTTAGTGGTTTGTCTTTGTGGCTTTAAGTTTTTTAAGGCTAAAAAGGTTTCACTTGCTTAGTTAATTCTTTTTTCTACTTCTTGACATTATGAACTAATCTATTTTAAAAACCTTAGTGAATACTCTATGTAAATTTTTAGCTTAATGTCAGGATAGAGACAATTCGATACCATCTTTTTTATTTCCAAATTTAAACTCGTCTAATTTTTTCGACGGTATCTATAAATCAATATCCCAAGCATGACCATGCTCGGTGCATACCATGAAATTGAAGTAACACTATATTTGTTAAGCAAAATATAAATAAAATTCACTAGAAGAGTTATTTCACACGTTAAGTATGAAACTACAAATCTTTTTAGCCATGCATAAAACTTATCGGTATTTGGAAGCAGCCATTTCGACTCATCGAGTACAAATGTGAGCGATACAATAAAAGATATCAGTAAACATTGAGATCTATTCCAGCTATTCTCCATAATATCTAAAGATATGTTTATTAAAAGATTACTTAACAGCGCAATGTTGAAAATTGTCATCATTGAACCTTTCTGTAGAGTTTAAAAAATACACAATGGAAATATATGGCATCCATAAATATCTTTTTTAATTGAAGTACACTGCCCCATTAAACGCCCTATTTCTATTTAAGCTCAGCTTTGAAAAAGAGATTTTGCAGTAGCCAATTTAACTTGAGCACTACATTATTACTTTTTAAAAACAACATTCGATTTAATTTTTAGAACGTTAAAAATAACTAACAAGCTTGTATAATTACTCGTTTCAATTTCTATAAATTAGCTAGCGACAACTGAAATCTTATTTTTATTCAATCGTTTTTCTTTGATATTTAAACCGAGATATTGATGAGTATCTAGTTTCCTCTTCATGATGAACTTGTTATATAACACCTACTGAATATTGTTCGGTTTTAGGCCAATTCCACGCATACCAAACAGTATAAATTGAAAGTAATATCTCAATAGCCGTTAGGTATAAATAGAAACCCCATGTAGTTTGTAGGTTTATCGCAATCAGAAGGACTATGTATAAAGTAGGTATGATTATATTTAACCAGCGATTAATTCTCGGTTTTAACACTAAAGTAAGAAATATCATTACACTTGGAACAGACATAAGTAGAGCTACGGCAAAGAACTCTAATTGAATCCCTTCTTTCGCTGATGTGACTTCCATCGCATTAGCTATCACTCCAGGAACATAAACTTCAATATAATCACCATATACATAGCAAAACATTACTGCCACCCAAAGTGAGGATATTATTAGCTTTACGTTTATTGGAAAATCTTGAAAAACCCTATTTGAATTATTAGTCGAACTCATTTGAACTCCATTTTCTGAGTAATGTATAACTAGCCTGTGGAATTACTCGTTTTAAATTTATTTTTTTTAGTCTACAAACCATAGCTGAGTTCCTATTTTGATTCAATTGTTTAGTCAGTTTTGCTTTAGTATTTAAAATTATGAATTTATGGGAGTTTTATTGCGGTATCAGTGAGGGCTTTGATGGCGTTGTGAGTAAAAGATATGTCACCACCGATCTCACCGAGGCGCAGTGCTACAACAAGGTTGAAAAATGTGCAGCTATAACCGCGAATAGTTCAAACGATTAAAACGCATTTTGAGATAAAGACGCTAGTTGTAGCGCCATGATTTATCGCGACAAAATACAGGTCAGCTGTAAATAAAAAGCCTCACTCATTTGTGAGGTTTAATGTTTTTAATGCGGTAAAGTTAATAATATCAATGAGATTTGTGGTTGACAGGTTTTTTTCACATACTCAAATGTACCTGGCAATATTTGCTCAGCGAAATTGATAGGAATGAATTTATTTTGACAGGATAAGTCAGGCTTGACTCCTTACCCCACGAAAGAGCCATAACACGTTACCGTGGGTGAATAACATCTATTAGATCACAGCGAACGGTTAAAAATCGAGCAAAGAAAGAAATGTAGAATCCGTTCCTGAAATGAGTAAACTTACAGCCTCAACGCCCCAAGCAGCGGAAAATGCGAACGTTGTGGCGCAGCCAGTGAGAGGGTTTCCGTTGACTTAGCTTGTTAAATAGATACATTCTAGTTGTGTGTTTTACGTTTAAAAAACAAGGTATAGGAAACTAACAACCAATCATAAGTAACATTAACCAATTCCCAACCTTCCTTACCATTTGAATCACAGAGACTCTGAAGATTGGAAAGCTTAGTCAAACGCGACTTAAAGATGCCACTAATACTATCTACACGATATTCAAATTTATCCATTTGCGAATTTCCTCAAATCCATTTAACGAGCATATAGAATTACTCGTTTTAAAATTTATTTTGATTAATGCACCAACAATATCTGAGTTCCTATTTTGATTCAATCGTTTAGTCGTTTTTAGATTATTAGTTAATATTCAGATTTATTGGGGTTTTTAGAGGGGTGTTTAAGCAGGTTTGGTGAGTTTTTGAGGTAAAAAGGGTTTCCCCTGCTTAATGCATCCTGTTTTGCAGCTTTTCTATATTATGAACCAAGCAATACAGTTGCCACTGGGCATTCACTTTCGTTTGACCACGCAAGGTCAATTTATTCATGCCTTTATTGACGGTGATATTCCGCCTTTTATTTAAAGGAAAGCAGGTTTGATACAGCCGAGTCGTTTGCCATTCCTTGAATAAAAAGATGTTGTCGTCCCATTGGGCTGTCTATTTTTACTTTCATTTTGTCGATGTAACTGACTTTTTTGCGTGATTCATCATTCTTAAACTGCACTTGCCGCCCTGTTTTTATCGGTGGCTTTCGCATGCATTGTTGTTGCAGCGGGCAAATTTTACAGTCTTTTAAGTAACCGCAGAATCGGGTGTATTGTTGATGATGGCTGTTGACATTGATACCACTTCGCCACATCTCATTGCCTGCGGGGCAGCGGCAGGTTTGGGTTACTTCATCATAGTGGAAGTCATCCGAGGGAAATAACCGCGGCTTACCTTTACTGCGTTTTAATCGGCGCTTTTCTTGCTCTGTTTCGTAGGTTTCGCTCTCTTTAAACAGTGGGTTGCGTTTTCTAAATTGGTTATCTGCTATGTAAGTATCAAAGCCACTTTTCGCCATAAATTCGAGGTTCGCTTCGCTATTAAAGCCACTGTCTGCGGTGAATTTGATGGCCTGTTCCTTTGACGTTCGGTTTGCGTTGAGTTTAGCGAGTTGTTGTTTTAATTGATTAACGGCTGGCTGCAAGGTTTGTTGCTCGCCCACCGAACCCCACGCTTGTGCTTGCCCTCTTTACCCAAAGAACGTATTTGGTGCTTATCGTCATTTATCGCAATACCGTTGTAGCCTTGAATGGTGCCTTTTGAGGTGGTCATTTTAGCGCTGTCAGGGTCGGTGATATTACTTTTAACCGGCTTACCTTTACTGCCTGTTTTTTCTTCGTGAGTGGCTAAAAACGCGCTTATTTTACCTGCACTTTTATCGAGCTTTTCTTTTTGCTTTAAGTCTTGTGTGACCAGCTCTTCACTTAGGCCATCTTGGGCTTGATGGCGTTCAATGATGCGTTTACTTGCGCGTTCTAGTTTTGCTTTTTTACGGCCTAACTCATCGAATGTACCGCTCCATTATTCGTATCGTCCTGATACTCACCTTTCAGGCCAGCTACGCTGTTCAAATTTATTCCCGCTAAATTTGTCTTTACTTGCATTCGACTTCTTTCGTTAAAATAAAGTGCCAGCCATCAATAGCAAACATATTACGGCCTATTAAGCCTTCTGCGTCGCATATCATCAGAACTTGCGTAAATAATGGTTCAATCTGCTCGTGCATTTTAGCCACAAAGGCCGCGATTGAGGTGAAATGCGGCTGCACGTCACCCGCTATTTCTTGCAAAAGAGTCTCATGAACAAAATATTGTCTTCACACGCCTTAGCAATGCGACGACTACTGATCAAACCATGTGCATAACCCAGCAGAATAATTTTGAGCATCACCGCAGGTGAATACGCCGCTGCACCTGTTTTATCGTTGTTGTACCATGCATCAAAACCCGTTAAATCGAGTTTATTTTCGACAATATAACAAAGGGCATACTCAAAAGTGCCAGGCAGAATTTGCTCTGAAAAATTGATAGGAATGAATTTATTTTGGCAGGATAAGTCAGGCTTGGCTCCTAACCCAACGAAAGAGCCATAACACGTTACCGTGGGTGAATAATATCTATTAGATCACAGTCACCCGGTGGGTTCAAGGTTAAAAATCGAGCAAATAAAGAAGTATAGAATCCGTTCCTTAAATGAGTAATTCTACAGCCTCAACGCCGCAATAAACGGCAAATAATAGTTGGCTATAATGTGTAGCGCAGCGAAACTCAGCCAACTGTTATGAGTCCGCTTTTTTAATTGCCTTGTTATGTTTTTCAGTTGCCGAATTACATTGAAGCAATTGATTGTTAATTTGGCTTTTTTCTAATGAACATTTGTCTTTTAGAGATGACAACCGTTCCGTTTGTTGCTCTTTTAACCAATCAATTCGCCCCTTATTTTGTGACTTTAACTCTGTAATTTGGGTATTAAAATTCTTCTCTAGGCGCTCTATTTGCCACGTATGGTACATCCAAAAGGCTGTTGATAATGACGCTATTACAACACCTAGTACAATCCCTGGGTGCTTTCCAAACCATGTCTCCCATTTATTGTTTTCTAGAATCAAGAGCCTTTGATCTAAGTGACCTAACACTTCGTCTTGTCGCACGGTTCCGTTCATTAATTTTCTCCTTTTGGAGAAATTACTTTTTGAACATCTGCTCGAGCGGCACGGTTATCCCAGCTGCTGTGTTCGTCATCTCCTTTAATGATGACTATTCTGTTGCCTTCCATGTAAACGTTAGTTCCTGCAAAGGTAACTCCTTCTATATTTCCACCAATTAATCTTTGCTCAATGGTGGCTAAAGTTCTATTTACACTTTCTACAGCAGGAACTACTGAAACTTTAGATTTCTTCGAATCGACAATCTCAAATTCAATCGTTGCGCCACGTCCATTAGTTGGATGAATATTTGCCGAAATATTGTATCCACTTTTTATGTTCGGCTTTATTGAAGAAACAAACGAATTTGCATACTTTTTTAATAGTTTTTGATTGTTCATAGATCCCTCAATGTTCGATTAATCCCGAGAAAAACATAACGAGACTGTAGAATTTCTATTTTTATAAATTTGCCCATTTTTTATGGCCTCCTGTATCGCTTTCTAAGCGATGATCTCACACTAAGCAATACATTTGAGACCCCTTAAATCACCTAAAAATTTGACCAAATAAGTAATTCTACAACCTCAACGCCTAATTAACAGGCAAAAAATAGTTGGTTAAAATAAGCGACGCAGGAGCAAAAACCAACTGTTTTTTGTCCTTGTTTAATTTCTTGTTAGCTTTTTTTGTAATACTGTTCGAGTAACTTATTGAACCTTTTACCTTTAGTGAAATAATACATAAAGCCAAAAGTAAAAATAAAGTAGAACAAAACGCCCCAACCTACAGAAGAACTATTATCAGGAATTAGATAAATCCTAGTTAAAATAAACAGTAATAATGTGCAGGAAAACGTAAGTAGCATGGTTTTGGCTTTTTTATCAGTAGATATGTAAAGCAACAACTTAAGATTTTTAGTAATAATAAAAGCTACGGCTACAAATAAAAGTAAAGCAATTTCGAATTTACCATTATGCATGTAAATAACTAAGAAAAATGGAGAAAATAAAAGAGGTAATAGCTGTTTTTTATATTCTTCGATTGTTTTTCTTTTCTTAAAACCCCCAGGGTTTTT
Source organism: Pseudoalteromonas tunicata (assembly GCF_002310815.1). Classification (NCBI taxonomy): domain Bacteria; kingdom Pseudomonadati; phylum Pseudomonadota; class Gammaproteobacteria; order Alteromonadales; family Pseudoalteromonadaceae; genus Pseudoalteromonas; species Pseudoalteromonas tunicata. Next base: position 1,384,770 of record NZ_CP011032.1, on the reverse strand, counting down.
ATGCTTTTCAATATCTTCTGTACCTGCTGTTGCAGAACAGCCACACTTTGAACAATGAGTTTCATTTGAAGCATTTCCAACACTACATGCGTTACAAGTCCATCTATAACCTTTCATAAAACTCCAATGTTGATAAGAAAGCTAACGAGACTGTAGAATTTCTATTTTTATAAATTTGGCCATTTTTTTGACCTCCTGTATCGCTTTCTAAGCGATGATCTCACACTAAGCAATACATTTGAGACCCCTTAAATCACCTAAAAATTTGACCAAATAAGTAATTCTACAACCTCAACGCCTAATTAACAGGCAAAAAATAGTTGGTTAAAATAAGCGACGCAGGAGCAAAAACCAACTGTTTTTTGTCCTTGTTTAATTTCTTGTTAGCTTTTTTTGTAATACTGTTCGAGTAACTTATTGAACCTTTTACCTTTAGTGAAATAATACATAAAGCCAAAAGTAAAAATAAAGTAGAACAAAACGCCCCAACCTACAGAAGAACTATTATCAGGAATTAGATAAATCCTAGTTAAAATAAACAGTAATAATGTGCAGGAAAACGTAAGTAGCATGGTTTTGGCTTTTTTATCAGTAGATATGTAAAGCAACAACTTAAGATTTTTAGTAATAATAAAAGCTACGGCTACAAATAAAAGTAAAGCAATTTCGAATTTACCATTATGCATGTAAATAACTAAGAAAAATGGAGAAAATAAAAGAGGTAATAGCTGTTTTTTATATTCTTCGATTGTTTTTCTTTTCTTAAAACCCCCAGGGTTTTTATGCTTTTCAATATCTTCTGTACCTGCTGTTGCAGAACAGCCACACTTTGAACAATGAGTTTCATTTGAAGCATTTCCAACACTACATGCGTTACAAGTCCATCTATAACCTTTCATAAAACTCCAATGTTGATAAGAAAGCTAACGAGACTGTAGAATTTCTATTTTTATAAATTTGGCCATTTTTTTGACCTCCTGTATCGCTTTCTAAGCGATTATCTCGTACTAAGCAATGCATTTGAGACCCCTTAAATCACCTAAAAACTTGACCAAATTAGTAATTCTACAGCCTCAACGCACGCCTAAACGGCGAGCAACTTGTTGCGAGTCCAGCGGCCGCAGGCCGCGTTGTTTAAGGCGCTTGTTATATGGAGTGTTCATCATTACTGAAATACTCCTCCGTATTCTTGCAATCCAGATATATCAAACAGATAAATACCTAAATTTGATATATCTTTCAGGCCTCTTTTACTTTCTGGATGTTCAATTGGAGACCAGTAGCAAAGCTCAGTGTACGAATTGCCTGATTTTGGCCGAAAACACCAAGTTGAGCCGTCCAACCCCCTAATATTATCAGGCCGTGAATTAAGCAAAGCATTTTTATACAAATCATCAATTTTGCTTTTTATCTCACTGGTGAGCCTGACTTTGGAATGATAATTCAACGCTGGTCTTATCCCATATTCAGACACATAGGCTGTCTGATATAGCTCCGAAACCAAAAAACTTGCATCTTTCCCAACGCAAAACCTGAAAACCATATCGTCACGTAGCGAATGTTAACTGATAACTCAAACATCAAGCCATGAAAAGCTTCATTCTCAGAGCAGTTTGGTTCTTCAGCAAATGCCTTACCTGCGAAAAAAATATATGTAATGACTAATAACAAAGTTTTCACTGAACATGATGCCTTAACATATAACGCCCGCCACAAGCGCGAGCAACGTGTTGCGAGTCGAGCCGCGAAGCGGCGTTTTGATGGCGATTGTTATATGCCAATTTAGACATAAAGACTTATCAAGACAATGGTTAGGATAATTACCGCAAATCCCGTACATATAATGCGACCTTCATGATCTTCAACCTGTCGGCCACGAGGATAATTACCTAAAGTAACAATATTTAGAAATATACGACCAACCCAATAGATAAGAAACTCGCAAATAGCTTCCAATAGGATGAAGCGGATAAATCTAAGAATAGCTTTGAATGCTCCTTCGGCTAACTCTTCCACCGAAACCTCCTTGGCATATAACGCCCGCATTTGGGGCCGAAGTGAAGCGCAGCGGAACGGAGGTCCCAGCCCCGCAGGGGCGAACAACATGCGCTTGTTAAGTTGCGACTAATCAATGCTACGGCCTATTAATTTAGAAATAAAAGTAACAATACCTTTTTCGTTGCTGGTAGCACGATTGAAAACAAAGTAGTTACGGATTGCGAAGAATAACCCAACAACAAAACACGCTATACCTACCCAATTGCATACGTGCACCAAACGGCCATAGCGAGCCTCGATAATGACGTAGAATTTACTCCCGGCTTGACTAGCAATATGCCCTTCGATGTAACCACCAAGAAGAATAGCAATGAGAAAGTAAGAAATAACTCCCGTCAGCAGTGCCCCCCACCACGGCAATCGCGACGCGATATGCACTATATCTGGAATTACAGACACGATGCTATTGCTACGCCTCCTACGATACCTTCTTCCCATAGCTGCGATTTCCTTTCAGCAACTTAACGCCGCAAATAAACGGCAAAAATTAGTTGGCTATAGTTTGTGAGGCACGAACAAAGCCAACTGGTTTTTGTCCGCCCTTTTTAATTTGCCTTGTTATGTGTACTTTAGCTCTATAATTTCCAGAGCTTCAACTTTAAGGCTAACAGCTTTATTTTTTGCATCTGTTACTTGAGCACAAGATTCAGGATCATCAGAGTCAAACCATTCGAGGTGAGTCATAACCTCCATTGCGTTAGCTAACACAACATTTTCTGTTTCGTCCTCATAAACGATGCAAATAGGATATTCTGGAGTGTTTTCCAATGCTCAATTGTCCTTGTACACAATCGTGGTAGAGCGACCCATTACTGGGCCGACCCCACACAGATCCGGACGTGCGGAATTACCGCATCCGGCTCTTCAGTTATATATTCACGCGTGTAAATCAACACGCTCCTAGTACCAATCTACGTGAATAAATCGCTTACTCACTCTTGGTCGCTCAATTGCATAATACATTAGCATCTTCTTGAAATTACTCCAATTGTAACTGCGTCTGCCACTGCGCCTATTCAGCCATTTGTATAAACTGTGCAACACATAACTGTACAATCTATCAAGGCTGCAGCTGTTGTCTGGCAGGCCAAAGTAATTTCGGTATCCCATCAGTTTGCGTTTCAGTTGCGGCATCCAAGTGTTGAGCTTGTTTGACCGCTTGGCTTTGATGTATTGGTAAAACTCGCTCATGCTGGCGCGGTGCTTTTCCGCCCCTGTTCGCCGCCTGAGTCGAGGTTTTCCCTGTGCATCTTTTGCCCAGTAAAAGGCAAAACCAAGAAACACAAATTGCCGTTTTCGACTCGGGTGAAATCGACTAAATCGTAGCAGTGAGGTTTTCTCCTCTGCCACTTCTAAATTGCTTATGTTTAAATAAAAGTCTTCAGTCGTTTTGGCAGCACCTCGTAAAATCGCTCAGCATCGTTGGCGTACTGAAACGCACACACAAAATCATCGGCGTACCGGATGAGCATCGCGCGGCCACGCATTCGGGGTTTTACTTTCTTTTCAAACCATAAGTCGAGTGCGTAATGCAGGTAGATGTTCGCCAGTACCGGGCTAATGATCCCCCCTTGCGGCGTACCGCTTTTCGGGTATTCAAATACCCCTTCAGGTGATTTTATGCGGGCTTTAAGCCATTGGCTGATTAAACTCAGCATGGCTTTGTCATCAATGCGTTGTTTGAGCATCTTCATCAGCCAGTTGTGATCAAGGTTGTTGAAGAAGCCTTTAATGTCAGCCTCCACAATGTAACCGTATCCTTTAAACTGAAGATTCAACGCTAAACTGTGCACCGCTTGATGGGCGCTTTTATTCGGTCGGTAGCCATAGCTATTGGGCAGAAAATCCGCTTCCCAGATACTTTGCAATATCTGGCTCACGCCTTGTTGCACCAATTTATCATCCACCGTGGGCAAGCCCAGCGGTCTCTGTTTGCCATTTGCTTTGGGAATAAAGACACGTTTGATGTCATTGGCTCGAAAGCGCTTATGCTTCAGGGCATCGCTCAGTCGAGTAATGTTGCCAACAAGTTGCTGCTGATAAGCAGGCATGGTGATGCCATCAATACCAGCGGCTGCTTGTTTATTGAGCTGACCCCAACTTTGATACAGGAAATCTTCCCTTAGTAATCCGTATAAGTTCTGAAACCTGTGTTTGGGGTGGCGCTGTGATTTAAATGTGATCGCGTTTAGTTCGGTTATCATAGTGAGTCCAGCCCTACATTGTCCGGCCTATGTGTCTGCTAAACACGTGATATAACTGCCAGCCCCTTCGCCATGTGATCGGCTTTCCCGTCTCAAACTACTACGAACTGGTCTGACTGCCAAAGGGTCATCGTTGGCCTTGCTTTTGACTTAGCTTCCCTACCGCGTCCTTGCGGAACACCTTTGGCTCTCTCAAGTTCCTGATGCATCTCTTTAAACATGCCACGGCTTAATAACTCCGCTGACTCGCCACAACCTCACTCATTACGGTTGCTTTGCTTGGACTTCAGTGGCGTTACAAACCTCGTCAGTCAGACTGTATTTATCGGAGCGATCTCAGCACTTCAGGGACACGGATCCCCTGTGGCCTACTTAATTCTCTGTGTACGCTTCACCTATCTTGTTCGCTGAAAAAAAAACAGCTCCGCCATAGGCGCAACACTCGATACGGGTGGTGAGTTAAACCTTACCCGACAGGGACTTGCACCCTGCAAGATGCATCAAGCTTCGCTTGACGCACTAACGCCTCGATTAATCGGCGCAAAATAGCAGGCTAAAATTAGCGACGAAGGAGCGCAAGCCTACTTTTTTGCGTCCTTTGTGGTTTAAGCGTTTGTTAGCCAACTTTTAAGTAAATTCTATAAACATTTCAGTCTTTAAAGAGTCTGGGTACCTTGGTATTTGATACTTATCAAATATTTCTTCCCAGTTTGAAAATGAATAAAATAGAAACATCATCAATAACTCACTTTCACCATTGGATTTTTCGATGATAAAAGAGTCTCGACTGTGTGTAGTCGAGCTAGATTGACCATCAGGGGTGATAGTAACCAACTCATCTTTAATATCGCTTACCTTCGATACGGTACTTTTTTTGTCCGCCATGAGACCAAAGTGTTTGGAAGAATTAGCTATGTCTCTACACCACTTTAGTCGTTCATAGGTATTACAAACTTCATGAAATTCTTTTTCAGGAATAGAAAGGTGTTTAATACACCAATCTCTTAAGGAATGCGCTGTTATGCAGTAATTGAAAAGATGATCAGCGGTATCTACTTTGGAGTCTGAAGTCCAAGCCCTTCTTCCCTCTCTAGCTAGTTTTAAAAAAAGGTCTTTCGGTTCTTGATAAATGCTTATGACTGACATATTAACTCTTGTTGGCTAACGAGGCTATAGAATTTCTATTTTTATAAATTTGGCCATTTTTTTGACCTCCTGTATCGCTTTCTAAGCGACAATCTCGTACTAAGCAATGCATTTGAGACCCCTTAAATCACCTAAAAACTTGACCAAATGAGTAATTCTACAGCCTCAACGCCAAGCTCATCGGTAAATTAGGAGCGTAGCGATTAATTTATCCGCGTGCAGCTTTTTGTTAGGTTTATACATGATAACCTGCTCCTCTCAACTCTACCGAGAGCTGCTGCTTCCATTGCCCTTCTTGATCCATTGTGACGTAAACTACGCCGCTAATATCATTTGGTGTTTCAACGTTTCCTTTTACCACAGCGGAAACTCTTGAGCGGCTAAGCTTACCTATTAAAAACCCGTGCTCAAAAACAACATTTTGACGAGCGCGATAGTTTCCTGTCAACTCTCCAGCCTTGGAACCAATGTCACAGGGTGTGTATAACACCACGCCAAAACCAACATTAGAGTAATGCTCGATTTTTTCTATAATGGTTCGTCCTGAGCTTGCTTGCTGATGGAGAATAATAGGCTGCAACCCTAGGCTAGAAATGAATGATGACATTTCTAGTTTGGCAATATCATCGTGGCCGTGAACTATAAAAACCTGAGAAGTATTGAAAACACCCGGCGGGGTTGGGATAACTGGTGGTTCTGCGGTTGGTTGTTGGGTGGCACCCCATTTAGATGAATTAAATTGCTGTTGTGTAATGTAACCTTTTCGCAGCAATATATCGAACAGTGGTTCATCCTTAATAGCCCAATGCGTCCTCGATAGCTCCCAACTCCCAACATCTATATCTACCCGCAAAGCCTCAATAGTACCAATGGGCAAGCTCGGAAGAGCAGGGTCGAATTCAAAATCGAATACTACAGAATTCTGTCGTAAGCGAATATTTGTTACATACCCTATCCTGGATTCTACTGATTCGTTTTCAGTGACAAAAAGCGTGGGGAAGCTTTTAAGCTCCTCAATTGCTTTTTCATCAAAGAATTTGTATCTCTCGCTTATTTCATCAGCAGTATATTCAATTGCAACACGACTTCTATCCAGCTCGTGAGGGCTTCTGTCCCAACTTTCTGGATCATAAGAGATTATTAAATTAAACAACTTTTAATCCTTCCAAGGAGTTTGCTACGAGATCTAAAAACCTAGCAGCTTATTAGATCCCATAATGGGGTGATAAAATCCCCCAAAACGGCGGATAAAACATATCCACAATATTTACACCTTTTTTATCTATAGTAAACAAGCAATTATAATATCTATCGATACTACGCTGTTATTATCCGACAAAACGGTGACTAATAATGTTATTGGACACTTCATCAAACCCTGTACTCATCAACAGTATTATTTTCGTTCAATCAACAGATAAAAGCGGGCAAGCTGCGCTCGTCTTCGCAAGCAGGCTTGCACCTACAACCATTTCAAAGCTCACGCTGATGCCAACAAATTCCCCCTTCAATCAAACCTGAAAAAATAGATTTGATGAATAATGCGCTACAGTAAGTCGAGCAAGCCATGCTAAGGCATGGATGGCGCTTCATGGCGGTTATGTTCACATCAAATGTATTTTTGAAGATCAGTTTGCCTATTTTTTAAAATTTGAGGCGCCGAGGGGTTCCAAGGGGAGACCGGCGATAGCCTCCCCTTGGCTGCTGTCGCCAGTGCGACAACAACAATGCCAATTTAAAAAGCGGTTTTTAAAACTAAACACAGTTATTGATGTGAAAACGGCTTTTAAATAACTGTCGAGCTAAAGCCCGACCTACAACAGCGGCCGAGCTGCGCTCGCCTTCGCAAGCAGGCTTGCACCTACAAAAATATCAAAGCTCACGCCGATGCCAACAAATTCCCCCCTAAATCAAACCTGAAAAAATAGATTTGATGAATAATGCGCGACAGGAAGTCGAGCAAGCCATGCTAAGGCAGAGGTGAAAAGCATTGCTTTGAACGAGAGGCCTTGGATGGCCGAACTGGGTAGCGTACAGGGATGGAGTAGCGAGCCGCTTCATGGCGGTTATATTCACATCAAATGTATTTTTGAAGATCAGTTTGCCTATTTTTTGAAAATCTGGGGTGCCGAGGGGTTCCAAGGGGAGATCGGCGATAACCTCCCTTGGCTGCTGTCGCCAGTGCGACAACAATGCTAATTTAAAAAGCGGTTTTTAAAACTAAACACAGTTATTGATGTGAAAACAGCTTTTAAGTAACTGTCGAGCTAAAGCCCGACCTACAACAGCGGCCCAACTGCGCTCGCCTTCGCAAGCAGGCTTGCACCTACGGTAAAATCTCAAAAAAACATCAAAATATCGGTGTAGCGCAGCGCCTCGGGGCTATTAATACTCGGCGGTGGTGAAACAATTTTAACAACTGAGTTTTCGGTGGTGAAAAAGAAGGTTAACCACTGAGGTTAAGAGAAACACAGAGAAAAAAAAGCTATTAATTAGTTGGCTTTACTCACTTAGTTTTTCTCGGTGAGCGAAGCTTCGGTGTACTCTGTGGTGAAAAATCACAATGCAACAAGCGCCTGGCTAAAGCAGACCCACAAAAGCGGCCAAGCTTTGCTCGCCTTCGTAAGCAAGCTTGCGCTTAAACAGAGTATCAACAAAAAGCCGAGTTTCCTCGGCTTTTATGCGTTATGGCTCAGTTCGTTACTGAGTAACAAGCTCTTAGCTATAAAGCTTTTGTGGTACTTTTATCACGCGTAAATGCACCGTCACTTCTTCGCGGTCATGATATAAGTGCTTGGCTTGCAGCGCATATTCAATGCCGTATTTATTCATTTCGCTGTGAATTAAGGCTAAATTTTCATACACACTGTCAAAGCGCTTTTTCATTGGCAATTTAAGGTTAAAAATCAGCTCTTTGACAAAATCATTTACGGCCCAATCAATCATCAGTTGCGTTACTTTGTCTGGTTTTTCAACCATATCGCACACTAACCAATCGATATTGCGTTTTTCAGGGCGAAATTTGAAGCCATCTACCGTGTAGTGTTTAACTTGGCCGGTATCCATCAATGATTGGGCCATAGGGCCATTATCGATGGCTTGCACAAACATACCACGGCGGACAAGTTGATAAGTCCATCCACCAGGGCAGGCACCTAAATCAACCGCACGCATCCCAGGGCTTAGGCGCTTTTCTTTTTCGGCTTCTGGCACAAAAACAATAAAAGCCTCATCTAGTTTTAACGTTGAGCGACTTGGCGCAGCACTTGGAAAACGTAAACGTGGAATGCCCATAAAAAAGTCAGAGTTATTGTTATTCCATGAATAACCAACATAGGCAGTGGCGTTATCTAAAAACAAAATGTGTAAACTTGGCAGCTTACTTGGGCCATCTTTTACTAAACTACGCTGCGCGACCAATTTATTACGCAGTGGCACGGTAATTTTTTTACAAAATTTAAGTAACTCTTTGCCTTCGTTAGTATCTGGGGTTTCAACCCGCAGATCTGAGCCTGTCGGCATATCAATCAAAGCATTTGCTATTGCACTGACGCGGTCGGTTTGCGGTAACTCTTCCACCAGCACACCACAAAACCACTGCCGAGCAAATACCAGCTGAGCAAAGTCGACTTGCTTAATTAAGGTGGCGCTGTCGTCGGCATTAAAACATTGAAACACAACAAAACCAGTATTTGGTTTGGTTTTTACATAACCTGCAACATTTAACTCAGTAGCATGATGGGTGATTTCGGCGGCCGCATCACTTTCAAATCCTGGGCGACAATAAATAACAATACAAGACATTAATTTTTAACCTTTTAAAATTCTGTGCGACTAACTTGCACAACAAACCACACCCATGCACCAATAAAACACACACCACCTAACGGGGTAATTGGCCCAAGCCATTTCCACCCTAGAGTACTGAGTAAATATAAACTACCACTAAAAAGCACTATGCCCGCCACAAGCAACGCTGCAGGGCCCACTAAGGCAACGCCTTGTTTTGCCACCAGCGCAAATAAAATAAGCGCTAAACCGTGATACATTTGATATTGCACCCCAGTTTGAAATACTTGCAACGAAGCACTCGACAAGGTGGCTTTTAAGCCATGGGCAGCAAAAGCCCCTAATATTACAGCAAAGCCTGCAAATGCAGCGCCTAAAACCAGCATCCACTTAATCATGGGTCACCTTTTTCATAAAATCTGCCGCAAGCTTGGCACTGTGCTGCCAATTTTGCGCTTGAGTAAAACCAGAGCGTTTTCGTGGCACCAATGAATGATCGCCATCATCTATCCAGGCAATGGTGACCGGCCCAAGCAATGGCAACTCGCTGACAAATGCGCGTTCGCCAAAAATATCGCGCTCACCCTGCACGATAAAAAGCGGCGCTAATAACTCACTAAAATGAGCGGTGCGCAGTGTATCTTTTTTCTTAGGTGGATGAAATGGATATCCAAACGCAATCACGCCTTTGACCGTTTGCTCGCACGCTAATAACGACGCCATACGCCCGCCCATCGATTTACCGCCAATAAAAATCGGTAAATTGTTATCAAGCTTTGCATAAATTTGCTTGAAGTAAGCAATTAATTTATCGGCGCGTTGTGGCGGTTGGTTGCGCCCGAGTAAAAGAGCTTTATCCATGTATTCAAAATTGAATAAACCAACATTTATGCCTTGCACCATCAGCAGTTGTGCCATTTGCTGCATAAATTCAGAGTCTTTGCCCGCCCCAGCCCCATGGGCAAACAATAATTGGGCTACCGGGGCGTCGCTTTTAAACCACTCAATCGCCATTATTCGGTAAATCCTGCTTCAATTTGCTCTACTTCTACCATGCTGAGCATCCACTCTTTAAATGAGACAATTTTACCCAGCTCAGTTTGTGATTCGCGGCACACTAAATAGTAGGCATTTTTACTTTCTAAAATATGACTAAAAGGAATAACCAAGCGACCCGCATCCAGCTCTGGCCTTGCCAATACGCTATTGCCAAGTGCCACACCCTGACCATGAATCGCCGCTTGCAGCACCATCGATGAATGGCTAAAAATAGGTCCGGTATTGACCTTGATATTGCGCACTCCGGCGGTTTTCATCCAGGTTTTCCAATTTTTACGCGTCATATCGTGCAACAAGGTGTGATTTTCTAAATCATTAATATGCATCAGCGGTTTTGGGCCGTTCAGTAACATAGGGCTACAAAGCGGCACCAAGTATTCTGTATGTAACTTGTGGGTTTGCACGCCATTCCAATGGCCACGGCCATAATAAATGGCGACATCAACATCATCGGTGAGTGAGTTTTCTTCTAATTCTTGCGCTTTTATACGAATATCAATTTCAGGGTGGGCTTCATTAAATAAATTAAGCCGAGGGATTAGCCACTGAATAGCAAAACTTGGCGTTAAACTGACGGTAATGGAGCCTTTAGCGCCCCGAGCTAACAAACGTTCAGTTGCATCGACCAATTGCCCAAAGATTTCTTTGATATCAAGAAAATAAGCTTGGCCTTCTTCAGTCAGGAGCAAGGAGCGATTTTTACGTAAAAACAGTTTTAATCCTAAATGATCTTCAAGGGTTTTAATTTGGTGACTAACCGCAGCTTGGGTTACAAATAGTTCTTCGGCGGCTTTAGTAAAGCTAAGATTACGAGCGGCGGCTTCAAATGCCTTTAGTGCATTAAGCGGCGGTAAACGTCTGGACATATTCCACCTGATTTATTCATTAGTTTTTTTTATCTGAACGCATTATAAATGATCGTTTTTAAAAGACAATTTTTTTGCTTATTATTTACTCGCAGCGCAAGAAGCAGCTCCAACCAAGCGCTTAGCTGCCATAGAATTTAAATTGACTTAAATCTTTAAGATATTTATGCCCCCAACCTGCATAAATATTTTTATCCAATATCGAGGACGATATGAACAAGCTAGCACTGTCATTCACTTTAGCAAGCAGTATTTTTAGTACCAATGGTGTTGCCAATGAGCAGCACTTCGAACTGAAAAAATTAGTCGAGCAAGAGATTAAAGCAACCATTACCGTACAACTGACAGAGTTACAAAAAGAGCATGCTGTTATCAGCTTGCCAACACAGCCTATCTTGATTGCCCGTGTGTTGCCAACCACAACCCGCAGCAAGCTCGATGAGCCAGTACAAAGCGAATAGTAAAGTAAAGCAAATAAAACACAGCAAAAAGGAGGCTAAAGCCTCCTTTTAGTTTTTATACTCTGTCAAATGTATTAGCTAGCGCTAGTATCAAGTGGTTCAAAGCTTTTTATTAAATCATCCACCGCTTTCATTTGTGTTAAATACCCTGCTAACTTATCAAGTTGCAATGCACATGGGCCATCACATTTTGCTTCGTTTGGATTTGGGTGCGCTTCAATAAATAAACCTGCAAGACCTAATGCCATACCACTGCGAGCAAGCTCTGCGGCTTGTGCGCGGCGACCATCGGCCGAGTCGGTGCGACCACCTGGGCGTTGTAAAGCATGAGTTGCATCAAAAATCACTGGTGCCTGTTGTTTCATGTCATCCATGCCCAGCATATCAACCACTAGGTTGTTATAACCAAAGCTTGAACCACGCTCACATAAAATAACCTTGTCATTGCCTGCTTCGTGGAATTTTTGAATAATGTGACGCATTTCATGCGGGGCTAAAAACTGTGGTTTTTTCACATTGATCACCGCACCTGTTTTTGCCATCGCCACCACTAAATCGGTTTGGCGGGCTAAAAATGCAGGCAATTGGATCACATCAACGACTTCGGCAACGGGCGCGGCTTGATGTGGCTCGTGCACATCGGTGATCAGAGGCACATTAAAGGTTTGTTTAATTTCTTGAAAAATCTTTAACCCTTCATCAAGACCCGGACCACGATACGAATTAATTGATGAGCGGTTTGCTTTATCAAATGACGCTTTAAACACGTATGGAATGCCTAATTTTGTAGTTACTTCTACATAGTATTCTGCAATGCGCATCGCTAAATCACGCGATTCAAGTACGTTCATACCGCCAAATAAAACAAACGGTTTATTGTTCGCGACTTCTATTGACCCGATGTTAATAATATCAGTATTCATTTTTAATTCCTTAAGGTGCAACCGCTTGCATCATTAAACCACAAATGTAAGCCATGTATGTGCCTACACCATAACCCAGTACTGCTAATAAAACCCCAACAGGTGCAAGTGACGGGTGAAACGCTGACGCGACCACGGGCGCTGAAGCCGCACCGCCCACATTGGCTTGTGACCCCACCGCCATATAAAACAGTGGTGCTTTAATGGCTTTGGCTACAATCAGCATTAAGCTTGCGTGCACCAACATCCAAATAATACCGACTAAGAATAAACCAGGATTGTCGAATATGGCGGTGACATTCATATGAAGACCAATCGACGCGACTAAAATATATAAAAAGCTCGACGCGACTTTAGATGCACCAAATGCTTCAATTTGACGCACTTTAGTGAACGATAAAGCAATACCAATGGTGGTTGAGATGACAATTAACCAAAAGAATTTGCTGTTTAAACTATACGCTTGCGCCCATGCAAAATTATCCCCAAAAAATGGCCCTAAAATATCGGCCATAAAATGCGCCAAGCCCGTAATACCAAACGCTATAGCAATGATGGTCATGTAATCATTGAGTGTGGGCATTCTTGCATGCTGCGCATGATAAGCTTCAACACGGTGCTTCAGCTCTTCAATCGCGCTGGTATCTGCACCCGTGGCGGCATCAATTTTTTTATGGTTTGCAGCCATTAACAGCAATACTGCCATCCAAATATTGGCGACAATGACATCAACCGTCACCATCACTGAGAATATATCACCACCCACTTCAAACATTTCTTTCATTGAGGCTTGGTTGGCACCACCACCAATCCAGCTACCAGCAACGGTTGTCATGCCACGCCATACCGCTTCAGGTCCATGGCCGCCAACAATCTCAGGGTTAACCATACTCACCACTATAATGGCGATTGGCCCACCAATCACAATCCCCAAAGTACCCACTAAAAACATAATGAGCGCTTTTGGACCTAGATTTAAAATGGCTTTTAAATCAATGCTAATGGTTAATAAAATTAGGCAGGCAGGTAACAAATAGCGTGATGCGACGTAATACACATTCGATTTATTACCGTCGACGATGCCAAAGGTATTGAGCAACGAAGGTAAAAAGTAACACAATAATAAAGCGGGTACGTATTTATAAAATTTTTGCCAAAAATGATGCTGGCTGTGTGAGGTTTTAAAAACAAACCCTAAAATAACGGCTAATAGACCAAGTACCACGGCATCGTTGGTAATTAGCACTGACTCGGAAGCTGACATTTATTCTCCTTATAATTTAATGGAACGTATGATGTTGATAGTCCATTTCATCTAACTGATATTGGATAAGCTCAATTGCGGGATCATCCGGGCATTCATTAATAAAAAACTCAAAATCATGGCGCGCAATGTTATGACAATCGAGTTGCTTGAGTAAATAACCTCTGTCGCGGCGTTCATACGGGTCGTCGCCAATCATCTCCATTAACATCTCAACACATCTGAGCGCATCGATATAACGCTTCTCGCTGATAAATGCCCATTTTTGATGGCCGATAAACAGCTTAATTAAATCTTCGGCAGGTATTAACTGATAGTGGTCGCTGTTATCTTCTTCTGAGCCATTTTCTGTTTTGATATACCAACTTTGGTGGCCAGAAACCGGATCAATAAAATACCCTTCCATTTCACTGCAACGCACATGCACTGTAAGTTCACCATATTCGACGACGATTTCAGAGCATATTTCATTTTCATTGAGCACATAATCTAAAATCATCGCCATCGCAAAGCTGCTGCCAGTGCGATAAGCAAGGGCATAAGAAATTGTATTGAGTTTACTTTCAGCAATCGATTGATTGGTGCCGCTAAAGGCCCAGTCACCATAAAATAAATCTATAATGGCATTGAGAGACTCATCAAACGTGGCAAACTTATCAGCCTCTAATTTGGCCTGAGCAACCAAAGTATCAAGCACATCAAGGCTTGGCCGAATATCAAAATCAGCTTGCCATTCTTTTTGGGCTTTTAAGCAACTGTAAATTGGGGTTAGATGCTCAACCTCTTGATCATCAAACCAGATATCTGACATCAATACCTGTACTACTCTAAATTAATTACAAAATGGCGCACAGTTTACCTTTTCTGCCCTAAACTTTCACCCACAAAAGCCATGAATGACCGCATATACCCGTTCGATTGATTAGTTTGTGCTGGCTAAGTGGCAAAATGGTGAATAACCAAGCAATAAAATTGTGCGAGTGTAGCAAGCTTTAACCCTCTGCATCACTCACCTAAATACAGGATAATAAATCTGCCTCTGGCCACTTTAGCTTAAAATGATGCGTTGACAGCTTCGGCTCTTTGATTTGAACTTATTTTTTATGGTGCAAGAGTTTGAATTCAAAATATAAAAAAACCGGCCTAAGCCGGTTAAATACAAAACGAATAATAAATAAGTTACTTATCTGGGTAAATTTTTAAAATGTGCTCGTATTTCGCAATATTTTCAATGAAGATATCAACTAGCTTAGGCTCAAAATGCCGACCTTTTTGCAGCGTGAGTTCATCAAGCACTTTTTCAATCGGCCAAGCGGCTTTGTAACAACGTTTATGACGCAATGCATCATATACATCAGCGAGCGCAACAATACGGCCATAAACATGAATTTGCTCACCACTTTTGCCTTCAGGGTACCCTGAACCATCCCATTTTTCATGATGATCTTGTGCTAAAATCGCACCTGCTTGAATAATTGAGCGACGCGAATTTTTTAATATTTCATGTCCTTTTGTGGCATGCGTTTGCATGATTTTCCATTCGTTTTCATCAAGAGTATCGGGTTTATGCAAAATAGTATCTGCGATACCAATTTTACCAATATCATGCAATGGCGCTGCATGTTTTAAAATTTCGGCATCTGCTTCACTTAAACCATAATCACATGCGAGTTCATAACTAATAAGTGAAACACGCTTAACATGATTGCCGGTTTCTTCAGAGCGCTGTTCAACCGCTTCACTTAAACGGTAGACAATTTCTCGTTGAGTATCTTCAATTTCAGATTGCAGCTGCACGTTTTCGAACGCAACTTGCACATTTTGCGCAAAAATTTCTATTAGATGCTTATGCGTTGCGTTAAGTTGTTTTGGGATCCCCGATACATAAAGCATTGAGTTATGGTTACAACGACTTGAACAATAAGCAAAAAGGTAGTTATCTTTATACACAATAGAACGCTGACTAAGTGCTAAATTACACGCTTGTAGTTGCTCAATACTGAGTACTTCATCAATCGGTTTGCCTTCACTTTTCTCAAAATCCCCTTGGCCGGCAAATACAATTAGATTCGATTCAACATCATCTGGATTACTGGCCACTAACGATGTTGCATATAAAGCTTCATCAACCGTGCCTAATATGGAAGTCAGTTGCTGCATTACGCCATGAATAAAGTTATCCATTGAATGGGCTGAGAATAAATCACGCGATGCAATAATAATGCGCTCAAGCCCTAAGCGAGATTTTTCTATGGATAAAATATCGCGATACGACCGCAGGCTTGACATAACAACAGTAAAGAGTTTTTGCGCTGTGAGTTCAGTTTTAGATTTGTAATCGTTAATATCATAATTAACAATTACTTGCCTTTCTGGGGCTTGGCCTGGTTGACCGGTACGAAGAATAATGCGGGCATGATGATTATGAGCAACTTCTCGAATGAATTGAGCTACTTTTAGCCCTGCATCATCGGTTTCCATAACGACATCAAGTAAAACAATCGCGGCATCAGGATGCTGAACAATGATTTCTTGTGCTTCTTTACCAGAATAAGCGCTAATGAATTTTAGTTTTTTATCTTGGAACTCAAAGTCACTTAAGGCGAGTTTGGTGACCGCATGAACTTCGGGTTCATCATCCACAATAATTACTTTCCAGTAACCTTGGTTGACCTTTTCTGCGGGTTGCTCGGGCTCATCTGAAAATAAAAAATCATTCGCCATAGTCGCTCCTTAGTTCATATTTGGGGTCACGCAAACAGCTTTAACACATTTAACCATACCACCGAGCTAAAGTTACGCGATCATTACCAGCTAAATCTTTAATAGTTCTAATATCTTTATATGCCATTTGTAAGAAAATTGCACTTACTTGTTCGGCTTGTTGATAACCATGCTCTAACAATAAATAACCCCCTGAGGTTAAAAACGTTCGCGCTTGATTAACTATAGTACGAATGTCTGCTAAGCCATTATCGGGAGCAACTAACGCTGAAAGAGGTTCAAAGCGCACATCGCCTTGCGACAAATGTGGATCGTCTTGTTCAATATACGGTGGATTTGAAACAATCAGATCAAACTGCTCAGTTGAAAATGCACTAAACCAGTTACTTTGCACAAAACGACAGTTTTTTATCTCAAGTGCAGCTTGATTTGTTTGTGCTAATACAACTGCATCTTCAATTCGGTCACACCCTGTAACTTGCCAATTGAATTGTTCGCTTGCTAAAGCTAATGCAATTGCCCCCGTTCCAGTGCCTAAATCCAATACTTTGGCGTGTTCAGGCAACGCTAAACTAAGCGCATGCTCAACTAACGTTTCGGTATCAGGGCGTGGAATGAGCGTCGCTGGCGAGACTTTAAGTTTTAAACTCCAAAATTCGCGATAGCCGATAATATGGGCAATCGGCTCGCCGGCTAACCGCCGTGCAACCGCTTGTTCAAATTGCGTTTGTTGTTGCGCCGTAAGCGCCTTGTCGGGCCAAGTAAATAAATAACTGCGCGATTGCCCTATCACATCAAGCAACAGAACTTGAGCATCTAATTTTGCTGTATCACTACAAGCAAAAAAGGCGTTAGCAGCAGATGCTAACGCCTGTTCTAATGTTTGACTAGGCACGATTAATCGTCGCTCATCGCTGCAAGTAAATCAGCTTGATGCTCTTGCACTAGCGGATTAATAATCGGTAATAAATCACCCGATACAATTTCGTTTAATTTGTATAAGGTTAAGTTAATACGATGATCGGTAATACGACCTTGCGGATAATTGTAAGTACGAATTCGCTCAGAACGGTCGCCACTCCCGACTAAATTACGACGTTGAGTCGCTTCTTCTGCATGGCGCTTTTCATCTTCAGCTTGTTGTAAACGTGAGGCAAGCACTGACATTGCTTTAGCACGGTTTTTATGCTGCGAACGCTCATCCTGACACTCAACCACCACCCCTGTTGGAATGTGGGTAATACGAATAGCAGAATCGGTTTTATTAACGTGCTGACCACCGGCACCGGATGCACGAAAGGTATCCACTTTAATATCGGCTGCATTAATTTCGATTGCTTCGGCTTCTGGAATTTCAGGCATGACTGCAACTGTACATGCAGAAGTGTGAACACGACCTTGTGATTCAGTTTCTGGCACACGTTGTACACGATGTACGCCTGACTCAAACTTTAATTTACCATAAACGCCGGTACCACTGATGTTAGCAATGACTTCTTTGTAACCACCATGTTCGCCTTCGTTGGCACTAACAATTTCAACTTTCCACTTTTGTGTTTCAGCAAAACGAGCATACATGCGGAACAAATCACCGGCAAAAATAGCCGCTTCATCACCACCTGTGCCAGCACGTACTTCAAGATATACATTGTTATTATCTTTTGGATCTTTTGGCAACATTAAGACTTGTAACTCATCAGTCAATGTTTCAAGCTGTGCTTTAGCTGCTTTGAACTCATCTTGCGCCATATCACGCATATCAGGGTCTTCATCTTTGAACATCTCTTCTGCAGCAACCAAGTCTTGCTCTGCTTGGCGATACGCATTAAAAACTTTACTCACATCTTCAAGCTCTGCGTATTCTTTTGATAAGGCACGAAAGCGATCTTGATCTGAAATAACACTGGCTTCACTAAGCAATGCTTCTACTTCTTCATAACGCTCAACCAGCGTTTCTAACTTGCGATAAACAGATTCTTTCATTTATATGCCTATTGGGGTTCAATACCTAAAATTTTTCTCAATTGTGCCAGCTCAGCTAATTCTCCCGCCTCAGCCGCTTCTTTAATGGCCTTGGTCGGTGCATGCATCATGCGATTGCTAAACTTATTGGCAAATTCGAGTAATACTTTGTCTGGCGATTTGCCAGCGAGTAATTGCTGTTGTGCACGATTTAACAGCTCTTGCTTAATTTGTTCGCTGTCTTCACGATAAAGTTTAATCACATCAACCGAGTCTAACGATTTTAACCACAGTAAAAATTCGTCGACTCTTTGCACTATGATGTCTTCAGCTTCATCGGCGGCCTTTTCTCGCGAGGCCATATTTTCACTGACAATTGCTTGTAAGTCATCAACTGTATAGAGATAGGCATCATTTAATTCACCTACCTGACTTTCGATATCGCGTGGAACAGCAATATCAATAAATAACATTGGTTTATAACGACGTGCTTTAAGTGCTTGTTCAACAACACCTTTACCAATAATTGGCAAGGTACTGGCTGTTGAACTGATCACGATATCGGCTTTAATTAGTTGCTCAGGGACTTCCGCTAAAGAAACGACATGAGCAGAAAATTCTTTCGCTAAATTCTCAGCCCTTGCTACCGTCCGGTTCGCAACCGTCATCCGAGCGCAACCATTTTGATGCAAGTGGCGCGCGACAAGCTCAATAGTTTCACCTGCACCAATCAGCAAGACGTTCGTTTTATCTAATTTACCATAAATGTGTTTAGCTAAACTGACCGCAGCATACGCAACAGAAACGGCACTGGCGCCAATCTCTGTTTCAGTGCGAACATGTTTTGCCACAGCAAACGTTTTTTGGAATAAACGCTCAAGCATGACACCAACAGATTTATAGTGTTTGGCATCGTTATAGGCTTGTTTAATTTGCCCAAGGATCTGCGGCTCACCTAATACTAATGAATCGAGCCCACACGATACTCGCATCAAATGCGAAATTGCCCGATCATTCACATAACAATATGTATGATCTTGCAACTGCTCAACTGGCAATTGATGAAATTGTGCCAGCCAAGACAATAGTGTTTGGGTATCTGTGCCCTCAAGGCTACAATAGATTTCGGTTCGATTACAGGTAGACACAATGACAGACTCCATAACTAAATTGGCTTGCTGTAATTGTTGTAATGCAACAGTAAGTTGCTCTGCTGAAAACGCGACTTTTTCGCGTAATTCCACAGGCGCTGTTTTATGATTTATACCAAGTGCAACTATAGTCATAGTGCAAAAAATCGCCTAACCGAGTATGAAAGCGAATAATTTTACGAAAATCAAGCGAATAAGGAAAGTAAGGAACGTAAATAGATGCGATTACATTTGATTTTAATCATCTTTTTTTTATTTCTAACCGGCTGTGTTAGCCCAAAAGTACCCCTTGAGCCAATTTCGGTTCATTGGAAGTCAAAATTACAGGAACAAAACAACTGGCAAATTGCAGGTAAGTTAGCTTTTATCAGCCCAGAAAAACGTCAGTCGGCAAATTTCAATTGGCAAACTGAACCAAGCAATAGCATGCTAAGTTTAACCAGTTTTATTGGCAGTCAAATCTTAAAATTAAATCAATATCCAGACTATGCAGAACTGTTTTTTGACGATAAAAATTATACCGCAACCAGCGCAGAAGAATTGTTATATAACTTAACACGGATGCAACTGCCGCTGGCGCAATCGGATGCATGGCTAAAAGGGACATTTACCAGCCCAAGCATGGTATTAGATGAACTTGATCGCATTCAAAGTGCAACCATTTTGAATCAACGAGGTGAGCTGTGGCAAATCAGTTATCAAGACTACATTATGCAAGATGGTTTTTGGTTAGCACAAAAACTCACTCTAACCCACGGACAAATTAAAGTTAAAATTAACATTAACAATTGGCAGTTTTCTTCATGATGTCATCTTTATCGATTATTGCCCCGGCAAAACTGAACCTTTTTTTACACATTAATGGCCGCCGTCCCGATGGCTATCATGAATTGGAGACCCTGTTTGTTTTTTTAAACTATGGCGACCAACTCGATTTTACCCTTCGTACTGACAATCAAATCCTGATTGAGTGTGAAAACCCAGAATTAACAACTCAAGATAATTTAATTTTTAAGGCAGCTCGGCTATTACAAAATCACGCCAATATCACGCAAGGTATCACCATCAAACTCACTAAAAAGTTACCTATGGGCGGTGGTGTTGGGGGCGGCTCATCTGATGCTGCGACCACGCTTTTAGCACTCAATCACCTTTGGCATTGCGATTTTTCGAATGAAAAACTGGCTGAACTTGGCCTACAACTTGGTGCCGATGTGCCTGTATTTGTTAAAGGTTTTGCTGCTATCGCACATGGGATTGGTGAACAACTGGAAGCTGTTAACTTAGCACCAAGTTGGTACTTAGTGGTACACCCAAATGTGCACATTAGTACACAAGCAATTTTTACACATCCAGATTTGCCACGCTCAACACCCAAGATAAATGGCCCTTGGCAAGAGGCTAAATTGTATAATGATTGTGAATCTCTGGTGAAAAAGCTTTCTCCCGAGGTTGAAAAGACCCTACAGTGGTTGTTAGAATACGCGCCGTCAAGAATGACAGGCACAGGTGCTTGCTGTTTTGCTTCTTTTGCCGAAGAAGCGGACGCAAATAAAGCACTTAATGCCTTGCCAGCACATTGGCAAGGATTTGTTGCCCAAAGCGTTAATATATCTCCAGCACATTTGGAGTTAAACGCTAAACTAAACTTACTCTAGTTAAACAGGTGTTATACTAAACATCGTTTTAACTCAAAAATTCAGTGCCTGAGGAAACCTACCGTGCCGGACATGAAGCTCTTCGCTGGTAATGCAACACCTGAACTTGCTCTTAAAGTTGCTAAGCGTTTATATATTGAATTAGGTAACGCCGACGTTGGTCGTTTTAGCGACGGCGAAATCAGTGTTCAAATTAATGAGAATGTACGTGGCTCGGATGTATTCATCATCCAATCTACGTGTGCACCTACTAATGACAATTTAATGGAACTGATCGTAATGGTTGATGCGCTTCGTCGTGCTTCAGCTGGTCGTATTACAGCAGTTATTCCTTATTTTGGTTATTCTCGTCAAGACCGTCGTGTTCGCTCTGCAAGGGTACCAATCACAGCTAAAGTAGTTGCTGATTTCCTTTCGAGTGTTGGCGTTGACCGTGTTTTAACAGTTGATTTACATGCTGAACAAATTCAAGGTTTCTTTGATGTTCCTGTGGACAATGTTTTTGGTAGCCCAGTGTTACTTGAAGACATGAAAGCAAGAAACTTTGAAGATGTTGTGGTCGTTTCTCCGGATATCGGTGGCGTGGTTCGTGCTCGCGCAATCGCTAAACTATTAAACGATACAGATCTTGCTATTATTGATAAACGTCGTCCCCGTGCCAACGTTTCTCAAGTAATGCACATTATTGGTGATGTTGAAGGTCGCGATTGTATTATCGTTGATGACATGATTGATACTGGTGGTACTTTATGTAAAGCCGCTGAAGCACTAAAAGAACACGGTGCTAAACGTGTATTTGCTTATGCAACTCACCCTATTTTATCTGGTAATGCTGCTGAGAATATTCGTAACTCAGTCATCGACCAAGTCATTGTTACAGACTCTGTGCCATTATCGGCTGAGTTATTAGCGATTGATAAAATAAAAGTTTTAACATTAGCAGACATGCTTGCTGAAACGATCCGTCGGATCAGTAACGAAGAGTCTATTTCTGCAATGTTCGAGCACTAATCCGCTTCGGATGAAAAAAAGCGCTGCATTGCAGCGCTTTTTTTGTATCTATCGTTTCTTTTATCCTGTGGCAGTGGTAACATTACGCGCCTTTTTTAGGTGATACCTTTGGTCGCAAAGGGTATCCACTTTTTATTAAATTAATTGGAGACATTATGTCTAACAATACATATACATTAGATGCCGAACTTCGTGTTGAATTAGGTACTGGTGCGAGCCGCCGCCTACGTCGTGAAGGTAAAGTTCCAGCGATCCTTTACGGTGCAGACAAAGAAGCAGTATCACTTGTGTTAGCGCACAAAGAAGTTATCAAAGCTCAAGAAGATGAAGGTTTCTACACTCACATCCTTACGCTTAACTTAAACGGTGAAAAAGTTGAAGTTATCCTTAAAGATATGCAACGTCACCCATTCAAACCAGTTGTAACTCACTTAGATTTCCAACGTGTTGATGCTTCTCACAAGATCCACACTAAAGTTCCTTTCCACTTCATCAATGAAGAAAAAGCAACTAAATTAGGTGCAACTGTTGCGCATCACGTAACTGAAGTAGAAATTACTTGTTTACCAGCTAACCTTCCTGAATTCATCGAAGTAGATGTTGCTACTATCGAAGTAGGTGCTACTTTACACCTATCTGACGTAGCTCTTCCTGCTGGTGTTGTTTCTGTAGAATTAGCAAAAGGTGCAGATCATGACCAAGCGGTTGTGACTCTTAATGCTCCTAAAGGTGCTGCTGCAGAAGAAGCTGCTGAATAATTTAAGGTGTTAGCACCTTGAATTCTATTCAAATGCTTGTGGGCCTGGCTAATCCAGGCCCCGAATACTCTAAAACACGTCATAATGCAGGTGCTTGGTTCATCGAAGAACTCGCTGCACGTTATAACTGCATCTTAAAGCATGATCCTAAGTACCACGGTTTAACCGGCAAAATCTTCATTCAAGACCAAGAGTTTTTACTCCTGATCCCAACAACTTATATGAATTTAAGTGGTAAATCAGTTAGCGCCCTTGCCAATTTTTTTAAAATTCCTGTAGAAAATATTCTTGTTGCTCATGATGAGATGGACTTACCTACTGGTGTTGCCAAATTTAAACGCGGTGGTGGTCATGGTGGTCATAATGGCCTCAAAGATATCATAGCGAAAATGGCTAACAATAAAGAATTCTTGCGCTTACGAGTGGGTATTGGTCATCCTGGACACCGTGAAATGGTGACAGGCTGGGTACTTGGTAAAGCATCAAAAGCTGAACAAGAGCAAATGGATGCGGCGGTAGATGAAGCTGTGCGATGCATGGAAATTCTAGCAAAAGACGGTGTATTAAAAGCACAAAACAGATTACATTCATTCAAAGCGTAATAGAGTTATTCTCTTCGCAGACATGAACAATTAAATAAAGGTATCCTAAAATGGGTTTTAAATGTGGCATCGTTGGCTTACCAAATGTGGGCAAATCAACTCTTTTTAACGCGTTAACTAATGCTGGCATCGAAGCAGCTAACTTTCCATTTTGTACAATTGAGCCAAATACGGGTGTGGTAGCTGTACCCGATCCACGTTTAAAACAATTGGCTGAAATTGTTAATCCACAACGTATTCTTCCAACTTCAATGGAGTTTGTTGATATCGCGGGTTTAGTGAAAGGTGCTTCAAAAGGTGAAGGCTTAGGTAACCAGTTTTTAGCCAATATTCGTGAAACCGATGCAATTGGTCATGTTGTTCGTTGTTTTGAAGATGAAAATATTATTCACGTTGCGGGCACTATCGACCCTGCGGATGATATTGATACTATCAATACCGAATTAGTTTTAGCCGATATGGAAGCAGCCGATAAAGCCGTATTCCGCATTGCTAAAAAAGCAAAAGGTGGCGATAAAGATTCTAAATTTGAATTAGTTGTACTCGAAAAAGTAAAAGCACACCTTGATCAAGGTCTGACTTTGCGTTCTTTAGAATTAACCAAAGAAGAACATGCTGCGATTAAAACAATCAACTTTTTAACCATCAAGCCAACTATGTACATTGCTAACGTGAGTGAAGATGGTTTTGAAAACAACCCGTATTTAGACAAAGTATTAGAAATTGCTGCGGCTGAAAATGCGATTGTTGTGCCTGTATGCGCCGCTATTGAATCTGAGCTGTCAGAATTAGACGAAGCAGATAAAATTGAATTCATGACTGATCTTGGCTTAGAAGAGCCAGGTCTTGACCGTGTTATCCGTGGTGGCTATCAATTACTACAATTACAAACCTACTTTACAGCAGGTGTAAAAGAAGTTCGCGCTTGGACAATTCCAGTGGGTGCAACAGCGCCACAAGCTGCTGGTAAAATCCATACTGATTTTGAACGTGGTTTTATTCGCGCGCAAACAATCGGCTTTAATGACTACATTACTTGTAAAGGTGAAAGTGGCGCTAAAGAAGCAGGTAAAATGCGTTCTGAAGGTAAAGACTACATTGTTAAAGATGGCGATGTAATGAATTTCTTGTTTAACGTGTAACGTTAAATAATTAAAAACCCGCTCAGGCGGGTTTTTTTATGCTAAAAATAAAACGTGCATTACGTAAAGCTGAGTCAAAAATTGAGTTTTACTAAAATTTATTTTCATTTTCTCCCTTCTATAGGCCATAAAATCTAATCTTGTTCGCTACTTTTACTCAACAAGACTAAAACACGGCTCGAACACCCAACATAAAAAACAACTTAATCTGCGTAAAAACAGCTAATTTAAGCGCTTTTTTAATCACTTAGTTTAAAAATACCGCAAACAAACTCAGATAGGCATTTTTTTGCAAAAAAGGTGTTGACGCAAAAGGGGGTAATCCGCATAATACGCCCCGCATCAGCGAGATGTTAAACACAAAGTAAATGGCTAAGTAGCTCAGTTGGTTAGAGCACATCACTCATAATGATGGGGTCACAGGTTCGAATCCCGTCTTAGCCACCACCTTGTTTTTAATGGTCTTTTTGATAGTAAAGTTTTGCGGGAGTGGCGGAATTGGTAGACGCGCTGGATTTAGGTTCCAGTATCGCAAGGTGTGAGAGTTCGAGTCTCTCCTTCCGCACCAAAACTTTACAATAGTTAGCTGTTGGGATATCGCCAAGCGGTAAGGCAGCGGGTTTTGATCTCGCCATTCCAAGGTTCAAATCCTTGTATCCCAGCCAACTCTTTTGAGTTAAAGTTAACATGATGGCTAAGTAGCTCAGTTGGTTAGAGCACATCACTCATAATGATGGGGTCACAGGTTCGAATCCCGTCTTAGCCACCATTCTTCGTTTGCAACGTAATTGCTAAAATCTTTTGTTGGGATATCGCCAAGCGGTAAGGCAGCGGGTTTTGATCTCGCCATTCCAAGGTTCAAATCCTTGTATCCCAGCCATCTTCTTACTGTTAAGTATTAAGATAAAAAAGACCACTTGCGGGAGTGGCGGAATTGGTAGACGCGCTGGATTTAGGTTCCAGTATCGCAAGGTGTGAGAGTTCGAGTCTCTCCTTCCGCACCATATTCTTTAGCTAGAATTAAAATTGCTAAGTTGGTGACTCTTAAAGTTACAGTACACATTCAGGCTGCGGGAGTGGCGGAATTGGTAGACGCGCTGGATTTAGGTTCCAGTATCGCAAGGTGTGAGAGTTCGAGTCTCTCCTTCCGCACCAATTAAGAATGTACAACGTTTGTTGTTTGGTTCAAATCCAAGTACGCAATTTGAAATATCTTTTTGTTGGGATATCGCCAAGCGGTAAGGCAGCGGGTTTTGATCTCGCCATTCCAAGGTTCAAATCCTTGTATCCCAGCCATCTTCTTACTGTTAAGTATTAAGATAAAAAAGACCACTTGCGGGAGTGGCGGAATTGGTAGACGCGCTGGATTTAGGTTCCAGTATCGCAAGGTGTGAGAGTTCGAGTCTCTCCTTCCGCACCAAATTGGTTACACTGCTAATCAATTTAAAATGACATTGCTGTTGGGATATCGCCAAGCGGTAAGGCAGCGGGTTTTGATCTCGCCATTCCAAGGTTCAAATCCTTGTATCCCAGCCAATTCATCTTCTTAACGACTCTTCTTAATAAATTTTAAAAGTTCTTATTTTTACATCCTCTATCGAATAATCTCATAACTCATAATGTTTATTTCCCTCTTCAAGCGAACACGCCCTAGTTATATGGAATAATGCATCTCGTGATCAGTTAACTCTTTTTACGTGACGATATGAAGAATAGTTAAACAAAAAGGATTTTTTAATTATCAATTGAGTGCCGCTTTATCAAAGCATAAGGTTAGCTCGGCTTAAACAACCAACCCACTTTAAACATGCTCACACTCAATTTATTTTTCAGACAGTCAACGATGTTAGCGTAGTTAATTACGCTTAGAGTTTTTCACCTATCGCGTACTTTAAAACCCAGTTTTTTAATGGCCCTGAGCGCTCTGCAGTTGCAAGCACTTTATTACGCAGCCATTTTAACGGTGGAATTTGATTAGAAAAACCAAGGTAGCAGGCATCCATTGCCGACATCATTACTAAATTAGCGGTTTTCCGGTAACGCTGATATTGCAACAAGGCCGCTTTATCACCTACATCTAGTTTGTTTGCCAAGCATGTAGCTAACTGTTGTACATCTTTAAAGCCTAAATTAACGCCCTGCCCCGCAAGTGGATTAATAGTATGGGCAGAATCACCCACTAACACTAAACGCCCTTGCACATATTGATTTGCATGCTGACGCGTGAGCGGAAAAACAGCCTGTTCAATCACCTCAAAATCTCCTGGTAAGGTTGGGAAATGCTCAATCACTTTTTGTTTTAACTGCCCAGGATTAAGCGCCGCCAATTTTGCTAACTGCGTGCCTGAGTGATACCAAATTAAATTAGCATAGGGCGCTTGCAAGGGTAAAAAAGCAACCGGCCCTGTTGCTTGAAACTGCTGCCACGTAATATCTTGTTGCGGTGCATCAAGCTTAATTAATATTCCCATGCAACTTTGCTGATATTGCCAACCTGTAGTACCAATCCCCGCCAATTGACGAGTAATCGATTGGCCACCATCGGCAGCAATGACTAAATCAGCGGTTAATTCCGACTTGCCATAGTGTAAAGTAATACGAGATTCGACTTGTTCAATGCGATTTAACTTACCTAGGTCACTTTTGACGGTAATATTATGTGAAGCAAATGCCTGCCAAAGTGCAGCTTGAATCAATTTATTTTCAATGATATGACCAAGGTAATCATAATCGATGTCTTTGGCATCAAATAATAATGTTTGTTTGACTTGTTCAAATGCTGCTAAACGACGATAAGGGGCATGACGCTTGGTAAGTAAGTTATCCAAAATACCAAGTTCAGCAAATAATTGCTCAGAAAAACGATTAATAGCGGATACCCGTAAATCGAGATCTTCACTGGCAAGCACGGCGTTAAAATCAACTTGTTGTTGCTCAATAACAGTGACCATACAGCCTTGCTTAGCAAGTTTCAGTGCCATTGCCGCACCAACCATGCCACCACCTACAATAATAACGTCATTTTTCATCAAACATACCTTATGTAAAACCCCGAAATAGTGTATCTGAAAAATTAAACGAAGGGTGTTGTAATCGACACAATTCAATGATTTTTAGCACGAATATTCACAATTGAGTTTAAATCCACAGATTAGTTAAAATCTATACTTGGCTATAGAGGTGGTTAGTTATAAAATACGCGTCCTTTAAGCGGTCGGTTTATAAACGAGGCAATAGTTAGATGAGTAAAAAGCTGCATATTAAAACCTGGGGTTGTCAAATGAATGAATATGACTCTCAGAAAATGGCTGATTTATTAGATGCCACCA
The DNA here is from genome assembly GCF_002310815.1 of Pseudoalteromonas tunicata. NCBI lineage: Bacteria > Pseudomonadati > Pseudomonadota > Gammaproteobacteria > Alteromonadales > Pseudoalteromonadaceae > Pseudoalteromonas > Pseudoalteromonas tunicata. Next base: position 1,356,663 of record NZ_CP011032.1, on the reverse strand, counting down.
ATGGCTATCAATTAACAGAAGAAGCTGAAAATGCGGATGTTATTCTTTTAAATACCTGCTCTATTCGTGAAAAAGCACAAGAGAAGGTGTTTCACCAACTTGGCCGCTGGAAATTATTAAAAGATGATAACCCTGACCTAGTGATTGGTGTAGGTGGTTGTGTTGCATCACAAGAAGGTGAAGTAATTCGCCAACGCGCGCCTTTTGTTGATATCGTATTTGGTCCACAAACATTGCATCGTTTACCTGAAATGATTAAGCAAGTTCAGTTAAAACAAGGTGCGGTTGTGGATATTTCATTTCCTGAAATCGAAAAGTTTGACCGTCTACCTGAGCCAAAAGCAGAAGGTCCATCTGCATTTGTTTCTATCATGGAAGGCTGTTCAAAATACTGTACTTTCTGTGTAGTACCTTATACCCGTGGTGAAGAAGTAAGCCGTCCTTTGGACGATGTTATTTTAGAAATAGCCCAATTGGCAGAACAAGGTGTACGTGAAGTAAACCTGCTTGGTCAAAACGTAAATGCGTATCGTGGCAAAATGCACGATGGTGAAATTTGTTATTTCTCTGATTTACTACGTTATGTTGCCACGATTGATGGTATTGACCGTATTCGTTATACAACTTCGCACCCAATTGAATTTACTCCAGATATTATCGAAGCGTATGCTGATATTCCAGAGCTAGTCGATCACTTACATTTACCAGTGCAAAGTGGGTCAGACCGTATTTTAGCGTTAATGAAACGCGGTCATACGGCGCTTGAGTACAAGTCAACGATCCGTAAATTGAAAAAAGTACGCCCTAATTTAAGCATGTCTTCCGATTTCATTATTGGTTTCCCAGGTGAAACAACTGCAGATTTTGAAGCAACGATGAATCTCATTAACGACATCGGTTTTGATATGAGCTTTAGCTTTATCTACAGCGCGCGTCCAGGTACGCCTGCTGCTGATTTACCTGATGACGTATCAGAGCAAGAAAAGAAAGAGCGTCTTTATATTTTACAAAATCGTATCACTCAATTTGCACAGCAAATCAGCCGTCAAATGTTTGGCACAGAACAGCGTATTTTAGTTGAAGGCCCATCGAAAAAGAATCCAATGGAGCTTCGAGGCCGTACTGAAAACAACCGCGTAGTTAATTTTGTTGGCGATCATAAGTTAATTGGTCAATTTGTTGATGTAAAAATCACTGAAGCATTGCCAAATTCATTACGTGGTGATTTAGTACGTACTGAAGCACAAATGAATTTACGTAAAGATACAGCGCCAGCAACTATTACGAGTAAAAACCAACCTGCTCAAGCCAATGAGCTTGGAGTAGCAACGTTTACCCCTTAATAAGTTGTTCACGCCAGCGCAAGCTGGCGTGCCTTACAAGGAACATATTTTGAGTAACCAAACCAAAAGCCAAGAAGTCTACCTCGAACCCTCTGATAATAAACGCCTTGCAGCCCTTTGTGGCCCTTTTGATGACAATATAAAACAGATTGAGCGCCGCCTTGGGGTTGAAATCAGTCACCGAGAAAACTGTTTTCGTGCCACAGGGAATTTAGCCGCAGCTCATGCAGCCATTGAAGTGCTAAAAAACTTATATATCGAAACGCAGCTAGTGAATGGCAAAAGCCAAGAGATTGATGCCGACTTAGTTCATCTGACCCTCGCGCAATCGCACTATCTTGATCAGGACGATGAAGACCCTCAATTTGCCCAAGATGTTACGATTAAAACCCGTCGGGGCGTGGTAAAACCGCGTAATCCGAATCAAATGCAATATGTGGCTAATATTCTTAATCATGATATTTGTTTTGGTATTGGCCCTGCTGGTACAGGTAAAACTTATTTAGCGGTTGCCGCCGCAGTTGATGCCTTAGAGCGCCAAGAGATTCGCCGTATTTTACTCACCCGCCCCGCGGTTGAAGCAGGCGAAAAGTTAGGATTTTTACCGGGTGATTTAACCCAAAAAATCGACCCATATTTACGCCCGCTGTACGATGCCTTATTCGAAATGCTCGGGTTTGAAAAGGTAGAGCGCTTAATTGAAAAAAACGTCATTGAAGTCGCACCGCTTGCCTATATGCGTGGCCGAACGCTAAACGATGCCTTTATTATTTTAGATGAAAGCCAAAATACCACCGTAGAGCAAATGAAAATGTTTCTAACCCGGATTGGTTTTAATTCTAAAGCCGTTATCACTGGCGACATCACTCAAGTTGACTTACCAAGAGGCGCACGCTCGGGTTTGCGTCACGCAATCGATGTGCTAAGTAACGTTAATGATATTAGCTTTAACTTTTTTCAAGCAAAAGATGTGGTCCGCCACCCTATTGTTGCTCGTATAGTAGAAGCTTATGAGAGCTTTGAAGAACAAGAACGTAAACAAAGAGCTGAAAAGCAAGCACAACGAGAAGCCGCGCAACATGACTGAACTTGATTTACAAATTGCCAGTGAGTTTAAAGATTTACCTAGCTTTGAACAATTCCAATTATGGGCACACAGCACCTTGGATTTATTTAAAGAAGAAAGTGAGCTCACGATTCGAATTGCCGATGAAGCAGAAAGTCAGCAATTGAATAATGATTATCGCGGTAAAAACAAACCGACCAACGTTTTGTCGTTTCCATTTGAAGCGCCGCCTGGAATTGAGTTGCCATTAGTGGGTGATTTAATTATTTGCCCTCAAGTGGTGTATCAAGAAGCCCTTGAGCAAGAAAAATCATTTCATGATCATTTTGCGCATATGGTGGTACATGGCTGCTTGCATTTATTAGGCTTTGACCATATAGAAGCAGAAGATGCCGAAGAAATGGAAAGTAATGAAAAGGAAATCCTAGCTAAGCTTGGAATTAGCGATCCGTATCGAGATGATGAGGAATAGCTTTTCAGCTGATAAAAATAACAGTATATTGAGGATGTTTGTCGTCAATTGGCAAACACTTCTAATTCACTCCTAGTAATAACAAGACGTTAAAGCGCGTTTACTAGGTTGCAGTAAAACAACATGGAGCTAAAAAGTAGCGTATGAGCGACGATAACTCGCAGAGTAGCCAGGGTTCGTCTGGCAAAACATGGTTAGGGCGCATCGCCCAAATGTTTCAGGGTGAACCCCAAAACAGAGAGGAACTGGTTGAAGTGATCATGGACGCCCAAGAACGCGATGTCATTGATCCTGAAACCAAAAAAATGATGAAAGGTGTATTAGGTGTCTCGCAACTTAAAGTGCGCGATATCATGATCCCTCGCTCTCAAATGATAACCTTAGATATTGAGCAATCCTTGAGTGAATTATTACCTATCATGGTTGAATCTACTCATTCTCGTTTTCCTGTTGTTTGCGAAGACAAGGACCACGTCGAAGGGATATTACTTGCTAAGGATTTATTGCCTCTAATTTTAAACTCGCACGATGAAATCCCCTCTTTAGCTACTTTCTTACGCCCAGCCATGGTTGTGCCAGAAAGTAAGCGTGTTGATACGTTACTTAATGAGTTTCGTCAGCAGCGCTACCACATGGCTATCGTTGTTGATGAGTATGGTGGTGTTTCGGGTTTGGTTACCATTGAAGATATTCTCGAAATCATTGTTGGTGAAATCGAAGATGAGCATGATAACGAAGAAGAGACTCAGGATATTCGTCAAGTTGCAACTCATGTTTATGCTGTTCAAGCTTTGACGCCTCTTGAAGATTTTAATGAGTTTTTCCATACTCAATTTGATACTCAAGAAGCTGATACCATTGGTGGGATTGTTTTACATGCGTTTGGTCATATGCCAACCCGTGGTGAAACAATTGAAGTTGGTTCGTTTCAATTTAAAGTCACAAGCTCAGATAATCGTCGATTACAGCAGCTCCAAGTGACGGTACCTAAAAACTCTCAAACTGAAGCTGAAGCCGCTGCATAATGGCACTTAGCATCTCTAAAAAAAGCATACTTGCACTCGTTGCAGGTATGCTTTTAACGTTTAGCTTCGCGCCATTTGGTTTTTGGTTTATAAGCCCATTGTGTATCGCACTGTTTTTTTATTGCTTAGCGAATACCACTTGGCAAGTCGCTGCAAAACGAGGCTTTTTATTTGGCTTCGGCTGGTTTGCTTGCGGGATCAGCTGGGTCCATGTTTCAATTGCAGAATATGGTGGCTTACCTCTCGTTGTTTCATTGCTATTAATGGCGATTCTGGCTGCTTATCTCGCACTTTATAGCGCCCTTGCGGCTGGACTTTCGACTCATTTTAAAGGCCACACTTGGCTACTGGCGTTTATTCCACTCTTTATGGCATCAGAATGGATGCGCGGCACTTTTTTAACTGGTTTTCCTTGGTTATCTTTCGGTTACAGCTTGACCGATAGCCCACTTAATTTTTTAGCGCCCGTAGTTGGCGAATTTGGTTTAACGGTTATTGTTCTACTGCTTGGTTATAGTCTTTGGCAACTGGCAAATAAAAAATGGCTTTGGCTTGCAAGTACCATCAGTAGTTTAATGATTTGCGCCCTAGTTATGACCACTTTGCCACAAAATAAACACACAGGTGATGAAGTTCATGTACTGTTAGTGCAAGGAAATATCAAACAAGAGCTGCGCTGGGCACCCGAGCAATTTGCTAAGACAATGCTGGCTTACCAAGATTTAACTCGTCCAAATTGGGATGTGGATTTAGTTGTTTGGCCTGAAGCGGCCATCCCAGAAATTGAGGTGCTCGCACAAGAGTATTTGCAAAATCTCGATAGTGCTGCCGCTTTTCACAATACAGCGCTTATTACTGGCATAGTTGATTATCAGCGCCCAACTAAAACTATTTATAATACCTTGATTGTACTTGGTAAAAAAAATCCTGAGGATGTGTTAGGCCAATATCAGTTCTTGCATCCAAACCGCTATCGCAAACATAATTTATTACCCATTGGTGAGTTTGTACCATTTGAATCCTTGCTGCGCCCTATTGCACCGTTATTTGATTTACCGATGTCATCATTTAGCCGTGGCGACGCGATACAGCACAACCTCAAAGCCAATGGGCTCAATATCTTACCGGCTATTTGTTATGAGATTGTTTTTGCTGACTTTGTTCGCAGTAATTACCACAGCAATTCAGATATTTTACTTACCGTGAGTAACGATGCGTGGTTTGGTGATTCTCATGGTCCACATCAACATATGCAAATTGCACGTATGCGCGCGATGGAACTTGGCAGGCCTTTAATTCGAGTCACCAATAACGGTATTACTGGGGTATATGATCCGCTTGACCACCAGCAACAGACTATCAATCAATTTGAAGCAACAGTACTTAAAACCAGTATCAAAAAAATCAGTGGCGATACTCTTTATGCGCAATATGGCAAAGGCCCAATTGTTCTGTTATTAATCGTGCTCTTTTTAGTCGCATTATTTAATAACCGTCATGCCTTTAAATTTTTTAAGCCCATAAAAACAAACAAGTAGCCTATTGGCTACTTGTTTATGCTGGCTAAACTAATCGTAAACGTTATTCATCATCACTGCCATTAACAATATCGGCAATACAACTTAAACGCTCTAAAGCTGCATAGTTGACAGTATCTTCAGCATACATGCCTTTTTCTGATAACTCACCCGCTTTTCGATCCATCAGGATTTCAAGCGCTTCATCAACAGTAGCAACCGCATAAATATGAAATTTACCCAACTCAACCGCTTGGCACACTTCTGGATTAAGCACCAAGTTTACTCGGTTCGATTTAGGAATAATCACCCCTTGGCTGCCCGTTAAACCACGAATTTTGCACAGTTTAAAGAAGCCTTCGATTTTCTCATTCACTCCACCAATGGCTTGCACTTCACCATGCTGGTTAATCGATCCTGTCAGCGCTAAACTTTGGTTAATTGGGAAAGACGTAATCGCTGAAATCAAGGCGCACAACTCAGCCAACGACGCACTGTCACCATCAATAAAACCGTAACTTTGCTCAATGGCAATATTAGCACTGAGTGATAATGTAAACTCTTGAGCATACTTATTACCCAAATAACCCGTCAGTAGCATCACACCTTTAGAGTGAATCGCTTTACCAAGCTCGGCTTCACGTTCAATATCAAGTACACCATCACTACCAGCATAAACAGTCGCGGTGATCCTAGCTGGACTGCCAAAACTGGTATCGCCAATATGTAACACGGTTAGACCGTTTACTTTTCCTACCGCTTGACCTTGAGTATCAATTAAAGTGTGACCTTCTTTAATATCATCAAGCATATTTTCGCTAATTTGACCGGTACGATATTGTTTACCATCAAGCGCTTCATCAATATGGTGCGCTTCAATCATGTCACACTCATCTTGACGAGTGTAATAATGTGCTTCATTCACCAGCTCTAAAACATCAGCAAAACGTGCTGATAATTTTGACTGGTGCTCCGCTTGGCGATAGCTAAAATATAATAGTTTTGCCATCGCTTCTTGAGTTAAGTCACTTTTTAAATTTTTATTTACATGCTCTTGTACACGAGTAATAAACTGATAACGGAATTTATCTGAGTCAGGAATAAAATACTCAAAATCGGCTAGCACACGAAAAAACTCATTAAATTCATCGTCATATTCTTGCATTAAATAATACAAATCACGTGAGCCTAGTAAAACAATTTTCACATCTAATGGAATAAGCTGTGGTCTTAGAGTAAAACTGCCCCCCAAGCTGCTTTCTTGAGCAGGTAAGTCATTTTTAATATGACGGGCTTTTAACGACAGTTTTAAACCATCCCAAACTTGAGGGTTGGCCATCACTTTCTCAGCATCCATGATCAAATAGCCGCCATTAGCTTTATGCAGCGCACCGGCTTGAATCGAGCGATAACTGGTTACCACCGAGCCTTGCTGTGATGAATACTCAACTTTACCAAATACATTACCAAATGTTGGATTTGGCTCATAAACAACCGGTGCTGGATCACCTTCTTTAAAACCGACAATTAAATTAGGCGCAAAATAATCCGCCAGCATGGCCTTTTTATCGAGATCTTCATTTTTGTCTTCTGATTCATCAGCCAGCCATTCAAGTACTGCATCAATAAGCTCTTTTCGCAGCTCTTTTAGGTATTTTAAAATTCCAATTTGAGTGGCATATTTATGCTCAAGTTCTTTTAAAAGCGGCTTGATTGCTTGCTCTGCTGTGGCGCGTTTAAGCTCTCTTAATTTTTCTGACGATTCTCTTTTCCAACGAGGCAATTCAATTAAGGCTTCGTTTAAATCGTCTTCTAAGCCTGCAATAAGCGCAAAGAAATGTTGGCGTAACTCATCACTGAGCGCAGCAAATTCGGTTTCATCAAGTTGTTTGCCTTTAACCAAAGGCGCAAAACTAATGACTCCATTATCTTCAAAAAGCACCACGTCTTGGGTAAGGGCTTTTTCTTCTACACTATCAATAGCGTGATCGTACTTAGTATTAAAAGCAGTATCGATGGACTTTTTCTTGCGCTGATAGCCAGGATTGTCAAATGCAGCTGGAAAGGTATCGATAATTTCATCAATCAGCGAGTCGATATCATCGGAAAAGATTTTACTTTCCCCTGATGCCAAACAAATAGCAATCGGTTCTCGGTGATCATCAAAATTATTAACATAGAGCCATTCAAGCGGCGTTTTTCGGGTTTTGCTATGCGCAGTTAACTTATCTTTGACCAATGTAAAACGGCCAAGAGCCGCTTCTCCCATCACATATAGGTTATAACCTTGTAAATCCATACCCAAGGAAAAATCGATGGCAATACGTGCTCGTTGTTGCCCAATAAAACTGAGATCATCTGGATAAGGCGCAGCCATACAGCTTGCTATTTGTTGTATGTCTATCGCGGGTGTAAGATTTTGTGCTGGTAGTCGAGTTTTTGTTAGTGTCATTGCCAATTCTTATAGTGTGTACTGCAAGCTATGGATAAATTACCTTAAATCGTAATTTAATGCCGATCCTTGCTAAATTGCTTAAGCTTACCTAAGGCGCTCTGAAGATAAAACTAACAATTGAGTAAATTAAAAAATAATTCGATTTATGGACTTAAAGCTTGACGGGTGAAATAAATACCCCCGCATTCTGCACATGCATCAAGTTGATTTGGGTGATAATAATGCGTTAAATGTTGACATTGTTTACATCTTAGTTCACCAAGTGCGACCCAATCACCTTGCTGATACACTCCGTTATGTTCAAAATCATCAAGTATAACCGCCCACTCCACTTTAGAGCGGTCGCCTAACTGTGTTAGCTCATACCAAAACGACTCTTTTAATTCCTGCCAAGCCAACTGATTGTATTGTTGATGATGGCTTTGCCAATGCGCCAAATCACGCAAAAAATACTCTTTATAAGTATTAAATTGTTGAGCGCTATAACCAGTGATTGCGCGAATTTCGTGCTCGCCTTGCTGCAAATAATCCAGCAATTGTTTCACTTCATGCTTTTTCACATCGCTTAACCACAGATGCAACTCATCAAGCCATTTTTGATAATTTTTTGAGTCATTCATTATTACTTCCTTCGTTAAACCTGTGTATTTAGTATAGGTAGTTTTGGTGTAATTTCCTGTTAATTAAGCTTAAGTTGTCAACTAAGCGATAAATTGATAATTTTGACTAAATAATTACCTTATCCACAAAAAAATAAATAACTACTTCCATAACAAACTGATAAGTAAGGTAAAATTTTTGGTGTGCTTTTTGCTTTTCGATATTGCTCATAACTTAATCAACAAATAGGATGTGTCTTATGACTGTTAAACTTGAAGATCGACCCATTGAAACCTTACGCCAAGAAACCATAGATCAGTTAATCTACAACTATAGTCATGGTGTCATTTCAAATGAGGCCTTTGAGCGCAGACTCGATAAAGCAATGGCAAGTCAGCAACATCAAGAATTAGCTGATTTAGTTTCCGATTTACAACTCCAAACAGACTCGCAATTTACCCAACAAAAAGAGCAAAAATTTAATCCCCGCTACAGTAGCTCCTCAAGTGAAGAATCAGACAATATTGTTACTATTTTTGCTAGCACAATACGCAGTGGGATGTGGCAAGTTCCAAAAACAATAAATATCTTAAATGTATTTGGTAGCGCCAAAATTGACTTCACAGATGCGGTATTCAGTACGCAAACTATTACTCTAAAAGTAAAATGTATCTTTGGTAGCGATAAAATTTACGTACCTGAGAATGTTAATGTTGTGAGTAAAACATTTTCAATTTTTGGCTCATCTGAAAACAACGCCCCCTCAATTGCAGACAGGCAAGCGCCAACCATTATTATTGAAGGATTTGTATTATTTGGTGAGGTTCAGGTGAGTATTAAGCGTACCATCAAAGAAAAATTTGTCGCGTTCGCTAACGAACTCAAAACCATGTTTAACTCATAGTTGATTTGCCATTTCGGATAACCCCATATCGGTGGCTATATTGTAACTTCATGTGTTTTAAAGCGAGTTTAGGCAATACCCAATTACCAAACTCGCTATGTTTAATCATTTTGAAAACAACGAAACTTGAAATAAATGACCTTCATCTTTAAAAGGTCTTTGATTCTTTACACCAAGCACTACATCACCAATTTAAAAACTAAACAGTAATATTGAACCGCTCAACATGTCTTAATTCTGCACTGATTAATGACTCATTTAACGTCATATATCCATGATTAGACCCTCAGTGAATAGCAACGAAACACGCAACTGATTTTTATCAGTAAATTCTCAAGCATACCGATAAAAACCAGCATCTAGCGGCTGAATCTTCGCTAGCGAGACGCCTTAAATTAAGTTATCCTATCGACAATTTTTTATTAGTTTGCAAGAAGTTTGGAATTGTAAATGCAAGATCAATATAGCCCGCAGGGTATAGAGTCAGAAGTACAAGCATATTGGGAAAAAAACCAAGTATTTAAAGTCAGTGAAGACGACAGCAAAGAGAAATTTTACTGTCTTTCAATGTTCCCATACCCAAGTGGCCGATTACACATGGGTCACGTACGTAACTATACCATTGGTGATGTTGTTTCTCGTTTTCAACGTTTACAAGGTAAAAACGTCATGCAACCTATGGGTTGGGATGCGTTTGGTTTACCTGCTGAGAATGCAGCAATTAAAAACCACACAGCGCCAGCTAAGTGGACGTACGAAAATATTGATTACATGCGTACTCAGTTAAAACAACTGGGTTTTGGTTATGACTGGGATCGCGAAATTGCCACGTGTCACCCTGAATATTACAAATGGGAACAATGGTTCTTCACTAAGTTGTATGAAAAAGGCTTAGTTTACAAAAAAATGTCGACAGTAAACTGGGATCCGGTTGACCAAACTGTACTTGCGAACGAGCAAGTTATTGATGGTCGCGGTTGGCGCTCAGGTGCACTTGTTGAGCAAAAAGAAATTCCTCAGTGGTTCATTAAAATCACTGACTATGCTCAAGAGTTACTTGATGATTTAGATAAGCTTGAGCACTGGCCTGAGCAAGTAAAAACCATGCAACGCAACTGGATTGGTCGTTCAGAAGGCCTTGAAGTTGAATTTAAGCGTGCTGATAACGATGAAACATTCCGCGTTTATACCACACGTCCAGACACCATTATGGGTGTTACATATGTTGCGGTTGCAGCAGGTCATCCTATCGCATTAGAAGCGGCAAAACTAAGTGGTGCGGTTGAAGCATTCGTTAATGAGTGTAAAACCAACAAAGTTGCTGAAGCAGATATGGCAACAATGGACAAAAAAGGCATTGCTACCGGCTTTTTTGCAATTCACCCACTGACTGGCGAACAAGTGCCTATTTGGGTCGCAAACTTTGTATTAATGCATTACGGCTCAGGTGCCGTTATGGCAGTACCTGCACACGACCAACGTGACTTTGAATTTGCTACGGGTTATGGCCTTGAAATCAAGCAAGTAATAGCTCCTGTTGCAGGTTCTGAACAGGTTGCTGATATTGCCAATGAAGCGTTTACTGAAAAAGGGATTTTAGTGAATTCAGGCCAATTTGATGGCTTGGATTTTGATGGTGCATTTAATGCGATTGCAGATATTTTAACTGCAAATAATCAAGGCGAGCGTAAAGTGAACTTCCGCTTACGTGATTGGGGTGTAAGCCGTCAGCGTTACTGGGGTTCACCAATCCCAATGTTAAATAAAGAAGATGGCACCGAGTTAGCCGCTCCTGCAGAAATGCTTCCAGTACGTTTACCTGAAGATGTGGTAATGAATGGTGTCACTTCGCCAATCAAAGCGGATCCGACATGGGCTAAAGCGCAACTAAATGGCGAAACTGTTTTCCATGAAACCGATACCTTTGATACCTTTATGGAATCATCATGGTATTACGCGCGTTACTGTAGTCCTCGTTATGCCGAAGGCATGATTGAGCCAGGTGCTGCTAATTATTGGTTACCTGTGAATCAATATATTGGTGGGATTGAACACGCTATTTTACATTTACTGTATTCACGTTTTTTCCATAAATTGTTGCGCGACTTTGGATTGGTCAATTCAGATGAACCTTTTGAGCGTTTACTGTGCCAAGGCATGGTATTAGCCGATACTTATTTCCGTAAAGACGAAAAAGGCGGTGATATTTGGATTTCACCGACCGACGTTGAAACAGAAAAAGACGAAAAAGGCCGCATCATTAAAGCGTGGCATAAAACCGATGGCCAACCAGTGTCTTCTGCTGGTATGAGCAAAATGTCTAAGTCTAAAAACAACGGTATCGATCCACAGTCAGTAATTGAACAATATGGTGCCGATACAGTTCGTTTATTCATGATGTTTACTGCGCCACCAGAGCAAACCCTTGAATGGTCTGATTCAGGTGTTGAAGGTGCACATCGTTTTGTTAAACGCGTTTGGAAATATGCGTACGACGTTAAACAAGCCGGTTTTGCTTCATTAGATGTGTCGGCATTAAACAATGAGCAAAAAGCGCTCCGTCGTGAGTTACATAAAGCCATAGCAAAAGTCAGTGACGATCTTGACCGCCGTCAAACCTTTAATACTGCTATTGCTGCGGTAATGGAATTGCTAAACAAATTAACGCGTGCTTCTCTTGAAACTGAGCAAGATAAAGCAATTGCACATGAAGCACTTAATGCATTAATTATTATGCTTTCACCTATTATTCCACACGTGTGTCATCAACTATGGCATGAGTTAGGTAAAGAAGGTGATGTCATTAATGCAACTTGGCCAACATTTGATCCAAGTGCAATGGTTGAAGATGAGAAACTAATCATTGTGCAAGTGAATGGCAAAGTACGTGGCAAAGTGACTGTTGCTGCAGATGCTGAACAAGCGGCGGTCGAAGCCATCGCCTATGCAGAACCGAATGTAAGCCGTTACTTAGATGATGTGACAATTCGTAAAGTCATTTATGTACCAGGTAAACTGCTTAACGTGGTTGCAAACTAAGATGGCGTTTTCGTCCTCTTTTTTAAAACACATAGCGCTTGCGCTATGTGTTTTAATGTTAACTGCTTGTGGGTTTAGGCTAAAACAAGCGTCAAACTTGCCACCTGACCTTCAATCTCTGACCTTAAACGCTGCCGATCCTCAGTCCGATTTATACCGCCAATTGAAAAAACAACTGCAACATGCCGAAGTCGTTTATTCAGGTGAAGTACGTGCAGATCGTGCGCAATTACTGTTATTAAAAGATAAACTCGACCGCCGAACTTTATCACTCTTTAATAACGGCCAAGTCGCAGAATACGAATTAACTTACAGTGTCAGTTACCAAGTAACTCGACCAGGACAAGATCCTATTACTCAATATTTTGAGTTATATCGTAATTATCAAGACGATCCAGATAGTGCGCTGGCAAAAGCAAAAGAGCTTGAACTTATTTTGTCTGAAATGCGCTTACAAGCTAGTCGTCGTATTATCCGGGAGCTAGCCCAGCTCTAATGCGTTGTTATAGTAATCAACTACCGAGCAAATTAAGCCAACAATTAGCCCCTGTTTATCTGGTTTTGGGTGAAGAACCTTTTCAAGTGCAACAATGTTGTGAACAAATAAAAACGGCGGCTAAGAAACAAGGCTTTGATGAACTTATCCGGCTAAGTGTTGATAATCAATTTGATTGGCAAGAGCTAGAACAGCATTTTAATAGCTTATCGTTATTTAGTGATCGCAAAATCATTGAACTTGATTTAGGTGAGCAAAAAGCCGGTACTAGTGGCTCAAAAACATTAAAATGGCTGGCAGAAACATCAAATCCCGATTGTATTTTAATCCTCAAAGGTGCTAAAAATGGCACTGATGTGCAGAAAACGGCATGGTTTAAAGCACTCGAAGCGATTGGTTTATTTGTACCTTGTTATGAAATTAGCGGCAATCACCTCCTGACTTGGCTAAACCAGCACTGTCAGACTCTTCAGCTTAATTTAGCCCATGACGCCAAGCTCTTTTTACTTGAATCGACCCAAGGAAATTTGCTAGCAACTTACCAAGAGTTAGAAAAGCTATCACTTATTTATGGTGCAAAACTCATCGGTAAGCACGAACTTGCACCTGTGCTTTTGAACCAAGCTAAGTTTGATATTTTTGATTTAACTGATGCGCTGCTGATTGGCAAAAGCGATAAAATCGTTGCCATTTTAGCGCGATTACAAAAAGATAATTCTGAACTTAATTCTCTTGCGTGGGCAATTGCTCGTGAGGCTCAGCAGTTATTGGCCATGCAGCAAAAAAGGCAACAAGGCGAGCCTTACTCCACCATTTTTAAACAATTTAATGTTTGGAAAAATAAGCAAACCATCACAGAGCAAGCGCTATCAAGATTATCATTAAGTCATCTTGAAGTGATCATTTCACAGTTAGCGCAGTGGGATCGCCATTTAAAACAAGGCACTTTAGTCGCCCCATTTCAAAGCTTAGCCCACATTGCATTGCAATTTTGTTTTACGCTCAACCTTGAGCTGCCGATATTTCGTAGTGCATCATGATTGGGATCTTTGGCGGGACGTTTGATCCTATCCATCAAGGGCATCTTAATATTGCGCGACAATGCTGCGAGCAGCTCAATTTAACGAGCCTAGCCTTTATGCCATGTGCGCAACCTGCTCACAAAAAAAGCCCGGGGATCAGTGCCCGCGACAGGGCAAATATGGTGCAACTTGCAATTGCGCCCTACCCCAAGTTTTCCCTAGATGAGCGTGAACTTAATCGTGTAGGCCCCTCTTATTCATTATTAAGCTTACAAGAAATCAGACAAACAGAACCTAACAGGCCTATTGCTTTTTTAATCGGTATGGACTCATTAAATCAGCTGCATTTATGGCATCGATGGCAAGAAGTGACCGCACTGTGTCATTTGATTGTCTGTCAAAGGCCTGGGCAAATTTGTGCTCCAGCAGCGGAAGTAACTGACTACTTAAAACAAGCACGGTGCCAAGAGGTAAATGACCTAGTTCAACAAAAAGCGGGATTATGTTACTTCCTAAGCTGCCCTCAAATTGATATTTCCTCCTCCGAGCTGCGGCTATCACTAAAAAATGCAGCTAATTTCCCTGCTTTACTGCCAAAAACGGTCGCAAACTACATTAAAACGCATCAGTTATACTGTTAATTTTCGTTTGTCGCTTAATAATTAGTTGTAGCCGTGGTAAAATTTCTAATTAGCTTTTATTACATTGTGAGAATGCATTTTGGAAACAACTGAACTATTAGAATTTGCTTTAGATAAAATCGACGACATGAAAGGTCGTGACATCGTTACTTTAGATGTCAGAGGTAAATCCACCATTACTGATTATTTAATCGTTTGTTCAGGTAATTCAAAGCGTCATGTTCAATCAATCGCCGAAAACCTCAATAAAGAAGCCAAAGCGATTGGTCTAGTACCTCTTGGGTGTGAAGGCCAAACTTGCGGCGAATGGGTTTTAGTTGATTTAGGTGATATCGTTGTTCATGTAATGCAAGATCAATCTCGAGATTTCTATCAACTAGAGAAACTTTGGGGTTAATAACGCATGAAAATTCAACTAATTGCAGTTGGCACTAAAATGCCGAGTTGGGTTGAGACTGGCTATTTAGAATATCAGCGTCGCTTTCCAAAAGATATGTCGCTGGAATTAGTTGAAATTACTGCAGGTAAACGCGGCAAAAATGCCGATATCAAACGCATTTTACAAATTGAAGGTGAAAAAACCTTAGCGGCTATTCCCAAAGGAAATCGTATTGTTACTCTTGAAGTAACTGGACAACCTTGGGATACCCATCAGTTAGCCAGCCAAATGCAAAAATGGCAGCTTGATGGCCGTGATATCAGCTTGTTAATTGGCGGACCAGAAGGCCTTGCAACTGAGTGCATCGCCGTTTCTGAGCAAAAATGGTCTTTATCCAACTTAACCTTGCCTCATCCATTAGTTAGAATTGTGGTTGCCGAAAGCCTTTACCGAGCTTGGAGCTTAAATAACAACCACCCGTATCATCGCGAATAGGGTCTTTTAATGTTTAAAGGGCGTCAGGCCATCCGCGACCACTCAGCTGAAGCTAATTTATTTGCTCGCAGGGCGTTTGTGGCGTTCTTTTTTGTTTTAATCCTGATCGCCGTTTTATTTGCCAACATTTACCGCCTGCAAATCATCTCTCATACCAGTTATCAAACTCGCTCTAATGATAACCGCATTAAACTCGTGCCTATCGCCCCCAATCGAGGGTTAATTTACGATCGTTACGGTACGATTTTAGCCGAAAATAAACCGGTATTTAATTTAGAAGTCATTCCAGAAGAAGTGGAAGATATTCCTGCTGCATTAGCGAAGTTGAGTAAAGTACTGCCCATCAGTGAATCAGAACAAGAAAAATTTCTCGCTGAAATAAAACAGCAGCGTCGTTTTAAAAGCCAAGTACTCAAAGCACGACTAACTGAAGAAGAAGTTGCCATTTTTTCAGTGCATCAGCATAATTTTCCAGGGTTTAGTATCGAAGCCCGCCTAGCGCGTCATTATCCATTTGGCGATACCCTGACCCATGCTTTGGGGTATGTAGCAAAACTCAATAAAAAAGAACTTAATCAACTAACCCAAGACGGCCAAGAAACCAATTACCGCGCGACCCGTGACTTTGGTAAACTGGGATTAGAAAAATATTATGAGTCAGTACTCCATGGCACAGTCGGATCACAAGAGGTTGAAATTAATAACCGAGGCCGCATCATTCGTACCCTAAGCTCAACCGCTCCTGTGCCAGGCCAAGACCTCGTATTAACTTTAGATGTTGGCTTGCAGCAAATTGCGCAGCATGTATTAAAAGATCACCGTGGTGCAATTGTGGTATTAGACGCCAAAGATGGCGGTATTTTAGCACTTTATTCAAACCCAAGTTATGACCCCAATTTGTTTGTCCATGGCATTAGTGGCCCTGATTATCGCGCACTGCTAAACCCAAATCGCCCACTCATTAATCGTGCAACCCAAGGGGTGTATGCACCCGCCTCAACGGTTAAACCACATTTAGCTATTTTAGGGTTAGAAGAAAAACTCATTACCGATAAAACCACCATTTACGACCCTGGCTTTTTTGAGCTGCCAAATGTAGATCATAGATGGCGAGACTGGAAACGCTGGGGCCATGGCAAAGCCGTTGATGTTTATCAAGCTATTGAAGAATCATGTGATACCTTTTTTTATGGTATTGGCTACAAATTAGGCATTACCAAAATCAGCAATTTTATGGCCCAATTTGGCTTTGGTGAGCTATCAGGGATAGATATTCATGAAGAGAGTAACGCCGTGCTGCCCTCGGTAGAATGGAAAGAAAGCAAATTTAAAGAATCATGGTGGCCAGGTGACACTATCTCAGTGGCAATTGGTCAGGGTTACTGGACGGCAACGCCCATTCAAATTGCCAACTCTGTCAATATACTTGCAAATAAAGGTATTCACCATCCTCCTCACTTAGTTTCGCTCACTAAACAAGGTGAAGAAATCACTTTAGTTAATAACGATGAAAAACCTCCGGTGGTGCTCGAAGATCCAGCCCATTGGCAAGTTGCACTAGATGCAATGCATAATACGGTGTTTAAAACCACAGGTACTGCCCACAAAGCATTTTTAGGTGCCGATTATGATCCAGCAGGCAAAACAGGTACTGCACAAGTAATCAGCATCGCCCAAGGTGAACGTTATGATGCTGATAGCATCAAAGAAAAACAGCGAGATAATGCGATGTATATCGGTTTTGCTCCGTTTAATGATCCCAAAATAATTGTAACGGTCACCGTAGAAAATACTGGTGGCGGTAGCTCTATTGGCGCCCCCATAGCCCGTCAAATAATGGATTATTATTTTTCTGCCCAGCAATCTCGAGCGAAAAAGCCATGACCTCATTACATACCAAAAAAACATTTTGGGATAAAATCCACATAGATTTACCACTGTTCTTAGCGCTCTTTATTTTGCTGGTCGCCAGTAGTTTTATTGTTTATAGCGCCGGTGGCCAAGATATGGCGATGTTAACTAAACAAGCAACTCGTATTGCTCTGGCATTTGTTGTGATGATACTGCTGGCTCAAATTTCACCGCTAACTTACCAACGTTGGGTCTGGTTATTTTATGGGATTGGCTTAGCCATGCTGGTTGCAGTATTAGTTGTAGGTGTTTCAAGTAAAGGCGCACAGCGTTGGCTTGACCTTGGAGTCACCCGCTTTCAACCTTCAGAAATAATGAAGCTTGCTGTGCCAATGATGGTAGCCTGGTATATTGGTAAATACCATTTACCACCTAGACTCATTCATCTTATTATTGGTTTTATTCTAGTAATGGCGCCAACTATCTTGATTAAAGAGCAACCAGATTTAGGTACTGCAATTTTAATCGCAAGCTCTGGTATTTTTGTTTTATTTTTAGCCGGTGTCAGTTGGCGATTAATTTTACTTCTGGGTGCAGCTGTCGGTCTTGCAGCCCCTCTTTTTTGGACTTATGGCATGCACGGCTATCAAAAACAACGTGTACTAACCTTTTTAAATCCTGAAAGTGACCCTCTTGGTTCCGGTTATCATATTATTCAGTCTAAAATTGCGATTGGCTCAGGCGGCATCGAAGGCAAAGGCTGGCTACATGGTACCCAATCACAGCTCGAATTTTTACCAGAGCCCCACACCGACTTTATTTTTTCAGTTCTGAGTGAAGAGTTTGGCTTAATTGGTGTCACGCTACTATTGGCTGCCTATTTATTTATTATCGCACGCGGGTTATATATCTCAGTTAATGCCCAAGATGCATTTGGTAAGTTACTTGCCGGCAGTCTCACCCTCACCTTTTTTGTTTATGTATTTGTTAACATTGGCATGGTCTCAGGTTTATTACCTGTTGTTGGCGTTCCATTACCCTTAATTAGTTATGGCGGTACTTCAATGGTCACATTAATGGCAGGTTTTGGTATCATAATGTCGATAGCCACTCATAAAAAAGTAATTATTAATTAATGAACGTTTACTCGCTTATTGTGCTCATTTTAATGACTGTATTACTTAACGGTTGTGCAAACAATCGTTACGATATGCGCCATGATGCAGCCCCATTAAGAAACCCCACTCAATTAGAGCAACAAGATGCAAAAGTCGTGGCGACAAAAAAAAGCGTCTCGGCCAGTCGTCCTTATTCAATCGGTGGTAAACGTTATGTCCCTATGCTTGATGAAACCGGCTATCAAGAAACTGGGATTGCGTCATGGTATGGGCGTAAATTTCATGGTCATAAAACTTCTAACGGTGAAATATATGACATGTTCTCCATGACAGCTGCGCACAAAACATTACCATTACCGAGTTTTGTAAGAGTCACTAATTTAGATAATGGAAAAACCGCTATCGTTAAAGTAAATGATCGCGGTCCATTTCATGATAACCGCTTAATTGACTTATCTTATGCAGCTGCACATAAACTGGATTATTACCGCTCTGGTACAGCTCGTGTTAAGGTAGAGGCTGTTACCGTTGCCGAGCAGCATCAGCCCTATATTTATATTCAGGTAGTCGCAGCTAGCAAATCCGACAAAATTCAATTATTGAGCGAACAACTAAAACAAAACTATCAGGTGGCAACAATTATTAACCACCGAGATGGAATTTATCGCTTAAAAATAGGTCCTATGAAAGATGCCGAACAAGCAACAAAGACCTTATCAATTATACAGCAAGATGGTTTTGAACAAGCCTTCTTACTTTACAGTGAAGTTTTGCTTTAGGATAATACCTTAGGTTAGCTTCATAAAATTCATACAATTAACTAATTAAATTATCATAATGAAACGATTAAACACCACATTGCTCAAAAACGTTTGCGGACTTGTTTGTACCGTAGGGATCTTTAGTGCATCGGCCCAAATTATGCCTGCACCTCCACAAGTCAATGCTAAAGGGTACTTTTTAGTCGATTTTACCACTGGCAAAGTGATTGCAGAAGGTGCGCCTGACGAACGCTTAGCACCTGCAAGCTTAACTAAAATGATGACAAGTTACGTTATCGGTTTAGAAATTAAAAATAAAAACATCTCACCTAACGATTTAGTCACAGTAAGCGAAAAAGCATGGAGTAAAAACTTCCCTGATTCGTCAAAAATGTTTATCGAAGTTGGTAAGAAAATCTCCGTTGAAGAACTTAATCGCGGCATCATCATCCAATCTGGTAATGATGCATGTGTAGCAATGGCCGAACACATTGCGGGCAGTGAAAGTGCTTTTGCCGACTTAATGAATGCCCATGCAGAAAAGCTGGGAATGACCAATACTCACTTTATTAATAGCCATGGCCTTGATACTGATGAACATTTTACAACCCCACGTGATATGGCAACGCTTGGCGGCGCATTAATTCGTGATGTACCTGATGAATATGCTATTTATTCTGAAAAATCATTTACCTTTAATGGAATTAAACAATATAACCGTAACTCATTATTATGGGATGAAAGCTTAGATGTTGATGGCATTAAAACAGGCCACACTTCAGAGGCAGGATACAGCTTAGTGACCTCGGCAACTAAAGGTGACATGCGTTTAGTGGCGGTTGTAATGGGCACTGAAAGCGACCGAGCGCGTAGAGCCGAGAGTAAAAAGTTACTCAACTATGGCTTTCGTTTTTATGAAACAATTACGCCATATAAAGCAGGTGATACCTTTGCAAAACAACGTGTTTGGATGGGCAATAAAGAAGAAGTCGCGTTGGGTATTTTACAAGATACACCAATCACAATCCAACGTGGCCAAAGCAAAAATCTAAAAGCAAACTTCAAACTTGATAAAACACTTGAAGCACCGATTGCTAAAGGGACTGTTGTGGGCACTTTATTTTTACAGCTTGAAGATGAAGACATAGCTCAATACCCATTAGTTACCTTAGAAGAAGTTGAAGAAGGTAGTTTCTTTAGCCAAATTTATGATTATCTACGTTTACAATTAACTAACTAAACTAGCTAATTTCGCACTGAAACATATATTTACGCCCTGCATTGTCAGGGCGTAAATATTTGTAGTACTAGTTTATAGATAAAGATTATTAATAAGCGTTTTTGAATAAATAATGATAAAATGCCCGCCTTTAAAATTTGTAATTTTTATATTTAGCTCTACGGTGGGATTTAAATTTTTTTACCGAGCTAAACATTAATTATAAATCGATTAATAACGACCAATTTTGAGGCTTAACAACCGTGGTAAAACTTGTTCAAAACACCAAATTTGATGAATATCTGGAATTTCCTTGCCGTTTTAGTTTTCGAGTAATGGGACTGGCAAATAAGCAACTTACGGAACAAGTTATTGTGGTTATGCAACGTGTGGCGCCTGGCGATTACACGCCGACAGTCAAACCTAGTACTAAAGGTAACTATGAATCTGTTCATTTAGTTGCAAATGTGACCAGCAAAGAGCACATTGAACAAATTTATAACGAATTAGGTAAATTAGAAGACGTACGCCACGTCCTTTAATCACTAATTTTGGGTTCACTCGTTAAGGATCCTACTATGAGCACAAATACACTCATCATTCGCCAGCTAGGGTGTCGCGCCTATGAGCCCATTTGGCAAGCAATGCAAGATTATACCGATCATAGAGATGACTCCAGCCCAGATGAAATTTGGCTAGTAGAACACGAGCCTGTCTTTACCCAAGGCCAAGCTGGTAAAGATGAGCATGTACTAATGCCGGGTGATATTCCAGTGGTCAAAGTTGACCGCGGTGGCCAAGTGACCTATCACGGCCCAGGCCAACAAGTTATGTATGTTTTGTTCAACTTACGTCGCTTAAAAATAGGCGTAAGAGAATTAGTCACTTGGTTAGAAGAAACCGTGATCAATACGCTAGCCGATTGTGGGGTGCAAGCCTATGCTAAGCCCGATGCTCCTGGCGTTTATGTTGATAATAAAAAAATAGCCTCATTAGGTTTGCGTGTTAGACGCGGATGCTCATTTCATGGCTTAGCATTAAACGTCAATATGGACTTGGCCCCCTTTTTACGTATTAATCCATGCGGATATGCAGGTATGGCAATGATCCAATCTGCTGATCTTGCAGGACCAAAAACTCTTGAAGCAGCCCAACAAGGCTTAGTAAAACATCTTGTCGAAAAAATAAACGTCACCGACCTCAAACAAATACTAGGGTTTGATAACGAATGAATAAACCAGTAAAGATCCAACCAGGTGTAAAACTGCGTGATGCAGAAAAAATGGCATTGATCCCAGTTAAAGTATTACCGACTGAGAAAACAGAAATGTTGCGTAAACCTGAATGGCTAAAAATACGCTTGCCAAAATCTACCGAGCGTATTGATGGCATCAAAAGTGCGCTTCGTAAACATGGGTTGCATTCTGTTTGTGAAGAAGCGTCTTGTCCAAATTTATCGGAGTGCTTTAATCACGGTACAGCAACCTTCATGATTTTAGGTGCAATTTGTACACGCCGTTGTCCTTTTTGTGATGTTGCTCATGGTCGTCCTCTTGCTCCCGATGCAGCTGAGCCTGAAAAACTAGCCCTCACTATCCGTGACATGAAGTTAAGCTATGTGGTTATTACTTCAGTGGACCGTGATGATTTACGTGATGGTGGTGCACAACATTTTGCCGATTGTATTCGTGAGATCCGCAAGTACAACCCTGATATTACGATTGAAGTTCTAGTACCAGATTTCCGAGGTCGTATGGACCGTGCACTTGAAATTCTTATTCAAACGCCGCCAGATGTGTTTAACCACAACCTAGAAACTGCGCCGCGTTTATATAAACTTGCACGTCCGGGGGCTGATTATAAATGGTCGTTAGAATTACTTCGTCGTTTTAAAGAAGCACATCCAAACGTTAAAACTAAATCAGGTTTAATGGTTGGTCTTGGTGAAGAAATCAGCGAGATTGAACAAGTATTACGTGACCTACGTGAACACAATGTCGATATGCTGACCGTGGGCCAATATTTACAGCCATCGAAGCACCACTTGCCGGTAAAGCGCTATGTACCGCCTGTTGAGTTTGATGCGCTAAAAGCCTATGCCGATGAGATTGGTTTTGTTCATGCTGCCTGTGGCCCATTTGTCCGCTCAAGCTACCATGCCGATCAGCAAGCTGCGGGTAAAGAAGTAAAATAAGTTCTAAGCATCAAAAAGGCTTAGTGAAAACTCAGCCTTTTTGATGGATCCCGCAGTTTAAAACCTCAGTGTTAACAGTAAACTGGCACTATTTAGCTGACTAAAATCCCCAATATTACTTCCTAAACCAAACTTGAATGAAAGCCTATCTGCAAACCAATATTCAGTTTGCAACTCAATGGAACCCTTACTAACATCATTGCTTCGGATCAGAGTCAACGCAGAAAAACTCCATCGCTGATTCATATAATAACTTGCTCGTCCTTGATAATAACGCTTCTTACCAGCTATCGGTTGTAAACTAAAATCCCATCCTTGATTATTTTCAATAGCAGTGTAACGAATAAAAGGGGCAAACATAAATTCAGTTTCAATAGTCTTTTTAAACTGTTGGCCATCTTCACTCCACAAAAGGTACTCATCTTTGTCCCTCAGATAATGAAAACTCAACCCAACCTGAACTTTTTCACCAAAAAACTTACCGAATTTGACTTGGTATTGTTCGTCTTTTTGTTGAGCCCTTCCAACCTTATCAGTAAAACGCGAGCCGCCTAATTCAAGTATGTACTCATCTTCAAAATATAGGGTGGAGGATAGATTAATGTAATGCCATTTGTCGGTGGAAAAGCCAGACACTTCAGCTGTATTAATCTGGTTAAGGTGTGACTTTAATAGATGAGGCCCATCTACCTTATCCAAATCATCAAAGTAGTATTGATAGCCTACGCCAAAGAAGCCTTGATCAAAATCAACTAAATCAGAAAAACCGATAGATAACTGATTATGGCTTGAAGCAAAAGACATTCCACTCGTAGCGAGTGCAAATAGATATAATGTGAATTTATACATGAAAACTCCTTTTTCATGCAATTGTAACAAACGATAAAAAATATACTAAGATTACTATGTTTAAAATTGTAATATAAATAGGTACTTACAATAACAAAGATTAATCTTCCTCAATATTATCCATCCCTTTTGTACCATCTTTAGCTGGCAACTTATGATGAATTGCAGCTTTAATCAGCATATAGCCACTGATAGGTGCGGTGATCAGTAAAAAAATCGAAATCAAAATTTCTTTAACACTAATCCCATCTTTAGTCATACTGAAATAGACCATTGCTGCAATTAATACTCCAGCCATGCCTAAGGTTGTAGCTTTTGTCGGACCATGCAGGCGCATAAAAAAATCAGGCATTTTATTCAAACCAATTGAACCTATCAAAATAAAAGCACCACCAATTAATAATAAAATGGATACAAGCCACTCATAAACTAACATATCATCATCCTAAAAATTATTATTCAATAATATCGCCGCGTAACAAGAACTTACACACTGCTACAGTACTGACAAAACCGAGCATGGCAATCAATAACGCGGCCTCAAAATAGAGGTTAGTATCGACTCGAATGCCATACAAAATGATCAACGCAATGGTATTAATATACATGGTATCAAGCGCCAAAATACGATCAGGTACAGTTGGCCCAACAATTAAACGCCATAAATTTAATAACAGCGAAATCCCAACCATAGTTAATACAATTAATATGACTGTATCTAACATTGAAAAATCTCCTTCAGAGGTGCTTCATAGCGCTGTTTAATGGTTTTGATTAACTGTGCCTCATCTTCTAAGTCCAAGACATGAATCAATAAATAACGCTGAACAGGCTCATCGCTTTGGCTAATTGTTTCAGGTGCAGGATAGACTTCGGCACTGACAGTACCTGGTGTAAGAGAGACCGTACTGGCTAAAATCGTAATCGGCATTTCATGAGAAAGGTCCAGTGGTATTTTAACAAATGCTGGACGCAAACGCTTTGTTGGCCCAAGAATTAAAAAAGCCACTTGGACATTAGCAGTCACAATATCGTAAAGCACCAATAAAAAGTGTTTAATCGCTAAACCTGGTCGTAAAATCAACGGTTGAGGATCTCGAAAACGAAAAGTCAGTAATGGGATCACCACAGCTAAAAATGCAGCCAAAATAAGATGCCCTACTGAAACGCTGTTGTTGAGTAATAACCAGACAAAAAATAACAATAAACTACGAAATGGCGTTGGTAACCAACGCATTTTGGCATGTAATCTCATTATTGCTGACCCTCCAATGATACGCCAATGACGGCATTAACATGGCCTTGAACATCATGTAATTGGGTTGCAGTAGCAAGAGTAAATTCACTAATTGGGCCGGCAAAAACAACCATCAGTGGAGTACAACTTAGCAATACAATCACCATAGCAATTTGAACTGGTTTAGCCCGCTCACCACTTGGCTCACTATTACTTTGCTTCCAAAACAATTGGCTACCTGCACGACTCAGCGCAATCATAATCATCAGACTTGCTAATAGATAAACTGGCCAAAATGACAGATGTAAATTCACTTCTAATGCAGCTTCTAAAAACCAAATTTTACCAATAAAACCTGACAATGGCGGCATACCAATCACACCAAGAGATGCAATAATAAAACAACTACCCAGTAATAACGGTTGAGTTACTGCTCTTGCTGGCACTAAGCGATCTGCGGTTTTTCCCCGTTGCAGCCCGATTAATTCTGCCAATAAAAACAGCGCGGCAACTAATACGGTTGAATGAATAATGTAATAAAGTGCAGCAGCGGTTGCCATAACAGAGTGCATTGCAACCGCAGCAACTAAAGTACCGACTGATACCACCACTAAATTTGCAACTAAACGACGGAAATCTTGACTCGCTAATACGCCCAGTGCACCTACAAAAATAGTAATAATTGCCAGTGGCCATAACCATTGCGCCGCCATATTATCAAGCGATCCGGCATAGGCGCCAAATATCACAGTGTAAACCCTGAACATGGCATACACACCGACCTTGGTCATAATGGCAAACATAGCACCAACAACCGGCATCGCCGTTGAATAAGTACTAGGCAACCACATATGTAACGGTAAAATAGCCGCTTTTAAAGCAAATACAATTAATAGCAACAAGCCACCAATTTTTGCTAATGCGACATCATCACCACTCAGTTGTGATACTTTTAAAGCCATATCAGCAATATTCAGCGTACCTAATACGCCGTATAAAATACCCAATGCGATTAAAAATACACTTGAGCCCACAAGGTTTAAAATAACGTAATGTAACGCTGCACGAGTTTTTTGTTTATCAACACCATGCATCAACAATGAATAAGAGGCGATTAACAACACTTCAAAAAATACAAAAAGATTAAATAAGTCACCAGTTAAAAATGCACCATTGACCCCCAACGTTAAAAAATGCATCAATGGGTGAAAAAAGCTGCCCTTTTCATCATCACCGGTAAGTGAATAAGTAACACAACACAAAGCCAAAAATGAGGTTAAGGTAACTAATAAAGCAGAAAGTCTATCGCCAATTAATACAATTCCAAACGGCGCTTTCCAATCTCCAATTGCATAAACAATCGTTTGCCCATCTAAAGTTTTAACTAATAAAGCAATGCTGACAATCAGTGTCACGCATGCAAAAATAACTGAGGTGATCCTGCGAGCCTGTACACTTTTACCACTTGGAGGCAACAGTAATACAACCGCAGCCAACATTGGAATTAATACCGTTAAGGTCACTAAATGCATTATTTACCTTCCTTATAGGTGTTAGTTAAGCTGTTTAATGCTGACTCTTTTCCATCAACATGATCACTGCCTAAATCTGCACGACCTCGAATCGCTAGAATTACCACAAATGCAGTCATCGCAAATCCAATTACTATTGCGGTTAATACTAAGGCTTGGGGTAAAGGGTCGGCATACTGATCAGAAAAGCCAAGTACAGCGGCTTTATTTAAACTCAACCGCCCGGATGCAAATAAGAACAGGTTTACTGCGTAAGACAACATGGTCAAACCCAATACAACTGGAAATGTGCGAGCTCGAAGCAATAAAAATACCCCACACGTCACTAACACCCCAACACAAGTTGCATATAAAGCTTCCATTATTTGGCCTCCTGTTGTGGTTGTTGATTAATCGTTAGTTTGCCTAAACTTGCTAAAATCATCAAAGTTGACCCTACCACGGTTAAATACACACCTAAATCAAACACTAACGCACTAGCTAATTCAATTTTGCCAACCAATGGAATATCAAAATATTCAAACCATGTGGTTAAGAATGGGCGTCCAAAGAACCAACTTCCGACCCCTGTCATAAAGGCTGTTGCAATACCAAAAGCAATCACCTTGCGATAATTGACATCAAATCGCTCATAAATCCATTGTGAGCCATGGGCCATATACTGGAGAATAAATGCAATTGCAGTAATTAAGCCGGCAATAAAACCGCCACCAGGTAAATTATGCCCACGTAAGAAAATATACACAGTAACTAATAAAGCCAAAGGTAATAAACTTTGCGAAATACTTGCGAGCAAAATTGGGTGACGTTCGCGCGCCCAAGGACGGCCATCACCATCACTTGAAGGCATAAACAGGGGCAAATTAAGCAACATTTTATAAATACCCAGAGCGGCAATACCCAGTACAGTAATTTCACCCAGCGTATCAAAGCCCCTAAAATCAACCAAAATTACGTTAACTACATTGGTACCACCACCACCTGTTTTAGCATTAGCGAGGAAATAATCTGAAATAGACTGTAATGGACGCGTTAAAATGGCATAACAAATACTGCCAATAATCACCCCTAAACTCGAAGCAATCGCCAAATCACGTAAAATTCGCACCGAACTTGATTCTTTTGGTGTGCGGTGCGGTAAAAAGAACAACGCCAACATCAATAAAATCACCGTTACCACTTCAACTGTAAGCTGAGTTAACGCCAAATCAGGAGCTGAATAACGAGTAAACGCTACAGAGACCATCAAGCCAACAACTGAAATAGTGAGCAATGCCACCATTCGATTGCGATGCCAAATAAGCGTTGCAAAAGCACCTGCAATTAATAATCCTGCACCAACCGCAGCATTGGGTGTCACAGCTGTCAGTGGCTTAGTACCAGCTAGTTGTACCATTTCAAACAATGGTAAACCGGCTAAAATAATCACACTTATCAAAATCAACAAAATATAACGTTGTAACGATCCGGTCTCAATCCAACCTGTTATTTTTTGACTCCATTTCAAGATATATTCAATCCAAGTTTCAAACCACTCTTTAGCGTCAAGTGTCGGTAATGAAGTTTGAAACTGATACAAATATTTACGTTGGCTGTAAACAAACAGACCACCAAGTACAGCTAAACAACTCATTAATAAAGGTAAATTTAAACCATGCCAAATCGCCAAGCTGTAATCTGGTAAATTTGGTCCAAGTAATGAAATAGATGCAGCTGTTAAAATATCATTAACCACAAAATTAGGAACTATCCCGACCACAATACACAGCGCAACTAAAATCTCAACTGGCACTCGCATGTATCGCGGAGGTTCGTGTGGTGTTTTAGTTAAGCCAACCGGCTCGCCATTAAAGAAAACATCATGAATAAATCGTATTGAATAAGCGACCGAAAATACCCCAGCTAATGTAGCAAGCACGGGGATCAACCAAGACATTGAGCCAAGCACTTGCTGGTGTAGCGTTTCAGCAAAAAACATTTCTTTTGATAAAAAGCCATTGAGTAGTGGTACACCTGCCATTGAAGCCGCAGCGACCATAGCGAGTGTTGCGGTATAAGGCAGGAATTTGAGCATGCCATTAAGTTTTCGCATATCTCGAGTGCCTGTTTCATGGTCGATAATGCCTACCGCCATAAATAACGATGCCTTGAAAGTTGCATGATTAATAATATGAAAAATTGCGGCGACAGCTGCCAATTGAGTATCTAAGCCTAATAACAAGGTAATAAGACCCAAATGACTGATTGTTGAATATGCCAAAAGCCCTTTTAAGTCATGTTTAAATAGCGCCATATAAGCGCCAAATAATAAGGTTGCAAGCCCGGTTAAGCCGACTAATAAAAACCATAAATCGGTGCCAGCTAGAGCAGGATAAAACCGGGCTAATAAGAAAATCCCCGCTTTCACCATAGTCGCAGAATGTAAATAAGCACTAACCGGTGTTGGTGCTGCCATGGCATGTGGCAACCAAAAATGAAATGGAAATTGCGCCGATTTAGTAAACGCACCAAGTAAAATAAGCACCAAAGTAACGGAATATAAGGCATGCTGCTTAATAATCTCACCACTTTGTAGAATAATACTTAAATCATAACTACCGACAATATCACCAAGTAGTAACAAGCCAGCTAATAATGCTAAACCGCCCGCCCCGGTAATCGTAAGGGCCATTCGGGCACCTTTACGTGCCTCTGATTTGTGCCACCAAAAACTGATAAGTAAAAATGAGCTAATACTGGTCAGCTCCCAAAAGACCCAAAGCTGGATAATATTATTTGATAAAACAATACCGAGCATGGCTGTCATAAACAGCATTAAAAACGCGTAAAATTTGGCCATTGAATCATTAGGACTTAGGTAATAACGGGCATACAAAATAACCAATAAGCCAATACCTAAAATCATAAAGACAAAAAGAAGTGCTAAGCCATCAAGACGAAACGATAAATTAATCCCAAGAGCTGGGATCCAACTCAGTTGATAAATTAATGATTCTCCAGAAAAAACCTGAGGGGATAAGGTTAATGCGATGACTAATGCTATAAATGGGGCCAATGCAGTTAACCAAGCACATCTAGTTCGGCCAAATCGCCCACTTAAGGAGGCTATTACACTTCCAATTAGTGAGAGTAAGGGGATCCATAATAGAGCTATCACGTTATTTATTTTCCTCTATTTCAATGTTGAACATATAAGTTATAGCAACAATTGATACAAACACTCTTCAATTAGATGGATAAAGAGTCTATAAAAAATGCCTACAATACGATGAAAAGGCACAACTTAATCAGGGGTAAAGACTATTTTATCACTTTGAAATCATAACATTTTTAATATTAAAGCTCATAGTGATATAGATGAATTTCGACAAATACGAGATAAAACTCAAGAATAAGCGATTAAAATGGCGCTAAATTGATTAACTGAATAGCCAACGGATTTGCTTGTGCTGCCGCATGATTTAAATAGCGTATCGCAGATTTTTGATCTTTTGGTCCCCCTTCTCCATTAGCCAACATTTTTGCATAAAAGTATTGGCCATAACTATCGCCTTGCTCTGCCGCTAAACCATAAAAATGGCGCGCTTGCTCAAAGTCCTGTAACTGATAATAAATCCGAGCTAAAGATGAATAGGCCATTGACCAGTTAACTAACGCTGACAACTCACTTAAAGCGCGAGCAAAATCCCTTTGCGTTTCAAACTTAAGCGCTTGAAATAATTTGCTATGATAATCACCCAGCTTTACCCCATAAGCTAACCAATAGCTTGCCTCATCAAGGTTATACATTGCATTACTAAAGGTTTTTAATTCACCCAAATGGTGTGCAATATTAGCGTTTAAAATTGTTTTATAACGTTTAGGCATTGGTGAATCTAAATACTGCATTAGTGTCGGCCTCTCTACTAATTTATAGGCTTGCACAGTTTGAGCATTACATGTTGGGATCGGAAATAAGTTCTTTGCTACGCTAGCCGTTCGTTCTTGCATTACCAGTTGGCTTAGTGTTGATGTTGATAGGCGACAACGTTGCTGTTGTTTTTTGATTGGTAACGGATATTCATCTTCAAATCCAAACAAATGCAGCCATTCATGTTTAAACACATTAAAATCATGTTTAGCTGAAAGATACATAATACCTTGATTAACATTTGCAGATCCGTCTGAAGTCATAATTACTAAGTGACGGATCCCTTCTGGCCAATTTTGCTGTTGCGCCAAATAGCTAAGGTCACACTTTATTGCTTCATTCGCTGTGCAAGATAAAACCTGTTTTGAAAGATACAGAATATTAGAAAAACACACTGGTAACTCGTGTAAATCCTCATCCGATTTAAATGTGCTAACATGCTGTTTCAACTGATTTAAACTCTTAAAATCTGTTGCTATAGGCACTACTTTAATACCGCAATGGGTTTGTTGACTAAAAGACAACTCATCAATTTGCAGTGTAAAATCAAGCTTAAACTTACGTTTTAAATCAGTAAAAACATCAGGCTGTACTTGGGGTAAAGATGAGCCTAAATACAACTGACTAAGGTAAAAATCTAAAGTTAAACCATTGAGTTGACTGAACTCAGCCAATTTTTGCCACATTTGATGGCGCTGATAAAATTGACTCAGGGTTAGCTTTGCTTGCTCTGATGCAGTACTTTCTTGGTGCTGCAATTGAATAAAGTAAAACTCGGCCAAGTCCAATTGGTTTGTGCGTTCATAATGCTCAGCCAAAAAAATTACAGCTTTCTTATCCTTAAGTCCTGCTAAGTGTTTAAGCGCATCGACATTTTGATATATTTCAATTGGTATCGCATTGTGACTTATTAAGTGAGCAGCAACGCCCATTTTACCCGCTAACAAATGATGTTGGCTCAGGGCTATGGAATGATTTGATGAAAAACTTAAGAAGTTAAGGCTAAACAAAAATAAAAACCAGAATCGGAATTCTGGTTTAAATTTATGCTTTTTGAAAAACAGCATTATTTAGCTTTGCGCATACAGCAGCTCTAGCTCCAGACGTGCATATTTATATTCAACAAACTCATGCACATTGGTAGAAAGAGAGAGTTTAAAATAGTCTTCAGCGCTGCGCTTATTGCCAGCGGCTAAATGTAATTTAGCCAAATAGAAGTAGGCTTCACATAATCTTTCAGCATAGTGTTGCTCAGTTTCAACATTTTCTTCAAGACCGGCTAAAAACTTAGCTTCGGTTAATTGACCGCTAAATAATGCGACCAATTGATATGCCCATTTACTGTTATCAAGCAATGTCGCGGCTTGTTTAAGATTTTCAACCGCAAGCTTGTTATCAACTTCTTTTTCAGCAAGATAACGCCAAATTACTCGATAAGGATCACTTGGAGCCATTTCTAAAAAAGCATTAAAATCTTGTAAGGCTAACTGTGGTCGCTCACCATAATAAAGAGCGATTCCACGATTTAAAAATACATATTCATGCTCAGGTTTAAGTTCAATCACCGCATCAAACATTTCATATGCTTTATCATACTGTTGTAGCAAAGTATGGTGGATCCCCAAGAAATTATATACTTCGGGTAAATCCGGTTTTAACGTTAAGGTACGGTTAAAATCGATCCGCGCTAAAGTAGACAAGCCCAAACTATCAAACAATACACCACGGTCATAAAACAGCTGCGCTTTTTGCTCATCAGTTAAATTAGTGCGATACAACAATTCAGAGTAACGAGCGATGGCGATTTCACTTCTAAAATCAGTTGCTAATGGAGTTGAAAATGCAACATCTATAATCGGCCTATCAGCATTTTTGGGGGTCAGGCTACATCCCATCAACATGCCACTTAATAATGACATCACCGCAATTTGTTTTAAGCGCATCGACTTCCTTAACTTCAACAAGGTATTATTCTAAATTCCAAACAATATTTGTAATTTCAGTAATCATTCTAAGGTGTTAATTAATTTTAACCCACAATTAGAAAACATTCCTTTTGATTAGTTCTCCATTAGAGCATAAAAAAAGGGGCCTTACAGCCCCTTATTTTCATCAAAAATGAATTTTAGCAATTATGCTTGTTCTTCACTTTCTACAGCAGCAGGTGTTGCTGGTGCTGATGCTTCTTTAATGCTTAAGCGTACGCGACCTTGACGGTCTACTTCAACCACTTTAACTTTAACTTCTTGACCAATTGAAAGGTGGTCAGCTACGTTATTTACGCGCTCTTCACAAATTTGAGAAATGTGAACTAACCCATCTTTACCTGGCAATACGTTAACAAAGGCACCAAAGTCAACCAAACGTACCACTTTACCTGTGTAGATAGTGCCTACTTCAAGTTCAGCCGTTAATTGCTCAATACGTGCGATTGCAGCTTTTGCGCTATCACCGTTTGTTGCAGCAATTTTGATTGTACCGTCATCTTCGATTTCAATTGTAGTACCAGTTTCTTCAGTTAAAGCACGGATTGTTGCGCCGCCTTTACCGATAACTTCTGCAATTTTCTTCGGTGGGATATTCATAGTGTAGATACGTGGAGCAAACTCTGATAATTCAGCTTGTGGTGCAGAGATTGCCTGATCCATCACACCTAGGATATGTAAACGTGCTGCTTTTGCTTGATTTAAAGCAATTTGCATAATCTCACGTGTAATACCTTCGATTTTGATATCCATTTGTAATGCTGTAATACCATTGCTAGTACCAGCTACTTTGAAGTCCATATCACCTAAGTGATCTTCATCACCTAAAATATCTGATAAAACAACAAAGTTTTCATTTTCTTTTACAAGACCCATCGCGATACCCGCAACAGATGCTTTAACAGGCACACCCGCATTCATTAGCGCAAGTGATGTACCACATACTGACGCCATTGATGATGAACCGTTTGATTCTGTGATTTCAGAAACAACACGAATAGAATATGGGAATTCTGTTAGTGATGGCATAACCGCTTGGATACCACGTTTTGCTAAGTTACCGTGACCAATTTCGCGACGCTTTGGTGAGCCTACAAAACCTGTTTCACCTACACAGAATGGAGGGAAGTTGTAATGCAACATAAAACGGCTGTTCGATGTCCCAGAAAGCGCATCTAACATTTGTGAATCACGCTCTGTACCAAGTGTTGCTGTTACTAATGCTTGTGTTTCACCACGCGTAAAAATTGCAGAACCATGAGTACGTGGTAATACACCCGTCATCACATCTAACGCGCGGATCATATCTGGTTCACGACCATCGATACGTTTTTCACCAGCAATGATACGGCCACGAACGATAGTTTTTTCAAGTGAACCAAATAAATCACCCACTTCGTTTTTATCTAAGCTTTCGCCTTCAGCAAGTTGAGCTGTTAACGTTTCAACTACTTCAGCTTTTGCTGCAGATAATGCATCTTTACGTGCAACTTTATCTGTAATTAGATAAGCAGCACCGATTTTTGCTTCAGCGATATTTGCAATTTGAGTTGCTAAATCAACATTTTTCTCTGGTGCAGACCAGTTCCATGTTGGTTTGCCAGCTTCAGCTTTGAATTCAGCAACAGCTGTAATGATCGATTGCATTTGCTCATGACCATACATAACGGCACCAAGCATTACATCTTCAGAAAGAATATTAGCTTCTGATTCAACCATTAATACTGCATTTTCAGTACCAGCAACAACTAAGTCTAGTTGGCTTTCTTCAAGCTCTTTTACAGATGGGTTTAATACGTATTGACCATTAATATAACCAACGCGTGATGCACCTACTGGACCATTAAATGGAATACCTGAAATAGCAAGTGCGGCAGAAGTACCGATTAATGTAACGATATCTGGTTGGATTTCTGGGTTAAACGACACAACAGTCGCAATAACTTGAACTTCGTTAACAAAACCATCTGGAAATAATGGACGAATTGGACGGTCAATTAAACGTGCGATTAACGTTTCTGCGTCGCTTGGACGGCCTTCACGCTTTAAGAAACCACCAGGGATACGACCAGCAGCGTACATACGCTCTTGATAGTTAACTGTTAGTGGGAAAAAATCTTGACCTGGTGCTGCTTCTTTTTTACCTACAACAGTAATTAATACTGATGTATCACCGATGCTAGCAAGAACTGCTGCATCAGCTTGACGCGCGATAGCGCCCGTTTCTAACGTTACTGTGTGCTGTCCTAATTGGAATTTTTTAATAATAGCTTGCAATGAATTATTCCTTCATATGTCTTTCTTTTGTTTATCGAAATACCAATTACAGTAGTGAATTGTACTTTTCCCTTTAAAATCAAGGCTAAGAGCAATTGACTACTACAATTGGTACCATTTCGACCTGTAGTATACTGTACCAACGCCATTATGGTCGATGATTAGCATAAAAAAAAGGGGCTAAAAGCCCCTTTTTTATAATCAATTTCTTAGCGACGTAAGCCAAGCTCAGCGATTAAGCTTGTGTAACGAGCTAAATCTTTACGCTTTAAATAATCAAGAAGTTTACGACGTTGGCTAACTTTGCGTAATAGACCACGACGAGAATGGAAATCGTGCTTGTGATCAGCAAAGTGACCTTGTAACTTGTTGATATCGAAAGTTAAAAGTGCAACTTGAACTTCAGGTGAACCAGTGTCGCCTTCAGCGCGTGCGAATTTAGCTAGAATTTCAGCTTTTTGTTGAGTACTTAGTGACATAATGACTCCAAAAATAAATTTAAAAGATGCTTTAGCCGATCACTAATTCAGCCAAAACGATTAAGCTGGCGAATTCTACCAGAAAATAAACAATCTACAAGAAAAAACCGTTAGCTTACGGCCGAATCATCATTAGGTTGATGAGTCGATAAACCGCGCTTCGATTTCAACTGACCCAGCTCATTGCGCTCACCAATACCAATAAAACGCATATCAGGCGCCACTACAACTCGAAAAACACCTTCCGGCAGATTTGCCATGTCAGATGTTTGGCCATTTTTAAAAGCAACTTCTTGCTCTGTCGTAATAATGACTTCTGGCAATGCAACAAGTGCACTGTCCATTGGCAACAATAAAGTATCTAAAAAGCCATGGGCTTCAGTACCCGCTAAATTTTGCGCCAACAGTTTGGCTTCTAAATCCGCCAGAGACATCATTTGCGATGCTGGGTAATGACCAACTGCGCTACGATGTAACATAATCACATGAGCACCACAGCCTAAAACTTCACCCAAATCATCGATAATAGTACGGATATACGTACCCTTGCTCACATGTGCAGTAAGTTGTACTTCTTGATTGATGTCATCATATTCGTCAAGCGTTAAGCTAAATACCGTTATTTTTCGGCACTTTCTTGGTACTTCAATCCCTTCGCGGGCATATTTATATAAAGGTTGCCCTTGATATTTTAAAGCCGAATACATGGATGGATATTGATCAGTGGTACCAAGGAAGCCTGCAACAGCACTTTCAAGTTGTGTTTGCGTAATTAATACCGGCTTTTCGGATACCACTTCGCCGTCAGAATCAGACGTAGTAGTTCTAACACCTAATTTCGCTCTAACCACATAAGTTTTATCGGTATCGAGTAAAAATTGCGAGAACTTAGTCGCTTCACCAAAACAAATTGGCAACATACCTGTTGCTAAAGGGTCGAGTGCACCAGTATGCCCAGCTTTTTGTGCGCCATATAGGTGCTTTAGCTGCTGTAAGGCTTTATTCGATGATAGGCCTATTGATTTATCGAGTAAAAAAATGCCGTCAAGTGGACGGCCTTTTGGTTTTTTTGCCATTATTCTTCGTCTTCTTGACTCGCTTCTGGACCACGTTTGAGCTTGTCTTCGCGGATCACTTTATCTACTAAATTAGACATATGCATGCCTTCTAGTAACGAACGATCTAATACAAATTTTAAATTAGGCATGATACGAGCGCGGATACGCTTGCCTAATAAAGAACGGATAAAACCCGTAGCTTCATTTAAAATTGCAATGCTCTCATTCGATTTATCTTCGTCTTGAGTATTAAGGATTGTTACAAATATTTTGGCATAAGCTAAATCTCTTGAAACCTCAACAGCAGATACTGTTGCCATTCCTAGACGAGGATCTTTTATTTCTCTTTGTAGGATCACTGCAATTTCTTTTTGAATTTGCTGGCCTACGCGATCAGTACGAGAAAAATCTCTCATTTTCACCACTTTGAATAGTTATCATAAGCCCGAATAGGCTTACAAGTTAAAACACTAATGGGGGCTGAAGCCCCCATTAAAATTAATTATTTTGATTCAACAGGTTATAGAGTGCGTTGAATTTCAATAATTTCGAATACTTCGATTTGGTCGCCCACTCGAACATCGTTGTAGTTTTTCACGCCGATACCACATTCCATGCCGTTACGCACTTCTTGTACATCATCTTTGAAACGACGTAATGACTCAAGCTCACCTTCATAGATAACCACGTTATCACGTAATACACGAATTGGATTATTACGTTTAATGTTACCTTCGGTCACCATACAACCTGCAATGGCACCAATTTTTGGTGATTTAAATACATCACGTACTTCAGCTAAACCAATGATTTGCTGTTTAAACTCTGGCGCTAACATACCTGACATCGCAGACTTAACTTCGTCAATCAAGTTATAGATAACACTGTAGTAACGTAAATCTAAGCTTTCGCTGTCAATCACTTTACGTGCAGATGCATCAGCACGAACGTTAAAGCCAACTACAATCGCGTTTGATGCAGCAGCAAGTGTTGCATCAGTTTCAGTGATAGCACCAACACCGCTACCAACGATTTTAACTTTTACTTCATCAGTAGAAAGTTTTAATAATGCATCGTTGATTGCTTCTACAGAACCTTGTACGTCGGCTTTAAGTACCACGTTCACTTCAGAAACATCACCTTCGGTCATGTTAGCAAACATGTTTTCAAGTTTAGATTTCTGTTGACGAGCAAGTTTCACATCACGGAATTTACCTTGACGATATAATGCTACTTCACGTGCTTTACGCTCATCTTTAACTACAGTTGCTTCATCACCTGCAGACGGTACGCCTGACAAGCCTAATACTTCAACTGGAATTGACGGGCCTGCAGATTCAATTGGCTTACCATTCTCATCGCGCATTGCACGAACACGGCCGTATTCAAAACCACATAAAACGATGTCGCCTTGACGTAACGTACCTGATTGAACAAGGATAGATGCAACTGGACCACGGCCTTTATCAAGACGAGATTCAATAACAACACCTGATGCCATACCTGAATGGTCAGCTGTTAGTTCTAAAACTTCAGCTTGCATTAGGATTGCATTAAGTAATTCATCGATGTTTTCACCGGTTTTTGCTGAAATGTGAACGAACTGAACATCGCCGCCCCACTCTTCAGAAATAACACCGTGTTGCGATAATTCATTTTTAACGCGATCTGGGTCTGCACCCTCTTTGTCCATTTTGTTTACAGCAACAATTAATGGCACTTCAGCAGCTTTTGCATGCTGGATTGCTTCGATTGTTTGTGGCATTACACCATCGTCTGCTGCAACTACAAGAACAACGATATCTGTCGCTTTAGCACCACGAGCACGCATTGATGTAAACGCGGCGTGACCTGGAGTATCAAGGAAAGTAATCATTCCTTTGCCGATTTCAACATGATAAGCACCAATGTGCTGAGTGATACCACCCGCTTCACCTGACGCTACTTTCGCTTTACGAATGTAATCAAGTGTTGATGTTTTACCATGGTCAACGTGGCCCATTACAGTTACTACTGGTGCACGAGACTCTTGTTTGCCTTCGTCACCACGATCTGCAAGAACGTTTACTTCAAGTTCATTTTCTTTCACTAAAACAACTTTGTGGCCCATTTCTTCAGCAACTAATTGTGCTGTTTCTTGGTCAATAACTTGGTTAATTGTAACCATGTCACCCATTTTCATCATTGTTTTAACAACTTCAGCGCCTTTAACAGCCATACGAGAAGCAAGCTCTGCAACTGTGATTGTTTCACTGATGCGTACTTCGCGTAATACTTCTGCAGTTGGTTTTTGGAAACCATGCTGTAACGACTGTGGAGCCTTTAATTTACCTTTACGGCCTTTACCAACACGTGGTGGCTCTTTCTCTTCCGCCGATTTTTTCTTCTTACGGCGACGAGCAAATTTCTCTTCTTTCATGTCAGACTCATCTTCTGCAGCACGTGCTGTAGTCGATGTAGTTAAATGGAAGTCAGACGATTCTTCACGCTTTTTGCGCTCTTCATCTTCTTGTTTCCAACGCCCTTCATTTTGCTCTGCCAAAATACGTGCTTCTTCAGCTACGCGTTTAGCTTCCAATTCAAGTTTTTGGCGAGTGGCTTCTTCAGCTTCACGCTTCAAACGCTCCGCCTCGAGTTTATCTTGAGCCGAACGCTCTTTGTCAACTTTTTGAGTAGTCACGTTATTCTTTGCTTTCTCTTGGGCAACGCGTTTTGCTTCTGCCGCTTTACGTTCAGCTTCTTCTTTTGCCTGACGCTCTGCAGCTTCTTTCGCTTGACGCTCTGCTTCTTGTTGCTTGTGTTTAAGTTCAGCTTCTTTTGCTAAACGCTCCGCTTCTTGTTTAGCTTGCTCAAGTTGCTGCTCTTCTTCCAATGAACTTTTCTTTACATAAGTACGTTTTTTACGTACTTCAACTTGAACAGACTTACCTTTACCCGCTCCGCCAACACTCAATGTGCTTTTGCTTTTGCGTTGTAAAGTCATGCGTGCAGGTTCATTTGTACCTACTCCGCCATGTTGCTTATTTAAATGATCCAGTAATTCGGTCTTTTCCGACTCACTTACTTGTGAACTTGCAGACTTGTTTATTCCTGCTTCAGCAAACTGTTGGACTAATTTATCAACCGTTGTACCTATGTCACTGGCTAGCTTTTCAATGCTTACATCTGCCATCGTATTTGTTACCTCCGTCAATAAATTATTCGTCGCCAAACCAGCAAATATTACGTGCGGCCATAATTAGCTCGCCTGCTTTCTCAGAAGAAAGTTCTGTAATATCAACTAACTCGTCAATACCTTGCTCAGCTAGGTCTTCAAGTGTTACAACACCTTTACTTGCTAAAACAAAGGCTAAGTGTCTTTCAAGACCTTCAAGTGCTAGTAAATCGGCAGCAGGTGTAGCACCTTCTAGCGATTCTTCAGAAGCTAGCGCTTGTGTTGTTAAAGATGCTTTAGCGCGTGCACGAAGCTCTTCAACTGTATCTTCATCAATACCATCAATTTCTAAAAACTCAGAAGTTGGTACATAAGCCACTTCTTCAAGTGTTGAGAAGCCTTCGTCAATAAGTAATTGCGCGAAATCTTCGTCAATATCCAAACCTTCAGTGAAGACTTTGATTGCTTTACCTGACTCTTCTTGATTTTTCTTATTCATGTCATCAACTGTCATTACGTTCAATTCCCAGCCAGTCAATTGACTTGCTAAACGAACATTTTGACCATTACGACCGATTGCTTGTGCTAAATTGTCAGATTCAACAGCGATATCCATCGAACGTGAATCTTCATCCATTACAATCGATGCAACTTCAGCAGGTGCCATCGCATTGATAACAAACTGCGCTGGATTATCATCATAAAGCACGATATCAATACGCTCACCGCCAAGCTCAGTTGATACGGCTTGCACACGTGCGCCACGCATACCAACGCATGCACCCACTGGGTCAATACGCTTGTCGTTTGATTTTACTGCGATTTTAGCGCGAGAACCAGGATCACGGGCAGCACCACGGATCTCAATCATTTCTTCGCCAATTTCCGGTACTTCAATGCGGAATAATTCAATTAACATTTCAGGCTTAGAACGAGTCACAAATAATTGTGCACCACGTGCCTCTGGTTTAACTGAATATAATAAACCGCGAATACGATCGCCAGGACGGAAATTTTCGCGTGGTAACATATCATCACGATAAATCACAGCTTCAGCATTATTACCTAAATCTAAAACAATCGCTTCACGGCTGGCTTTTTTCACCACGCCAGTGACCATTTCGCCTTCTTGATCTTGATATGCTTCTACGATTAATGCACGCTCAGCTTCACGTACTTTTTGTACGATCACTTGTTTTGCGGTTTGAGTCGTAATACGGTCAAATTTAATTGACTCGATTTGCTCTTCAATAAAATCACCTAATTTAGCATTAGGGTCATCGTAAACAGCTGCTTCAATTGTAATTTCACGATAAGGATTTTCAAGACCGCCTTCGCGATCCTCAACGATTTGCCAACGACGAAAAGTATCATATGCACCGGTTTTACGGTCTATACAAACGCGTACATCGATGTCGCCATCATGTTTTTTCTTAGTCGCTGTTGCTAGTGCAAACTCTAACGCTTCGAATATTTTTTCTTTTGGAACCGCTTTCTCATTGGAGACAGCTTCTGCTACCAATAATATCTCTTTTGCCATATGTAATGCCTCGCTTGCCCTGTTCCTTTCGCACTCGAATTAAAATTTAGCGATAATGTTTGCTTTTTCGAC
Source organism: Pseudoalteromonas tunicata (assembly GCF_002310815.1). NCBI lineage: Bacteria > Pseudomonadati > Pseudomonadota > Gammaproteobacteria > Alteromonadales > Pseudoalteromonadaceae > Pseudoalteromonas > Pseudoalteromonas tunicata. Next base: position 1,315,973 of record NZ_CP011032.1, on the reverse strand, counting down.
ATTGCCTAACATGACCATGACGTCTTTGTTATCAATTCTTAGCGTTAACATATCACCATCAAGTAAAATTAGGTCGCCTTTAAAATTACGGCGGCCATCTTGCGGAAGCTTTGTTCTTAAACGAATTTCTTCGCCTTGCGCTTTTATAAAGTGTTCTGGTTTGAATAATGGACGGTCCAAACCAGGAGAAGAAACTTCCAAGTTATATTCATTTGTAATTGGATCTTCGACATCTAGAATAGCGCTAACTTGACGACTCACATCCGCACAATTATCAACATTTATTCCATTTGCATGATCAATATACAGTCGCAATGTTGAATCTCGACCTGCTTGCACTACTTCAAGCCCTAGTAATTCAAAGCCTAACGCTTCTACTGCAGGCTCTAACATTGCAATAATATCTTGCTCGAGCTTAGTCACAGAAATCCTCCATACAAACAAAAAAAGGGCACATAGCCCTAGAATCTTAGTTAGGTTTAGAAACAAAAACGCCCCGTACCAAGCGGGGCGTCACACCTAAAACATATAACTGTGTGGCCAACGGCCGAACCTGGTAAAAGGTTTCAATTCTAAACCAATTAAGTCAATAATGACTCATAAAACAAAAGCGCATTAACTGAGTAATACGCTTTAAGTTACTGAAAAGTAACTGGTTGCGGGAGCCGGATTTGAACCGACGACCTTCGGGTTATGAGCCCGACGAGCTACCAGGCTGCTCCATCCCGCGTCAGAATTGCAACGATTATAATTTCAGTGCCATTAATAAGCAACCTTTGCTTGTTATTAAATTCAATTAAGCCATGCCCTTGTCGTCGTCAGACAGTCGTAGATATCAATAACCCCAACTGAGCTTGAGTATTATTTCACATCATTTTTCTTTTTATTCTGCGACAAGATTGGATTCAAATATAAAAAATGTATTGATACTGACATTATTTATAAACAACGTTTCATTTTCAATTCTTGCCAGCGAAAGCAGTGAAGGATATGACCCTCTAATACCGACGGCAAGGCACGTACTAATGAGCGTTATTTCAGTCTTGCTCCACCTAACAATAAACTGAATTTATGTAATATCCATTTTCACAATAATGCTGGGCATAAAGCCAAATATTTTAGTGTTTTTGCTAGATAAGGTGATAAAGCTGGTTTCCAATGCAATATAAGATTTCAGTTACCAAAGTAATGTAATGAATGGATTTCATCAGGTAAAACTCAATCCTAACAATGCCGGTATTTCGATTAAGTTTTTAGGCGCAACTAGCGGCCCTAAATATTCCGCGCAGCAATACTTACCATTAAAAGCCGGCTGGAGTGTAAGACCTCCATGCGCAAAGGGGATATCAATATTAGCAACTTGGTATAGAAGTAATGTATTTAAAAAAGAGCATGCCCATGGGGTTTGAAAATGTGTAATTGTCCCTAACCTTTTATCCTCCCATTCGCTAACTTCAATAATCGGTTAAGTAGCCAAGGTTATTTTTAATCTTGACCGTTGACAACTCACAGTGTCAACGCCACTATCCATCTCCCCCTTTGTGTTCAATAAATTGGAGCTCCCATGCCAGTGCCATTGGCGTACCTCGCTGTCGTACTTATTTGGTCAACCACACCTTTAGGCATAGTCTGGAGCAGTAGCTCTGTCAGCCCAACACTTGCGGTATTATTGCGTATGTTAATTGCGCTTGTTCTAGGGGCAATTATTATTTTACTAACTAAAATCAACCTACCATGGCATCGACAAGCGCGAAAACTTTATTACAGTTCTAGCATAGGTATTGTTGGGGGGATGTTATTAAGCTATTTGGCTGCTCGCTATATCAGTTCTGGCATGATGTCACTTATGTTTGGCTTGACACCTATCTTTTCAGGATTACTTGCGCAAAAGTTTCTTGCAGAACCCAAATTTAGCGGTATTAAAAAACTTGCATTAGCGCTATGTTTTGTTGGTTTAGCTATTGTGTGTAGTGATCACATTAAATTACACCAAGACAGCTGGATAGGTTTATTACTTATTTTAACTGCAGTGATGTTTTTTAGCTTAAGTGCGGTGATGGTAAAAAGCATTTCTCTAACTATTCATCCAATGGCCACCACCGTCGGCGCATTAAGTGTATCAACTCCTATATTTTTGCTCGCCTGGTGGCTATTTGATGGCCAATTGAACGTCGAGCATTGGCAAGTAAAATCAATTTGGGCGATTATTTATCTTGGCATTTTTGGTTCGTTAATTGGTTTTTTAGCCTATTTTCATATCTTACAAAAATTAGCAGCGAGTACTGTTGCCTTAATCACTTTACTTACGCCTGTACTTGCGATGACCTTAGGCGCATGGCTTAATAACGAAACCATCACGCTTAAACTTATCATAGGAGCGAGTTGTATTATGACTGGCCTTGCGATTTACCAATTTGGTGATAAATGGCTAAAGAGCAACTCTGTATAGCCACCTTATAACTGGTTTATAGCTGACGGAGATTTTAGCAAACAACGGTTTTAAATTTACACTAAGCCAAAATCGTTGGGTATGCAGCTAAAATTCATTTAGCTGCAATGTTGAAACTTTTTGTACTAAGTCTGCAAATCGGATTGACTCACAGCTGGCAAATCCTGCGAGTTGCCTCACTTTAAGGCGGGTAAATAACGGTGTTGTGATCCCGGCTAAAAATCGGGCATAGCTTTTATCACTAAGTGGCTGATTAACCTTACTCTTACAAAGCTGTTTTAACTCATGTAAATATCTTATTAGGATGTCATCATTGGGTAACTCAGGATGCGAAGAGTAAGCCAAAGTAGCTACGCTACCGAGACACACCGAACATGTATTACATTGTGCTGGCGCTTGCTGATCATCAAAATAACGCGCTAAGTTAGCACTTAAGCATTTATCGAGTTGAAAAAATCGCACTAAAGCAGCAATGCGCTTAATTTCTGCTTGCTCTTTTTCATTAAAATAACGAATCAACTCATTTACCAAATTTGGATCGGCTAAAGCTTGTTGATTAACCTGATAAACATGGGTTATTTTTTTAGTTTCGAGTTCAATAAGTTGCTGTTGATGCAAATAATCAAGAGCATTCACCACTCGCTCCCGTTCTATATTTGGCTCATTCAGTAGCTGAACAAAGTCTAGTGTTCCCCACACTTTTTTAAATTGGGTATAACTTAAAATCATCACAAGAAAAGCTTGCCGCTCGGGATCAAACTGATTTAGCAACTGCTGTTTCTCAACAAGTAACTTATATTTGAAATCAGCAAAATAAGAGTATTTTGCTGTAATGACGCCTTTTAATTCTAACTGAACCAAAAGCGTTTTCAGAGGTAAAAGACGAATATTGGTTTCACTGGCTAATGGATTATCTTGTAGCTCCCAAACTCCTTGAATAGTCGTGGTTTTAAGCAATTCAATTAGTTTAGCTATGCTATCTGGCTCTGGTGTATCGCCATAAACAAAATTTTCAACTACATTAATGCCATCTAAATTAGCAAGCGTAATACATTGACTTGATTGACCATCACGCCCTGCTCGGCCTATTTCTTGGCTATAGTTTTCAATTGATTTAGGTAAGTCATAATGGATCACAAACCGAATATTGGCTTTATCTACCCCCATCCCAAATGCAATAGTAGCTACCACAACGTCTATTTTATTGGCCATAAAATCGCGTAGAATATGACCTCGAACTTCATCATCTAAACCAGCATGATAAGCAACTGCATTTACATTGGCCGATTGCAGTAATTGTGCAACCTCCATGGCGGTTTTTTGTAACGTAACATACACAATGCCTGCACCACGTTGTTGTCGAATTTGTTCGATTAATACGGTGTTTTTAGCATATTCTAATACTGGTAATACACTTAGCGCTAAATTTTGTCGATAAAACCCAGTTTGAATAATATCAGTTGGCTCAATCGCAAAACGCTTTGCCATATCAAGCTTTACTTTTTTAGTTGCCGTTGCGGTTAATAATAAAACCAAAGGGATTGCTAATTGCTCGCGATATTGAGGAAGTTTCAAGTAATCAGGGCGAAAGTTATGACCCCATTCAGAAATACAGTGCGCTTCATCAACCACCAGCATTGAGATTTTTAATCCCGCTAAAAACTGGCGAAATCGTTCATTCTTAAAACGTTCGACCGAGACCATTAATATTTTGATTTCACCTTTTTGCACTTTAGCCATCACGTCACGACTTTCATCTGCGTTTAGGGTTGAATCTAGGCTCGCGGCAGCAACCCCCTTACTTTGCAAAAAATGTAATTGATCGTGCATTAAAGCAATTAATGGGGAAACCACTAAGGTCAAGTGAGGTAATAATAATGCGCTAAGTTGATAACAAAGTGATTTCCCTGAACCGGTAGGGAAAATTGCTAATGCTGAACGCTGTGCCAGCAAAGTGCTTATTGTTTCAAACTGACCTTGGCGAAATTCATTAAAACCAAAATAATGTGCTAATTGCGAGTCGAGGGATTTCATAAAAAACCGAACAATAAAGTAAAGGGCTGGGGTTGAGGGCTAACAAACTACCACAGCCCCCCGAATCAAAAAATATAATTATCAACCACAGCATCAATATCTGCTTGTGACTGCATGATCACTTGATTTAATTGATTCACTTGTTCTTGTGAAATCGTTTTACGACTAAACAAGAAATAAATCGGATTATCGTGCACTACAATTGGGAGCATTTCGATATTAAACTTTTGTTTTTGCTGAATGTAATAGCGACCAGGAATAATATCTTCAATCACAAAATCAACATGGTGTTGTTCAAGCATTTTCATTCTTTGTTCAACACTCGGTACACTGGTAATTTGTTTTGAAAATGTGTTTTCGGCCACAATAGCCTCAAATTCAGGACCATAATAAGCGCCTAAATTAACGACTCCTATAAAATCTTGATGGAGTAAATCATATAAAGTTTGCTGCCTAAACTTTTGCTTATTTTTAACATGATAAAAAATACGCATAGCCTCGGAGCGATAAGGTATCGAATACAGCCCAATAGTGGCGCGATCCTCGTTGAAGCTTGCAGCATTTAAAAAGTCAATTTCACCTTTTTTTAACTCTTGTAAGCCTCGTGCAGAAGATGGCAATTTAATAAACTCGAGACAATAATTCAGTTTACTAAATACCAGTCGCGTAATATCAATATCAATGCCGCTAAAGTTATTTGGCCCTCCGAACACAAAAGGAGGCCAAGGCTCACCTACACCCAATTTTAACGTTTTTTTGCAGCCTAAAGCGCCTTGCCCTAAAGCGTGGACGAAAAAGCAGCCAAAAAGAAGCAATAAGGTTGCAATCATGCGTGCACTGCGAAAATAAATAGCCAAACAGCATCCCTTCATACGTTTTGTTACTAGAAAAGCTTAGATGAAAAATCAAATATCATTCAAATTTTGCGACCAGTGAATTTAATATTTCACTTAAATCCAAGATTAGCGCTTCACCAGCACATAGAATTAAAAGTACATAGTTAACTTTTTCATCGCTCGCCAAAAATTTTCAAAGCTAATAAGGCGGATTGACGTGTCAATATTGAACCTATTGTAACTTAATCCAACACTGGTAACGACAACATTGCTGCCAGAAAAAGAGTTTTGCCCAGTGATGAGTTTATTTACTATCTAGCTCTTAGCGGTTGCGGTGCAAATAAAAACACCCAGTGCTAGGCTGGGTGTTGAAAGTTCACAAAGATAATTTTATACCCTTGAATATCTTACCAAATTTTCACACGTTGATCTTCAGCTAGGTACATTTTATCACCTGGTTTCAAATCAAATGCTTTATAAAACTCAGGCATATTTGATAATGATCCTAACGCTCTAAATTCACCAGGTGAATGCGGATCGGTTGCAACACGGTTACGTAGCGATGGCTCAACAATTTTTGAACGCCAAATTTGTGCATAACCCATAAAGAAACGCTGATCGCCAGTTAAACCATCGATCACAGGTGCTTCTTTACCATTAAGTGAGGCTTTGTAAGCTTTATAAGCGATAGTAACACCTGATAAATCACCAATGTTTTCACCAAGCGTCAGAGAACCATTAACACTCAAATCATCAAATACCTGATAACCATTATACTGCTCAACAAGTGCTTGAGTACGTTTAGCAAATTCAGCTAAATCTTGCTCTGACCACCAGTTACGTAAGTTACCCGTTGCATCATAACGGCTACCTTGGTCATCAAAACCATGGCCCATTTCATGACCAATTACCGCACCAATACCACCATAATTCACAGCATCATCTGCGGCCATGTTAAAAAATGGCGGCTGTAAAATTGCAGCAGGAAATACGATTTCATTTACGGTTGGGTTGTAATAGGCATTCACTGTTTGTGGTGTCATGCCCCATTCCCATTTACGAATTGGACCACCTAATTTCTCAAGCTCTTTTTGATGACCCAATGCACCTGAACGCTGAATATTGGCCACTAAATCATCGCCTGTAATTTCAAGCGCTGAATAATCTTCCCATTGATCAGGGTAACCAATCTTTGGCGTAAAGGCATTTAATTTAACATGCGCCGCTTTTTTAGTATCCGCCGACATCCACGCTAGTTCATCAATACTATCGCCATAAGACTGACGAAGGTTTTCAACCAATGTACTCATACGAGATTTAGCTTGAGCGGTAAAATGACGACTCACATACACTTTGCCAATTACTTCGCCTAAATTACCATTTACCACAGCAACACCACGCTTCCAAAGGGGTTGTTGCTCTTGACGGCCGCTTAGTTGCTTAGAAAAGAAATCGAAATTTTCATTATCTAATTCTGTTGTTAAGTAGCTTGAGTAGCTGCTTAAGGTATGGAATGTTAAATATGTTTTCCAATCTGACAACGCAGTCTTGGCAAAAATCTGGCCAAATCCTTGCACAAAATCAGGCTGATTAATAATGATGTCTTTTTGCTGATTTGCATCTAAAGCCGTTAAATAGGCATTCCAGTTAAATTCTGAACTAAGTGTATTTAATGCGTCTGTCGCAAACTTGTTGTAACGCTTTTCACTATCGCGAGTTTGGACACGTGTCCAATGAAAACCGGCCAGTTTCGTTTCAAGTTCAAGCACTGTTTTAGCCGCTTTTTTTCCATTAGAAAAACCAGCCAGCTTATACATTTTTTCGATATGAGCTAAATAACCCTCACGTAATTTCACAAAACGTTCGGTATCATTAAAATAGTAATCTTTATCTGGTAAGGCTAAACCACTTTGCCAAATATGAGTGGCATAACGGCTAGAATCTTTTGCATCAACACTAATATAAAACGCAAGTGGGCTGGTGATCCCTAAAGCTTGATACTTACCAAAAAAGGCTGCTAATTGATCTTTATTCTCTAACGCTTCAATGGCATCAAGTACTGAACCTATAGGTGCAATGCCAGCTTTGTTACGGGCTTCGACATCCATATAAGAGCGAAATAAATCTGCAACTTTTTGCTCATCACTGCCCGGCGTTAAATTTTTCGCTGCAGCGAGCTCTTCAATAATGGCCTTTACGTCATCATCGGCTTTATCACGTAAATCATAAAATGCACCAATGGCGGTTTTATCGCCTGGGATCTCGGTATTTTTTAACCAAGAGCCATTGATGTAGCGATAAAAATTGTCTTGTGGGCGTACTGACAAGTCCATATTTGCTTGCTCAATCCCTGAAGCCAAAGCGGTTTTTTGTGTACTTAGAACTGTCGTTGTTGTTTGCTCTGCACTTGGCTCATTGGCGCAACCAGCAAGTAACAATAGCGATGAGCATATTGCAGTAGATAAAAGCGTTTTCATGTTCGTTCCCATAGTAATTTACAACAATGCCAAGCCTTGCTGGATTGTTGCTATATTTTTTATAAAACAAATAGCTGCCTAGTAGGCCTTAATACCACTATTTGCTGGTCTCATTCTAAAGACAGATGCAATGTTAAACTAGGGCTTGAAATATCTGTTTACATATTTAGTTACTGCACTGTCAATTTTGACGGACAGCCAAAAATAAAAAAGCGCCTAAGGCGCTTTCAATATCTGAACTCAATTAGCTGTTATTAAGCTAAAAGTGCATCCGTTTTGGCGGCGCAGATAAAATCATTTTTGTGAAGACCCTTAATTGAGTGACTCCACCAAGTAACCGTTACCTTACCCCATTCAGTTAAAATACCTGGGTGATGGCCTTCCTCTTCCGCCATTGCGCCTAACAAATTGGTGAATTCTAACGCCAGTTTAAAGTTTTTAAATTTATACATACGCTCTAATTGCATAACACCGTCACGTACTACAGGCGTCCAATCTGGGATTTGACGGATTAATACTGCTAATTCATCGTCTGAGACCTTTGGTGCATCAACGTGACAGGCTTCACACTTTTGAGAACTTAATTCTGACATGATTTGTCCTTTGTACTTGTTAACTTGCTAATTTTTCTTTTGGTTCAAATAACGGGGCATGTAGGCCAAGCGCTTTAGCTTGTTCGACTAATGCCATTAAATCCATTTTTGAAATTTCAAATAAGTCGTGTATACCATTAATGGTAAAATACTGCGGTTGCATAATATCAATGCGATAGGGTGTACGCAGTACATCAACCACTTCTAAAGGCTTAATTTTAGGCGTATCAGAATATACGTATTGAGTTTCACCTGGGCTTGATAAAACACCACCGCCATAAATACGCAAACCGTCTTTAGTTTGCATTAAACCAAACTCAATTGTAAACCAGTAAAGACGTGCTAAAAACACTCGGTCTTTTTTATCAGCCGCTAAACCTAGTTGACCATATTTGTGCGTGAACTCAGCAAAATCAGGATGTGTTAGCATTGCGCAATGGCCAAAAATTTCGTGAAAAATGTCAGGCTCTTGCAGATAATCAAATTCTTCACGGCTGCGAATGAACGTAGCGACTGGAAACTGCTTGTTAGCCAATAGTTCAAAAAACTTATCGAAACTAATCAATGCAGGTACAGCTGCGCATTCCCAACCAGTTGTTGCACGCAATACTTTACTTACTTCTTCAAGTTGTGGAATACGATCAAGCGGTAATTGCAGTTTATCAAGTCCTGTCATGTATTCGTTACAGGCTTTACCTTTAATACACTTAAGCTGACGATTGATTAATTCTGACCAAATTTTATTTTCTTCTTCGCTCCAAACAATGTGCCCAAACGCATCAGGTTGTTTAGAGATGTAGTTACTTGCTTTAGCCATTACAACGAACCTTTAAGGTGACCATAAAAAAGCAAAATGCCTTTTTGACTATTCCTCCATCATATTTAAAAGCGACAAATTAATTAAGCTTTTGCCATCACAGTACCATTTCGAAAAACAACCAATTTGGAATTATTTGTTTACAATGTCGTACCAAATAAATTACAGACAATAAAAAAGCACCCTGCAAGGTGCTTTTTAGTAAACAAAAAGATACAACACTAACGCTTTTTAATCATTACATTAAATGCCTGACTCAAATCGGCGATAATATCATCAACAAACTCAAGTCCAACCGAGATACGAATTAAACCATCAGAGATCCCTGCCGCTTGACGCTCCTCTGGCGTATAAGGAGAATGTGTCATCGAAGCGGGATGCTGAATGAGCGTTTCAGCGTCACCTAGACTTACAGCAATACTACAAAGCTCAGTGGCATTGATAAAGTTAACACCATCTTTAATACCGCCTTTGAGTTCAAAACCAATCACCCCACCAGCCGCCTTCATCTGCTCGCCGATATATTTATGTCCAGGGTGAGAAGGTAATCCTGGGTAATAAACGCACTCTACTTCTGGATGACCTTCTAAAAACTCAGCGACTTTTTGTGCATTTTGACAGTGTTTCTCCATGCGAACGGCCAGTGTTTTCATACCTCGGATAATAAGCCATGCATCGTGTGGGCTCATCGTTGCACCAATATCTTTAAGTACTGTTAGTTTGATTAAATTAATATGCTCTTGGTTTGCGCAAACAATCCCCGCCACAACATCGCCATGACCATTAAGGTATTTAGTTGCACTGTGGATCACAATATCAATGCCAAACTGCTTCGGTTTTTGCAGCAAAGGTGTTAGAAAAGTATTATCAATTACAGATAAAATCTGATGTTTTTTCGCAAAGTCACCAATGTATTTTAAATCTAATACCGTGAGGTTTGGATTGATTGGCGTTTCAGCAAACACCATTTTTGTATTTGCTTTATAAGCGGCTTCAAGGGCTTGTGGATCTGTCATATCAACAAAACTCACTTCAATTCCCCACTTTGGTAACATGTGAGCAAAAAAAGCAAAGGTACAACCATAAATCGCTTTTGAAGCAATTAAATGATCACCTTGCTGCAAAAAGCTTAGTACAGCAGCAGAAACAGCCCCCATACCTGTGGCGCAGGCCGCTGCATCATCCATTTGCTCTAACAGGGCCATTTTCTGCTCTAATTCGCGCGTAGTAGGATTTCCTAAGCGAGAATAAATATATCCCTCTTGCTCACCGGCAAATCGGGCAGCTCCTTGCTCTGCACTTTCAAAAACAAAGGTCGAAGATTGATAAATTGGGGTGCTCAGTGGTCCATTGGCATGGCTTGATTTTCCGCCATGAATACAATGAGTATTTTCATGCATAGTGGTTTTCATAAAACATCCTAAAAATAAGCGACCGACAGGTTTTTGCAAAGCGCAACATAATTAACTTATTAATCTTTATTATAGTTACAAAGCTAAATAAGCTGCGGTTTAGCTCAAAAGGGCTTCAGCCACAGAAAATAAATTGGCTATAAAATGTTAGATGTAGGAACTAAGTGCAAGCATGCCGGATGGACAGAGGGCTAAAATTGTATAAAAAAGCCAAAATAATTTTTATTCTGGCTTTAACGCTGCTTTTTTTGTGATGGTTTCAAGTAAAAAGCGGCTTGTATCTGAAAGCAGTGATTTTTTGTTTGGTAATTGTGCAATTGGACGACTGAGCTCCATTGCTTTATAACCCAAACGAGCAGTTAAAATACCGGCGCTAATGCCTTGCCCTGCGCGAGCTGAAAGCTTACCCGCAAGCTCTGCACCAATGGCCGTGGTGCCAATATCACTTATTAACTCAGCACTGCCGGCAAACAGCATATGTTTAAGCAAGCTTCGATATAAACTCACTCGACTGGCATAACCTAATCGTAAACCATAAACTTGGCTTATTTGCTCAATCATTTTCGTACCTCGCCATAGCACCGCGGCCATGTCGACAATTGCCATTGGGCTCAGTGCAACCAGTAAACCTGATTCGCACGCAAAGCGATTGATAATTTTTTTAGCGTCTTGATCTTGTTTAACCAATAACGTGCTTTGATACAATGCCATGACTTCTTTATCACTGTGATGAGGCTGAAGTGATGTTTTAAATGCCGTAAATCCTTCAATACGGCTAAATTGGTTCAACTTTGTTAACCAATCTAATGCTTCCCCCACCTGTTCGCTATGCAACAAACGCTCTGCTGTATCACGTTGTAAATGGTGACGTTTTAAACGACGCAATAAACTATATTCGCGCCAAAATATCCCGCCAATAAGCGCAATGCCACTAGCAAATAACACGCTATATAATCCACCTAACCACATCGATTGGCTAAAACTTTGATATAAACTCAGCCCTGCTTCAACCACTATGGCACTTGATAAACTCAGCACAAAAAGTTGCTTTAATCGGGATGGTTTTTTAACCCCCAATGCTGGCGCAATACTTGCGGTTAGCGTCTCATCGTCAGCGTGTATAATCGCCTCGTCATCTATCGGCTGTAATTGCTGCAGATCTTTCACTTCTGGCTCAAGCTCAGGAAGCGTATTAATAATACGCGCTTGCTGTAATTGAGTATCTGAATTCAACGCAATTTATCTCCCAATAAGAACTCTAAAACATGATCAATACGGACATGACGAATTTTTTTATCCGCAGTTAAATCAGGATAAAAACTCGGAAAATTAAAACCATGCTTTGGCCATTCGGTTGCACTGAGCACACGCATTGGTGGCTGTGCAGGTAAAAAAGTCATTTGGTGTTGGCTTTTCATTTCTTTACCGCTGATACAATTGAGTTTTTCACCATCTTGCATTACTTGCACTGCTTTAGTTGATGCGACAGATGACATCGCCATAGTCTCAATTTTTATACCATCAAATACCAAATTATTTTTTGCATGGGCCACAATATCATCAAGCAGCAATGCCAAATCTTTATGATGCTCTGCACTTAAATGATCAGATTTTGTCGCGGCAAACAGCAACTTATCAATTTTTGGTGCAAAAAGGCGTTTAATAAAATTACTTTTGCCATAACTAAAGTAACTGAGTAATTGGTTAATAGCTTGATTTTGCTCAGCAAACACTTCGGCACCTTGTTCAAGAGATGACAATAAATCGACCAAAATGATTTGTCGGTCAAAATGACAAAAATGTTGTTGATAAAAATGCTGAACCACATCTTTAACATAAGCCTGATAACGTTTTTTTAAATGAAAATAACCAGAGTTTTCTGGTGCATCAATCACCTCAGGTAGAGGAAAGAAAGCCAAAATAGGTGCGCCAGCTAAATCACCAGGCATCAACATGCGCCCAGGCTGTAAAACAGAAAGTTTTAAATCATGTTTAAAGTGCACCAGTAATGCTTGATATTGCCGTGCTAATTTTGCTAATTGTTGCTCATCTACTGGTGCACTAGCATCAAACTGCTCAAGCTCGCTCAGAAATTCTTCTGCCTGCGTCACACGCGGGGCTTGGCTTAATAGCTGTAATTGCTGCTTTGACCAAGTGCTGTAATCCATATCAAGCATGGGTAAGTCCATTAACCACTCACCAGGATAGTCAATTAAATCAACAATCAATGTATGGTTTTCACTAAACTGCGCTCTTAATCCTCCTCCTGAACGATATTTGATAGCCAAACGAAGCGTATTAATGCGTTCAGTTGATTCAGGCCACTGGCCTTGCAATAACGCATTTAGCCCATCACGGTAAGGAAAGGTTGGAATATCAAGGGCGCTTTGCGGCACTGCTTTTGCTGCAACCATTCTATGTTGCTGGACAACAGAGAAAAAAGGTAAGTTTTGTGAATTCGCTTGCTCTGTTAAATGCTGTACTAGAGCAGTGATAAATGCAGTTTTGCCACTTCGACTTAAACCTGTGACGGCCAATTTGACATGCTGATCGAAACCACGCTGCACAAGTTGGTGAGCTTGATGTTGAAACTGCTTAAATTTTGCTGATTGCTTAATGGATTCAAACATAATAAGCCAATGCCACAGAGCGAGTGTGGCATTGTATATTCCTATAATTTATTAATTTCATGGCTAACGGTAAATTCGGCAGAGGTAACATAACGTTCCATATTTTGAATGCGTGAGTCAATACGACTAAGCTGCTCTTTTAAGTCTTGCAATGCGCGACGCGGCGGCTCTCCTGCTTGCCAAACTTTAAATTTAACCTCTACTGGGCGCTCATCAACGCGAGAACTCGTTTTAATAGCGCTATCTGTGCCTGGCTTTTTATCTAAGATAAACCAAGCGGCGACATAAGCAACGACAAAAAATGGCCCACCTGTTAGTAATACCGCAGAAATAAAGATAATCCTTACTAACCACAACTCCATTGAGAAATATTCACTGAGGCCTGCACAAACACCGGCTATTTTTCCTTTGCTGGGGTCGCGGTACAATTCACGTTTTTGTGAGCTCATCCTTTATTCCTCCACTGCGGTGCCTCGGCATCAAGTAATGATTCAAGGGTATTAATACGTTCAGCCATTTTCTCTGCTTTATCAGCTAAATCAACTAGCTGACGATGCTCATGTTCACTTAAACCTTGGCTCACTTGCTTTTTACTGCGATAGTGTAAAATTAACCACAATGGCGCAACAAAAATCATGAACATGATCATAGGTACCATTACAAATTCAAATTCGTTCATTGTTATTCTCCTTGTTCCTGTTGATTAAAACTAAGTAACCGAAGTTACTTAGTTTTATTGGCCATTTTAGCTTTTAATTGTGCAAGTTCATCAGAAACACCTTCAGAAGCTTGTAGTTGCGCAATTTCATCCGCTAATGATTTTTTGCCTAAATCATACGCTTCAACTTGTGACTCAAGACCATCAATTTTTTGCTCATAACGTTCAAAACGAGTCAGTGCATCATCTACTTTTGATGTATCTAATGCTTTTTTAACTTCTAAACGTGATTCAGCTGAGCGTTGGCGTAAGATAATTGCTTTTTGACGCGATTTTGCATCGGCTAATTTATCTTGTAACTGGCCTACTTCATGTTGCAATTTAGTAATGTGCTCATCAACATGCGCGAGTTCTTTTTCAACAGCAAACGCAGCATCTGACACTTTCTTTTTCTCAACTAAAGCTGCTCTTGCTAAATCTTCGCGATCTTTAGTCAAAGCAAGCTCTGCTTTTTGTTGCCAATCAATTACTTCTTGATTGAGCTGTTCAACACGACGACTTAATTCCTTTTTTTCTGCTAATGTTCTTGCTGATGTTGAACGTACTTCAACCAGCGTATCTTCCATTTCTTGGATAATCAGACGAACCATTTTTTCTGGATCTTCTGCTTTGTCTAAGATGGCGTTGATATTAGAATTAACAATATCTGCAAAACGTGAAAAAATTCCCATATTCATTTACCTCTAGTTATTTAAACATGACTTAATTAGTTAGTATTACTATATCAAGATGCTTGCCAACTTTTAAAAATCATTTAACTCACTGTTTTATATTATATTTAAACTAAAACAACAAATAGCTTTTGTTCAACCAATTTATAAAATACACTACTTATTAGCGTAAATGACTAAGAGTTAGGGATAATGAGCCGATTTAACCAACAAGATAATTTATTAGGCCAATCAAACAGCTTTTTAGAAGTACTTGATCAAGTCTCACAATTGGCACCATTAAATAAACCTGTGTTGATTATTGGTGAACGTGGTACAGGTAAAGAGCTCATTGCAGCGCGCCTTCATTACCTCTCTAGCCGATGGGATCAAAGCTATATTACTCTCAACTGCGCAGCACTAAATGAAAATTTACTCGAAAGCGAGTTATTCGGTCACGAATCGGGCGCATTCACCGGCGCGAGTAAACGTCATGAAGGCCGATTTGAACGCGCCGATGGCGGCACCTTATTTTTAGATGAACTCGCCAATACTTCAGGTCTAGTGCAAGAAAAACTATTACGCGTCATTGAGTATGGTGAATTTGAGCGTGTAGGTGGTAAAGCGACAGTCAAAACCAATACACGTTTAATCTGCGCAACTAATGAAGATTTACCCGCTCTAGCCGATTTTGGTGAGTTTCGCCATGATTTACTCGACCGCCTTGCGTTTGATGTGATTACAATTCCACCACTGCGTGAGCGCCAAGACGATATTTTGCAACTTGCTGAGCATTTTGCCATTAATATGGCACGTGATTTAGAGTGGGAATTATTTAGCGGCTTTACCAAAGCAGCCCAAGAAACATTACTGAATTACAGTTGGCCGGGTAATATTCGTGAATTAAAAAATGTAGTTGAGCGCAGCGTTTATCGTAATGCCAGTGCTCACATTGCCGTACATAATATTATTTTAGATCCCTTTGCCAGCCCTTACCGCCCTAAACATCGGATCAAAACACAAGATCGTATTGTCCCTGTGGTTAATCAATCTGAAGTTGTAACACAGGTTTTACCTCAAGCGATGCACGAAATGGCGGCTGCGCCACGCAATTCATTTAGTTTTCCTTGCGATTTAAAAGAATTATCCAATAACTATGAAATTAATTTAATTAATGAAGCACTTAAATTTAGTCAATTTAATCAAAAGAAGACTGCACAAATGCTTGGCTTGACGTATCATCAACTCAGGGGATACCTCAAAAAATATAATTTACTAGATAGTCAGCCAAATCAAGAGGCCTAATGGGTGAATAAATTCATCTTGTTTTTTTCATTATTTGTTTTAAATGGCTGTAATGAAAATGATTTTAATAAAGATATTAAAGGGTTAGTTTATTGTTCTGAAGCAAACCCTGTCAGTTTTAACCCTCAAGTCACCACAACCGGCTCTACTATCGATATTATTGCCAATCAGCTGTACGACCGACTTATCAATATCGACCCCAACACAGGCGAATTTACTCCCGCACTTGCAACAAGTTGGAAGATCACAGATAAAGGCAAAAAAATTACCTTTCGACTAAGAAAAGATGTGCAATTCCATCATACGGACTACTTTACCCCCACTCGAAATTTTAATGCTGATGATGTAATTTTTACCTTTGGTCGTTTATTTGATGTATATAATCCTTTTCACTTTGTTGGAAATGCTCAATCACCCTACCCTTATTTTCGCAGTATCGGTTTAGATCAATTAATCAAATCCATTCATAAAGACAATGAACACCAGGTTACCTTTGAATTGTTTAATGCCAATAGCAGCTTTTTAGCTAATATTGCGACTGATTTTGCAGCATTACTGTCGGCAGAATACGCGGCTAAACTTATTGAAAAAGAGGATTTAGAAGCAATTGATAAATTGCCAGTAGGCACTGGACCGTATTTTTTTAAAGAATACAAACGCGATATCTTAGTTCGGTATTATAAAAACCCCGACTATTGGCACCATCAGGTTAATCTTGACCAATTAGTATTTGATATTACACCCAATGCGACCACTCGAATTGCCAAAATGATGACTCACGAATGTGATGTGACAGCTCATCCAAATGCCACCCAATTATCGATATTAGCTCAACGTAGCGACATTAAAGTACAGCAAGAAACCTATTTAAATATCGGCTATTGGGCATTTAACACCCAAAAACCACCATTTGACAATCCAAACGTACGCCGAGCGCTCGCCCATGCTATCGATATCGATAAGATTATGGATTCAGTATTTTTAGGCACTGGCAAACGCGCCCAATCTTTGTTACCTCCAACTTCATGGGCATACCAAGCACAGGCTAACTTCCCAAGTTATAACCCTGAACTTGCAAAACGCTTACTCGATCAGGCTGGCCTAAGTGACGGTTTTAGAATGGAAATATGGGCCGCACCTGTGGCTCGAATTTATAATCCTAATGCTCGCAAAATGGCTGAGTTGATGCAAAGTGATTTAAAAAAAGTGGGTATCACAGTGAAAATTGTTGAATACGAATGGAATACTTTTTTAAGTAAACTAGAAGCACATCAACACGATAGCGTTCTGATTGGCTGGGCAGCAGATTCTCCCGACCCGGATAATTTCTTTAGCCCAATCTTAAGCTGTGCCGCAGCTATGAGTGGTAAAAACCAAGCTAACTGGTGTAATTCTGAATTTGATTTATTACTCACTCAAGCCCTAGATACAACCGATATCGAAAAACGCAAACACTTTTATTTTCAAGCGCAACAAATATTAATTCAACAGTTACCATTGTTACCGCTAAGTCATGGCATGCGTTTTCAAGCAACAACAGATCAAGTCAGTGGTATCGAACTTAAACCTTTTGGTGGTGTATCGTTAGCCAATGCGAGGGTTAATTAATGCTACGTGAATATTTACTACGCCGCTTAACCCTGCTGTGCTTTATGACTTTACTACTGAGCATGTTTACTTTTTCACTCAGTTATTTATTTCCAGGCAACGCCTTGGTTAATTTAAGTGGTTTGCAAAACCCAACCATAGACCAAACCAATGATCTGATTATTAAATACCGCTATAACGAAAGCTATGTAGTGCAGTATTTTGCGTTTGTAGAGCGTATTATTCATGGTGATTGGGGGCTTTCACTCGCCTCTGGTGAGGCGGTTATTAAACAAATCAAGTCGCTTTTTCCGGCAACGTTAGAATTATCAGTGTACGCATTATTTGTCTCTGTGGTAGTAGGTGTGCCAGCAGGAATTATCGCAGCCGCTTACCATAAAAAATGGCCCGAAAAATTAATCAATGCCCTTACTTTGATGGCTTATTCTACTCCTGTGTTTTGGCTGGCTTTGATTTTAATTATGGTTTTTTGCTTACAGCTAGGCTTATTACCCATGTCGGGCAGGCTAAGCTTATTGTATGAAATTCCTGAACAAACTCATTTTATAATTATTGATATTTTACTCTCTAACAGCCCTTATACTGAACAAGCGTTATTAAATGCACTGCACCATTTAACACTCCCAACCTTAGTGCTAGCTACATATCCAACTACGGTGCTCGTTCGTTTCACTCGCGACTCTATGCTTGATGTACTAGAACAAAATTACATTAAAACCGCTCGCGCCAAAGGCCTAACCCGACCACAACTTATTTATCATCATGCACTACGAAATGCCTTATTACCGGTTATCAAACAAATTGGTTTGCAATTTAGCACCCTGATAACCTTAGCAATGGTGACCGAAGTTATTTTCTCCTGGCCTGGGGTTGGTCGGTGGTTAATTGATAGTATTTACCAACGCGATTACCCAGCCATTCAAGGTGGGTTACTCGCTGTGTCCATGTTCATCATCATTGCCACTATTATTGCTGATATGTTGCACACTCTTTTTGACCCAATTAGCCGGAATCAAGCTCATGGCAAAGTTTAAACTGTATGATGAAGAGCAGAATAAATCGCCAATTAAACAGCTTTGGCTATCCTTTAAAGATAATCATATCGCGCTTGTTGGCTTATGGTTATTTTTGATTTTGGCGGTACTGGCCTTATTAGCGCCAATTATTTCGCCTTATGGCATCAATGAACAACATGGTCACGCGTTACTCCTTCCCCCCTCTTGGGATGATGAAGGAAGTGTGCATTTTATTCTGGGCACTGATGATTTAGGTCGAGATATGCTGTCACGCTTAATGAATGGCGCAACTTATACCTTTGGTTTGTCAATATTAGCAGCGCTTATAACCACAATTATTGGTGTATTTTTAGGAGTACTTGCAGGATTAACTCGTGGCGTTCGCTCAAGCTTTTTAAATCACTTACTTGATGTAACCTTGTCTATTCCATCGTTATTGCTCGCTATCATCATAGTGGCAATTTTAGGACCTGGTTTACTTAATACCGTGTGGGCTATTATTTTATCTTTATTACCACAATATATTCATTCTGTTCGTAATTTGGTTGTTCAAGAACTCAATAAAGATTACATCACCGCACAAAAGCTCGATGGGGCCAACAAATGGCAAATACTTACCTGTGGTATTTTTCCCAATATATATGAACAAATTGTCGTTATTTTTACTATGTCTTTATCAACAGCGATTTTGGATATTGCAGCTTTAGGCTTTTTGAAGCTTGGAGCACAACCTCCAACAGCTGAGTGGGGGGCTATTTTAGCGCAAAACTTAGGATTGATTTATTTAGCTCCTTGGACCGTCGCTTTGCCAGGTATTTTGCTTTTTCTTGCTGTTCTTTCAACTAATTTAGTTGGTGATGGCTTACGTTTAGCACTACAAAAACGGAGAACAGTGTAATGCAATTACTCGATATTCGTAATCTCACTATTGAACTAGAAACCGGTGGCACCATCATACGAGCGGTTGATAAAGTTAATCTCAGCCTAAAAGAAGGTGAAGTACATGCGCTAGTAGGTGAATCCGGTTCGGGAAAAAGCCTGATTGCGAAAGCAATTGTAGGGGTATTAAACGAGCGCTGGAAAATTACCGCCGATCGAATGCATTGGCGTGGCATTGATTTAATGCGATTGAGCCCAGAAAAACGCCGAAAAATTATTAGCCAAGATATTGCCATGATTTACCAAGAACCAAGTAGATGTCTTGACCCAACCACAAAAATTTTCGAACAAATAGAAGAAAGTATTCCTAGCTCTGATTTAACTGGCTTTTTTTGGCAAAAAAATGCTCAACGTAAAAAATTAGCCCGCGCGTTACTTCACAAAGTGGGTATTCGAGAACATAAGACTATTTTAGACAGTTACCCGCATGAACTTTCTGAGGGTATTTGCCAAAAAGTAATGATTGCAATGGCAATTGCTCGCAAACCAAGCCTATTGATAGCCGATGAACCAACAACGGCTCTTGAAAGCACCACGCGTGCGCAAGTTTTTCGATTACTCAAAAGTTTAAACTTACTAAAAAACATGTCGATTCTAATGATTTCTCATGAACTAGAAGAGCTAGTAAGCTGGACTCATTGCATTCATGTTTTGTACTGTGGGCAAATGGTCGAAGCAGGTCCTACAAAGCAAATTTTTGAAGCGCCTCATCACCCATACACACAAGCCTTACTAAAAAGTTTGCCTGAATATAATATTGGGCTACAACATAAAGGTGAAATTTACGCTCTTAAAGGCACTATCCCTACATTGCACCATTTACCAATAGGCTGTCGCTTAGGCCCACGCTGTCCACAAGCACAAAAAGCATGCGTAATGACCCCGACTTTAACCAAATATCATGCTCATAGTTACGCTTGTCATTTCCCGTTAATTAAGGATGTGAGTTAATGCAGCCGGTATTGAAGGTACAAGCCCTTAGCAAAGAATTTATTGTACGGGCTGGATTGTTTCGCACTAAAAAACTTCAGGTGTTATCGGATATTTCTTTTTGTTTAAATGCCGGAGAAACCATTGCCATCATTGGTGAAACAGGTTCAGGGAAAAGCACCTTAGCAAAAATTTTAGCCGGTGCAGAGCGTGGTGATAAAGGCCAGATTTTACTTGAAGGTGAAATAATAGAAAATGCAGGTCATAGAACAAAAAACTATTGTGACATTCGGCTTATTTTTCAAGATCCGACTCGTTCGCTCAATCCAAGTGTGCCAATAGGACGAACGCTGCATGAAATATTGTCACTTAATACTGCTTTAGACCAAGCAGAGCGGCAATTCAAAATAAATACCACGCTGTTAAAAGTGGGTTTATTAACCGAACATCAAACCTACTATCCACATATGTTTTCAGGCGGCCAATTACAGCGCGTCGCACTTGCGCGAGCATTAATTTTAGATCCAAAAGTTGTTGTGCTTGATGAAGCATTGTCAGCACTTGATCCATCAGTTCGTGCCCAAACTATGAATTTATTACTCAAATTACAAAAAGAAATAAATCTCAGTTATGTGCTGATCACCCATCATTTGAGTATGGTTCGTCATATGAGCGACCATATTATCGTGATGGATCATGGTCAGATTGTTGAGGCAGGCTTAACTGAAGACGTTTTTAATAATCCACAGTCTTTAATTACCCAGCGACTTATTAATTTTTAATTAATCTCAGCTCTGGATAAGAGATTTACCAACAGATTGAATTAAAAGTATATTTTATCTCGCATTGGGTTAATTAAACAAACGAGATAACCTAAGTTTAAGTGCCATAAATAAAAAGTAGGTATTAACCTGCTTTCTTAAATCTTTTTAATCAAGCACTTTGGCATCATTTGCTTTATTAAGTAACGCTTTGCTTTGAGTTAAAAAGTGCTGCGCCGAATCAGAGAAAAACGTTTTAGCTTCAGAAAAAGCAGCCATTAATCCCTCTTTATCACCCTCTTTAAGCTTATCTAACGTAGCTTGATAAGTCTCTTGGTAAGATGTTAGCAAAGGTGCAACATTATCAAATTGAGCCATCATAATGTCGGTATAAAGCTCTGGCGACTGAGCAAATAAGCGTCCAACCATCATAAGCTCTAACTGATATATTGGTGATGAGCACAGTTTAATTTCATCAAGGCTATGTGGTTGTTTTGCTAAAAATTGGCCATAAACAAAAGTGGTTAGATGGCGCATCACTTGCACAATTTGCATTGCTTCATCATGTTTGTCTGCTGGCATTTCGACTAACTGACTGCCCCAGATAGCAAGCTGGTTGAGTAATTGAGTACTTTTTTCGCCACCGCGTCCTTGGCATACAACAATCGTTTGTTTCACCCAATGTTCAATATCAGGGCCAAACATTGGATGTAAGCCTAAAACTTCCCCTTGATGGTGACTGAGCATGGCTTCAAGCGGTTTTTGTTTCACACTGGTAATATCAACTAACAAACAATCCGCAGCTAGTTTAGGGAGCTTTGCAACTACATTAACTACTGCATTAATTGGCACAGAAATTAACACTAACTTAGCACCATCAAGAATGGCTTGCTGATCTGCTTGTTGTGCTTTGTCTAAGATGCGCACTTCAATGCCTGAGCGACTAAGCTGGCGAGCAAATAATCTGCCCATCGCACCTTCTCCACCCACGATGACACAAGGTGAGATATCAGGGGCAACACAAGCGAGCTCGGCTTGCTGATTTTGATACGACTCTCGCATCATACGACGTAAAATATCTTCAACTAAATCAGGATTCACACCATATTGATTGGCTTGCTCTCTGCGCGCAGTTATTAGTTGGGCTTCACGGGCAGGCACATAAACTGGTGAACCAAATTCTTTTTTTAACTGACCGACCTGCTCTGTTAATTTATTGCGTCGCGCAAGCATTTCAACTAATTGTGTATCACACTGATCGATTTGATCACGTAATTCAGTCAGTTGTATTTGAAGGGGTGATGACATAGTAAACTTTATTTTACAGTAGTAAATTAATAATTACAGATGGTATCAAGTTTGCTGATTAAGTAAAACCCTGAAAATCAGATTAGTGATTATTTTTATGCTGAAAACGAAACAGGCCGATATCTTACGACACCGGCCTGTTTTGCTTTCTGAAAAATCAGACGTATTAGTTAAGTTTCTCACGAATACGTGCAGATTTACCAGAACGCTCACGTAAGTAGTAAAGCTTAGCACGGCGAACCGCACCACGGCGTTTAACTTCTACGCTATCGATTAAAGGGCTATGTGTTTGGAATACACGCTCAACACCTTCACCGTTCGAAATTTTACGAACTGTGAAAGATGAGTGTAAACCGCGGTTACGCTTAGCAATAACCACACCTTCGAACGCCTGTAGACGCTCTTTATCACCTTCTTTAATACGTACTTTTACGTTAACCGTGTCACCAGGGCCAAACGCAGGTACGTCACTCTTAAGTTGCTCATCTTCGAGCACTTTGATCAAATTTTGGTTTACTTTTGCCATTATATTTCTCACTTTCCTAGGTGTAACTGTCTTCTAGCCACAAACAGAGTTATGTTCTTGCTGAAATTCAGCAAGTAGCTCAGTCTGCTCCTCAGTCAGAGCTAGGTTATACAACAAGTCTGGACGTCTTAACCAAGTTCTCCCTAATGACTGCTTTAGCCGCCACTTCGCGATCTCTTGATGGTTTCCGCTGAGTAAAACAGCAGGAACTTGTTTACCATCCAATATTTCCGGCCGAGTATAGTGAGGACAATCCAACAAGCCATCCGAAAATGAATCTTGCTCTGCTGACTGATTGTGACCTAGCACTCCAGGAATTAATCGAGCGACTGTGTCGATTAATGTCATTGCAGGTAGTTCACCACCACTCATTATAAAATCACCGATTGACCATTCCTGATCGATACATGACTCTATAATTCGCTCATCTATACCTTCATAGCGACCCGCTACGATGATCAGTTTTTTATGTGTGGCAAGTTCTGCCGCACCTTGCTGATCTAATTTACGCCCTTGTGGCGACATATAAATTACAGTTGCATCGTCACCTGCAGCCGCTTTTGCTTGCGCAATTGCTTTTTGCAGTGGTTCAACCATCATTAACATACCAGGTCCGCCCCCGTAAGGACGGTCATCTACAGTACGATGCTTATCTAAAGCATAATCCCGCGGATTCCAACAGTTAAAATCGATTAAACCGTGTTTCATTGCTCGACCGGTAACGCCTTGCTTGGTAATCGCATCAAACATTTCAGGGAAAAGGCTTATCACCCCAACCCATAACTGTGATTCTTTTACCATTAAAAGCTAGGATCCCAATCGACCGTAATTTGGCGTGCTTCTGCATCCACATTTAAAATAACAGTATCTGTTAAAAATGGGATGAGACGCTCTGCCTGACCAAAACCGTCGTTGTTGTTAGCTTTAACAACTAAAACATCATTTGATCCTGTCTCCATCAAGTCATCAACTATGCCTAAGCTATAACCTTTATCAGTTGTAACCGACATACCGATGAGGTCTCGCCAATAGAATTCACCTTGCGGTAATTCTGGTAGCTGCGACAACTCAACAAAGATCTCAGCATTTGTATAAACAAGCGCCTGATCTCTATCATCTATGTTCGCAAACTTAGCGATAAATCCCTTACTGTGACGACGCCAGTCGACCACTTTAAAGGATTGCCATTTACCTTGTTGACCTATCAACCATGGGCTGAAATCGAAAATCCCTACGGGATCATCAGTAAATGAATGTACCTTAAGCCAGCCCTTTATACCGTAAGGGGCTCCGAGCTTTCCTACTACTATTGAGGTGTTCTCTAGACTCATGGTTACACTTACGCCTATTAAGCCGCTTTACGAGCGTCTTTAACAATTTTAGCTACGCGATCTGTAAGAGATGCACCCTGACCAACCCAATGTTCAACACGGGTTAGATCAACACGGATTTTCTCTTCCTGACCTTGAGCAATAGGGTTAAAGAAACCTACTTTCTCGATGAAGCGACCGTCACGCGAGAAACGGCTATCCGCAACCACAATTTGATAGAAAGGACGCTTTTTAGCGCCACCACGTTGCAAACGAATAGTTACCATACCGTCCTCTAAATAGATTGACTGTTTTCATTAATATTAATACTCTCCTTTCGAAGAGCTGGAGAATTGTACGAATTTTTGCTCTTAATGCAAGCTCGAAGTGCGTTTTATGGCTATTTTTATTGTGATAAAACGAAGAGCGACTGTTTTATAACGACTTTACCAAAAAATTAAATTTATGTTTTTATAGCAAAAAAGAGGTTTTCACCTCTTTTTTGTTTTTTTAATGACAAAAAGTCTGAATTAAAACTTAGGTCCACCTAACATTCCTGGTGGCATCATGTTTTTCATTCCGCGCATCATTTTCATCATGCCGCCTTTGCCTTTCATCTTTTTCATCATTTTTTGCATTTGGGTAAACTGCTTCAAAAGCTTGTTCACATCTTGCACTTGGGTCCCTGAGCCTGACGCTATACGCTTTTTGCGAGAACCTTTGATAATGTCTGGGCGTAAACGCTCTTTCATTGTCATGGAGCTAATAATAGCCTCCATTTGGATGAATGATTTATCACCCATTTGGTTTTTAACTGCATCAGGTAAATTTGACATGCCCGGTAATTTATCAAGCATGGACATCATTCCGCCCATATTTTTCATTTGCTTTAACTGATCGGCAAAATCTTCAAGGGTAAAATCATCACCTTTAAGTACTTTATTGGCAACTTTTGCAGCTTGTTCTTTATCTACTTTCATTTCGACTTCTTCGATCAATGAAAGTACATCGCCCATCCCTAAAATACGTGACGCAATGCGGTCTGGATGAAATGGCTCAAGTGCATCAGTACGCTCCCCTACACCCATAAACTTGATTGGTTTACCGGTAATATGACGAATAGACAACGCAGCACCACCGCGGGCATCACCATCGGTTTTGGTTAAAATCACGCCTGTCAGTGGTAATGCTTCATCAAATGCTTTAGCCGTATTGGCGGCATCTTGACCTGTCATTGCATCAACAACAAACAAGGTTTCGATTGGTTTAACTGCACTATGAAGCGCTTTAATTTCGTCCATCATGTTGCTATCGACATGCAAACGACCGGCAGTATCAACAATTACAACATCAATAAACTTACGTTTAGCGTGACTAATCGCATTATTGGCGATATCAATCGGCTTTTGTGAAATATCACTTGGGAAAAATTCGACTTTAACTTCTGTGGCAAGTGTTTCTAGCTGCTTTATTGCCGCAGGGCGATAAACATCGGCACTGACAACAAGCACAGATTTTTTCTTGCGCTCAGTTAAGAATTTAGCCAATTTGGCAACGCTGGTTGTTTTACCAGCACCTTGCAAACCTGCCATCATGATGACTGCAGGTGGCTGAGCATTTAAGTTAAGCTCTTCGTTGGCTTCACCCATCGCTTTTTCAAGTTCTTGACGAACAATTTTGACAAAAACTTGGCCTGGGCTCAGGCTTTTGGTGACTTCAACACCAACTGCGCGCTCTTTAACGACTTTAACAAAGTCACGTACAACAGGGAGTGCAACATCAGCTTCAAGCAGTGCCATGCGCACTTCTCGCAAGGTATCTTTAATATTATCTTCAGTTAAACGACCTCGGCCGCTAATGTTCTTTAGGGTTTTCCCTAAACGTTCCTGTAAGTTTTCAAACATGCAAACTTATCCGCTAATGCTACAAAATTACGGCGATTATACCTAAGAATTGCAATTAGAAAACAGCCTAGATTCAAGATAAGAAGATAATCTTTAACTATTAACGATCTACACTATGCAAGTGACCTTGGTTAAAATACAATAACAGCACAAAATAACGAAGTGGCGCTCTTAATGCCTCTAAACGATTTAACATGTTATTAGTCAGTTTAACTTTTATTGCTTTTACCTTTTATAGCTTGGCCAGCATACATGTAATGGGCCGGTTGTTTCATAAAGAAGGTCCTAGCCAGAAAAAAACGATTCTACTCAGTACAATCGCAATTTTGGCGCACATGACATTATTGGTGAACTCGGTATTCACTGAAGGTGGTCAAGATTTAAGTTTTACCAACGTGGCCCTTTTAATTTGTTGGATTATTGTTGTGTCTGTTACAACGGTATCATTGCGTTTTCCAGCAACCCTATTATTACCAGTAGTTTATGGCTTTGCTGCAATCTTATTGGTAGTTAGCTTATTTATTCCTCATCACATTGTGCTGCAATCACTCAATATTAATGTTGGCTTAGTGACCCATGTCTCATTATCTTTTTTGGCCTATTGCGTACTTATAATTGCAACCTTGTATGCCGTGCAGTTTTATTTCATCAATAAACGTTTAAAAGAAAAAGATTTATCAATTGTTTATAGTCACTTACCTCCTTTGATGTTAGTTGAAAAGCAACTTTATCAATTAGTGACTGTTGGTACTTTATTACTCACTTTTGCTTTAGCATCAGGTTTTGCGTTTTCTGAAAATATGTTTGCTAAAGAATTTATCCATAAAACTACCCTTTCAATATTAGCGTGGATCATTTTTGCTACTGTCGTGTGGGGTCACCACATTCGTGGCTGGCGAGGTCAAAGTAACGTCATAGCAATCATTGTCGCAGCAACAGTTTTAACGTTGGCTTATTTTGGCAGTCGTTTTGTTAAAGAAATACTGCTGACTCAGTTTTAGCTTGACTCACACTTAAAGCTAAGCCTTAATAAACATCCTTAATAACGGAAGGAAAATTTTAGTTGGACGACATATCTACCAGTACCTTATTTATTATCTTAACAATCTTGGTGCTAATTTCAGGTTATTTTTCAAGCTCTGAAACCGGCATGATGTCTTTAAACCGCTATCGGTTAAAGCATTTAGAGAAAGAAAATCATAAAGGTGCGTTACGGGTTAGCGCCTTACTCAAACGACCTGACAGACTCATAGGTTTGATCTTAATCGGTAATAATCTAGTTAATATTGCCGCATCTGCAGTAGCAACCATTATAGGTATGCGCCTTTATGGCGACGTCGGCATTGCCATTGCCACTTTTGTGTTAACCTTTGTGATTTTAATTTTTGCTGAAGTCACACCAAAAACACTGGCTGCTATTTATCCTGAAAAAATTGCGTTTCCAAGCTCAATTTTATTAAAAATATTATTAATAGTGTTATTTCCTTTAGTTGTTGCAATTAATTGGATCACTAATGGTTTGTTAAAATTATTTGGCATCAGTCATAAAGATATTCAAGAGCACAGCTTAAGCACTGAAGAATTACGCACAGTTGTATATGAATCAGGCTCTTTAATTCCCGAACACCACCAAAACATGTTGATGTCGATTCTTGATTTAGAGCAGGTCACTGTCGAAGATGTGATGATCCCTCGTAATGAAATTATTGCGATTGATATTAATGATGAGTGGAAGTCTATTATGAAACAATTGACTCATGCTCAACATACTCGCGTCTTACTTTACCGCGACCAAATCGATGACGCAGTTGGTTTTATTCACTCTCGTGATGCATTAAGACTGCTCACTAAAGAGCAGTTCACTAAAGCGAATTTATTACGTGCCGTACGCGAGATTTACTATATTCCTGAAGGCACATCGCTTAATACACAATTACTTAAATTTCAACAAAGTAAAGAGCGGATCGGCTTAGTGGTTGATGAATATGGTGATATTCAAGGCTTAGTGACACTCGAAGATATTCTCGAGGAAGTCGTTGGCGATTTCACTACCACAATGGCACGCTCAGCCAGTGAAGAAGTGATATTACAGCCCGATGGTTCATACCTAGTTGATGGCAGTGCCAATATTCGTGATATTAATAAAGAAATGAATTGGCAATTTCCAATTAATGGTCCAAAAACCTTTAGCGGCCTTATTGTTGAATTTTTAGAGGAAATTCCTGAAGCAAACGTTGGTTTGCGTATTGCGGGCTATCCGATTGAAATTATTGAAGTAAAAGAAAACATGATAAAAGTTGCACGAGTCATTCCTGAGTTTAAAAAGGACTAATTTCAGCATAATCAATTAGTTAACCTCAATGCTGGATTCAAAATCCATCGCAAGTTATTTAAAAAACTCCCTTCTGGGAGTTTTTTATTGCTCCTTATTTAGGTGGATAAAAGTAATAAAAATCAAGACACCTTCGATTACACTTCCACCTTATACTTTTAAAAATCTCTGACTAGAAATGAACAACTTAGTTATTTATTTTTAATATGTTGCTAAACCTCTTATTAAAAACTGAGGTTATGATAGAAAGTAACACTGTTTAACTATCAGTCACTTGATAATTATATCTGCATAAAAAAGCCGAGTGTTTGTACACTCGACTTAATTTATCTCATTTCATTTGAGTATTTATTGAAGCTTCCAAACACCCGCTTTACCAGGCTCTTCACCTTTAGTCCACCAGCCAGCTTTATAAGTTGCATTGTTGTGCACCACTGTATCACCACCGTTATAAACTAAATCAGCACGCCAAGCGCGAACTTGACCATCATCAGGGATAACTTCTTCCCACGGACCACCTTGATCTGGTTGATTGCCTTGCGTCCACCATTTAGCTCGGTATTCTTTCCCATTAAATAACACAGTATCGCCCGCTAAATAAATATTACCGGCTTGCCACGTAGTATTACCGCCTGATGTAACATTTTTTACTGTCACGACAAAACTGGTTGAAGCTGATGCTTTACCATCAGAAACAGCGACTGACACAGTGTAGTTTGTATCAGCCGTCACTTGACCTGCTGTTAATGTAATATTTGCACCACTGCCAGCCTGAGTTAGACCTGCAGGCACTGTCCAGCTATAAGTTAACGCATCGTTATCCAGATCAGATGCAACCGCAGAAACACTTACGCCTTTGCCTTCGTCAACCATTACATCAGCAATAGTATCAATCACAGGTGGATTATTTACTGCATCTTGCGCCAGCACTCGCACTGTGGCAGATTTTGTTACTGTTGCTTTGCCATCTGAGACCGCAACTGAAACAATGTAGTCAGTATCAGCGCTTACATTTGGGGCAGTCACAACTAAGTCAGCGCTGTCATTTCCTGTTGACGTGAGTGCAGCTGGCACTGTCCAAACATAAGTCAACGGATCGTTATCGCGGTCGGTTGCAGTAGCAGAAACAGCCACTTGCTCGCCCGTTTTAACTGTAAATAACGCAGGTAAACTAACGACTGGTTTTGCATTAACCGGCGTCCCCGACCCACCCAAACCTTGATGCATTGCATTTAGAATATCACCATTATCTGCATCAATTTCCCATGCAAATAACCCAGCTAAACCAAGCGTATTCGCATATTGGCCTTTTGCAATTGCAGAGCGTGGACTATCGTAGGTAACCAGTTTACCGGTTGAGCGATTCCAAACATAAGCACCTTGCGCTTGTTCATCATAACCGACTTCAAAACCATTAATTCCGGTACCTGCAGCGCCAATCATCGATGATTTAATCCCTTTATAATCGATTACACCCGCTTCCCACACACCTTGCGCAGTTGAGCCGGTTAACTTTCCATTACCAGGCGCTGTAAATGGATTATCAGGATTGCTCGCATTTGCAGGATAAACCCCTTCCCAACCACGGCCATACATGGCAGTACCAAGCACTATTTTATCTGGCGTTACACCTTGTTGTAGTAACAGTTGAATTGCATTATCGGCAGTATAAGCTGGGCCTTTACGTGGCTCACCTTTGTCATCTAAGCCAGTACCTGCACATTCACCAGGGCTTATGTGCTCACCACAATAAAGTGCAGTTTGATGACCTGTTACGTTATTCCAACCACCGTAAAAGTCATACGTCATGGCAAAAATGTAATCCATGTACTGCGCAGCTTGCAAATAGTTTACATCTTCAATTTTGTCATAACCGACACCAATGGCTGAAGTCAATTCATACTCTTTACCGGTTTCGCTCCCTAGTTCTGTTAACATGGCCCGCAATTCTTGCATCAATGCAACATAGGCTGGGCCGTCTTTAACAGGATCACCTAGGTTCGCATTTGGACCGCCACCACCTGGGAATTCCCAATCGATATCTACACCATCGTAAAACTTCCATGTTTTTAGGAATTCGCGAACAGAAGCAACAAACACATCACGATTCTTTTTCTCAGTGAACCCATGGAATGGATCAGACAGCGTCCAACCGCCTACCGAAGGTAAGATTTTCAAATCTGGATAACGCTGTTTTAACGCCATCATTTGTGCATAAGTACCACGAATAGGATCTTTTGCATCCACTCCTGGTAATGATTTTTGAATTGCAGCAAATGGGTCATGAATAACGACTTCATAATCTTGCGAATCGGCACAAGCTGTTTGCAGTACACGCCAGCTATTGCCATTTTCAATTTCTTTTAGCGACTCATTTGCACCACAAATAGGCACAAAACCATACAAAATGTGAGTTAAGTTTTTACCCGGCACTTTAGTGACATCAAAATTACGGCCATAAATGCCCCACTCGACAAAATAAGCGCCGACGACTTTAGTTGGATCGGTATTAAAATCACCATTATTTGGATCTACATTCATTGGCAATGGCGCTAAATGGCTGCCATCGGTATCGGCAATGACAATCGGCTTTGCTGCACTGGTTGCACATTCAGAGCCTTGGCATAACTGCATTGTTAACTGATGACGGCCCGATTTAGTATAAGGAAAAGTAATAGTGCCTGTTTTTGCACCCGCTGCTAATTGACCTTCATTGACAACAATGCCATCAAATAAAATTTTGTAGCTGTCACCGCCTTCGCCACTCCAAGCGCTCCATTTAATCGCTATTTCTACTTGGTCTTTACGTTTTACTAATGATTTATAAGAACCTTGGCCATCAATGTTGACATCAACAAATGAATAAAGTTGGTCTTCCCAGCTTAAACTTGGCGTTGAAGGTGCTGCTGTTGCGTGCATACTAGTCAGTGCTGCTGCCACTGCTAATGCTGAGGTAAGTTTTTTATACATAATTTTCTCTCAGTTGTTTAATTAAAATAAATAGTTAAAGTACTTGCCATACTGCGGCTTTGCCTGGCTCTTCGCCTTGTGTCCACCATTTCGCTTTATACTGTTTACCTAAGTGACTCACTTCACTGCCACCTGAATAAGATTTTGTTGCATGCCATTGATTGCTCGCATCATCGGAAATAAGCTCCCATGCTGCACTTTCATCTGGCTGCTCACCTTTTACCCACCACTTAGCGCGATATTTTGATTTGTTGAACACAACCACATCACCAGCCGAATAAGCTTGTGTGGCTTGCCAGATAGGATCGGTTGGATCAACCACGGTTGTATCATTTACTGTGACATTAAAACGCTTAGTAGTGCTTAATTGACCATCGCTCACGGTGACACCGACACTCACCGTAGTCGTTGTAGTCACTTCGCCAGCGACTAAGGTCAGATTCATACCATCGGCTGTGAAATTCAGAGGTGCAGGTACATCATAGTTGAACGTAATTGGATCATTTTGATCATCAAAAGCATGAACATGCACATTGATTGAGCTCGATTCATCAAGTGTAATATCTGCAATATCATTAACTATAGGTGCGGTATTATCTGCAGGTGCTTGAATTGATAATGCAAAACTGTAGTCTTTGTTAATCGCAAACAATTGATTTGACGCTAAATTACTCGCATCAAAATTAATTGCGCCATCCGCCTCTTTCACACCGACTTGTAGATATTGGCTGTAATCAAGATTGAGTGATTGAGCCAATTGTGTTTGCCATGATGCTTGATTTTGAGCTGTGATCATCAGTTGCTGATTAATCAACTCTTGCCCACTTTCATCAAATAAGCGCAACCAAACCATATCACCTACATTCGCATCTTGACCTTGGCGAACAAAATAACCCAATGCAAACCAGTCGACCGGTGTGACTGCATCTTGTTCAATAATGATATCGCTACAGTTATAAAAACCTTCCCCAACAACATCATCTCGCTGCCAGCGGGTATATAAAAGGGCTTCTCCACTGCGATCAGCTGGAATAGAAACCATCATTTCATAGTAACGTTTATCATCTGGGTCTTTAACAAAGTCAACATTGCCATAACTTTCAACCAAATCTAAATCCTGCCACTTCAATTCATCGGTGGCTGAGTTAAAGCTCGGTTTAGACAAATAAAATTGCCAAAAACTTGGGTTGTGTGGAGTCGTGGCACGAAAGCGGACCTTAATTTGACCATTAGCATTAGGTGTTACCACTGTTTTTTGCCAATGTGGTGAAGGCAAATTCATCCCACGTTTTTGGCTACTCCCCGCACTACACAAAGTGCCATTTGGAATATTAGCTTCAACAGCGGCTTGATTTAAAAAATCAGCCGTATTGACCGAAAACTCATGCTCTTGAATAAACTGCACATGACCAGATTCTAAAAAAGCAGCTCGACATGCTAAGTTGGGAATATTTGAACCATCTTCAGGCCACCAATAGCCACCTTGAGCTTCACAAAAAGATTGCCTTGCTTTTGGGCTATCCATATAACCATGAGCCGAAACAGTGTGTGATACCATCGAAGCACAAAGCCCTATCGCACTGGTTACTAACGAGACTTTAAAGATATTTTTCATCATTACGTCCTCAAATCCGAGGGCTTTCACCCTCGGTTTAGTTTGTTTAAAGGCTACAAGATTTTGTCCAATCAGCAGTACCTGGCTCAGTGGCTGTCCACCACTTAGCTTTGAATACCGCATTGTTGTGTACCATCAAGTCACCCGCGTTAGCATGAGACGGATTGCCCGCCCAGTCTTTGCGTGGGAAGTTTGGATAAACTGGGATATCAGCAATTTTTACACCTTCACAGGTACCATCTGTATTGCCGCCACCATCTCCACCACCGTCACCCGGTTGTGTCGCTTGTGGTAACTGGGGATATTCAAAGGCCGCAGCGTAAACCTTGCCATCTTTTTCGATAGTGAAATTAACCGGGCCGGTAATTGGCATGTAATACATAACTTGTGTATTAATGGTTTCACCAGGTAAAAACGACTTCACAACATTGCCAAACTCATTAACCAAGGTAATTGAAAAACGGTGGAATTCATTTTCAAAACCACCAATATTATTACCAGCAGCATTTGAGGCATTCTTCTGCACAACCATGCCTAGTTTCTCTTGTGCATTCCAATTTGATTTGAAAATCGCCGATGTTGAAACTGGCACGTCAAACGAAATTTTTGCACCACTTAAATCAAGGGCTGAGTTATTGGTAAATGCAAATGTTGGTGAGATAGGATAATTTTTATCACCCACAGGGAAGTCTTTAGCTACGTAAGATACATCAACCGACTCAGCAGGAAGAACAAAGTCAGCAGCACCTTTATTCACATCATAATATGAGGCTTGATTGAACTTCTCATAAGCAATCGACGTCATGCTTGAACCCATGAAATATTCTTTTTTCACGGAGTCATAATCAAAATCTCCCGCTAATTCCCAGAACATAATACCGCCAAGACCTTTATTGATAATGTAATCAACTTTAGTGGCCATCGACTCTTCATCTTCAATCGATAGGAATACTTTTTTCTCTGCATTCCATAACCAGGGCGCAACCGCAACACTGTCGTATTTACGCGCGTAAGTTCCAACTAACTGGTCGTCAGGCACATTGGCCGGATCAAGTCCATAAGCGGTAAGATATGATGGCACAATGCCATTTTGCAGGTTTTTAACATGCCATAGCGGATTACTACCAGCAGGAATTTCTTCGTTATTCTTACCTAAGTCGTGCCAAAGGTTGTCAATGCCCACAGCGCCATTACCGCAGTTGTTCTTCTCACCAACACCGGTGCCAACCGGACAATCAGCTTGATTAGGAAGTGCAGCTTTACCCCATAAACCATCGGTACCGCCTGATACATTTCTAAAACCACGGGTGTAATATGGCACACCAATATTAATGCGACCTGCACTTAACCCACCACGGAAATAAGTCACGGCCCAGTCAGTATTGAGATAGCCAATGCCTTCAAACTCTTTGGTGCCATAGACATTCCAGGCAGCAAGCTCAGAATCTTTACCTGTATCATATAAAGCCGCGTTATGACCAACGTGATCGTTCCACGCGCCATGTAAGTCATAAGACATGATGTTTACATAATCGAGATATTTGGTGACTTGGAACGTTTCCATACCACGTAATAAATAACCCGATGACGGTGAAGCAATAGTTAACATATAATGTTTACCCGCTTTTTCACCTGCAATATCAAGTTCTTCACGTAAACGCTTCATCATGACTTGATATGATGCATTTAACCCTGCACGGCGAGCATTGGAAATTGGAAAATCATCAGGGTGACCTGAATCATTCATTGACGATGGGTATTCATAATCAATATCAACCCCATCAAATCCATACTTTTGGATAAACTCAACTGAACTCTTGGCAAATGCATCAATACCAGCTTGATTCACTGAACCATCAGCATTAGTCGTCATGGTATAAAAGCCGCCGCTAGCAACGCGATTGCCATCAGCACCAAAATAGCCGCCGGTTTCAGCCCAGCCACCAACAGAAATTAATGTTTTGACATCAGGGTAAAGCTTTTTGTATTTGTTAAGCAGATTAAAATGGCCTTTGTAGCTAAAGCTTGGATCCATTTCTGCGCCTTCAATACCCGGCCACTCCATGTTCGTGGCAGCATTATTAACCGCATTAGCATCGCCTATTGATACCTTGTTATTGGCATCAACATGAGCAAATGCATAATTAATATGAGTAATTTTGTCCCACGGGATGTCTTTGGCTAAATAACTCGGCTGATCATTTTTTCCAGTACGCCAACTGGTGAAATAACCAATAACTCGACGAGGATGATCTGCCCCCATCTCTTCGCGACCATCTTTATCATAGACAGTACAATACGGAGTATTTACACCTGGAGTTTGATACAAACCCTCTGGTTTACAGGCATCTCTGTCACCATCAGGAGGAGTGGTTGCATCTTTAACATTAATAACAATTGATGCACTTGTTGCTGTTGCACCTAAATTATCAGTTGCTATTAAACTAAATTCAAATCGCCCTGCTGTTGCTGAAGAAAAGCTATAACTGCCCCCATCTCCTTGAATTGATTGTACTGATTGGCCATTTTGAAATAACTCAAGAGTGGTTACTTGACCATCAGTATCCGCACCGGCCAAAGACAAGACAACGCTGTCATTAATGTCAACATTGGTAGAACCGGATGAAATAACTAACGATGATGTAGGTGCTTGATTACCAGGATCCACGGCATCAACCTTAACAGTTACAGTTGTAGAAGTGGTTCGTGCACCTTTGTCATCTTCGACAATCGCTGTAAGTGTATGCGCCCCCTTAATCGCCACCCAAGTTGCTTCATAAGGATCACTGCTGTCAGTTAAAATTAGCTGACCATCAACTAAAAACTCAACATGTTTGACTATACCGTCAGCATCGGCAGCTTGCGCCTTTATGACAACGCTGTCTTTTTCAGTTAAAACAGTGTTTTCACTTGGCTGAGTAAGCGTAACTGTCGGGTCTATATTTGGTTCAGTAGTAGCAGAACATTCACCTAAGCTTTCCCACTCCTGCCAAGGACCTGAATGTGTTACAGGATCTGCTTGAGTCCACCATTTAGCTTTATACGCTTCATTGGCCTTTTGTACCTTTTGGCCAGTCGTATAAGCCGGACCACTTTGCCACGGTTCGATATTTGTACAATCAACTGTTTGTGCTTGTACACTTACAGCAGCTCCAATGAGCACAGAGAATGTACTGAGCTTAAATGCTCGGTGCATTATTTTTGTATTTTTCACAACGCCTCCAGTTAACTTCAACTTAACAATATTACCTAATTAAATACAAGCTAACACAGAGTTCAAGATTGCGCCAAGATAAAATTTACATTCAGTTTACGTTAAGGTAAGAGTTTAAAATCATTTAAAATCAGATAGATAGAACAAAAACCATCTAAATTGCAAAGTTTAGAGCTCTTACTCTTTTTACTGATTATTTCAGAAGCAATAAACAGAAACATTTTATTAACCTGAGAGAATTCAGGGCAAAGAAAGGATCTTAGGGCCAAATTTGACCCTAATCATTTAATAACTAAAAAATATTTTTTAGATTTAATTAATATATAGAAATCGATTATTTGTCATTTCTTGTGGCAAATAATGCTGATGAGAAGAGCAATAAATCTTTTTCGAAAACCAATTTTGTTATAAAGATCTGAATAAAGATTAGATCCGTTGCTGCAATTTACATAACGCAGTCTCAATACTCATTTCCTCATCCTCTTTTAAAAAATGCTCTACGGTACGAATTACAAATTTGACATTTTGCTTATGTAGTTTAGCAAACTCGGTACAGCGCTTTTTTAATGTTTTATCATGCTCTTTTTCTAATTGCATTTGGCCAAAACGATAAATTGCTTGGTTATAATCATCTTGATAAATTTCGAGTAAATCGATAAGCGTTGCTTTTGGAATTCGGTACGTTTTATTGGCGTATTCTAAGGCTGCTTTGGTACTTGAAAAAGTATATTGATCAATATTAATTTGGATTTTTGCCGCAGGTAAAACATGATGAACATCTCCACCAACTTCATAGCTAAAACCAATAAAATCAACTCGTTCAAGCGACTCTTTACCCAGTTTCAAACCTGCCGCAATACTACCTGCTAAATTATCATCCAGCAGCGCTAATTCGTCTTCTTGCCACACATTATAAACATGTAGCGCTTGTTGATATTTTTTAGCTAATAACGCTTTGAGTTTATCTCGCCTGAGTGTCACATACGCAGCCTGACAACCCGACAGCAAGGTTACGCACTCAAAGCAACTGGGCACGGCATAAAAATCACCATCATCTTCAGATAATTGGTACTCTTTGGCGTATTTTTTTGGTGGTGCGTAGTCCAATTCAGTGGCGATACAACCACAATAAAAACATTGATGAAAATGCGCATTTGAACACGCATTCATCTTTTGATAGGCGATTTCTTTTGACACGTCACACTCTCTTTAAACATTTACTGGCAGATGATACCAACAAATCACGATAAACTCAGTGTTATATTGTTTTTAATGTTTAACAGCCAAAACTGGTATTGGAATAAAATAACAAATAAACTTAGTTACTTAACTTATAAGAAGAAATGCTATGAACTTATATTTAGCCTACCTTGGTGGACGTATTTTTGGTGGTAACATTGAAATTCATGATGTGCAATTTGTTACCGGCGAATCCATAGAACAAACCTATACTACTTTAAAGCAACGCTGGATAGGCGACAAAAATTCTGTCCATCTTGACTCTTATATCCAGCTCACTGAAATCGATGGTTACAAAATATCTTTAAGAGAAACCGAACAACACTCTGAATTAAAATTATTTTTTGTAAACCTTGGTGGTTATAGAAAAGATAGCCTCGCAGAGCAGCATGAATTTGGTTTGTTTGTAGCAAAATCTAGCTATGAAGCAAAAGAGAAGGCAATGCAGAAACTTTTAAGTAATGCGCAATTACAACATAAAGATGACTTATATGATGTTGATGATTGTTTTAGGGTCTCTCTATTAGATTTAAACTATCATATTCATTTAGAACCGAGCGGCAAAAACCAAGTGTTGCATCCTGATTGGTTTGGCTATCAAGTTTTATAATTTTATTTTTCAACTAAGATTAGCTTAAAGCGAGCTCAAGGTTAAAAACATGCAGTCTATCCCAAAAGAAAAAAAATTATCTGTGTTATTTCGGTTAGAGCCCGGTTGCCTTGGCCCACAAGGAATTGACCACGTTGAAAGCTTTTGTACATTTGTAAATAGTCACTTACATCAATTTTATTTTGCCGAATTAAGCGTCATACCTCGTTTTGATAAAAGCTTACCTGAATGGGAATACAGCATAAATCAGCGCAACCTTGATGATGCAAAAGTAGGTATTTACCTGACATTATTTAAAACGGATAAAAATAGCTTTGAAGAACAATTTGAAGAACAATTAACAGAAAATATTGAGCTTTTCTTTTCTCGTACTAAATAATCAAAACCTGTCTTAGCTGCGCAGTGCGCAGCCCAAAATCTCACAGTTAGAGCTGTTTATATTTCATACAAACTTTGCAAAAAATCAGCGAGTTACTACACTTGCAAAGACTGATTTTTATAAAAATAGTACTCAGGATGAAACCATATGAAATTAAAACTCTTAGCCGGAACGATCGCTATTATTTGTTCAAGTATTCCTGCACACGCTGAAGTGAGGATTAATGGCTTTGCTTCTGTGATTGGTGGCATGGCTTTAGATAAGAATACTGAATTATTTGGTTATAGCGACGAGCTCTCATTTGAAAATGAAAGTTTATTTGCACTACAAATTTCTGCCGACTTACAAGATAACCTCTCAGCAACAGCTCAAATTGTTGCTAAAGGGGAAAATGATTACAATGCTGAATTTGAATGGGCTTACCTGACTTATCAAATCAATGATCATACCCAAGTGAGTGCTGGAAGAATGCGAGTGCCATTTTATCGTTATTCTGATTTTCTTGATGTTGGATATGCCTACCGCTGGATACGTCCACCTAAATCTGTTTATAACCTCGCATTTTCTACTTATGAAGGAGTTAGTTTTGTCTACAACTCCCAACTTGGGAGTTGGGATTCAACATTACAGCTCATTGGAGGAGCTTACAGTGGTGATGTGGCCACATTTACTGATAATGACCCAGCTAAATTAAACGCAATTACCGGTATCAACTGGACGCTTGCGTACGATTGGTTAAGCTTGCGCGCTGCCTATTTAATTGCAGAAACAAGTATTAGTGCACAAAATTCCCCCGAATTTACAGGTTTGATTGCAGGTCTAAATAGCTATGGGTTAACAACGCAAACTGATGACTTATTAATTGAAAGAGATGATGGCAGTTTTTTAGGTATCGGATTCTCAATCGATTATGAAAACTTTTTACTCGATGGCGAATATACCGAACTGGAGGTCAAAGATAGCTTTGTCGCGCCACAAAAGCAGTTTTACCTAGCGGCAGGTTATCGAATTGATAATTGGCTCATTCATATGACCTATGAAAGTCGAGATGTAGAACACGAGAAAAGTAAATTTAATACCATACCAACCACCTTTGTTCACCCTGTTTATGGCACGCTTCCTCTATCAACAGATCCAACCAATCCAAATGCCCCATTACTTCGAGACTTAACGAATGCAGCAATTGCAGGAACAACTATAGATTCAAGCTCGTATTCATTTGGGGTTCGTTATGACTTCCATCCATCGGCAGCATTTAAAGTCGACTACACGGTAGTGGATAATGCCATTACAAACAAAGACAGCGACGTAATCGCATTTGGCGTAGATTTGGTATTTTAAGGAGTCTGAATATGAATAAGCTAATTTCGGTATTTTTATTATCATCGAGTTTAAATGTAATGGCTGAAGTTGCAGTGGTAGTCCATCCATCTTCAACAGTAACTCTAGATCAAGATGAAATCGCAAAGATTTATTTAGGTAAAACAAAATCATTTGCTAATGGTAATAAAATTGATATCGCAAGTTTAGGTGACGGTGATCCTATTACCTCGGAATT